>CAJOHK010000008.1 GCA_905234285.1 uncultured Bacteroidales bacterium
ATTGGGGGAATTCTTTTTACCATATCAAAGATACAAAATTTCTAACACATTAGCAATCAATTTGTTATAAATCTTTGGCTATTTTGCGATAGTCCCTAATATAGGAAGTCCCTTCGGGAATATACTGCGTCGTGCTACTTTCACCGTAAGCGTGAGTTGGATAACCCGTCTTTTGATGAATGTAATACAAGATTTGAGCTATAGCTACAGGAACGCATCCAGTTAAACAATGAGAAGACAACGCAGAGTCAGTATAAGGTGATCGACAATTCCAGGGCGACCCTTGTCCCCATTTTGTTGTCGTTAAATGATTCTGTAAGGAATCAAATACTGCAATAACTGTTTCGGATTCTAATTCCCAATCATCATTAAATGAGCGCATATTGGAAGAGTCCCATTTATCTGTAAAGTCTGTAGCTACTTCCAATGCCGGATTTCTTTTTAAAATGGCGATATTCTGTGCAAACCGGTCAAACAAAGCACGTAAAGGGGGCACGTTGTCGATTTCTGAGAATGAAAAATTCCCCCCTTCAGACATGGCAAAAGTTTTAGGCGCTCTTTTATCGGCAGATAGTAATTCCCATCCGTCTTGATAGTTAATCAAATACATAACCGTATCTTGCTCGACAATGAATGGCTCTATTGATACCATCTCCCCTTTCGTTTGTCCTAATTTCCTTTGATGTCTTATGTAATCATATATATCCGTGAATCTGATACTAAAGCTATTTGAAGCTTCATATTGACTTCTGATAGAAACATTTCTCTGTGTTTCTTCTTTCTGACACGAAATAATCAAGATTGCGCCTAATGCTACAAGAGCATTAACAAAAGAAACTTTCATAGGTTATCTTTTTTGCAAATATACCAATATTAAAAGTATATTTCAAGTGTGGCATAGAGCTATGCAGAAATAGCTCATTTGGAGCTTTAGTGGCTAATTCAGTCGTATAGTAATCAATCTCCTACCGATGTCGACGGGCTTGCGAGAATTCGCAGCCGCAGAAGAGCTGGTTGTAGAAGTTTTCCTCTTTGATGATTTGGTTCCGGCGCTCCTGCAGACCGCCCTTGCGCCAGTTTTGGGGCCACCATTCCACGCCGTCCACCTGAGCACAGGCCCAGTAGCCGGCCTCGTTCACCTGCTCCAGGCTTTTCCAGCGGGAACTGGCCAGCGTGGTAGTGAGCACGTCAAAACCGTTGGCCGCCGCATATTGCGCTGCACGCAGCAGGCGGAATTTGAAGCACTGGAGGCATCGGCCGCCACGCTCGGGCTCGCTCTCCAGACCCTTGGCGCAGAGGCTCCATTCGTCGTGGTCGTAAACGTCCTCAATAATCTCCACGCCCCACTTGCGGGCATAGCGCAGGCATTCGTTGAGCCGGTGGTCGTACTCCTCGCGGGGGAAGATGTTGGAGTTGGAATAGAAAATGACGGGCCGGATGCCCCGCTCCATAAGGCATTCCACAATGGCGCTGGAGCACGGCGCGCAGCACGCATGCAGCAGCACCTTATCGGCCCCTCCCGGCACTTCTATTTGCACTTGGGTCTTCATTTCTGTGCAAAGATACACCTTTTCCCCGTTTCACCGCCCTCCTCATCCTCAAAAATGCCCGTTTCCAAGGATGCCACCCCGGTTTTGCCCTTCTCGTCCTTAAAAAAGCCCGTTTTCAAGGATGACACCCGGGTTTGGGGCCCCTCGTCCTCAAAATCGCCCGAATTCAAGGACGAGACCCCGGTTTTGCCCTCCTCATCCTCAAAAATGCCCGTTTTCAAGGACGACACCCGTGTTTTGTCCCTCTCGTCCTCAAAATCAGCCCAAAATAAGGACGAGGGTCCCCAATTAGCCCCCGTCCTTCTGGAGATTTAATCGTATTTGATAATGGTACCGGCGCCGTGGCACTCGGGACACGTGGCATGCCCGTGACCGCCATTTTTGGCAACGCGCTTGCCACAGATGGGACAGTCATAGTACTCCGGCGGTTTATTCCCATACGACGCCACCGAGGGAACGTATTTGTCTATGTATTTGGTTCCATGGCAACGGGGGCAGGTTTCCCGATGGGAGGACCGCCGGCTCGCCCCCGAACCGCCAGCCCTTTGCTGCGTTGACGCAGAGGACTCGTCCCCGCCATACTCCATATATACGTCATCCACGGCCACATGCCCTCCCAGATCATAGCGCCGCTCACTCCCGCCGGAGGGGCGGCGTTTATGTTCATAGACGTATACGATATCGTCATTGGTTTTTACATTGAGCCGATCATAGTCCCAGGAAAAAACATAGGACAGGCGGAAGCCCAGGGCCGAATTCCCTTCGTACAAATGCCTGTTGTTCTTATCGCTCATGAAATCCAGCGTCCACTTGCTCACCCGTGTTCCGTCGGGATTGCTATCGTAGGCAATATCCCGGACAAAGGTAATATAGTGCCCATCTCCGGATGCCGCTTCACGTTGACCGTTTCTCACCACCATCACCCGCTCGTAATAACGGGTTTGTGCTGCAAGTCCCAAAGAGACCTGCAGCACTAAAACCATGGCTATAATCCGTTTCATAGAAGCTACTAATAGAAATCGCCTTCATTGGCAGCCTGTATCCGCTCAAAAACAAAGATTTTGGGCCTGGGCGAATAATTGGGCAAACAGCCAAACGCCATAATCCCATTAGGCCCCAAATGATAGGTTGGTATCAGGTTGATACGGCTGTAATCTGAGCTGAAACGCGCATAATCGTACTCATAATCCGTCACGGAACCATCATTGTAAGACAGGATGGGCCGCTGGCTGCGGTACTCAATCACGTCGCCGGTCATCCCGGTAAAATAAAAATCCTGCCTGTCACGGACTTCCCGCTGGCTGTAAGACCCTGTCGCATTTATATTATACCCGCCCGAGCGCCGAATGGGAACATAGTTGTTGTAGCCGGTAGGCCGCCCTGTCTGGGAAGGCGAGCCCAAGCGGTTTCCATTGACATCCGAGACATAGAACGAGCCCTGGCCCGACGAAAAAGTGATGGTTACCGTGTGATTGTCTCCGGAATAGGCAGACCCATCCTCGCCCACCATCTTCACCATGCGGTAGGTATACGTTTGTGCACTCAATGGGACACAGGCTGCAATCACCCATGCGAGCAATGCAACTATTTTATTCTGCAAATACATGACGTTCAATCAGTTTATCTCCATTATATACATCAATGGCTTCCAGGCCGGCGGCCAGGGAGTTGCGGCGCATTTCAAGGATGTCGCTGGACTCCATGATGGTTTTCTTCGCCGCATCAAGGGCCTCTTCACGGCTGGCATGGGAAATGGTTTTGTCGGCCTTGACATTTTGGGTCGAAGACTTGTTCCCTGCCTTTTTCCCGGAAACCGGGGCCGGGGAATTTGTCTTTTTGATGAGTTCTTTTTGGGGAATATTCACAGGGGCGGGTTTTCCGGAAAGGGAAAGCTTCAAGTCCCCATTGGTCCTTTGTTCTTTGTTTATTTTCATCCCATGAGCAAAAGATTTGTCACCCAGCGCAAAGGCTGGCGGAAGCGCCAATCCAAGCAGTGAGCCTCCTGCTATGCCCATTGTTATCAAACCGGAATTTTCGAGTTCATTATTATTACTTTTACTTTTTTCTCCAGCGACAAGTAAAATTAACCCTACCGTCATAGCACCGATTCCTACGCTTGTACCTATCCCTAACATAGTTCCCGCAAATTTCGTTTTTCCATAGCACTCTTTATAGTCCAAGGCAAATGGAACCGCTTGTGCTGCACCGGGAGTGCGTGCAAGCAGGAAAGGATTTAATACCAGTTTGGATATTTCTAGCTGCCCCGTTCCGTCGGACTCAATCTGTCCCACCGTTTCTCCGTCTATGGTTGTAATAACCGTTCCCGGCTGGCCGCTTACTGCAAGTTTTCGGGATGTCGCACACGAAGTTGCCAGCAGGCCTACAATACAAATAATAACAATCTGTTTCATGCTACCTATTATTTATAATCGATAATAAATCCCTTCAAAATTGTCCCGTTTGCTGTAGTGTTCATTTTATTTTCGTTCTGCGCTTCCACCGTGTTGGCATACACCAAATACCAGGGCTGTATCAGGGCATCCGGTGCGGCCGTCAGCACTTCCCGCAGGGCATCATTTACCTTGCCGCGCTCTTTTACGGTGCAGGAAATAAGGTTGTTGGTGTAAACGGAGGTTTCTACACGGTCAAAGGTCTCACCCCCATCCAGCGAATAGGAAACAACTACGCCAAAGCAGAAGTCCGCCGTGTTTCGTCTCACAATGTCCCGGCCGCCTTGGTTGTCAACCTCATACAGGAAGCCCCGTCCTACGGCGGAAATCCTGAAGTTGCCTCCCAGATCCACAACGCCTCCCGGGGGAATGGACGCCTGAGGCTGGTCCACCACATACACCGTATTGGTGCTGGTGGTAGTATTGGTGTTGGATTTACCCACATTCACTCCGGAAAGGGCTGTTCCCAAGGCACCTCCTACACCGGCGGCTCTGGCAACTGCACCCACGTTCACGGTTGCGCCCGTTGTCCCCGAGTGCGTTTTGGTGGTTGTGTTCACCTGCACCGTAGGGTCGTAGAAAATAGAGGAGGAGTGATCACTGTTGATAAAGTAAGAATGTGTACGGTCAATCATCATGATGTCTCCCGTGTGATTCTTTACTTCTACGGAGAGCCGCCCGTCGGCATTCACAAAATAGTAGACCGAAATCTCGGCATTGGAAGGGACTGTGCTGGAATAATCCGGGCGCGCACTGACCAGAGACTGGTAGCCGACCGACTTTACCACAAGTTTGGGGCTACACGCGCCGGCCAATAGCGGCGTCGCCCACAAAAGCACAAACAGAAATTTGTTTTTCATTGTGTATTTGTGCCCTTATGGCCCTTCGGGGCGATATGCATAAACAAAAAAAGTGTGAGCCAACTTAACTTGTCCCCGACGAAGGCTCTGGACTGCCATGAGGTGAACCAAGCATAACTTGAACTCACACTTAGCCGGAAGGATTTGTTAAGTCCTATATAGCAAGTGTGAGCGTTATGGCTTTGTCCGCACCTCAATAGAATTGTCCAGATTCTCGTCGGCGGAATAAGCTAAACGCTTTCTGTTATATTTTGCCCCCGAAGGGACATACAAAGATATAAAAAGTTTTTTATTTTTTTACGCAGCGACTCCGAATGAACCCTTGCCCCTTTTTTATGAATACGGGCTTATCGTCCTCAAAATCGCCCGAATTCAAGGACGAGACCCCGGTTTTGCCCTTCTCGTCCTCAAAATCGGCCCAAAACAAGGATGAGGCCTAAGAATACCGTCGGGGGAAGCGGAAGAGGATGGAGAGGAAGGCCATGGCACCCAGCGCGAAGGGGTAATACAGATGGCCGATGATGGACACGGCCGACACCCCCGACAAGCCCGAAGCCATGAGCATTTGGGCGCCGTAGGGAATGATGCCCTGCACCAGGCAGGAGAAGGTGTCCAGGATAGAGGCCGTCTTGCGGGGATCCAGCTTGAAGCGGTCGGCAATATCCTTGGCCAGCGGCCCCACGGTGATGATGGCAATAGTGTTGTTGGCCGTGCACAGGTTCACCAGCGACACCAGGCCGGCTATGGAGAAGCTGGCCGAGCGTCGGCCCGGAATGCGGCGGGTAAGGCCTTCGATAATGAACTCCAGGCCACCGTTGTAGCGGATGATTTCCAGCAGGCCGCCCGCCAGCAGGGACACAATGATGAGCTCGCCCATGGAGCCGATGCCACCGCCGATAGACGCCATCCAGCCCACAAAGTCATAGGCGCCGGTTATCCAGCCCAGGACGCCGTTTACGCCAATGCCCAGCGCCAGCACCGTTACCACGTTCATGCCCGCCAGGGCCAGGCCGATGACCAGTAAATAAGGAATGAGCCCCAGCCATTGCACAGGCTGGGTTGCCGGAGAGGCCTCCACTTGCAGGCCCATGAGCACATAAACGGCGGTGACCATTAGCGCCGCCGGAGCAGCGATCCACAGGTTCACCCGGAACTTGTCCTTCATGGAACAACCCTGGCTCTTGGTGGCAGCCACGGTGGTGTCGGAGATGAAGGAAAGGTTGTCGCCGAAGAAGGCGCCGCCCACGATGATGGCCGTCACAAAAGGCACGCCCATGCCGGTCTCGGACGCAATACCCGTGGCGATAGGCACCAGGGCCACGATGGTCCCCACGCTGGTCCCCACGGCCATGGAAATGAAGCAGGCCGCCAGGAAAAGGCCGGCGTAGATGAGCTTGCCGGGCAGCACGTGCAGCGCCGCGTTCACGGTAGCGTCAATGGCGCCGATGTCCTTGGCCGTAGCGGCAAACGCCCCCGCCAGCACAAAGATCCAAATCATCAGGAGCACGTTGGGGCTCCCGGCGCCCTGGGAGAAAATGGCAATTTTGTCGTCGGTCTTGGGTACCCCGCGCGTAATGAACAGGGCGTAGGCCGATGCAATGATAAAAGCCGCCGCCACGGGCACTTTGTAAAAGTCCCGGGCCACGACGGAACCTACCAGATACACCGCCAAAAAGACGAACAGCGGGCTGAGAGCCAGCCAGCCGTTCATCCTCCGGGTACTGTGCGTCCGGGGTTGGGGGTTCTGTGTGTGAAAGGCCAAGGGCTAGAAGATATAGCCCAGACCAACCTTGAGCTGATTGCGGTGAATCTTGAATTTGTCGCCGGAGGACAGGTTGAGCAGGCCGAAGTCGTAGCCAATGTTTACCTGCACTTTCTCGGCAATTTCAAAGCCGACTCCCAGGCCCAGATACAGATTGATGCGGTTGCGGGCGGGGAGGTCACCGGCGGGAACGGCAACACCCAGAGCATCTTTGAACCAGAGACCGTCGGGGACAGTCTTGTACTGGTTGTAAATATAGCTAGGGTTTTGATCACCATCAATGGCGCGGTTCAGCAAACCACACTGGAAGGTGGGACCGGCAAAGGCGCAAACCTTGAAATCCGGGCTTACTTCATAAGCGTATTCTACATGCAGGGGAATGTTAAGGGCCACCTCCACAACGGTGGTCTTGGAATCCAGGCTCATGACATCAGTGATGCCTTCTTCTTTACCAAACAGGAAAGAGACGTTAGCACCCGGCTTGAGGCTGAGGCCCTCGGTAATGCCATAGAGGGAAATGCCGTATTTGGCTCCCACGTAGAAACCATCCAGAGAAGCCTTGCCGGTCTCGGTGATTTCTTCCCCGGAGACGGGTTTATTATAGGTAATCTTGGCATTCTCATTAGCATGGATATAACCGGCATCAGCGGTGAGCTGAGCGTTGGCCTGGAAGGCCATGAACAGCATGGCGGCTGCAAAAAGAACAACTTTCTTCATATTTTAAGTCTTCTAATAGTCTTACAACTTGCAAAGTTATAAAAAATATGGCTCTATCTCAAGGGCTCCAACTGAACCGTACCGGGGATATGGTCCTGCGGCGGCTCCCCGTGCAGGTAAATGATGCGCTGATTGGGGCTGCCCCGGAACAGCAGGTCTGTGTCCCGTTGCTCCAGAATGAACGGGCCGTCTACCAGCACGTCCAGGTACGGCAGCATCTGTGACAGCTTTTCATCGGCCTCAATCTCCTCCAACGTGAAGCCCGTCCAGCACCAGATGGTCTTGGCGGTTTCCTCCTTGATGCGCCGGGCCAGCTCGGTAAAGGCTTCCACCTGGTAAAACGGGTCCCCGCCACTGAAAGTAACGTTGGACATGCTGTCGGCCTTGATAATGCGCAGCAGGTCCTCCACATCCATCCACTCCCCTGCCTCAAAGCTCCAGCTCTGCGGGTTGTGGCATCCCTTGCAGGCATGCTTGCACCCCGCACAATAAATGGCCGTCCGGAATCCCGGTCCATCGGCCATTGTTTGCTCCAATATGTCCAATACCCTGATTTTCATCTTTTTTAGCGTCGAATGCAAATAATTGATACTCAATTTATTAAGCAAATCACCCTGCCGATTTTTACCTAGGGTAATTTGTACAATTGATTGATTTACAGCACTTTATATTCGACACCCTTCTACCCTATTCGTGTACCACTCTGTCTTTAAGCTCGGCCAGCTTGCCGGCGTTCCAGCGGTCGGTGGTGCCTACCAGGTATCCGGTGATGCGCTGGAGGGTGTCGATGTGGTGGCCGTGGCAGTGCGGGCATTCGTGCAGGTCTTTCTCGGCATTCTCGTAGCCGCAGTCCAGGCAGCGGTTGCGGTTGTGGTTCACGGAGCCATAGCCAATGTTGTACTTGTCCATGAGGTCCACAATCTGCATGATGGCGTCCGGGTTGTGCGTGGCGTCGCCGTCAATTTCTACGTAGAAGATGTGGCCGCCGCGGGTGAGCTCGTGGTAAGGTGCCTCCACCTTGGCCTTATGTTCCGGGGTGCACTTGTAGTACACCGGTACGTGGTTGGAGTTGGTGTAGTAGTCTTTGTCGGTGATGCCGGGCAGTACGCCAAAGGCTTTTTTGTCGCGCTTGGTGAACTTGCCCGAGAGGCCTTCGGCAGGAGTGGCCAGCACGGAATAGTTGTGCTGGTACTTCTCGCAGAAGCCGTTGATCTTGTCGCGCATGAAGGTCACGATCCTGAGGCCCAGCTCCTGGGCTTCCTCGCTCTCGCCGTGGTGCTTGCCCACCAGTGCTATGAGGCATTCGGCCAGGCCAATGAAGCCGATGCCCAGCGTTCCCTGGTTGATGACACGCTCGATGCTGTCGTCCGGGTCCAGTTTCTCGGAGCCCAGCCACAGGCCGTTCATCAGGAGCGGGAACTGCTTCTTGAGGGCGGTCTTCTGGAATTGGAAACGCTCGTCCAGCTGACGGGCGCTGAGCTCCAGGGCCCAGTCCAGTTTCTCGAAAAATCGGCCTATGCGGGCCTCCTTGTCCTGCAACTCCATGCATTCGATGGCCAGCTTCACGATGTTGATGGTGGTGAAGCTCAGGTTGCCGCGGCCGATGGAAGTCTTGGGACCGAAGCGGTTCTCGTACACGCGGGTGCGGCAGCCCATGGTGGCCACCTCGTGCTCGTAGCGCTTGGGATCGTCGGCCTGCCAGGCCGGGTCCTGGTTAAAGGTGGCGTCCAGGTTCAGAAAGTTGGGGAAGAAGCGGCGGGCGCTTACGCGGCAGGCGAACTTGTAAAGGTCGTAGTTGGGGTCCTCGGGGAGGTAGCTCACGCCGCGCTTTTTCTTCCAGATCTGGATGGGGAAGATGGCGGTGCTGCCGTTGCCAACGCCTTCGTAGGTGGTATTCAGGATTTCGCGGATGATGCAGCGGCCCTCGGCCGATGTGTCGGTGCCGTAGTTGATGGACGAGAACACCACCTGGTTGCCGCCGCGGCTGTGGATGGTGTTCATGTTGTGCACAAAAGCCTCCATGGCCTGATGCACGCGGTTCACCGTCATGTTAATGGCATGCTGCAGTGCGCGCTCCTTGCCCTGCAGGCCGATGAGGTCACGCTTGATGTAGTCGTCCAGCTTGACGGCCTTGAGCTCGGAGTAATCGGCGTTGTCCAGTTCCTGGGCATGGTCGATCTCTTCTTCCAGGGTTTTGCGTACGAAGGGGGCCAGATAAAAGTCGAAGGCGGGGATGGCCTGGCCGCCGTGCATCTCGTTCTGGGCGGTTTCCATGGAGATGCAGGCCAGCACGCTGGCGGTCTCGATGCGCTTGGCGGGACGGGACTCCCCGTGACCGGCCTTGAGCCCGTAGTTGAGAATCATGTCCAGCGGGTGCTGGATGCAGGTGAGGCTCTTGGTGGGATAATAATCCTTGTCGTGTACGTGAATGTAATTGTTAAGCACGGCTTCGCGAACGGGGTCGCTCAGGAGACACTCGTCCACATAGGTCTTGGTGGCCTCCGATGCGAACTTCATCATCATGCCGGCGGGCGTGTCGGCATTCATGTTGGCGTTCTCACGCGTGATGTCGTTGGCCTGCGCCTGGATGATGGTCTCGAAGATCTCGTTGCTCTTGGCGTTGCGGGCTATATTGCGCTTGTTGCGGTAGCGGATGTATTCCTTGGCTACTTCCTGACGGGGGCTGTTCATGAGGTGGTTCTCTACCACGTCCTGAATTTCCTCCACGGTCATTTCCTCCTTGTCCAGCTGGGAAATAGCATGGGCAATCTGGGCGGCGAGCACAATGTCTTCACCGTTCTCGGTCACATCCATCGCCTTGAGGATGGCGGCAACAATCTTTTGGTTGTTAAAGTCTACGTGACGTCCGTCACGTTTCAGTACACGTTTTACCATAGTTGGTTACTAGAGTCGGTTTTTGGAGTCGGTCGGAGAACAAAGTTAGGGCATTGGAATACCTTTTCCTACGGTTTTTCTGGAAAAAGTTATGAACAGAGGGGCCATGAGGCTGTTAATTCATTGATTCTGTTTTTGTTGGTCTGATTTTTAATTTAGAATTATTCAAATTCATAACTTACCTGTTTCTTTTTTCGAAAGTTATTAACAATGGGGGCTTAGGGGTGTCTATCGGTGCCGGGGCTGCCCAATACCATAAACCGTTGCAACGGTCCAGTGGATGGGACGTTAGGTAAGAAAAGCACATTTGGGCACCAGGGACGCTGTGGGTGTAAGTCATTGAAATACACATACTTAGCTATTTATCCCCGGGCAAAATTGCCTGGGGACAAATACTTAAAACATTGAAGGTGAGTCACTTTCGCCCACGCGCCAATAGGGCTCCTGCGCCAACCGAAGCAGTTTTAACCAACCAAATCAGTTTACGCCGGCCAGATCAGCAGTCCAATCCGGTAAGCGGTGAAGGCACAGAGCCAGGCCACCAGGATGGTGTAGATGCAAAGGAGCACGGCCCAGCGCCAGGAACCGGTCTCGTTCTTGATGGCCACGAAGGTGGCAATGCAGGGGAAGTACAGCAGCACAAACACCATGAAGGCCAGGGCGGCGGGGGTGGAGATATCGGCTTTCAGGGCGGCCTGCAGCGCAGTGTCGCCGGAATCGGAAGCCGGGGAGTCCGACACGGAGGCCCCGCCGGCATCGGCCGTACCGTCCTGGGCATACATCACGCCCAGCGAGCTTATCACCAGCTCCTTGGCCCCCACGCCGGCCAGCAGACCAACGTCCATCTTCCAGTTGAAGCCCAGCGGTTCCATGGCCGGCTCAACGGCCTTGCCCACCATGCCGATGAAGGAATGCTCCTGCTGGTAAGCGTCGGAGGCACCTTCGTGACGGGGGAAGTAGCCCAGGAACCAGATAGCCATGGAGAACAGCAGGATGGTGGTGGCCATCTTTTCCAGATACTGCCGGCCTTTTTCCCAGGTATGCCGGCCGATAGCCCGGGCCGTGGGCACGCGGTAGGGCGGCAATTCCATCACAAACGGGAGATCGTCGTCCTTCACAAAACGGCCGATTACCAGGGCCGACAGGATAGCCAGCACAATACCCAAAAGGTAAATCCCCAGCAACGCCGTGGCGGGGCTTCCCGGGAAGAAGGCCCCGGCAAAGAGCACGAAAATAGGAAGACGCCCTGCACAGGACATGAAGGGAATGATGGCGATGGTAATGAGCCGGGACTTCCGGCTTTCTATGCTGCGGGTGGCCATGATGGCCGGCACGTTGCAGCCGAAGCCCATGACCATGGGAATGAAGCTCTTGCCATGAAGGCCGATGCGGTGCATCATCTTGTCCACTATAAAGGCGGCACGGGCCATATAGCCGCTGTCCTCCATGATGGAGATGAAGAAGTACAGAATGAGGATGTTGGGCAGGAACACCAGCACGCTGCCCACGCCGGCTATGCAGCCGTCGACCAGCAGGTCCCTGAGCCAGCCGTCGGGCAGGAGGCCGCCCACCCAGGCTCCGAACTTCTCTACCAGCCACTCAATCCAGTCCATGGGATACTGGCCGATGGTAAAGGTAGCCCAGAAGATGAACCACAGCAGCAGGATGAAGATGGGGAAGGCCATCCACTGGTTGGTCACAACGGCGTCTATCTTGTCGGTAAAAGTACGGCGGGGACGCTCGGCCTGGTATCTCTCGTAGGTCTCGGCCAGGGCGCCCTGGATGAAGGCGTACTTGGCGTCCACAATGGCGCTTTCGGCCGATGTTCCCAGCAGGCCCTGGATGCGCTGCTGCACATCGGCGCGGGCGTTGGCGATATCCTGGATGTTGGGCATGCCGGAGAGCAGGGCCTCCACCTCTTTGTCTCCCTCCAGGTATTTGATGGCGAGGTATCGGGTGGAATAGTGGGTTTTGAGCGCCTCGTTATAGGCGATATAAGGCTGTATGCTGCGGATGCCATTCTCCAGCTCGGCGCCATGATTGATGTGGATGTGGCGGGCCAGCTTGGGATCGGCGTGCTCGTAGACGGCGATAACCGTGTCAAAGAGTTCGGGGATGCCCCGGCCGTCGCGGCTCACCGTGGGGCACACAGGCATGCCCAGCAGCCAGCCCAATTGCTGGGTGTCCAGCTTGTCGCCCTTGTGCTCCAGCTCGTCGTACATGTTCAGGGCCATCACGGTGCGCAGGTTCATGTCGATGAGCTGCGTGGTGAGGTACAGGTTACGCTCGATGTTGGAGGCGTCCACCACGTTCACCACCACGTCCGGCATGGTCTCCAGCAGGTTTTTTCGAACATAGAGTTCCTCCGGAGAATAGGCGCTTAGGGAATAGGTACCCGGCAGGTCTACCAGGGTGATTTCATATCCTTTGAAAGAGAAATGGCCCTCTTTGGCGTCTACGGTAACGCCGGAATAGTTGCCCACATGCTCGTGGGCACCGGATGCGATATTGAAGAGCGAGGTTTTTCCGCAGTTGGGATTGCCCACCAGGGCCACGCGGATGTTGTGGCGGCGCTCATCGGCCACATGCTCCAGGGCGTGGGCCAGCCGCCGGTCCTCCTCCAGGTCTCCGGGGAGGGACTGCAGGTGCTCGTCGCTCACCAGGGCCTCGCGGGCCTCGGCCTCGGTTACAACCTCAATGAGCCGCGCCTCTTCCCGCCGCAGCGATACTTTATAGCCGATAATTTCATATTCGATGGGATCCTTCAAAGGAGCATTGAGCACCACCCGCACTTCTTTTCCGCGGATGAACCCCATCTCGATGAGACGCTTGCGGAAGCTCCCGTGGCCGTTCACACGCACAATCACCGCTTTCTCGCCGGTCTGCAAATCTGCCAAATACATATATAAGGTGCTATTTTACCAATGCAAAGGTACGGCAGTTTTTCAAAGGGTGCAATCATCATTTATGGGGATGGCGTAAAAAAAACCGCCCCGGGGGTGCCGGAGCGGTGAAAGATTAAGAACCTTTAAGAACTAGAGGTTGGGGTTCTCTTTGGTCCAGTCGGCCACGGCGGGAACGATGCCGAGGGAGACAATCTCGTCGCGCATCTTTACGAGGTGCTCGTAGGAGGCGTTGAGGGCGGCCATTTCCTCGGCGGTGCCTTCCGGGTTCACGAAGTGGCAGCCGGTGGCATCGATGACGGTGGGCATGGCCATCATCACGTTCTTGTACTGGGCGTTGTTCACATAGGTGCCGGCGGGCCACTCGAACTTGGCGCCGCCCATGGCAGCCTCGATCATCTTCACGGCCTGGTATGCGGGGCTCTGGAAGGAGCTGCGGCCACGGAGCTTGATGATGTTGGAACCACCCTGGATGGTGTTGTGCTTGATTTCCTCGAAGCGCTCGGCGCTGAGGCCCATCTCGGCGAGGGGCTTGCCGTCTACCTTCACGTGGGAGGCGAACACGGCCATGGCCTCACCGTGACCGCCATAGGTGCGGGCACCGGTGACCTTGTACTGAGCCACGCCGAACTCCTGGGCCAGGGCTTCCTGCAGACGGGTGCTGTCCAAAGCGGCCAGGGAAGTGAGCTGGGAAGGCTTGAGGCCCGAGTGGATGAGGGCGGTGAGGGCGGTAACATCGGCCGGGTTGAAGATCACCACCACGAACTTGGCGTCCGGGCAGTACTTCTTGATGTTGTCGCCGAATTCGGCGGCAATTTGGCAGTTGCCCTTCAGGAGATCCTCGCGGGTCATGCCTTCTTTACGGGGTGCACCACCGGAGGAGATGATGTACTTGGCATCCTTGAAAGCTACGGCAGGGTCGATGGTGGCAGTGAGGTTGATGCCCTCGAAAGCGCAGTGGTCCATCTCGGCCAGAACACCCTTGAGGCCGGGCTCAAAAATATCGTACAGGCAAATGTTGGGGGTAAGACCAAGCATGGCGGCAGTCTGAACCATATTGGAACCGATCATACCGGCGGCGCCTACGATAAGGAGCTTTTCATCAGTAAGGAATTTCATGATTTTGAATCTATTTTAAATTAAACTATCTTTCAAACGGGACCACAAAGTTACTAAATTGTATGCTTACATCCAAGGATATAGCGCCAGGAAAAAGTATCGGTGCGGCCAGGCGAAGGGGACCTTGGTGATTTCGGTGGCCCCGGCATGTGTGCGGGCGTAATCCTCCAGCAGAAACGACAGGGCCGACGGGCCGTACAGGAACAGGCCGTCCTCCTGGTTAATCACAAGGCTGCGGTTGTCCAGGTTCACCGTTCCGGCGCAGCCCAGGGTACCGTCTACCACAAAGGTTTTGGCGTGGTTAAAGGCCCCGCCGCAGTAATACAGGTGTACGCCGGCCTCCAGCAGCTGCTTGAAGAAGGCCTTGCCGGCGCTGTCCACCATGGGCCAGTCGCTGGCTTTTGGGAGGTAAATCCGCACATCCACTCCCCGCTGCGCCGCCGCTTTGAGCGCCGACAGGATGGACTTGGGCGGACAAAAATACGGCGTACGGATCCAGATGCTCTCCCGGGCCGATTGGAAAGTTTGCTCGTACAGGCGCTCCAAGATGGGATAATCGGCCCGGCCGCCCACAATCAGGCGGGCAGTGACGTCACCGGCGGGGGTAGGCGCTGGCTCCACTGGGCAGTCCGAGCCCTTGAAGCGGCTTCGGCCCTGGTCCAGCAGGCTGTGCAAATCGGCCACCACGGGCCCCTGCACACGCATGTGGATGTCGCCCCATTCGCGCACCTCGTCAATGGGATTCATGCCGCCGGTGTAGCCGATGCGGTGGTCGATGACAATGATTTTGCGGTGCGTGCGGTTTTGCACGTCGTCCAGAAGCTCCCAGATGCGGGCGTCGGGGTCGTCGTAAAAGACCACCTCTACGCCGGCCTTGCGCATCTTGTAGAAATAAGATTTGGGTACGCGGGAATTCACGATACCATCGACCAGCATCCGCACGGTAACGCCCTCCCGGGCCTTTCGGATGAAGATTTCCTGCAGGGTTTTGCCCACCTCGTCGTTGTGCAGGTGGTAGAACTCGCTCTCGATGAAAGACTGGGCGGCGTTTAAATCGGCATACAGGCTGGCAAGGTAATCGTCACCGGTGCAGAACCACTCAATCTGGTTACCGCTCCGCGCCGGAAAGGGCAATGAAAGCTCCTGGGCCGGCAGGGAAACGGCCGAGACCAGAGCTGCTATCCATAGGACTGCCTTCTTCATTCTGAATAAGAAACGCTGCAAAGATACATGTTTCCCGTGAAAGATTTGTTGCAATTGCAAAAAATGAATTATCTTTGTGTCGAAATTTGTAACGATTAAAATGGAGCCTCCCAGTCAGGTCAAGTCTAATCTCTTAGCGGGCGTCGGTTCAGACGACCCTCTGTCGCGATTATTCCCCATACTCCATGGAACCCGGTGCTTAGGTGCATCCGGGCGGGTTACCGTTTTGTCGTTGGAATAACATAGTAATGGCACTTTATTTAAAGAAAGAATTAGAGAACGAAGCCACCATCGGCGTGTGGCAAATCACCGAGACGGAGGAAGAGCTGGTCAAACTGGCCGCCACCCCCACGGACGAGATGGAGGAAATCTCGTTCATCAAAAGCGAGTCCCTGCGCAAACAGCGGCTGGCCGTCCGCGCCCTCCTGAACACCCTCTTTGACGAGAAGGTGTACCTGAGCCACCACGACAACGGCAAGCCCTACCTGGAGAACAACCCCGTGAACATCTCCATCACCCACACGGAAAAATACGTGGCCGTGATCATGCACGAGGAAGACGACTGCGGCATAGACGTAGAGTCCCTGGACCGGGATTTCTCGGCCGTAGAAAAGAAGGCTTTGTCGGAGGACGAAATTGACGACCTTGAAACCGACAAGCGCAACGAGCAGCTGGCCATTTACTGGTGCGCCAAAGAGGCCATCTTCAAGCTCCTGAGCCGATACACGCTGGATTTTGCCGAGCAAATTGAACTGGAGCGCTTCCGCCCCCGCGGCGAAGGCGAGCTGGAGGCCACCTTCATTGACAAAAACGGCGACGAAGAAGAATTCGAGCTGGAATACATGACCTTCGACCGCCACGTCCTGGTTTGGGTGGTGGGAGACTAGAAGGCTTTGGGGGCCCGGGGCCGTTTGGACGGCCGACCTTTTCCCTTTGCCCGGTTGGCCATGGGCTGTAAGTAACTAAATATCAATCAATTATACCCACAGGGGTGCACTTCCAGGTGCACCCCTGTTTCGTTAACTGTCTGTGTGTAAAGCACTTACACCCCCACGGAGTAGCGCGCCATGGTGCCTGGTTCTTGCGCCCGCGCCGATGCCTCAGTTATTTGCCGTCGAATGGATCTTGTTGACACTCTGCAAGTTACGCAAAATACCCTACCGGATTTTCGGCAGGGTATTTTGCGTAATCGCCTATGAATCAGACACTTCCATTCGACGGCCCAAATGCCCACACTTATGTGCGGACTTTGGTCACAGTCTAATCATTTGAGAAACACATTTCGTTAAACAGTTGCCATATCCCAAACTCTCAGGCGCTTTAAATGGCAACAAGTAATGCAATAAAAAACGCCCCTCCTTTATGAAAGGAAGAGCGAAAATGAATGCTAAACCATCAAGTCTAAGGAAGCACAACTGCCACCATATCCCTAGAGTCCCAAACTTCAGGAATAGCTGCAGTCGTAGCCCAGCCATTACCACTGTCTTGAATAAAGAATCCCACATAGACGGTAGCAGCAGAACCCATCATTGCAGAACTTGCGGCGCGAGGAATCGATATTGTCCAATATGTCTGGTCCCCAGATGATGTAACGGAAGTAGTACATGATTTGCCACCCAATGTGACAGACAGAGAGGATGTAGAAATACTTGTAGAAGTATGCAATTCATTGGTCACCTTCTTTTGATTCCACGCTGCATATGGAGCGTCTTTATCGCTGCCTCCATCATATACATATAGGGTCATAGAATTGCCTGTCCATGACGCGGTGGTACCATGGAACTGCAAATGAATATATCCTTTGTCTGCATATGACTTCATCTCTGAAACCTGAGTATGAGAAGCACCACAAGACGTTGTCACAACTGAAGGTAATGAGAAATCGGGAGTATTATATAGCAATAGCGGTTTATACGGAATAACCTTAGCACGTACGTGCGCAGTTCCATTGCCTTTCATGGTTTTATCTGAGACAAAAGCAGTAGGCTCATCGGAACTATTATAGCCAGTTACATTTAGAGTACTGCTGCCCCACATATCTCCACCAACGGCATAAGGGATAAAAACCTCCGCTTTACAGTCCACCACCGGGACCGTACGAATGAATGACTTTTCATCAACATTACTACCAGCAGCTGCACTCCATATATGATAATCTCCAGACTCGTTAATGGTGAACAATCCGCTTAATTTTAGAGAAGCATTAACCACAGATACTGTAGCATATGTAATACTGGTAGGGAAATTGTCAATAGTAAGTTTTATCCCACCTGTCATGTGCGTAAAAGAGTATGCGTCGCCAGCACCTTTTTTCCCATACATTGGCAAATCAGCAGAGCCAGTCGCTGTAGTATTTTTCGTTTTAGGCACACTAAACTTTGTGGTTGTATGATTGGCATCAGCAGGGAAGAGTGCATATGAGCCGAGGTTTACCCCTCCAGGAAGAGTCCCAGTAAAGGTCGTAGAAGCCGCCGTACTACTAGCTGTAAAAGTATAAAAAGTATTATCGTCACCAAGAACAGAAATCTGATCACCAGCTGTCCAGGAGAAAGCACCGGTATTAGAGTAAGACGTCTTTGTAGATTTATCTATTGTGCCATCAAGTTCGTCATCAATTATTGCGGTGATCGTTACCGACTTCATGGCTACCTGGGGAGTCTCATCGTTGATGACGGGCTCATCGGAAGACAGGCCCTTATTGCAGGAAAAAACCATGCATGCGCCTAGCGCCGCGAATAATAAAGTGTACTTTTTCATAATTCTTTCCTCCAATTTTACCAGGGATCGTATTCACTATCAATTGTGACATTTTCGCCAGTTGAGGAACCGGTCGAAACAGTTAGTAAGTTTTCCTCCAGACGGAGCATTATCACATCCGTTTCTGGAGCTGTGTAATTCATTCTCATATCTGTATTGGTTATTGGTATCACTTGCTTCCTTATTCCGCACATAAGGGCGGTAATTTGGTGTTTTCAATTAAGGGCTTAAGTTGCAAAAGTATTGATTAATGAATAAAAAAACAATATTTCCCGCATAAATCGCTGTTTTTTAGCCTTTTCTTATTTCTTCGTGTTTCGTTTGAAACGCCTATTTCGATTCGCTAGTAAGAGAATTATGACCCGAGTTACCCAAGAAGAAACCTTCCTCTGGCACCCGTTATGGCAGAAATGAGACCAGAATAGCTCCCGCCCTTATGTGCGGAAAAAAGACACTTAGAAAATAACCAGTATTAAAGAAGATCATGCACAAGAAAACGTATCTCCCTCCTGTTCTGGAGGAATGGCCGATTAATCCTGAAGGTCCGCTATGTACAAGTGGGAACACAACTGGGCTCCCGAATTATGATGTACTCAATAATGGTGATATTGATTGGGATGAATAAGGAGACAATAATTATGAAACAGTTTATATATTTTGGGACTCTTATCCTTTGCCCGTTATTATTTGCACTCTCATGCGATAAGAGCGAAATGGAAGATGATGCTAAAACCGTATCTCCTACCTATCGAACCATAACGCTTCAGTTTCCGGAAGATAATGAAGTAGATCCCGCCATGCGGGTTTCCCTTGCCGCCGATGGAAAAACGGCATGGGAAGCAGGAGATGAAATCTTTATTCACGGATCGCACGTCGGGCACTCTGGTGAAACTTATTATTCACGAACGATAACTCTTGCCGGTAAAGATATTAGTGCAGACGGAAAAACCGCAACGTTTACCATGGAGGATATCGCCGCCAAACCCAGTTCATGGCGAACGAGTGGTTATAAGGCCACATTGTTTGCGGCATATCCTGCATCGGCAATCAAAAATTATTCTGATGGAGATATTTGGTATTATTCTTCTGCATTTAGCAATACAAACGCTCTTCTCTTAGCAGGATGTAATGACGTTAGTGTCAACGATGGAAACACTTTCCAATTCAGACACTTAAGTGGCGCATTATCATTTATCGTCAGTGGAGATTTCGACTCGTACGTATTTTCCGGGAAAGGAGGAACTGAGGTCGTTGGTTATAATGTTTTCTCCGTAAGAGTTGATGCCGAAAACTCCTTTGATGATAAAAAGGGATATATCCCCTATAATGGAGGAAGCGGCGGTATTGCCACTTCTGGGCCCCAACATGTTATAACTGGGCCAGTTGTCGCAGATGGCACAACTGTTAATTATATTTTCTTCCCTGCAGGTGTTAACCTTTCCAGTGGTTTTATCATCAAATTCAAAAAAGGAGGAGAAATTGTCAAAACTTTATCCACCAGCACCGCGAAAAATATTGAGATTGGTAAGTATCTCCCTCTAGGCGATGTAACAAGTCATCTCAAAACATATACTCCCCCGGTTCATAATGCGACAACACCCGCTATCTCCGGAGCTACTGATTTGAGCGCCGGCAGTTCTGCCAACTGTTATGTGGTTAATGGAGGAGATAATGAAAATGCCGGTAAAGTTTATAAATTTAAAGCCTATAAGGGAAACTCAACTACAAACGCGGGAACAATTCAGAGTGTTGAGATTCTCTGGGAAACTAACAACACTTCCAGTGTAAGCGCAAATAGCGTAATAGCCGCTGTTGACTTCGATAAACAAAATGCCAACAGCTATTATGAGATTTGCTTTCAAATGCCAGCGACACTCCATACCGGAAATGCGCTTATCGCTGCAAAAGACAGCGATGGCACCATCTTGTGGAGTTGGCACATCTGGGTACCAGCTTCAGAAGTATCTGATATAACGAATGACGCTTTCTGCGGCACGGGTGTTAAAATTGCGGATCGTAACCTCGGCGCTATAGAACCTGTTGTAGCTGGTGAATCGGTCGTGCCCACAACTTCATTTGGATTGTATTATCAATGGGGTAGAAAGGATCCCTTTATAACTAATGATTGGGGCCGAAATACAAGCTGTGCATTCTCGACATCCTCTACTTGTGTCACAACTGAAACAGCTAATCAGAATCCTACTGTTCTTTACAAACAGAAGGACGAGAGTACTTCTCCCAAAACATATAACTGGAACTCTACTGAAATCACAGATTTGTGGGATAATGGTGGGAAGACCATCTATGATCCTTGCCCCCAGGGTTATAGGGTCGCTGTCTTCAATTCAAGTAATCGATTCTGGAAGTATGATGATACCTCGGGCTGGGAAGCCAATACAACTTATGGGTGGTTAAAATTTGGTACTATTACATTCCCCTTAGCCGGTTATACAGAAAATCTATCAGCTTATAAGGTTAAAGAGCGCGCCCTATTGTGGAGTGCATCGTACCAAGATTTGGAAAGAGCGAAAGGACTATATACTGCTGCCCTACCAAATTACCCTAGTTATTATAAATACTATTGCGCAAATGTTCGTTGTGTCACGGTAGAATAGTCTATTGCATTTTTTAAAGAGGTCGTCTAATCGATAAGTCGACCTCTTTTTTTTAGTTTCTAACGCACTTCCGAACATTATATCCCCCCTGCTCGTAACGTGCACTCCAAAGTTGAGGTTAAGCGCATTTCGGGCCGATTTTGCTCTTAACGTGCAGGAAGATTTGCACATTACGCGCACTCGATGGGGTTTGCGGGACACACATCGCGTCCTAAGAGGGTAAGGCGGTGAAGGAGGGGGTGCATAGCGAGGAGCGCAGTGGAGGGTTCCGCGCACAAAAAGGCCCAAATCTGTGCGCAGACACGGTAAATTGATGGGGCCGAGCACGGGATGGTCTATTTGGGTGCTCGGACGCAACCAAACGGAGTAACGTCCCCTTCCCGGCGACCGCTGCACCCGTTAGCTCAAAGAAAAAACCGCCTCCGTTTCCCACAAATGGCGGTTTACTCCCTCAACCACCCCTCGGGATTTTGCGGTGTGGTACCCTTCCAGAGCTCGAAATGGAACAGGTCCTCCCCTGCAATGGTATCCACAGTGCCAACGACCTGGCCGGTGGTGACTTTGTCGCCGGCCTTGACGGAAACCGACTTGAGCTTGGCGTAGAGCGTGAAATAGGAGCCGTGGTTGATGAGCACGCACTGGTTGTAGCCCGGCATGGCCACCACCTGGGAAACCTTGCCGTTGAACACGGCCTTGGCCTGGGCGCCGCGCTTGACCACCAGCGTCACCCCATTATTCTGCGGCAGTTCCACATTCTGGTACACCGGGTGCTGATGCCGGCCGAAGCGCTCTACGATGGCCCCCTCTACCGGCCAGGGCAGTTTGCCCTTGTTGGCGGCAAACTCGTTGGACAGCTTGGTATCTACCTCCGTAGAAGTGGTCTTTCCCTTGGATTTCCCCTTCTTGGGCTCGGCCTTGGCGGCCTGCGCGCGAATGAGGTCGGCAATCTTCTTGTTGAGCGCCTCCTTTTGCCGATTCTTCTCCTTGAGCTGCTTCTGGTACTTCTTTCGGTCGGCCCCCAGCCGGTTCACCAGGCGGTTCTGCTCGGTTTCCTCGCTCTGGAGCTTCGTGCGCTCGCGCACAATCTTCTGGCGCATTTCGGCCGCCTCGTTCCTGAGCCCCGTGAGCCTCTCCTTCTGCGTTTCCAGCTCGGCCGCGGTTTCCCGAATCCTTACCGCCTGGCCGCTCATCTGGCTTGACAGACTCCGCAGGTAACCAAAGCGCCGAAGCCCCTGCCCCAGGGATTCACTGGAGAGGATGTACATGTACCACATGCGGCTGTCGCGGTTTTTGTAGGCCCCGCGCACCAACTTACCGTAATAAAGGGAAAGCGTGTCGTAGCGCGCCTGCAGCTTGTCAATTTGCCCCTGGCAGGTGCGAATGGAATCGTCCAGCATGCGCAGCGTCTCGTCGCAGCCGGCGATGAGCTTTTCGCGGGCCGATATCTTGCTGCGTACCAGCGTCAGGTTGCCCAGCGCCTGCTCGCTGGTGCGGGAATTCTCGGCCAGCTTGCGGTTGATGATGGCAATGTCCTTCTCCAGCTGCGCCCGCTGGCTTTCCAGCTTTTTCATGGAAGTCTTTTGGGCGGCGGCCGGCAGGGTGCACAGCAGCAGCATGGTCACTAGGTACAGCAGCTTTTTCATTTTTCTTCTAGGGCTTGCAGGCGGGCTTTGACCCGTTCTTCCAAATCGGGCACCTCGCCGCTGGTATTCTTGGCCTTGGCCTGGCGCCAGTACAGCTTGGCCGTTTCATATTCTCCCAGCGCATAGAGGACCTCGGCGTAGTGGTCCAACACCACCGCACTGTCCTTGCCGCCATACAGCATGGCGTGCTTGAAGAACGGCTTGGCCTCCAAGTCCTTCCCCTGCAGGTGCAGGATCCAGGCGAACGTATCCAGGTAGGTGGCGTTGTCGGGCTCGGCCTCCACGGTTTTCTTGGACATAGTGTAGGCCTTCTTGAGCTTTTTGCCCTCCAGGCTCAGGTAATAGGCGTAATTGTTGAGCACCGGCGCATAGGACGAATCCAGGCGCAGGGCCTTTTCATAGGCTTTATAGGCTTCACGGCTGTTGCCCTTGGAATGCCAGGCATCGCCCATCATGGACCAGGCACCCAGGCAAATGGTTTTGTCCTTGGGATAGCGGGCAATGACCTCCCGGCAATTGCCGATGATGGCGTCAAAGTCCCGAAGCTGATAATTGGCCAGGTTGGCATAGTCCATGAACCCCACCTCCTTGAATCGGCCGAAAGCCTCCAGCGAACGGTCCCGCATCTGAGGCCAGTCCTCCTGCAGGTTCAGGAACTGGATGTAGGTAGCCGTGAGGCCGATACTCTGCGGGTAGGCATCGGCCGCCTGCTGAAAGTACGTGCCCGCCTGGGGAATGCGGCCGGTGACATAATAGTATTGCCCGGCGGTAGTAAGGAGGGTGCTGTCCGACGGGTGATGGGTGGTGGCCAGCACCACCAGCGAATCGAAGCCCTCCCGGTGCAGTTGCAGGATTTTGGGATCCAGACTGCGGGTGAGGTTGCCGATGTACATGCTCTTGGTGCCCACGGGAACCTCCTCCGAAGAGAAGAAGGGTGTAAGAGTGTTGAAGTACGCCCCGTACTGGCGCTTGTGCCGATACACCTCCGACATGCCCAGCACCGCCGGCGCAAAACTGCTGTCCAGCGCCAGGGCCTCCCCGTAATGCACCCCGGCCAGGGAATCCTGGTATTCGTTCAGGTAATAGTCCCCCAGGATGGACTGCACCGAGGGCGAGGCATACTCCTGGGCAAACTGCTCCAGTTCCCGGATGGCTTCTTCCTGCCGTCCCATGGAGGCCAGGACATCGTGGCGGGTGCGTACCACGGCCTCGGAGGGACCGCGCCGCTGCTGAATCTCGTCCAGGGCCGAGAGGGCTTTGTCAAACTCCTGCTGCTTGAGGTACAGGTCCAGCAGCTCGTACGTGGGGTCTTCCTTATCGGGGAAAGCCTTTACCATACGCTCGTACTGGGCCTGGCCTTCCTTGATTTTGCCCTGCGCCACATACAGACGGGCCAGCATGGTGCGGTACCAGAAATTGCTGCTGTCCAGCCTGACCGCCTGCTCCAGGGCCGACTGGGCCTCGTCGGTCTTGCCCAGCTTGACGCTGGTCATGGCCAGGTAATACCACACGGCGTCGTCCCCGGGCACTGCGGCCGAGAGGCTCTGGAGAAGGGCTTGGGCTTGTTTATAGTTTCCCGATGAATACTGCTGCACGGCTTCTATGAGGTTCCAGTCCACGGATTGGGCCCGGGCCTGGAAAAGAGATACCTGGCAGAGTACCACAAGGATGATCCATCTTTTCATATCCACAAAAATACGGGTTTTGCGAAAAATAGGCAAGAACACTTCCTTGATTCTGTTTTTTTTGCGAAATTTGTGTTCCTTACATAAACAAAAACCAGACCCGTTGAAACGTTTTCATCCATTTTTGCATCTTATAAGGTGGTCAAGGGATTCAGAGTCCCCTGGGGCCGCGTCGTCGCTGGAGCGCCTGGCCATCGCCTGCAAGGATGGAGAAAGGAAAGCGCAAAAGCAATTGTTCGACGCCCTGGCACCTAAAATGATGGCCGTGTGCCACCGGTACATGGGTAATCAGGAAGACGCAGAGGATGTGCTTCAGGAGGGTTTCATCACCTTGTTCACCAAGCTGGAGAGCTACCAGGGAAGCGGTTCCTTCGAAGGCTGGGCCAGAAAGATCTTTGTCAATACTGCACTGATGCATCTCAGACGCACGGACGCCCTGGGACTAAGCGACGACATTGACCAGGCCCGTTCGCTGTTCTCGGAGGAAGCAACGCCCTTGCAAAAAATGGGATACAAGGAACTGATGCGGCTCATCGAATCCCTGCCGCCCGACGCAAGGACCGTCTTCAACATGTACGTAATAGAAGGTTATTCACATAAAGAAATTGCGCAGGAGCTGGGATGCACGGAGGCCACATCCCGCTCGAAGCTCCAAAGGGCCCGGGTTCAGTTGCAGGATATGATAAACGGCAAAAAATGAACGAAAAGGATTTTGACATATCCGTAAGGAATCTGCTTCAAAACGCGGAAGAACCCGTCTCTCCACGTGTGTGGAAAGGCGTGGCGGCGGGGTTGGACCGCCAGCACCGCGTGATTCCTTTCTGGTTATGGGGCGCCATGACGGCCGCTGTGGCCGCCGCTGTGATAGCGGGCGTGGTAATCCTGTGGCCGGCTGCAACCATAGAACCTTCTAACCAATCTATATCATTGGCCCAGGCAGAACTGCCGGCCGCCCCTGCCACCCTGGCAGCGGCCTCCGAAGCAGTCCCCGCCCAAGGCCTGGAAACGGCCCCGGTGGCAGCGAAGAAAGTACGCTTCGCTGCCGCCCCCGAATCCACCCCTGAAGCTACCCCCGAAGCCATTCCTTCCTCCGAGCCCCTGCTGGCCGCGCTGGAAGTGAACCGGCCGCAGCTGGTTCCCATCCGCGCCTACATTCCCGTAAGCCAGGTCTCAGACCAGGAACTGCTGGAAACCCTGGCCCGCAGCGAGCAAAAGGCCGAGAATGGCCGCGGCCTCTCCATCATGGCCGTGGGCAACCTCCAGGGCAATTCCCGCCAGGATGTCCCCATCAAGGCCGGGCACGGCTTTGCCAAGGCAGGCGCCCTCCCCAACAGAGAATTCATAGAGGAAACCTCCCAGGACAACTTCGGCCTTCCTTTCAGTGCAGGTATCAATCTTAAATATAATTTCACACCCCGCTGGGCTGTGGGTCTGGGTGTACGGTACACCAACCTCAGCCGCACTTTCCTGGGAATCTACCACTCCGGTGAAGGGTACGATGTAGGAGACTACGACAGTCCTACCTCCATAGACAACCAGCAGCACTGGATGGGCATTCCCCTCAATGCGTATTACGACATTGTTAACCGGGGCAGGTGGCGCGTACACGCATTTGCCGGCGGGTCCTTCGAGTTCCTGCTTGACAACGACTTCCTGGTACACGCCCCCAACGACTTCCATTATCACCAGACCGGCCGGCACAACATGTGGTCTGTGGGCGCCGGCCTGGGAGTGGAATTCAAAATCACGCCCCACATCGGCCTGTTCCTGGATCCGGGCATTCGCTACTACCTGTTCGATGCCGCCGAGATGCCCCGCTCCCTGCGCACCATCCAGCCGCTCCGCTTCGACATAGAAGCCGGCCTGCGCTTCTCTCTGGGCAAGAATTAGCCATGATTGGGTATCCCAACGTAAAGATTAATCTGGGTCTGAACGTCCTGCGCAAAAGGCCGGACGGCTACCATGACCTGGAAACCCTCTTTGTTCCCTATACCGGCATTAGCGACACCCTGGAAATCATTGCCGGAGACGATTACAGCCGCACCATCAAGGATTTGCAGGAGCGCTACGGCAGCCTGGCCCAGGCCATTTCCCCGGACGGGAAACTCATGATTTCCATAGCCCGGGCGCAGGGCGTAGACTGGGATCCCCTCAAGGACCTCACAGCCAAGGCATACTTCCTGCTGGCGGCCCAGTACGAGCTCCCTCCCATGAAAATCTTCCTGGAAAAGCGCTCTCCGGTGGGCGCCGGACTGGGGGGAGGTTCGGCCGATGCCGCCTGGGCGCTGCGCATGATAGCCCAGCTGGCCGGGCTGGAACTCGGCAAGCAGGAACTGGCCGCCCTGGCCGCCCGCCTGGGCAGCGACTGCGCCTTCTTTGTGTACAACCGCCCCATGCTGGGCAGCGGCCGCGGCGAGGTACTGGTGCCCTACGATATAGACCTGTCGGCCTATCGGCTGCAGGTGATAATCCCGGACGGAGTGGCTGTTTCTACGGCCGATGCCTACCGCGGCATTGTGCCCCGGGAGCCGGTTAAACCCCTGCAGGAAGTGCTGCGGCAACCGGTAGAAAGCTGGAAGCAGGATTTGGTGAACGACTTTGAGGAAACCGTGTTTGCCAAGTACCCTTCCCTGGCCGGAATCAAGGAAGATTTGTACCGAGAGGGGGCCGTTTACGCCGCCATGAGCGGCAGCGGAAGTGCATTTTTTGCCCTCTTCCCCACCTCCAAATCTTAAAAAACACAACAAAATACTCCTGATACAACACTTTTTTTCTTACGATTGTAGGAAAAGTGTTTGCCTTTGGCGACCTTGCGCTCCCAAAGTTGAGAGCCATGCGTCGTTTGATTGGAATCCTGGCCAGCCTTCTGGCCCTGGCCGCCTGCCAGAAACCCTTGTTCAATACTACTCCCAGGTGGATGCGGATGCAAGACCGCTACGCCCACATTCCTTATGAGAAAGAAGAGGATGCGGACAGCCTGGTTATGCCGGTCCCCGACGGGCACAGCGTGTATGCCGCCGCCGTACGCTTCCCCAGGGGAGTGGACTGGCGGGAGGGCGATTATCGGCAGGCCGAGCTGGTACTGCTGCGGGACAGCGTGGAGGTACGCTCCTTCCCCTTCGGCGGAGACCCCGCCCCCGACCGCATACGCCTGCTGGGCACCCAGATCTGGACCGACGAAACCCGGAACGGAAACGCCACCGTCATCTGCTGCAACGGGGAGGAACGGCTCTCCTGGAGCGGGGAAGAAGTAATACAGGGCCTGCTGGTTGCCGACGGCCATATCCATACGCTGGGGCAGCGCGCCGGCGGCCGGGGCATTTGCTACCGGGTAGACGGAGAAGTGGTCTTCGAATCCCCTTTGGGCACCATTCTGGGCGGCCTGGAAAACCGGGAATGGCCCGGCGGGGCGTTGTCGGCCGATTCGCTGGGCGTCTATTATACCTATTGCATCCCCGTGAAAAAAGGCAAGGAAACCCTGCAGGAATACCATGTAATGCGGGGCGACGAGCAGGTGCAGCTGGTGGCGGCCGGCATGGCCCATAAGGTCTTTGACGTGCGGCCTTTGGGCGGCGTCGTTTACCGGAGCGAGTGTCGCAGCCCCTACAGCTGGAGCCTGTGCCTGGTCCAGGCCAATGCGCCCATTTCCATGGGGATATCGCCCGAGGAGGAAGTTCTTGAGGGCCAGCTCATTACCTATAACGGATACATGCTCATGAAAGGGCTGAGCAAAAGTCAGGGAAACCCAACCTATACCTATTGGGTGCGGGATATGTATGACGTGCGCTTTGTGGCAAGGAGTAACTTTGTGCCGGCCGACATTTACCTGGACCAGGGCTGGTGCGCCTACATTACCCTGGACCAGGGACGTGTGTGCCAGGCATATAAGAACGGAAATTATTTGCCCGTAAAGCCCGACACCTATGTACTCAAGTCCAGCCGCTGCGCCGCTTTCCGGAAGGGCATCTTTGCCATGGCCCTGACCCACGCCAGCGGGGACGAGCACCTGCTCACGGCCGACCAAGAGGCTTTTCCCCATAGGTTCAACGGCTTTTTTGTGGCCATTCAAATCCAATAGACTATGCTGGTAAATATCCATGGGGCCAAGTGTATCGGCATTGAGGCCGTGCCGGTAACCATTGAAGTAAACATTAACCTTGGAATTGGCCTGCACCTGGTGGGCCTGGCCGATGCCGCCGTAAAGGAGAGCCTTCTGCGCACGGTGACAGCCCTGCAGTCCAAAGGCTTCCACGTGCCTGGGAAAAAGATAGTGATTAACCTGGCACCGGCCGACCTGCACAAACAGGGCAGCGGCTACGATATTCCCATAGCGCTGGGCATCATAGCCGCCTCGGAGCAGTTGCCCATGCCGGGGCTGGAGAAGTATCTGATTATGGGCGAGCTGGGCCTGGATGCCGGCGTGCGCTATGTGAGCGGTACGCTGCCCATGGTGGAGCTGGCCATCCGGCAGGGCTACAAGGGCTGCATTCTGCCGGAATCATCGGCCCTGGAGGCGGTGGACTACACGCAAACGCAGATTTATGGGGTGCGCACGCTGGACGACGTGCTGCGCATCCTGCAGGAGCAGGAGGACCCTTCCGACCTGCTCATCTGGAACACGGAAGCCTACCGGGAGGCACGCGCATCCCAGAGACTCAGTGTCAGCCCGTACATGGATTTTGCCGACATCATTGGGCAGGAAGGGGCAAAGCGCGGGGTAGAGATTGCATCGGCCGGCAACCATAATGTGCTTTTTCTGGGGGCACCGGGAAGCGGAAAGAGCTCCATGGCCAAGGCGATGGCGGGGATTCTGCCGCCCATGAGCCTGGAGGAGAGCGCCATCACTTCCAAGATTTACTCGGTGGCGGGCCGAAGCAGCGGCGGCCTGGGGCTCATGCGCACCCGGCCGTTCCGCGCGCCGCACATATCGGCCTCCAAAGCGGCCATGCTGGGCGGCGGCAGCGGAGACAACATCCTCCCCGGGGAGGTGTCGCTGGCCACGGGCGGGGTGCTCTTTCTGGACGAGTTCTGCGAGGCGCCCAAGTCCACACTGGAGGCGCTGCGGGGGCCCCTGGAGGACCGCAAGGTGACCATTTCCCGCCTCAAGGCCAAGATCGAGTACCCCGCGTCCTTCATGCTGGTGGCGGCCTCGAACCCCTGCCCTTGCGGCTATTACGGGGAGGGCGACCGCTGCACGTGCACCGTAGGCCAGCGCATGAGCTATCTTTCCAAGCTGTCCGGGCCGATTATGGACCGGATCGACATCCAGCTTTGGGTGCATCCGGTGGAGACAAAGGCCCTGGTGCGGGGCGGGAAGGCAGAGCCGTCGGCGGTCATTGCGGCTCGGGTGCTCAAGGCGCGGGAAATCCAGCGCCGTCGCTTCGAGGGCAGCGGCATCTTTACCAACTCCGAGATGAATGCCCGCCAGCTGGAACGCTTTTGCCCGCTCAGCGAAGAATGCAAGCAGCTGCTGGAGCAGGTCATCGGCCGCCTGGGGCTCAGCGCCCGCGCCTACACGCGCATCATCAAGATTGCCCGCACCATTGCCGACCTCTCCGGCTCGGCCGCCATCCTGCCCGCCCACATCTCCGAAGCCGCCAGCTACCGCTTCCTGGACCGCCGCAGTATTCTGGATTTGTAAAATAGTATCACTTTTAGTATCTTTGCCATGTCAACCAAAGACAAACTGGTAGAAAGGTTTAAATCGCTGCCCAGTGATTTTACGTTTGATGAACTCAAAAGCGTAATGGCCCACTTGGGCTTTAAAGAAATGAACTTGGGCGCCACCTCCGGATCCAGAACAGGATTCATGAGGGGCACTTTAATGATTAAAATGCACAAACCACATCCTGGAAAGATTGTTGGCAAAAAAGCATTGAAAGGGATTCTAAACATCTTAAAGCAAAAGAAGATATGGGAAGACTGAAGTATAAAGGCTACATGGGTACCGTAGAATACGATGAGAGTGCCAATTGTTTAATGGGAAAACTTTTGGGACTCAAGGATGCGCTCATTTTATACGAGGGATCCACCTTGGAAGAACTCAAGAAAGACTTTGAGGAAGCCGTAGATGACTACCTGGAGTCCTGTAAGGCTAATGGGCTTGAACCCGAGAAGCCTTATAGCGGGAAACTGATTGTTCGAATGACCTCCCAATTACATGGAGCAGCAGCAGACAAAGCCAACACGCTGGGCATTAGTTTGAATGAGTTTATTAACCGCGCCGTACGCGCCGCTGTACTATGATGCACCAGATTACCATTAACGGTCTTCAAGACCTGGAGCGGGCGGCTAAGGAGTTCCTTCAACAGATTGGGGACCATACCCTGGTGGCTTTTTATGCGCCCATGGGGGCGGGGAAAACCACTTTTACCACGGCGGTTTGCAAGGTGTTGGGGGTGCAGGAGGATGCCGTGAGCTCCCCTACCTTTGCCATTGTGAACGAATACCGGGCCGCCAGCGGAGAGCCCGTCTTTCACTTTGACTTTTACCGGATTAACAAACTGGCCGAAGCCCTGGACATCGGCCTGTACGACTACCTGGATTCCGGCTGCCTATGCCTGATGGAATGGCCGGAGAACGTAGAGGAACTGCTCCCGGAGGAAACCCTCAAAGTGACTATTTCCGTGAACCCCGACGGTTCCCGGACCTTGAGCTGGGAGGATTAAAGCTTTTTGGCGATGATGCCCAGATGATGGGTATAGTTCTCTTTCAGGCGCTGGATGGCGCTGTGGAAAGTGAGATTCTCGTCCACGTTTCCGCCCATATTTCAGGGCGTCTTCCTGCGCAATGCGAAGGTATCGGAATGAGCGGTCTACGTCGTACGGAAGGATAATCTGGCCCACCATGGTAAGGGAGGCATAGTCCCGCACGGCATTGAGGATATCACTCTGGGCCGAGCGGATGAGCCAGTACAGCTGCTCGGAACTGCGGCCCTGCAGGCTGGCAATCTCCGATACGTGGAAGGCATAAATGGCATATTCGTGCTCCTCGGGCCGGGTGCCGGAGAGCATGACGCGGGCCAGGCTGTCGGCCGAAGCGTATCGGCCCTCCTGCGTGAGCTGGTCCCGACGAAGGGTGCGCCAATCCTTGGAGTCCTTCTCCAGGGTACGGAGCAAACGGGCGCGCTGCAAATGGGTACGGGTGGTATCGAAGCTGAAGGAGAAGGCGGCATTGGCCAGCGACATCTCCAAGTCGTAGCTGGCAAGCGGGTCCCGGCTAGCGGCAATCTGGCGGCGCATGAAGGCCAGCTCGTCCATCTTACGGGCCACGTACATTCCCTGGGCCGACAGATAGCCATCCAGCTCGCCCAGCAGGAGGCGGGTTTCATGGTCGGCCTTGCGCTTTTCCTGGCAGGAAAAGAGCGCAAGGCAGGCTGCGGCCATCAGGATTGCATGCTTGAGACTCATAGGTTCAGCAGGATCTTAACAACTTCTTCGTGTCGGCCTTCGGGGATTACCGGTGAGAGGAAGGAGAGCATCTGGAGGGTTTGGGCTTCTTTCTCGGGGACGCCGCGCGAGCGCATGTAAAAGAGTTCGTCCTCATTCAGGCGGCCGACGGTGGCGCCATGGGAGCACTTGACGTCATCGGCGTAAATCTCCAGCTGAGGCTGGGTTTCCACCTTGGCACTGTCGGTAAGGAGGATGTTGTGGTTCTCCTGATAGGCTTCAGTTTGCTGGGCGTCGGGGGCTACCACAATGGTGCCGTGGAACTGCACCCGGGCCTCTCCCCCGGCAATGCCTTTGATGAGCTGGCGGCTCTGGCAGCCGGGCGCGCGGTGGTGAACCAGGAAGTTCAGATTCACCTTCTCCTGAGCATTGCAAAGGTACAGGGCCTTGATTTCCAGCTGGGCGCCGGGGCCCACCAGGTCTACGCTCAGGTCAATGTCCCGGCTCTCCCCCGGCAGCACCACGTACTGCAGCGCCAGCTTTTGGCCGGCCTGCACCTGGTACTGCGCCGCGGGCGGGGCTATGTACTTGCCGTGTCCCATGGGCTAGAACTGGTCAAATCCTTTGCTTTCGATGGCTTCGATGAGCTCTCGGCCACCGGTTTTTACTATGCGCCCGGCCTTGAGCACATGCACAAAATCCGGCTGCACATACTCCAGGAGCTTGTGGTAGTGCGTTACAATGATGGCGCTCTTCTGAGGACTGCGGAGGGCATTTACCCCATCGGCCACAATCTTTAGGGCATCCACGTCCAGGCCGCTGTCGGTCTCGTCCAAAATGCTAAGGGACGGCTCCAGCAGGGCCATCTGGAAAATCTCGTTGCGCTTTTTCTCGCCGCCGCTGAAGCCCACGTTCACCTCGCGCTTGGCAAACTCGGGCTTCATTTGCACAAAGGCCATCTTCTCCTTCATGAGCTTGAGGAAATCGCCGGTTTTCATTTCCGGCAGGCCTGCTGCTTTGCGCTTGGCGTTCACTGCTGCCTTCATGAAGGCCGTGATGGTGACGCCGGGAATCTCGATGGGATACTGGAAACTGAGGAACAGTCCGGCCCAGGCACGCTCCTCGGGGACCATGGCCAGAAGGTCCTGCCCGTTGAAAGATATTGCGCCCTCGGTGACCTCATAGCCGGGCTTGCCGGTGAGTACCGCCGCCAGCGTGCTCTTGCCGGCGCCGTTGGGACCCATGACAGCATGCACCTCGCCTTTGCCGATGCTCAGGTCTATTCCCTTAAGTATTTCCTTGCCGTCTATGACAGCATGAAGGTTCTGTATCTCTAACATTGCTGCAGCACGTATCTATTTAAATATCAGTTTCTTACGCAAAAGTGATTGTGTCAAAGTGTATAATCACTTTTCTATATCTTATTTATTATCAATTACTTAGCTGCTACGCCTTTTTTTGGTACAGCTTCACCCAGGTCCACAGGGACCACAGGCCGTTAACCAAGTACAGGCCGCACACGATGGGCATGAACACGTTGCCCACGCTCAGGTGCAGGATTATTTGGGTAATATTCACCAGCAGCCACACAATCCAGCATTCCCACTTCTTTAAAGAGGACAGCAACTGAGCCAGCAGGATGAGGGCGGTGACCAGGCAGTCCAGGTAGGGATGCGGATCGGCCGGGAAGAGCTTGTCCAGGGTGAAGCCCCACAATCCGGCCACGGCCAGCGTGCCTGCCGCGCAAATGACCGCTGCGGCCGGACTCAGCGTGCCTACGCGGAGGGACTTGCTGTCCTGCGACGACTGCTCCTCTGGCTTGGGGTGCGTCCAGCGGTAGTGGCCCAGCACATTGATGGCCAGGGACACCGGCTGCAGCAGCAGGCTGGCGTATAGGTTCCGGTTCCAGAACAGGAAAAAGAGCGCCGCCGTATACAGGTAGCCCACCCAGAAGTTATATTTGGAATTGCGCCCGGCCAGGAACACGCAGGTGAGGCCGAGCAGACTGGAAATGAGGTCTATCAGGAGCACCGGCCGGCCGGCGAGGGTAAATATGACGGTATCGATCATCCTACAGACCCTTCAAGTGATACTTGTAATAATTTTTGCGCCTCTACGGCAAATTCCATGGGGAGGCGGGAGAGGACCTCGCGGGCATAGCCGTTCACAATAAGCCCTACGGCTTCCTCCGGGCCGATGCCCCTCTGGTTGCAGTAGAACAGCTGATCCTCTGAGATCTTGGAGGTGGTGGCCTCGTGCTCCACCGTGGCCGTAGGGTTCTGGCTTTGAATGACCGGGAAGGTGTGCGCCCCGCAGCGCGAGCCGATAAGAAGACTGTCGCACTGGGAGAAATTGCGTGCACCCACGGCGTCGCGGCCCATGCGCACCAGGCCGCGGTAGCTATTCTGGCTCACGCCGGCCGATATACCCTTGGACACAATGCGGCTCTTGGTGCCGCGGCCGAGGTGAATCATCTTGGTACCTGTATCGGCCTGCTGGTGGTTGTTGGTCACGGCCACCGAATAGAACTCCGAAGACGAATAATCGCCCTTAAGAATAGTGGAAGGATATTTCCAGGTGATGGCGCTGCCGGTCTCTACCTGCGTCCAGCTAAGGTGCGAGCCGGTGCCCTTGCAAATGCCGCGCTTGGTGACCAGGTTCAGGATGCCTCCCTTGCCGTCGGCGTCGCCGGGGTACCAGTTCTGGACGGTGGAGTACTTGACATCGGCGTCCTTCTCTACCACAATCTCTACCACGGCGGCGTGCAGCTGCTGCTCGTCGCGCATGGGGGCGGTGCAGCCTTCCATGTAGGAGACGTAGGAGCCCTCATCGGCCACAATGAGCGTGCGCTCGAACTGGCCGGTGCCGCGTGCGTTGATGCGGAAGTAGCTGGAAAGTTCCATGGGGCAGCGGACGCCCTTGGGGATGTAGCAGAAGGAGCCGTCGGAGAAAACGGCCGAATTGAGCGCGGCAAAATAGTTGTCGCTGGCGGGCACCACAGAGGCCAGGTACTTGCGCACCAGGTCCGGATGCTCTTTCACGGCCTCGGAGAACGAGCAAAAGATGATGCCTTTCTCGGAGAGGGTCTTGCGGAAGGTGGTGGTGACGGACACCGAGTCAAAGACGGCATCTACGGCAACCACACCGGCCAGCACGTCGCGCTCCTGGAGGGGAATACCCAGCTTGTCGAAGGTCTCGGCCAGCTTGGGGTCTATCTCCTTGGGGCGGTCCTTGTCCTTTTTGGGCGCGGCAAAGTAAATAATGTCCTGGAAGTCAATGGACGGCATGTCCAGGTGCGCCCAATTGGGCTGCGGCATGGCCTGCCACTTGCGCAGCGCATCCAGGCGGAATTCCAGCAGCCACCCGGGCTCCTCCTTACGGGCCGATATCATGCGCACGATGTCCTCGTTCAGCCCTTTAGGGATGAACTCCTGCTCCACATCGGTCACAAAGCCTTCTTTGTACTCGGCCTTTGTAAACTCCTGTATGATATCCTTTGACATAGGTTTGCAAAGTTAGCATTTTTTTGCTTTTTTTGCAGCTGCAAAAGTTTTTCAACTTGAGAGTCAGAAACCTATTATTGATTGCCTCTTTGGCGGCGATTGCATTCTTTTCGTGTGCAAAGCATGATGTTGTGCCACCAGAGGAGCCACAACCCCTGCCCCCGGCAAGGATTGTATCCAAGACCCATGACGCAGAGAACAGCATGACGGTTTGCCATATTGAGTATCCGTCCTGCGATCCGTGGGGCAACCCGGCCGTTATTTCCGGAGTCATCACCTATGGAGACGAGATTACAGACAGCAACCCGTCCCTTGGCATTATGCTCCTGAACCGATACACGGTCATAGGAAGGGTAGACAGTCCCTCCGGCGGCTTCCTTGCCGTTCACAAGGCGCTGGTGGGAAGCGGCCTTGTATGTGTGTCGTCAGATCACTATGGCTTTGGCGCCACAGAAGATAAGGATCAGGCCTATTGTATGGGCAACACCAATGCCCAGACCAACCTGGATGCGCTGGTGGCGGCCCGGGAACTGTTCCCTGAACTTGGCGTCACGTTTACCCCTGGCAAAGACAGCCGGGTGTTCAACATGGGTTACTCCCAAGGGGCACAGACCGCTATCGGCGTCCTTAAAGTGGCCTCGGAAAAATACCCCGACATCCATATTACCCACACGTTTGCCGGCGGCGGCCCCTATGACATGCAACAGACCTACTGCTCCATGTTCGAGATGGCCGAAGCCAGAATGCCTGCCACAATCATAGCTACGCTCCTCTCTTTCAACAGCATCTATAACCTGGGCTATTCCCTGGAAGATCTATTTCAGGAGTCGATAATACAGGATATCGAGAAGTATATCCTGAGCAAGGACTACCCCCGTAGAAAGATGGATGAAATATTTCCTTCACAACCTTATGGAAACTTCCTCAAAGAAGACATCCTTAACCTGGACTCCCCTATTTCCAGAAGGTTTTTGGAGGCAATGGCAAAAGAGAACCTTTGCAAGGGATGGACGCCCCGCAAAGCAGAGAAGATTTTCCTTTCCAGCAGCCCAGCCGACGATGTAGTCCCCTCCATAAACGCCCAACTCCTCTACAATTTCCTGGTAGAGGAGCAGGGTCTCACTAATGTGAACTGGTATTCTTCGACCGGGTTATCGATCCTTATTCCAGAGCCCGTGTCCAGACACGTTGCCGCCGCGGCCGACTTCATAATACGGGTTGTCTACATCCTTCGATCCGAGTACGACATCCTCTGGATCCCGGACATTACCAAATTTCTGGGCGAAGCCTATCCTTAGAGCGCCAAATCTACCAGCGCCAGAGCGGCCATGGCCTCCACGATAACGGGCGTGCGAAGGGCGAAGCACACGTCGTGGCGGCCGGGGATGCCGGCCTTGGCGATACTGGCGGTGGGCTTAAACGCCACGCGGAACACCAGCGGATTGCCGTTGGTGATGCCGCCGTTTACGCCGCCTGCATGGTTGGTGAGCGGGGGCTGCTGGTGCTTATGGCGGCCGCAGCAATGGTGCTCGTGAGATTCTTCGCTTTGCTCAGAATGACAGGAACAATCCCCTGAATGACTGTGATCTCCATGGCACTGGCATTCGTGTCCTTCCTCGTGGTGATGGTGCCCGCCGCAGCACTCGTGCTCCGGAAAGGGGTCGTTGTGCTCGGAGCCTTTCATGCGGGAGGCGGCAAAGCCGTCGCCGAATTCGATGCCCCGCACGCCGGGAATGGCAAAAATGGCATGGGAGACGTAGGATTCCACGCTGTCCCAGAAGGGCTCTCCCAGGCCGACAGGCAGGCCTTCTACCTTGCATTCCACTACCCCTCCCAGGGAATCGCCCTCGGCCTGGGCGGCCTTAAGGGCATCGGCCCAAAGGGATGAATCGGTTAGCCCGCCCACCTCGGTGAGGGCTGCGTTGAACTTGGCAAAATACAGAATCTTTTTGGCTACCACACCGGCGGCTACGATGCCCAGGGTCATGCGGCCGCTGAAGTGTCCCCCGCCGCGAGGGTCGTTGAAGCCGCCGTACTTGATGTTGGCGGTAAAGTCGGCATGTCCGGGACGGGGATGTTTGCGGAACTGCTCATAATCCTGGGACCGGGTGTTCTCATTCTTGAAGAGAATGGTGAGCGGGGCACCGGTGGTATGACCCTCGTACACGCCCGAGATAATCTCCGGGAGGTCGGACTCGGTGCGGGGCGTGGTGCCCGGGGCGCCGGCCTTGCGGCGGGACAAATCGGGGATGAAATCGGCCTCGGTAAGCGGCATGCCGGGAATGACGCCATCCAGCGTTACGCCCACAACAGGACCGTGGGACTCACCAAAAATACTTACTCTGAAACGGGAACCAAAAGTATTCATAACTGTTCAAATAATTCGTTAAAACTGGGGAACGACTTGGCCACACAAGTGGGGTCGTCGATGAGCACGGGACCACTGGCGCCCAGGGCCGCTACCCGCAGTGCCATGACCATGCGATGGTCTCCGTAGGACGGGAATCGGCCCCCTTTAAGTAGCTCCCCTGAAAGGAGGCGCTGGGTGAGACTTTTGCCGTAGACCACCATTTCGTCTTCGTTTACCACTACATTTACCCCCATTTTGGTAAGCATCTGCTCGATGGCGGCGGCGCGGTCGGTCTCTTTATGCCGCAGCCTCTCTACGCCCAGGATGTGATTCTCGCCGGGGCAGAAGGCCGCCAGAACGGCTACCATGGGGAAAAGATCCGGGCAATTGTTGAGGTCGGTGCTAAAAGCGTTGAGGGGGGCGCGCTTGACGTGGATGGGGCCGGCGGGGCCGTCCAGTTGGGACATGCTGGCGCCGGCATCCATGAGGATGTCCATCATGGAAATATCGGCCTGCAGGGACTGGGTGTCCAGGCCTTCCACCTCTACATCGCCAAAAACGGCGCCGGCGGTAAGGAAGGGCGCGGCTCCGGACCAGTCGGCCTCTATGGAGAAGTCGGCGGCGGTGTAACGCTGCCCGCCTTTGATGCGGAAGGTGATGCCCGTGCAGCGGCTCCAATCCTGCGTTTCCAGGAAGTCTTCGTCGCCCTCCATCTCGGAGCCGATTTTGATGCCGAAGCGCTTGAGCACGTCTACCGTGATGAACAGGTAGGGAATGCTGCGGGGATCATGCACATAAAGCACCGATTTCTCGGGCATGAGCGGCAGGGCGGCCAGGAGACCTGAGATGAGCTGCGAACCGCCTTTGCCGGAAACATCGGCGCGGCCGGGGATGATAGGGCCGGCCACTTTGAGCGGCAGGCGACAGTCCTCGGGACGGGCGGCGGTATCTTCCGGGTACAGGCGCACACCAAAGGCCGCCATGATATCGTGGGCCGAGGTAAGCGGCCGGTTCAGGAGCGTCTTCTCCCCTGTCACGCGCACCGGTTCCTGCGAGAGGGCCGACAAGAGCGGCACCATGAGGCGGGTAAGGAAGCCGGATTCGCCGGTGTGGAGCTCAGACAGTTTTAGGCAGCCCGGCTGGGCAGCAATGCCCCTGATGGAAAGGAGGCTGCCCTCTACCTGCACCTCGGCCCCCAAGGCGCGGGCTACCGCCAGGGCGCTCTCATTGTCGCCGCAGGGAGAATAGCCGCTCAGGTGGGAGGTACCGTCGGCCAGGGCGGCGGCAATGATGGCCCGCTGGGCAAAGCTCTTGGAGGACGGCATGGGGAGGCCGGCGGCCTGTACAAAACGGAAGGGGCCGTATACGGCTTCCCTCATGTCCTCCGTAGTCCATTGTCCGGGAGCGGTGGCCTCTTGCTCTGAGAGACAGGCATAGGTGAACGGTGCACCGTGCCTTAGGGCTTCCAGGCGGCTCTCGCGGCCTTTTTCGCCCATGCAGAAGGCCACCAGGGTGCCGGGCTGCACATGCTCATAGAGGCTCAGTACGGCCGGGACATCCTGCGCGCTGGTGGCGGTGGTGACTATCTTGACCACTTCCCCGCCAAAGCTGCGCGCCCGTTCCAAAAGGCTTAGCAGCACGGCCCGCGAGGGCGTATCTTCATAATTATGGTAGGAGCGGATGAGCACGGTGCCATATTCCCGGCAAGCCTCGCGGATGCGCCGGCCTACGGCTGCGGGGGCCTCCATCTCCAGGTCTACATATTTGGCACCGGCCATGATGGCCCGCTCCAGGATTTCCGGAGCCTGGGGTTCCTCGGCCAACCGGCAAGTGGCGATGAGCGGCACGTCTGAATCGGAGAACAGGCGTTCCAGTTCCTCGTCGTCCAGGGCGCAGCGGTCCAGACGGATTTCGGCCATCTCCAGCTGCGGCAACAGGTCCAGAATCTCCTGCAGTTCCTTATTTTGTATGGAGGTACAAATCATAGGCTTGGTCTACGCTCATTTCTTTGAGTACCACTTCCCCGGGGCGCACGGGAAGCACAAACTTCACTTTCCCGCCGGCGGCCTTTTTGTCTTTGGCCATGGCTTCCAGAAGGCTCTGGACCGGATAAGGGCAGCGGTTGGGCAGGCCGGTTTGCGCAAAATCCTGCTCCAGGCGCCTGGCAAGGCCCTGCTGCGCCACAGCGGCGGCCTCTGACAGCCGTGCTGCCATGATCATACCCATGGCCACGGCTTCCCCGTGCATGATGTCATCGCCCTTCACCTGCGCCTGCTGCTCAATGGCATGGCCGAAGGTATGGCCCAGGTTCAGCACCGCGCGGCTGCCCTTCTCGGTGGGGTCCTCCTCCACAATGGCCGCCTTGATGGCAGCGGCTTTGGCAATGAGCTCGGACACCAAAACCCCGGTTTCCGTGTCCTGACGCTCGTTTTGGGGCTGCCCGGACACCAAAAGGGGTGTTTTGGTGTCTGCGAAGAGCTGCACTGCGGCGGCGTAGGCTTCGGCATCGGCCAGGAGGAAGGTTTTGAGCATTTCGGCCACTCCGGCGCGGAACTCCCGGGCGGGAAGGGTGCTGAGCACAGCCGGGCACAGGCAGGTGAATTCCGGCATGTGGAAGGCGCCCAGCATATTCTTGTAGCCGTCCAGGTTGACGCCGGTTTTGCCGCCGATAGCAGCATCTACCTGCGAGAGGAGCGTAGTGGGAATGTTGGCGTAGCGGATGCCGCGCTTGTAGATAGCCGCCGCAAAGCCCGCCAGGTCGGAGGTAATGCCGCCGCCGATGGCCAGAAGCAGCGCCCCGCGGGTGGCATCGGCCTGCAAAAGTGCCCGCTCAATGGCCTGTACGGTCTCCAGCGTCTTGCTCTCCTCCGACGTGCAGATGGCGATGCTGCCCTTGACCGTTAGGCAGGAACTGACCTCCTGGGCCACCCAGGCCACGTTTTTATCATAGACCACAAAGATTTCCCGCTCCCCGGAGAGTAATTCCGGGAGGCGAGCCCAACTGGCATCGGCCGCCACTATTCTGCAGTGAACGTCCATGGCTTAAAACTGTTTGCCGATGATAAATTCCATGCACTCGGCATGCGTAATCCCGCGGATGCGGCAGTCGGCGGCCAAAAACACCCTGCCCAGCTTGGGGAAGACGTATTTGAGACCTAGCCGCTGATAGGTGACACCTTCTTCCTCGTGGAGGCCTTTTTGCTTGTATACATATACTCCCACCTGCATCCAGAAAGCCAAGTTGCCATAATAGATGTGCTGCTGGGCCGAAATACCGCAGGAGAAGGGGCTGTAAACGGCATCCGCTGTGTTCTCGTCGGGATAAAGCCGGGCCTCCACTTCTTTGATGCGCCGGGTAAACGCAGGCTGGTCCATAAAGAAATCCAGGGAAATACCGCTGGAAAAAGCACGCGCATACCTGTACGAGGCCGATGTGATCAGGCAGAAATTAGCCCAGGTAGGGGCCTTGAGTTCCATGTTCCACTCCTGGCGGCACTTATGGAGGCCCATCCCCACGGCCACATCAAATTCCATATGACGAAGGAATTCCGGCTTTTGACGTTTGGCTAAGCTGGGCGCTCCGGCGGCATAGCGCACGTCCAAACCCACTTCCAGGCTGTTGAGCCCCCGGTTGGGAATGGAAAGGCGGCCGGTTGACATATGATGAAACCGGCCCGTGAGCCCCAGTTCCCAGTGCCTGGCCGGACGCCATTTGAGCGTAATGCCAGGCGCCAGTGCCAGAACCAAGTGTGAACTGTAGCAAATGAGATTGGGATTATTGACAAAATCATAGACCGTAGGCGTGTAAGCCAGGCCCAAATTAAGGTCATAACCAAACGAAAAGGCCCGGGTGCGCACAAAATCACCCTCAAAAAAACCGAAAAGAGTAGTGATGTCGCCCATGTATCCTTCCAGGAAGTGCAGCTTGGACAGGCCCCTCCATGCCACGCCGATACCCAGGGTAGGATAGCCGAAGTCGGCGGCATAATCCGGTGCATTCTCCGGTGTGGTATGATAACCAAAGCGCAGCTCGGCCGTGGGAAAGACAAAGGTGGAGGCCAGTTTTTCCCAGCCCTCATTGGATTGCAAGGCATATCCTACTCCCCCCATGGCCGACACAGTCCAGTCCCGGAACTTGGCCTGGGTTTGGGCCTGGGTTTGGGCCTGGGTTTGGGCCTGGGCCCAGCCCCCTACCGGACACAGAAGAAAAGCCAGGGATATGACGATATGTTTGCGTTTCATCTTCAATGATTAATAGTCTACAAAGATACGAAAAAACCCAAATTATTTGGCGGTTAACCGAATTTGACTTACATTTGCAGTCCCTACCAGCCCGGATGGCGGAATTGGTAGACGCGCTGGACTCAAAATCCTGTGATAGCAATATCGTGCGGGTTCGATTCCCGCTCTGGGCACAAAACCGGAATCTCCAGAAGAATTTGGAGGTTCCGGTTTTTTGTTGTAAACACTTGGTTTCCTGGAAGATGGTAAAGATAATTGCACTAATATAATTGGTTATTGCTCCTCTATCTCTTTGGGTGTTTCCGGATTATTCAACGTCTTGGCATTCTCAGAGGATATAATGCTTCTTCCCAACTGGTCTTCCAAGGCTTCGCGAGCCACTTTGGCCACGCCACCTCCTCTGCGGGCGATATCGATGCTATGGGTGATTGTCCCGGGGTCCTCATTCTGCGATATCTCCCTGGTTGCCACTTCGGCAAGCGTGGTTAGAGCACTTTCCGTATCAGTCATATTGTCTCTAAGGTTTTCTTTTTTCAGGCCTTTAAGATGCTTATATTCTTTCGCAGTCATGCCCGACCATACCTCATAAATCGCATTTGTCAGGATTGCATATTGCTTTTCCTTTACACCAACTCGTTTCCATTCATCGGTAAGTTTCTTACGTTCCCTTTTGCCTTGAAGTCGTTGATTGATCCACTCCTCCGAGTATCCCTTGCGCCGATACATCTCTATGGCCCGGTCAATAGAGATCTCCGGATCTATCATTTCATCAATCCGTTCGCTGGCAACTCGCGCAATCCATACTTTTATAGGTTCGACCTTCGGAGATGGTATTGACTGAACAAGACGGAAGAGTTGCTCTTGATCGGCAACATCTGTAGCATACATTTTCCCGTCCGACGATTTCATTTTCAGTTGTCCGATTTTTTCGGACAACTCACTCCCTTCTGCAATCAGTTTCCGTTTCAGGTCGGACCAATACTTTCTTGGGCGATCCGTATCCACCAGTGCAGCTATAATATCTATTACGGAGAAATACCACTTCTCCTCGGCATCGTTCCAGGCAGTTCTTATCTGCTTCTCTCCAAATAGTTGTATCTGTTCCAAGTTTGACATAGTCCGATATGTTTGTTCAACAAATCTACAAACAACAATCAACAGCTGCAAGAGGAAAGTGCTTTGGATTCGGCAAAAACTCATGATTTTTCCACAATCGCTCAATCCCCTCCAACAAAAGGTTCGAGAATACCACGGTTAGGGGCACTGAAAATCCCTCTTAATCGCTTGATTTTGAGGGTTTTTTATTTTTTATGGGTATACTTTTTGCCCCTGATTTCAACAGACTGCAGACCTAATCCCCCGGACCCCCTGGGTCGCTTCGCTCCGAATCCCCCACTGCTCGTAACATGCAAGAATTCATGCACGTTACGAGCATTTTGGGCCGATTTTGCTCTTAATGTGCATAGCTTTCTGCACATTACGCGCACTTGGAACTGACTATGAACAAGCCGGCGGCAGGCAGTGAAGTAGGGGGTGCATAGAGAGGAGCGCAGTGGAGGCCGGTAAAATGGGCGTGCCCGAAGGGATGCCTGTGTTCGGGAAAACGGCGAGACGGAGGTATACAGGCCCGGCAAAAGCGCACCGCGACGATGCGGCAGGGAAAAAGTAGATTCACAGGCAAGCCCATTTTGCCGTAAGCCGGAACAGCGACGAACGTGAGCACCCCCTACTTCACTGCCTGCCGCCGGCCTCTGGTCCCCGAAACTCCCAGAGTTGACACGCGCCACGCTCGTGGAAAGGCTACACTAGTCCAAAGGAAGGGATACCCTGCGACTCCACATTCATCTAAAAGAAAATGTCTAAAGTCATGTCGGCTTTGTTGGGCCAGGTCCCATTTCAAGATGTGGACCTAGCCCATAAATTGTTCCATAGACAGCACTGGAAGCCATACTCTGCGGGCCAGGCTCAAGGGTAAAAAGTAGACCTAGCCCAAATAATGAGCAGACACAACACCTGGAAGTTAGTTACGGTAAGCTATATCAAACTCAAAGAACGAAGAGGTGGTTTTACTGGACCATTTCGCTTTTGTCACCCGGCCCTTGTCATCAAAAGAATAAGAGATAGGGGTCTCATTATCCGAATCTATCCAAAACGGGACCGGGGTCTTCAACAAATGCTTATTACGTAATCCGGGAAAAGCCAGGAATGGAGGCAGAACTAAAGACGAGCCCATATCATCAAGCAAGTAGTGCGTAAAATCGATACTATAATCATCGGGATAATCTGTATACGAATACGTGATTTCTTCTGAAGAATTTTCATTTTGTCTTTTTAAATCTCCATCCGTATAGTTTAGAGTTCTCTTGGCGGTGTATGTATCTGTAGAAATATCAATCACAACTGTGTTGTTATTGGGATAGGAGATGGTTCTGTTTCGCCGGTCACCAAAATTGTCCGTACCAGAATAGGATATTAAGCGTCCCTGAGAATCAGTAGTCATCTCCTCTGACCCCCCGTTCCAAGAGGCAACAATCTTATTCCCGTCATACGAATAAACAATCCGGTAGTACTCTTCACCGCCATCTTTTCGGATTACCTCTTTACAACGGCCGTTTTCATCGTACTGGAATGAGAAGGTCGAAACACCATTATAGGTGGTCATTTTTAAGGAAGAAATGTATTTATTCTCCTTAAGGCCTACCGAACCACCAACGTCCTCCTTCTCGTCATTATTGTCCTTATCCTTCTTATCGCAAGACAGAATAAGGAAAAAAGGGATGAGTGCAAATGTGATAAAAAGAGCTGTCTTTTTCATATAACAAGGTATTATTCTTTATTCTATAACGGCACGGATAGAAAAACCATATTGACGGCTACCGTAGTCCGGGCGAATTGTGTCGTCAAAGAAGTTCAGATGCCAGGCCGATTCCGGGCTTTGACCACCAAGCCCTTCGAGAGGGCCTGTATAAAGTGCAGTGGACCAATAGTAACCTGCTTCTCCCACATAAAATGGAGCCGATTCCTCGCCCTTAAAACCCGCAGCGGGAAAGAAGACGGATTGATTCTTGGCTAAATAGGTAACTGACCATCCGGGATGCCCGTTCAAAGACTTCCATTCCCACTTATAACTTGAATTCGTGCTTGTAGAAACAAGTTCATCTACTTCGGATCTTGTGGGCATACGCCATTTGCCGCCCAACTTTACGTGGGCAGTATCATCGGCCGCATCCAGGACACGCTTGTTGTCGACAGTTCCATACTCGCCATCATAGTTGTATTTGGAAAGGGAGTAGTAAGTAGGATAGATGATGGCCCATTTATAGCTTTTCCAACTAAAATCTTTCTTGTTCTCAATTTCTCCCCAGGCATAGTAATCTCCGTACTCCTCGGGAGCTGTTGCTCCAAGATTCGTATTGGCCCACTTGACGCTAAGGCCCAAGTCTACAGCCACCGGGAGCCCAGGTGTCGCAGGGGTTCCTTCTTGGGCATCTTCTTTATCCTGAACGGTCTTTCCACTGCAGGAAAACAGCAACAGAACAGCTGTGGTAAGAAATGCAATCCTTTTCATAGATGGAATTATTTGTGCTAAAGTTACTACTATATATCCATAACGCAAAAAAAAACCGACCTCACTTGGAGGCCGGTTTTTCATTACGTGTGCGTATACCTTATTTTTTAGCGTTACGCTTGGCAGCGGCGGAAGCAGCATCGAACATGACAGGCGTACCAATCATGATGGAGGCGTAGGTACCGATAATCACACCCAGGCACAGGGCCACGGCCAGACCGCGGATGCTTTCTCCGCCGAAGATGGCGATGGCAAGCATCGGGAGGAGGGTGGACACGGAGGTGTTCATGGTACGGGTGAGGGTGGCGTTGAGGGCCGTGTTCACCGTGGTGCGGAAGTCTTCCTTCGGGTGCAGGCCGCGCTGCTCACGGATACGGTCAAAGATAACCACGTTATCGTTGATGGCGTAACCGATGATGGTAAGGATAGCGGCGATGAAGGTTTGGTCTACATCCAGGTTGAACGGCAGGATACCGTTGAACAGGGAGAAGAAGCCAATGACGATGAGGGCCGTATGGGCCAGGGAAACCACACCGCCAAGACCCCAGGCCCAGCCTTTGAAGCGAACGGCAATGTAGCCGAAGATAACCAGCAGAGCCAGGAACACAGCGATGAAAGCGCTGCGGGTGATATCACGGGCGATGGTAGGACCTACCTTGTCGGAGGAGATGATACCGTTGGGGTTCTCCAGGGTAGAGGTGAAGTTGGCCAGGGTAATTTCCTCGGCGTAGAAGCCCTGCAGGGCCTGGAAGAGGAGAGCCTCTACCTCGGCGTCTACGGTGGTGCTTTCGTCGTTGTTCTTGTACTGGGTGGTAATCTTCATCTGGGCGTCGCCACCGAACTGCTTCACTTCCACGGAGTACTGGTCAATGCCCTCGGCCTCGGCGGCAGCCTTGAAGACATCCTCCACGCTGGCGCGTACTTCCTCGGCGGTGACGCTCTTGTCGAAGCGCACGACGTAGGTACGGCCACCGGTGAAGTCTACACCGTAGCTGAAGCCCTTGAGGGAGATGCTGGCGATGGAGATCACGATGAGGATACCGGAGATGAGGTAGCTCCACTTCTTGGCACCGATGAAGTCTACATGGGTGTTCTTGAGGAAGTTCTTGGTGAGGTTGTTGGACAGGCTCACGGTCTTACCGGCCTTGATGCGGTCATCGAAGATGATGCGGGTGATGAAGATGGAAGTGAGCACAGAGGTGATGATACCGATGATGAGGGTGGTGGCAAAGCCCTGCACAGGACCGGAACCGAACAAATAGAGGATGATACCGGTGAGGAGGGTGGTCACCTGACCGTCGATGATGGCGCTGTAGGCGTTCTTGTAACCGTCGGCCACTGCCAGGGAGAAGCCCTTGCCGGCAGCCAGTTCTTCCTTGATGCGCTCGTAGATAATCACGTTGGCATCTACGGCCATACCCAGGGTTAACACCAGACCGGCGATACCGGGCAGGGTAAGGACGGCGCCGAAGCTCACGAGCACGCCGAAGAGCAGGAGTACGTTGCACAGGAGGGCGGCATCGGCGATGAGACCGGCACCCTGATAGAAGAACACCATGTACACCAGCACCAGGCAGAAGGCGATGAGGAAGGAAATGAGACCGGCCTTGATGGAAGCGCTACCCAGGGAAGGACCCACAACCTGCTCCTGAATGATGGTGGCAGGGGCGGGGAGCTTACCGGATTTGAGCACGTTGGCCAAGTCTTCGGCTTCCTGTACGTCGAAGTTACCGGTAATCTCGGAGGAGCCGCCGGTAATCTCGGCGTTAACGGTAGGATAGGAATACACCAGACCATCCAGGACAATGGCGACCTGTTTGCCGATGTTGTCCTTGGTGAGGCGGGCCCAGATGCTGGCGCCCTCGGCGTTCATGGTCATGGACACGGAAGGAGCAGCGCTGCCGCCCTTCTGGGCGCCGTTGAAGTTGACGCGGGCGTCGGTGACTACACCACCGTCCAGGGGAGCCTTGCCGTCACGGGAGGTAGCCTTGATGGCCACCAGCTCGTACAGGTTGGAACCCTTCACCAGCTCGGTGGGTTTTACGGTCCACAGACCACGGAAGCCCTGAGGAAGGACATCGGTGGCCATGGCGAAGTAACGGTTGACGGTAGAAGTATCCACACCGGCGGCGAAGCCCAGGCAGGCGTTGTTCCAACCGGAAGGAGAGAACACGCGGAAGAGCGGGTTGGACACGGCGGTGCTGTCGCCAAGGTTGGTGAGAACCTCGGACACGCGGGCACCTACGGCGTACAGGTCTACCTCGTTGCCCTGATAGGTGGGCCAGAATTCGAGGGAGGCGGTACCCTGCAGGAGCTTACGTACACGCTCGGGGTCCTTGACACCGGGCAGCTCGATGAGGATTTTGCCGGAATTGCCAACCTGCTGGATGTTGGGCTGGGTTACGCCAAAACGGTCGATACGGTTGCGGAGCACGTTGAAGGAGTTGTCCACGGCGCTCTTGGCTTCCTGGCGGATGACGCTCACAACCTCGGCGTTGGTGGCATCGTTAGACACCTTCTCGCGAAGCTCGTAGGTGGCGAAGATCTCGGCCAGACGACGGCCGGGGGCCACTTTCTCCCAAGCATCGGCAAAGAGGCCGATGAAGTCCTGGCTGGAGTTCACGTTGTTGGCCTTGGCCTGCGCAAGGGCGGCCACAAAGTCCGGATCCGTGCTGTTGCCGGAGAGGGCTTTTACCAAATCTTCCAGCTGAACCTGCAGCATGACGTTCATACCGCCCTTAAGGTCCAGACCCAGGTTGATTTCCTTTTCCTTGGTGCTCTTATAGCTGTAGCCCAGGAATACATTCTCGTTGCTGATAGAGTCGATGTAGGCTCTGTTTCTGATGGCCGCCACGGAGTCCTGAACATATTCGCGGACATCGGCGGCTACATTGTTTGATTCTACGAACTGGATGGCCTGAGCCTCGGCATACTTGGCGGCTTTGCTTTCCTCAATACGGGTAATAGCCGTGAAGGAAAGCTGCCAGATGCTGGCAAGACCGAGCAGGATCGCTACAAATCGAATCCAACCTTTACTTTGCATTTCTTTATGGTTTAAATTAATTAATTTCTTTTGGGCTTGCGGCAGTGTCTTTAGACACTACGGCAAAATAGGTTGCAAATTTACGATTTTTTTCTGATTTACGAACTTTCTGCTAACTATTTCTTAATTTTGCAGGCTACATCATTATGAAACGGCGTTTTTTCACCATATTTCTGGCACTGCTGACGGGGGGTCCCCTGGCCGGTCAGGTATGGTGGGAAGTACCCCAGCCCACAGAAGAGGCCACCCCTGCCGTAAATCTTAGTGCCACTGTACAGCGGGCCATCGCCCGCGGCGACAGCCTGCACCGGGCCTACTGCTTTCAGGAAGCCATCGGCCAGTACCTGTCCGTTAAGGTTTCCGGGAAAAAGGAGCAGGCGTCCCTGGACCGGAAAATTGCCGCCGCCCAGAATGCCCTCAACCTCACCGATTTCTGTGCCGACGTGCACGTAGTGGCCCGCCAGCGCTTCTCCCGCAAGGATTTCTTTCTCTTCTATCCCCTGCAGGCCCAGGCATGGCACCCCTCCCCCAACCCGCTGGATTCGCTGGGAGATTATCCTGTGTACGCCCCAAAGGGAACCGACGTCATCTATTTCTCGGCCCGGGACCGCGCCGGATCGCGCAGCCTGTTCATCACCGAGGACCTGGACAGCCTGTGGCGCGCACCCCGTCTGCTGGGCGAGATGCAGCTCTCCACCGGCAGCGAGATTTTCCCCATGCTCTCCCCCGACGGACGCACGCTTGTTTTTGCCTCGGACGGGCTGTCGGGCATGGGCGGATTCGACTTATTCTCAAGCACTTGGGACGAGGAACGCGCCGCCTGGAGCACGCCGGTAAACCTGGGCTTTCCCTTTAACTCCCCTGCCGACGATTTCCTCCTGGCCGATACGGAAGATGGCAAATACACGCTCTTCGCTTCCAATAGGGACTGCTCGGCCGACAGCGTGTACATCTACGTGCTGGACTTCGAGGCGCAGCGGGCCCGAAAGAGCGTTTCCCGCCCCGCCGACCTCCGGCGCCTCTCCGAGCTCAAGCCGGTAGAAGACCCCACGCGTATTGACAACGCATCGGCCATGGCGCACGATGTGCCGTCCAACGCCAATACGCGCCTGTACATGCGTAAAATGGCAGAAGCGCGCGCGCTCAGGGACTCCATCTATCGGCAGGAAAAAGCCCTGGACGAGCTGCGGCTAAGGCTGTCCATGGCGGACGAAGGAGAGACGGCGGCATTGTCGGCGCGCATCCGGGACAAGGAAGTCGCCATTGTGCCGCTGAGACAGCTGCTGGAGGAGGTGAACCTGGAAATCAGCCTGGTAGAACAGAGCTTTTTGCGGAGCGGCGTGGTGTCCAGCCGGGAAGACCGGGAGGTGGTGGGCGCCAGCCAGGGTTATACTTTTGCCAAGAACGGCATGGGAGCGCCGCTCCGCATCAAGGTGGCCCGGCATCCGTCCCTCTCCTCTTTCCGGGTAATGCCCGTGGGCCGATTCGCCCTTGACAACACCCTCCCCGCCGGCGTGGTGTATCAGATAGAGCTGTTCAACAGCACGCGGCACGCCACCCTGGAAGATATTCGCGGCCTCTCCCCCGTGTACGAGCGCCTGGGGGCCAATTTGCGCTACGCCTACTGCGTGGGCGTATTCTCCACCTATGTCCAGGCCCTGCTGGATTTGAACACCGTCCGCGTCCTGGGCTTTCCCGACGCCCGCATAGTGGCCTTCAGCGACGGCCGCCCCATCCCCGTAGACCAGGCCCGCCAGGAGGAATAAATTTTTTTGTGATTATTCAAAAAAGGTGTATCTTTGCAGTCCCGTCCGCTTACGACGGAGTTTCAAACGCTTTAAGCCCGGAGGGGTGGGTGAGTGGCTGAAACCAGCAGTTTGCTAAACTGCCGTACGGGTTATTCTGTACCACGAGTTAGATATTGGCGGGCCCTGCCGACAAAATCTCAACAAAGTTTAAAAATGCCTTCTACAGCAATGTGGGAGGCGTTTTTCGTTTATACCAAAAAAGGGCAGCCCTTACGAGCTACCCTTTAAAAGAATGTGTGCAATCTTTAGCGGAGCTGGAAGATTACGGGGAAGGTGTAGGTTACCTTCACGGCGCGGTCACGCTGCTTACCGGGCTTCCACTTAGGGGAGCTGGAAACAACACGCACGGCTTCCTTATCCAGGGAAGGGTCTACGCCACGGAGTACGCGCACGTTGGTTACGCGGCCGTCGGCCTCTACGGTGAACTGCAGGGTAACACGGCCCTGAACACCGTTCTCCTTGGCAATCTCGGGATAAACCAGACGGGAATTCACCCACTTGGAGAATTCGTTGGCATCTCCGCCGTTGAAGGACGGCTTCTGTTCTACCAGCTGGAAAGGAATGGCTTCCTCTTCCACTTCTTCTTCCTCTACGGTAGCCTCCTTATAGTCCATGATATCCACACCCAGGTTGGCGTCATCTTCCGTGTTGATGAACAAGTCGTCGTCCAACTTGATATCATCGTCCACGATGTCGATTTGGTCGCTCAGGACGGGGATGTTGGGAGCCTCGGGGGGGGGCGGGGGAAGCTCGTTCTGGATAGCAATCATTTCTTCTTCTACCAGGACCTGGGTGGTATCCTCCAGGGTAGCCACCTTGGCATCACGGGAAGACCAGTTGAAAGCTAAGAACACAATGAGGAGCGCAACAACGAGACCCACCTCGGTGAAGAGCAACCGTTTGTTCTCAAGACTGGCTTTTTCTGATTTCTTGATTTCCATACTATAAAATTTTGGTTGATTTCTTTCCAATGCAAAGTTGCAAACAATATTTCAAGATGTCAAATAATTAATCTCGCAGGGGTATAATTAAACAACATTGATAATCAATTACTTACAAACGGGCGAAAATTAAAGAATCTCGCACAAGGGGACTGCCGTGCCGATAATCAGCTCTTTTACGCCGTTTACCATCAAATTGGACGAACATCCCATAATCGGCATTCTACGCGCATAAAAACGCGGTATCAGCGCCTATCGACTATGAATGCTTTGACGAACGGGGAACATTTTTTATCTTTGCACCCGTGAAAAAGATAGTCGCATACGCCTTGCTGCTCCTGGTCCTTGCTTCCTGCTCGGAACAGGGCCGGATGCTCCGGCAGGCCGGCTCCCTGGCTAACCCGAATCCCGAACAGGCAATGGCTTTGCTGGATAGTTTGGACAGGGGAGCGCTAAGCCCCCGGCTTCAGGCCCAGTACGACTATCACTATGCCATCGCCTTTTACAACGCCTATTTTTTCCTGGACGACGCCCATGCGGTGGCACTGGCCCGGGCCTATCGCTATAAAGAGCAGGAACGCAACCGCTGGTCCAACATCAGTCTCCTCATTGCCGCCATCCTGGCCACCCTGGTTCTTTACCTTTGGGCCCGAAAAGTGCAGGCCGAGAAACAGCTCCTGCTGGAAAAAGAAGAGACCGACCGCATCATGTCCATCGCCGAAGATCTCCAGGCCCGTCTGGGGTCCCTCAAAAACAGCAAAGAATCTCCCATCGGCGTAGATGTCCTGGAAAGGCTCTGCGAGCAGTACTATGTGTACGAAGGCACCGACAATCTGCAGCCCAAAATTGTGAAAGAGGTTCGCAGCATTGTAGAAGGTTTACGCAAGGACGCCGAAGCCCAGCATCGGCTGGAAAAAGAACTGGACAGATCCCGCGACAACGTGATGAGCCGCCTGCGCCAAGCCTTCCCAAAGTGGAAAGAGGAAGACTATCTGCTGTACCTCTTCACGGCCTCCGGTTTCTCCTCTACCACAATAGCCACGCTCCTGGGCAAGGAAAAGCAGTACGTCTATAACCGCGTTTACCGCCTAAAAGAGCGCATCAAAGCATCCGGCACCCCCCACAGCGACTTCTTCCTGGCACAACTGTAACTTCCTTAGGCCCCTTTGTGAACAAAAAAGGGGTGTTTTTGTTCACGAGAAGGCAATAATTCGATTCTGGTGAACAAAAAGAGCCAAATTTGTGCACTAGAAAGCACATTTAAGGCCTTTGTGAACAAAAAAGGGGTGTTTTTGTTCACGAGAAGGCAATAATTCGATTCTGGTGAACAAAAAGAGCCAAATTTGTGCACCAGAAAGCAAAAACAAGCTCTTGGTGAACAAAAAAGGGGTGTTTTTGTTCACAAATTTTTTGATTTAATTGCGTAAATTTGCAGCCTACAAATCTCATCGGCACATGGCAGAATCATTCTCTGAAATTGGCAAAATCGAGGCCATTGAACAGCTGTACCGGCTGTCGGCCTATTCTCCCGTGAACGGGCTCAGCTACACATCGGCCAAAGGTGGTAAGGTAACCACCGCGGCACGCATGTATCTGGAAGGGATTGACTTCAATCTGGTCTATTTCCCGCTCAAGCACCTGGGCTACAAGTGCGTAGTGGGGGTGGTAGGGGAGCTTTACGCCGCCCGGGCCCGTCCTAAGCTGCTCAACGTGGTACTGGGAATCTCGGCCAAACTGGACTTCCCGCAAATCAAAGAGCTGTGGATGGGAGTCACGGTGGCAGCCAAGGAGCACGGCTTTGAGGCGGTGAACCTGGACCTGCAGCCGTCCAACAACGGCCTGTTCCTGTCCATGAGCGCCACGGGCGAGACCTCCCTGCTCACTGAGAAACGGCGTATGGCGGCCAAATCCATGGACCTCATTTGCGTGTCCGGCAGCCTGGGTGCGGCCTATCTGGGCATGCAGGTGCTGGAGCGCGGCGCCAAGCAGTTCCAGTCCGACGGCCAGCAGCCCGACATGGGGCAGTACAAGATGCTGGTGGGCTCCTACCTGCGCCCGGAGCTGGAATCCGGGGTGGTGGAGCACCTGGAAGACGCCGAGATCTACCCTTCCTACGGCTATTTTGTCACACGCGGCCTCTCCGACGCCCTCAAGCGTCTCACCCGCGACAGTGGCCTCGGCGCCAAGGTGTATGCCGATAAGATTCCTTTCGAGGGCAACAGCTTCGCCCTGGGCAAAGAACTGGACATGGATCCGCTTTCGGCGGCCATGAACGGCGGCGACGACAACCGCCTCCTTTTCACCATTCCCATCCTGCATCTGGAGAAATTCCGCCGCGAATTCCAGACCTTCGACGTTATCGGCCACCTGGCCCAGGCCGAGGTTGGAGCCGTGCTTGTTACCCCTGAAGGCTTGGAATTTCCGGTAAAAGCGCAAGGTTGGCCCGAAAAAGATGCATGATTTTTAAAAAAATTATTATATTTGCCAGTTGAAAGTCCTGAATAACAACTTAAAACACATACAACCATGAAGAAAATTGTCTCCATCATTGCGCTGGCCGTGGCTGTTTCGGTCTCTGCAAATGCACAGTCCATGCTGGGCAATCTTATCGGAAACCTCACCAGCGGTAACGGTAGTGTCTCCACCATCATCGAAGGCCTCGCCGGCACCGTATACTCCGCTCCCGTAAGCCTCAACGGAACCTATCAGTATAATGGTATCGCCGTTTCTGCTACCAGCAGCGAAGGTGGCATCGTGGCCAACCTCGCCGGCTCGGCCGTTACTTCCACCATCGAGTCCAAGGCCGATCAGTACCTGGCCAAGGTAGGCATCAAACCCGGCGCCTGCACGTTCACCTTCAACAATGCAGACAACACCTTCGTCATGAAGGTTGGCGCTCTCTCCCTGCCCGGCACTTATAAGGTAGGCGACGGCGAAAAGACCGTTACCCTCACCTTCGGCAAAACCCTGCAGTTCTTCTGCATGACCGGTACCCTGGAGTCCAGCCTCTCCGGCGCCAAGATGCTCTTCACCGCCGACAAGACCCTCGGTCTCCTCAAAAAGGTAGCCGGCAAGCTCGGTCAGAGCTCCAGCGAAATCGGCTCCATCGCCAAGCTCGCCGACGGCTATGACAACTTCCGCATTGGCTTCAAGCTGAGCAAATAAGCCCTAGCGCAAAAAAATAGAAGGAGGTGACTCATAAGTGAGTTGCCTCCTTTTCATTTAAGGCATAATGGAACCACCCGTTACGCGTTTGGGGCCATTATTGCGCGTCGGGTGGCTCAGTTGAGCCAGGTATTACGCATTAAGTGCCTTATTTGTGTAACAGGTGGCTCTCAAGATGCTAGGCCGCCACTTTTTCTTCTATTTTTGGAAGTTCTGCAGCTGCTGGTTCTGATGTAATGGGTTGTTCCAGCGTCTGCACTCTAGCGTATTTACGGAGATTATGGGCTAGAGCAACTAGCCCGAACTCTAACTTCACCTTTGCGTTGCCCTTGAGCCGGAACCGCCTGAAGCCGTGATC
>CAJOHK010000009.1 GCA_905234285.1 uncultured Bacteroidales bacterium
AAGGTAGACAAACTTTTTGAAACCGCAAAATTTTTTAAACTAAATCTTATTAAATAATTTTTTTTAAAAAGATAGGCTGCATTTTACCATGAAATTTCGCAAGGCCTGCGGGTACACACCCGCCTCCACAGAAGGTTTGCCGCTCCATTCGCGATACACCCATACGTTCGCGTAATAATTGTGGTTCAGCAGGTTATTCACATGCAATGAAAGCGATACGGTGCCTATACGAAACGGAACGGAATAGGCCAGCACCCCATCCATCACAAAATAGGCCGGAATGCAGCGATCGGCACAGCCCGTATTGTCCCAATACTGCTTGCCCACGTATTTTCCGCTCAGAGACAGGGAAGGTCCGGCGGACCATGGCTGAATCTTCACCCTACCCGCCGCCACTACCGAAGGCGACATCAGCATCGGCGTATTATTGTATACTTCTTCTACGTATCTCCCTGCGCCCCAGTCCTTCAGATAGGCCGTGAACGATGCCAGACGATTGGTACTGAAAGTAGCGTTCCCATCCAGCGAAAGCCAGCGCCAGGGCGCATAGGCAGCCGACAGTTCCACTCCCCTGCGCCAGCCTCGGCCCACGTTTTCCTTGATGGCATAGCCTGACGAAGACAATTTTCCCGTCTCCAACAGCATGTCGAAGTATTCCATGGCATAGAGACTCACCGACGCCTGAAAATGTGCTCCGGTAAAGGCGTAGCCAGCCTCCACGTCCACCATGGCCTCGGGTTTGATGGGGATAAGCTCCCCCTTCACGTTTTCCTTGATGTCGCTGCGGCCCGGCTCCCGATGCCCCAGCGCCACCGACGCATAGGCCTTATGCCCGCCCCATACGCCCGTCACACCCGCACGGGGATTGAAGAAGTCCCAGTTCTGGTGGTAATCTATGGGTTTTTTGCTGGCCTTTTCATCGGCGCCCCAAAAGTCGTAGTGGATGTGCCGGTATTGCAGGTCGGCATAGGCGGTTAGCCAAGGAAGCGGCTGATACTCGGCGCGGGCAAAGGCGCTCATATCCAGCTTGTTACCATAGTTGGCGTACCAGTCAACCTGGCTGTAGTCGAAGTCCTTTGGCAGCAGCCTCGCCCACATCATCTCACCCCAGTGGCGGCCCTGGTGATAGCTGAGCGCAAGACCGCCGTCGACCTTTAGCCGACGCCCCCTGTAGCGGAGGTCGCTCTTCCAGACATACAGGTTGTTGGACAGGCGCTTGCGGAAGGTCATGTCGCTCTTCTCGGCGCCCTCCCAAGCGGCAAAAGGATAGCCGAATTCGGCGAACTCTCGGCCGGTCTTGTAATACTCGTCGTAGCCGTCTCCGCGGGTGTAATCGAGGGTGTTGGACCAGCTGAATCCGGGCGAGAGCTTTACGGTATAATTGAGCTGGAGATGATGCTGTGCATAGACATCTTCCTGATTGGGATAGTACCTGATAACTCCCTCATCGTCAACGTATTCCCCCGCCCCATTGTAAGTTCTGTGTAAAGCAAACATCTCGGGCGAAATACCATCCCAGGTAATGCCGCTGGTCTGCTCTCCCATAAGGTAAGTGAGGCGCACAGAGTGCCGCTCGTTCATCCATCCCAGCACGCCAAATAGCGAGGAGGAAAGCACCCGTGCGTTGCGGATATAACCGTCTGTATGGGCCAGGTTCCAGGCCAGCTGGGCATAGAATCCGTGCGGCAGCAGGCCGGTAGAAACGGCGGCCGAAGTCACCATGGTCTTATAGCTTCCTGCGCTGAATTCTACCCGGGCCGAGGGGGCCTCCCCCACGAAGCCGGTGTCCATGTTGATGCTGGCACCGAAGGCTCCGGCGCCGCTGAGCGAGGTTCCCAGCCCCCGCTGCACCTGCACGCCCGAGAGCAGGCCCGTGAGGGCCGGAATGTTCACCCAGAAAACCTCCTGGCTCTCGGCATCGTTGAGGGTGATACCGTTGAGGGTCACGTTGATCTGCGAGCCCTTGACGCCACGAATGGTCATGGCCGAATTCCCCAGTCCGGTGCCGCCCTCGTTGTAGGTAACTACCGACGGCAGCAGGTTCATGGCCATGGGCAGGGAGGCCGATGGACTGGCCGCCTGCAGGGCTTTGGCACCCATGACACTGTATGTAACGGGAGTTTTTTCGCCGGCACGGGTGGAACTCACCACCACGCTGTCCAGCCGTTCATCATTTTCCTGCGCCCAAGCGCATAGCGGCAGCAGCATAGCTGCCAGAATAGCAGTTTTTTTCATTTCCTTACGACGGTATCAACCGTATCAAGTTCTAAGGGACTCTCTCAATCGGCCGCCCGGCCGATACCCCTAATTATTTAATTTATTCGACAGAGGGTATGTGTTTGAAAATCTGTACCACCCTCGGCAACATAAGAGGGAGGGGCCCACGCGAGCGCAAAGCGCCAGCTACTGGGAGAGGTCGCAAAGCGACGATTTTCAAACACATGCCCTCTGCCATTATTTTTTAATCAGTTCTATCTGGTACATTCTGGGCCAGAGCTTACCGGTGAGGTAAATGCGGCCGGCGGCATCGATGGCGATGCCGTTAAGGACATCTGTTTCCCGTGTGCGAAGTTTGGCGGGGAGCAAATCTTTGCAGTCTATAACGCCTTCTACTACGCCAGAATTAGGATTAATGATGACTATACTATCGGTAAGATAAACGTTGGCCCAGACCTTTCCGTCTATCCATTCCAATTCGTTGATATTGCGCAGCGGCTTGCCGTTCAGGGTCACTTTAATGCGGCGCCGGACCTGCAAATCGGCATCCATAAAAAAAAGCGTGGAACTGCCGTCACTGGCGATGAGTTGCTTGCCGTCTGTGGTGAGTCCCCAGCCTTCACGCGGATAGCCGACGGTGCGCTTGTATTCCAGGGTAGAAGCATCGTAGCGGAAGGCCACTTTATTGGTCCAGGTGAGCACGTACAAATCGGAGCCCAGGACCACAGAACCCTCTCCGAAATACTTCCGGTTAAGCTTCTTAAGTACCTGGGGCTCACCACTTTCCAAGTCAACCGTTCTTATGGTACTGGAGCCATACTGACCCGTGGTTTCGTAAAGGACACCGCCATGGAAAAACAGTCCCTGGGTATAGGCATCGGTGCGGTGCGGATACTCCTTAACCACTTTTACGCCATACTGCTTAACCTGAGCCTGCGAACAGGCACAGCAGAGCATTCCGATGAGTATGAGACGTAGCGCTCTCAAGGCTATTTGACTTTTTTGATTTTCTTCACGGGATCACAGGTGAGGCCAATACCTAACTTATTGAAAGTCTTGCGGTCTACCTCACTTAACATAACCGTAGAGTGTACCTGGGCGCCAGCCAGTTTGGGCAGCTGATCCAGGGCCAGGCGGCTGTTCTCGTCCAGGAGACTCATCATGGAAACGGCCACCAGTACCTCGTCCGTATGCAGGCGCGGATTATGCCCGTGCAGGTAGGTGACTTTGGTCTTCTGGATGGGCCCGATCATGGTTTGCGGGATGAGCTTGATGTTGTGGGCGATGCCGGCCAAATGCTTGAGGGCATTGAGCAGCAAGGCCGAGCAGGGACCCAGCAAGGAGCTGGTTTCTCCGGTGAGGATGGTGCCGTCTTCCAGCTCGATGGCCGCGGTGGCATATTGGGACTTTTCAAGCCTTTCTTTGGCAGCCACCGTGCAGCGCCGGTCGGCCGTGGAAATCTTGGCCCGCTTCATGAGAAGAGAGATTTTGTTCACCTCGCTCTCCGAGCATCGGCCCTCGGCAAATTTGCACAGAGAGGTGTAGTAGCGGCGGATGATTTCCTGGCGGGAAGCCTCGCGGCAAACTTCGTCGTCGCTGATGCAATAGCCAATCATGTTCACACCCATATCGGTGGGACTCTTGTACGGGCTTTGGCCGTAAATATCCTCGAAGAGGGCGTTCATGACGGGGAAAATCTCTATGTCGCGGTTGTAGTTGACCACGGTCTCTCCGTACGCATCCACATGGAAGGGGTCGATCATGTTCACATCGTCCAAATCGGCCGTAGCGGCCTCGTAGGCCACATTGACGGGGTGCGAGAGCGGGAGGTTCCACACGGGGAAGGTCTCGAATTTGGCATAGCCGGCCTTGACGCCCCGCTTGTTTTCCTGATAAAGCTGGCTCAGGCACACGGCCATTTTTCCGCTGCCGGGGCCGGGGGCCGTTACCACCACCAACGGCTTGGAGGTGATTACGTAGTCGTTTTTGCCAAAGCCTTCGTCGGAGTCTATGAGCGCCACGTTGTTGGGATAGCCTTCTATGGTGTGATGGTAATACACGGTGATGCCCATGTTCTCCAGACGCTTGCGGTAAGCCTCGGCACTGGCCTGGCCGTTGAAGTGGGTAATGACCACGCTGTTCACGCTGAGGCCGCGGTCCAGGAATTCGTCCCTTAGGCGCAGCACGTCCATGTCGTAGGTGATGCCCAGGTCGTTGCGGATTTTGTTCTTTTCAATGTCGACAGCGCTAATGACGATGATAATTTCCAGGTCCTCCTTTAACTGCATGAGCATCTGGAGCTTGGAGTCCGGCTCAAAACCCGGAAGCACGCGGCTGGCATGGAAATCGTCAAAGAGTTTGCCGCCGAATTCCATATACAGTTTGTCGCCGAAGGAAGCGATGCGCTCCTTGATATGATCGCTTTGGATCCTGAGGTATTTTGCGTTGTCGAACCCGAATTTCATAGAAGGCTTGGTTTGAATTCGGGAAACAAAGGTAGTGATTATTTCGCTTCTATCCAAGCCAGGTTGAATCGATAGTGCACGCGGGAGCTGAGCAGATGGATAAGACCGTCGGGGCTTTGCGTGCAGGCCAGGTAGCCTTTGGGCTCGGCGTGGGTGGCGTCCATCTCAAAGCTGCCCGTCCAGGCGCCGCCATCCAGGGTACGACGTTTGCCGTCGGTAAGGAGCTTCTGCCGGGGCCAGGTGGCACCGTCGTCATAGCTCAGCGCCACAAAGAGACCTTGCGGGCCGAAGGAGCACAGCATCACGGGGCCTTCCTGCAAACGCTTGAGCACCAGCCGCTGCCCGCTGCCGATGGACGGGAAAGGCGATGCGCTGTATTCCCAGGTATAGCCGCCATCATGAGAAATGCTGCAGGGCATGTGTCCGTCGATGGCGTTGCCTCGGCCCAGGGCATAGAGGCTGCCGTCGGCCCGCTCGATAATGCCAGCGTGGATACCTTTGATGAGGCCGCCGGTGTCCTGCCAGGTGTTGCCGCCGTCGTGGGATACGTAGAGCGCCGTTCCCGCCTCCCCGTCCGGGCCGGCGTCGCAGCATAGGATGATGCTGTGATCCCGGGTAATCAGCGGCCCGGCAACCACTTGATGCCGCACGGTGTGCTTAGAGGCGATGTACTCCATGGGCGTCCAGCTGCTGCCGTTGACCAGACGGCGGATGGCAAGGGAAAGGTCTTTCCACTCCCCTGCATCGCTCACGCCCTGAAAGTGAATGACCTCCCCGTTGTCCAGCGTAAGGAGGGCGCTGCCGGTCATGTTGCGGCCGGGCACTTTACAGAAGATGCTGGCGGGCTGCCACTCGCCGCCCTGGAAGACCGACTGAAGGACCACCATTTCCCGGCCGGCCTCGGCGTCTGTGCTATACCAGATGGCCATGAGACGGCCGTCCGGCAACCAGGCCACTGCCGGCTGATGGTTATGGGAATAGAAAGGAGAACCGTCTACCGGCTCTTTAATGAAGGGCTGTGGTTCCATGAAGACGGGGCCTTTGAGCGGAGGGGCAACCTCTACCGAGGCCCAACCAGCGCCTTTAAGAATGCCGCCATGGGCTGTTTCCGTGTAGGAAGGAAGAATATCGGAGGGAACCTGAACCACCCTGAATCCCAACAGGACGGATTTGTCGGTGGGGATGGAGGCGGCACGGGCATCGCTTTTGAGGAACTCTACCGGCGTATTGTGACTGCCGCCGCGGACGGCCTTGAACTGGGCGCCAGCTGTATGGAAGCCGAAGGCATCCGTAGCCGGTGGATTGGTCCTGAGAAGATCGTCTACGGAGTCCAGGCACCATTCTTCCACGTTGCCGTGCATGTCGTAGAGGCCCCAGGCGTTGGGCGGGAACATGGCCACTTTTAATGATACGGGCACTTTATCCCGGTTGTTGGCCTGCTCCTTCCACTGCTCCCTAGGGAAGCTCTCTCCCGTGTTGTAAGGGGTGGTGGTGCCGGCCCGGCAGGCGTACTCCCATTCGGCCTCCGTGGGCAGGCGGTAGTACTTGCCGGTTTGGCGGGAGAGCCACTCGCAATAATGCATGGCCTCAGACCAGTTGACGCGGTTTACGGCATCTTTATCTCCCATGGAAAAACTGTCCCGCTGATGCTGCGGATCAAATGCCTCGTACTGGGCGTTGGTAATTTCTGTAACGCTCACGCTAAAGGCTTCCAGACCATTCCCGGCCGGGATGCTCACCATTTTGGGCATGGGGGTACAGGCTACCGCTGCAAAGAGGACGAGAAGCATTCTTTTCATGCCTCTAATATACAAGTTTTTTTACTATATTTGTGAGGTTTGAAAATAATTTAACTGCTATAATTATGCTAAAAGTCAATGTAAAAGGTTGTGAGTCCTTTGTGGATGCCGCCAAGTATGATTCCTATGTACAGAAGGCCCTGAATGCGTTTGACGTGCTGGAAAGTGAAAAAGGCGCCGGCAACGATTTCCTGGGCTGGAAGCACCTCCCCTCGGAGACGCCCGTCCAGATGCTGGCCGATATAGACGCCATCTGCGCCAATTGGAAGGCCAAGGGTGTGGATCTGGTCATTGCCATCGGCATCGGCGGCAGCTATCTGGGCGCCAAGTGCGTGATTGAGGCCCTGAGCCACAACTTTGGGAGGCAGCTCAAGAAGAAGGACGCCCCGGAGGTAGTCTTCGCCGGCAACAACCTCTCCGAGGAATACCTGGCCGAGCTCATGGACCTGGCTCTGGAGCGCAACGTGGCCTGCATCGTCATCTCCAAGAGCGGCACCACCACGGAGCCGGCCGTTGCCTTCAGGATTGTAAAGCAGTACATTGAAGATACTTATGGCAAGGCCGAAGCCGCAGAGCGTATTGTGGCCATCACCGATGCCGCGCGCGGTGCCCTCAAGACCCTGAGCACCCAGGAAGGCTACAAGACCTTCGTGGTTCCGGACAACGTGGGTGGCCGGTTCTCCGTGCTCACTCCCGTGGGCCTGCTGCCCATCGCCGCCGCCGGCTTTGATATCCGTGAACTGCTCTCCGGCGCCTTGGCCGCCGAAAAGGCCCTGGCCGTAAAGTCCAAAGACAATCCTGCCGTGGTGTATGCCGCCATGCGCAACCTGCTGTTCAGCGAGCTGGGCAAGAAGGTAGAGATTCTGGTGAACTACAACCCCAAACTCACCTATGTGGCTGAATGGTGGAAGCAGCTCTACGGCGAGTCCGAGGGCAAGGACGGCACCGGCATCTTCCCCGCCAGCGTCAACAACACCGCCGACCTTCACTCCATGGGTCAGTTCATCCAGGAAGGTTCCCGCGTGATGTTCGAGACCGTGCTTCATGTAGAACAGGCCCAGCGCCGCGTGATCATTGGCTCCGATGAGCAGAACCTGGACCAGCTCAACTTCCTTGCCGGCAAGCATGTAGAGCACTGCAACCACATGGCCGAGCTGGGCACCAAGCTGGCCCACATCGACGGTGGCGTTCCCCAGATGGAGGTAGCTTTTGAAAAAGTGGACGCCCGTAACCTGGGTGAACTGCTGTACTTCTTTGAGTTCGCCTGCGGCGTGAGCGCCTATGCGCTGGGGGTCAATCCCTTCAACCAGCCCGGCGTAGAAGCCTACAAGAAGAACATGTTCGCCCTCTTGGAAAAACCCGGCTACGAGGAAGCCACCAAAGCCATCCAGGCCCGACTGTAGTCCAGGTGGAGCGCAACTATCAGAGCCTCAATCACTTACGCAATAAAGGGTGCACCCGAAAGTGCACCCTTTATTCTATAAGTAGCTAAGGGTCAGGTATTTACACTCCACGGTTTTGATTATTGAATCAGGTTTTGTAACTTTGCGGCCAGAATGGTGGGACGATCTGTCGCGGCCAATTTCCGGCCCATCCGGGAATGATGCTGAGGAAAGTCCGCACAGGACAGGGCACCTGTCTGTGGAAAGCACAGTAGGGAGTAATCTTTACGGTACCAGTAACAGAAAAGAACCGCCGGGGAAGGCCTTAGGGCCGTTACTACCCCGGTAAGGGTGAAAACGCGGGGTAAGAGCCCACGACGCCATGCGGTGACGTATGACGGGTACGGTACCCGGGCCTGCAAGACCAAATATACCGGCAGATGAGGACGGCCCGTCCGATGCCGGGGGGTAGGTTGCGAAGATAAATGACAGATTCAAAAACAGAAAGCGGCTTACGGCCCCGCCATTCTTTTTTAGCGTTTCAGGTAACCAACTGATTACCAACGTTTTAAAGAAATCCTCCTATGTAAAACGACATAGGAGGATTCTTGTAAAGAGCTGATTATTAATTCATTACATGAAACGCTATTTCTTAAACCACTGCAGGCATTGGGCACAGAGGCTGGAGATAGCCTCCCAGTTACCTGCTTTGATTACCTCCTTGGGGAAGAGCTTGGAACCCATGCCCACGGCGGTGACGCCGGATTTGGCCCAGGCCGAGAGGTTCTCCTCGGTGGGTTCTACGGCCCCGGTAGCCATGACCATGGCCCAAGGGAGCGGGCCCAGGACGTTCTTCACGAAGGAAGGACCGCCCACATTTCCGGCCGGGAATACCTTTACCAGCTCGCAGCCCAGTTCCATGCCGCGCACCATCTCGGAAACGCTGCCACAGCCAGGGCTGTAGGGCACGCCGCGCTTGTTAGCGAGCGGGGCAATTTCCTCTACCAGGCAGGGCGATACCAGGAAGTCGGCGCCCATCTGGATGTACAGGGCGGCGGTGGGAGCGTCCAGCATGGTGCCGGCGCCGAGGGCCATCTCCGGGCATTCGGCCCGTGCAAAAGCCATGAGCGCCTCGAACACTTTGTGGGCGCCATCGCCGCGGTTGGTGAATTCAAAGGCGCGGATGCCGCCGTCGTAGCAGGCCTTGACCACTTTCTTGGCCACCTCTACGTCGGCGTGATAGAATACCGGCACGATACCCGTCTGACGGATGATGCCAATCGTATCGATTTTATTGAATTTAGACATAATACAAAGGGTTAACGGGACACACGGCCGCTGCCGCCGCCCTTGATGAGACCTTCCACTTCCTCGACGGTGACGCGGTTGTAGTCGCCCAGGATGGTGTGCTTGAGGCAGCTGGCGGCTGCGGCGAACTCGATGGCTTCCTGGTCGGTGTTGTAGGCAAGGAGGCCATACAGGAGGCCGCCCATGAAGGAATCGCCGCCACCCACGCGGTCTACGATGTGGGTGATGTCGTAGCGGCGGCTCTGCCAGAGGGTTTTGCCGTCGTACAGGACGCCGCCCCAGGTGTTGTGGTTGGCGTTGATGGAACCGCGAAGGGTTACGGCCACCTTCTTACAGCGCGGGAATTTGGCCATGAGCTGCTCACCGACGCTGATGAAGATGCGCTGGTCAATCTCGCCGCCGGTCTTCTCGGCGTCAAAACCTTCGGGCTTGATGCCGAACTCTTTCTCGGCGTCTTCCTCGTTGCCCAGAATGAGGTCGCAACCCTCTACAAGAGCGGGCATGACCTCGGCGGCCGTTTTGCCGTATTTCCACAGTTTCTTGCGATAATTGAGGTCGCAGGAAACCTTGACGCCCATCTCGTTGGCGATCTTGATGGCTTCCAGGCAGGCATCGGCGGCACCCTGGCTCAGTGCGGGCGTGATGCCGGTCCAGTGGAACCAGTCTGCGCCTTCCAGCACTTTGTGCCAGTCTACCATGCCGGGCTTGATCTCGGAGATGGCGCTGTTGGCGCGGTCGTAGATCACCTTGGAACCACGGGCTACGGCGCCCGTTTCCAGGTAGTAGATGCCCACGCGGTCGCCGCCGTAGACGATGCTGTCGGTGTTGACGCCAAAGCCCTTGAGCTCGGTGGTGCACATATCGGCGATGTCATTTTTGGGCAGGCGCGTGACAAAGTGTGCGTCTACGCCGTAGTTGGCCAGCGACACGGCCACATTGGCCTCGCCGCCGCCAAAGGTTGCTTCGAACTGATGGGCCTGCGAAAAACGCTGATAGCCCGGGGTGGCGAGTCTGAGCATGACCTCACCGAAAGTAACTACTTTTGCCATATGGTTTGGGGATTTGAAGATTCTCGAATGATCAGTTCCATGGGCACAACGATGGTGCTCTCGGGGGCTCCGGCGATGAAAGCCTGGGCGGCCTGCCGGCCCATTTCGTAGGGATTGAGCGCGAGGGAGCTCATGGAAGGAGACATGAGGGCGGTGAAGCTTTCGTTGGCGGTACCCACGATGCCAAAACGGTGGACACACCGCTCCTTGAGTGCGTCAATGGCGCCCAGGGCGCTGAAGTCGCCGGCGCTGTACAGGGCGTCGCAGCCCGCATCCAAGGCCTTCAGGGCAGCTTCGTGGCCGGTTTCTCGCACGATGGTGTCCAGGTACTCGATTCTTCCCTGCGGTTCCAGCCCGTGGTCTTTGAGCGCTTGCCGGTAGCCCTGCAGGCGCTGGACATAGGCCTCCGAGGTCATATAGCCGGCCAGCGTGCCGATGCGGCGGAAACCCTGGTCAATCAGATGCGTGGTAGCCTCGTAGGCGCCCTCGAAGTTATTGCTCACTATCTTGGTCCCGGGAAGGTCGGGGAACACGCGGTCGAACTGCACGAGGGGAATACCGGAGAGGGCCTCTTTAACATGGGCACTCCCCTGCACCTCGATGGCATGCGAAAGGAGCACCCCGGCCACGCGGTTGTTGCGCAGGGTCTGAAGCGCCTTGACCTCGGCGTCGAAGCGCTCGTAGGTTTGGCAGATGAGGAGGTTGTAGCCGGCTTCGTTGAGCACGGCCTCGGCGCCGCCGATGACGTTGGAGAAGAACTCGCGATGGATGCGCGGGACCACGATGCCCACAATGTCGGAGCGCCCCTTGCGAAGGTTCGAGGCCATGACATTGCGCTCGTAGCCCAGCTCGCGTGCCTTTTGCTCTACGGCCCGGCGGGTGTCCTCCTTCACGCGCGGAGAGCCGCTGAGCGCCCGCGAAACGGTAGAAGGCGTAACCCCCAAAGCCTGAGCTATTTCTGTGATGGTTACCATAACTGTTTGCAAAGATACAAACGTTTGCACAGATTTGCAAATAATCTTTTGGCTTTCGTCCGGCGAGGCATAAATGTAACAGTTATAGGGCTAATTTGAAATAGTCCTTGGATTTTTGTGCAAACGTTTGTATATTTGCAAAAGAAACATTTGAACAATTATGGAAAGCATCTTCTCCCTCAAAGGTAAGAACGCGTGGGTCACAGGAGCGGCCTATGGTATTGGTTTTGCCATTGCCAAGGCTTTCGTAGAGGCCGGCGTAGAGAACATCATCTTTAACACCTCCAACCAGGCCTCCATGGAAAAGGGCCTGGAGGCCTATCGTGCTGCCGGCATCAAGAATGTGCACGGCTATGTGTGCAATGTTACCGACGAAGTAGCTGTGAAGGAACTGGTCGACCGTATCCACAAGGAAATCGGCCCCATTCATATTCTGGTGAACAACGCCGGTATCATCAAACGCATCCCCATGCATGAGATGACACGCGCCGAGTTCCAGCAGGTGATTGACGTGGACCTGGTGGGTCCTTACATCTGTGCCGCTGCCGTGGTCCCCGAGATGATGGCGCGCCGCGAGGGCAAGATCATCAACATCTGCTCCATGATGAGCGAACTGGGCCGCGAGACCGTGAGCGCCTATGCCGCCGCCAAGGGTGGCCTCAAGATGCTCACCCGGAACATCTGCTCCGAGTACGGCGAGTACAACATCCAGTGCAACGCCATCGGCCCCGGCTACATTGCCACGCCCCAGACCGCGCCGCTGCGTGAAAAGCAGGCCGACGGCAGCCGTCATCCCTTCGACTCGTTCATCTGCGCCAAGACCCCTGCCGGCCGCTGGTTGGAGCCCGACGAGCTGGCCGGCCCCGCCGTCTTCCTTGCCTCCAAAGCTTCCGATGCCGTGAACGGCCATATTCTCTACGTGGACGGCGGTATCCTCGCCTACATTGGTAAACAACCTAAATAATGGAAGCGGTATTTTCTTATATCATCGGCCTGGGGGCCGCGGTGATGATGCCCATTCTGTTTTTCATTCTGGGGATCTGTATTGGCATCAAGCCGGGCAAGGCCCTCAAGAGCGGCCTGCTGGTGGGCGTAGGATTTGTGGGCCTGAGCGTAATCACGGCCCTGCTTACTTCGTCCCTGGGCGGACCGTTGAAGCGGGTGACCGAGATTTACGGCCTGCAGCTGGGCATCTTCGACATGGGATGGCCGGCGGCTGCGTCGGTGGCCTACAATACCACGGTGGGGGCGTTCATCATCCCGGTATGCCTGGCCATCAACATCGTGCTGCTGCTGGTGAAGGCCACCAACACCATCAACATCGACCTTTGGAACTACTGGCACTACGCCTTTATTGGCGCAGTGGTATATTTCGCCTGTGACAGCATCTGGTGGGGCTTTTTTGCCGCCGTCGTGTGCTTTGTCATCACGCTGGTGATGGCCGATTTGACCACCAAGAAGTTCCAGAACTACTACAAGGATCTGGACGGCATTTCCATTCCGCAGCCTTTCTGTCAGGGTTTCGTGCCCTTTGCCGAGGGCCTCAACTGGTGCATGGACCGCATTCCGGGCTTTTCCAAGCTGGATATCGACGCCGAGGGCATGAAAAAGAAGTTCGGCCTGCTGGGCGAGCCGCTGTTCCTGGGCGTGATTGTGGGAATTGTGATCGGCTGCCTCAGCTATCCCAGCTGGTCCGAGATTGTGGCCCATATTCCGGCCATCCTGGGTCTGGGTATCAAGATGGGCGCCGTGATGGAGCTCATCCCGCGCATCACCAGCCTCTTCATCGAGGGCCTCAAGCCCATCGCCGAAGCCACCAAGGACCTGGTGTCCCGCAAGTTCAAGGGCAGCGCCGGCATCAACATCGGCATGAGCCCGGCCCTGGTGATCGGGCATCCCACCACCCTGGTGGTCTCGCTGCTGCTCATCCCCGTGACGCTGCTGCTGGCGGTCATCCTTCCCGGCAACCAGTTCCTGCCCCTGGCTTCACTGGCCGGCATGTTCTACGTGTTCCCGGCCGTGCTGCCGGTTACTAAAGGTAACGTGGTAAAGACCTTCCTGATTGGGTTGGTGGCCCTCACCGTGGGTCTGTACTTTGTGACCGACCTGGCCCCGTACTTCACCCAAGCGGCGCAGGACGTGTATGCCCGCACCGGCGACGCCGCCGTAGCCATCCCCGAAGGCTTCCAGGGCGGGGCGCTGGACTTTGCCTCCAGCCTTTTCTCCTGGGTCATCTTCCACCTGGTCCATGACTTCAAGTGGATAGGCGCAGGTATCCTTGTCGTCGGCACCACCGTTATGGCCATCTTTAACCGCAGAAGAATTATCAAAGCATCCTATGAAAAAGTTAATTAGCTTAGCTATCGTTTTTTGCAGCCTTGTTATGAGCGCACAAACTTCTTATACCATTCAAACCGCCTGTCATCCCTCCGACGTAAAGGGATATGACACCGAAACCCTCCGCTCCCGTTTTATGATGAACGAGGTGATGGTGGCCGACGAAATCCGCCTTACCTATTCTCTCTACGACCGCTTTATCTTTGGCGGCGCCTTCCCGGCTACCAAGGAACTGGAGCTGGAAACCATCGACCCCCTGAAGGCAAATTATTTCCTGGAGCGCAGGGAACTGGGCGTCATCAACATTGGCGGCCCCGGCATTGTGACCGTGAACGGTAAGGAGTATCTGCTGCATTTCAAGGAGGCCCTTTATGTGGGGCGTGGCAACGAGAAAGTGAGCTTCCGCAGCAAGGACGCCGCTCATCCGGCCAAGTTCTACCTGAACAGCGCCACCGCCCACAAGGCCTACAAGACGCAACTCATCACCATCGACGGCCGCAAGGGATCTTTGAAGGCTAACTCCTTCGCTGCCGGAAAGATGGAAGACAGCAACGACCGCGTCATCAACCAACTCATCGTTAACAACGTGCTGGAAGAGGGGCCCTGCCAGTTGCAGATGGGCCTTACCGAGCTCAAGCCCGGTTCTGTCTGGAACACCATGCCGGCGCACACCCATGCCCGCCGCATCGAGGCCTACTTCTATTTCAATGTGACGCCCGGCAATATGATCTGCCACTTTATGGGCGAGCCTCAGCAGGAGCGCATCGTCTGGCTCGCCAACGAGCAGGCCATCATGAGCCCCGAGTGGAGCATCCACGCCGCCGCCGGAACCTCCAACTACATGTTCATTTGGGGCATGGCCGGAGAGAACCTGGACTACGGCGATATGGACAAAATTCCATATACCGAAATGAGATAATCGAAAAACCGGGGGTTGAGCCCCGGTTTTTTATTTTACTTCCAATTCTGTCACATCCAGCCAGCCGGCGTCGTTCTTAGGGGCAAAGCGGTTGCAGAAAAAGCCCCATTTGGCACCGATCCAGAGCTCGGGGCGTGCTGTAAAGCTTTGGGGTACGGCCTTCCAACGCTTGCCGTCCAGACTGTAAGAAAAGCGACACACGGCATCGGGCACATTGCCTTCTACGGCTTTGGGAAAAACTTCCAGCCTAACCCAGAGCGCGGCTTCCTGGAGGTCGGGATAGGAAACAAGCGGAACGTTTTTGGATTCATGCTCATGCGGCAGCGGATGCGCCGTGTAAGGAAGAGTACACAGAGGGGTGGCTACTTCCGAAGCACTTTGGGATGCGCCCGGGCACTGGATATAGCTTAATTCGGCACCCGCCCCGGTGTCGGTAATCCTGAGACCGGCATAGTCGTCCCCCATCACCACAAAACCGGCGGTCTCACCTTTCTGTATGAGCTGGGGATTGGGGCAGAACCGGAGCCGGGCCGTCACCGTGAAGCGCTCGGCCGGGAACTTTTGCTGCAGTACGTTGGGGCAGTCCCAAAGACTCCTGTACGGCCAGGTCTGTTCCACGGAATAGAGCCTCACATCGCCACCTGGCAGGGCCATGTGCCAGTAAGGGCCAGGTATGGCCGGGTACTGCCAGGCCCAATCCAGGCCATACGGGCCTGTTCCCTGCCACTCGTTACGCATTTTGGGGCTTTTTTGTGCAGCATCTGGCTCCTTTGAGCCACCTGTTACGCATTTGGGGCCATTTTTGTGCAGCGAGTGGCCGGGAACAGGACCGGAGGCCACGGGCTGCCCCACGCCGTCGCCATCGGGATCTTCCCCGATGAGCGGCCAGCCATCCGGGCGCCAGGCCATGGGCTGCAGATGCACGATACGGCCACAGGCTCCTTTATCCTGGAAATGGAGGAACCAGTCGGAGCCGTCGGGGGCCGAAACCCAGGCGCCCTGGTGAGGACCGTTGATGGTGCCTGGAGCCCAGGCCATCACGATGCGTTCTTCGTAGGGGCCGTAGGGATGAGAGGCCCGCAGTACGGTTTGCCAACCGGTGGGAACGCCGCCGGCCGGCGAGAAGATATAGTACCAGCCGTCACGCCTGTAGAGTTTGGTTCCTTCGATGGTGGGCTGGGTGAGGTGTCCGTCGTAAACGATACGGGAAGGGCCGGTGAGCGAACGGCCGTCGGCGGCCATGGGCTCGCCCTGGGCCAGCACGCCGGCGTTGAAATCGATCCAGGTGGGCTTGGCCTCATACAGCGGCGTATTGGTCGATATTTTCATCGTGGGCACAAAAGAGCCGAAGGGGGTGCCGCGGCCGGTGGTGAACAACACAATCTGGCAGCCGCTGGCCGCGAGGGCCGTGGAGGCCACGAGGTCGTTGCCCGGGGCGCTCAAGAGGTTGAGGCCCTTGACCTGCAGGGACTCGCCGTATTTGAGGACGCCCCGCACGATGCTCTTACCGCACTTTTGCGTGCAGCCCAGGGACTTCTCTTCCAGCGTAGAAATGCCGCCGGCCTTTTTGCCCGGGGAGGGATTCTCGTACCGCCGAGCAGCGGGTTGGCCGTGATGCCGCTCAGGCCGTCGGAGCCGCCGCACTTGAGCCCCACGCGGAGTTCGCTCACGGGAACGTCCTCACGAACGTCCTTAGAAGCGACCTCATATATTTCTTTCAGGCGCTCAACGCCATAAGCCACCTCGTCCTGGACCTTCTGGCACACGAACATCTTCACGCGCGATTCGTCTACCGGGCCCACGAGCTCCTTGAAAGCATCCAACTGGTTGTTCTCACAGCCCAGGGATACCACCAGCACACCACCCGCATTGGGATGATGCACCATATCCTTAAGGACCGTTCTGGTGTTCTCGTGGTCGTTTCCCAGCTGCGAACAGCCGTAGTTGTGCGGGAAGCATACGATGGCGTCGACGCCATCATGCGCATGCTCCGCCTTGAAGCGACTCACAATCTGCTCGCAAATACCGTTGACGCACCCCACGGTGGGAATCACCCAAATCTGGTTGCGGATCCCCACCTGCCCGTCGGCGCGGCGGTAGCCACGGAAGGTGCGGGGAGATGCTTCGCTTCGCTCAGAATGACAAGGGACAGGCTCGTACTTATACTCCAGCAGCCCTTCCAGGTTGGTCTTGATGCAGGAATGGTCTACCAGGGTGCCGGCAGCGGCATCCCGGTCAGGGACAGCGGGTAGTTGGCTATGACAATCTGGAGGCCAACATGGCCGCCCTGCGCCGCGCTATAACGCAGAGGATTATTAGAGTCTCTCCAGCGCGGCCTCGACGGCCGGGTATTCGTAGCCCCTGGACAAGGCAAATTTAATGAGTTTGAGCTTGAACTGCGGATCCCCCTCCAGCACCCGGGCTTTGGCTGCCAGGAGCTTATCCAGCTTTTCATCGGCCTTGGCTGGCTCGATTTCCTGCAGGGCCTCGGCAATGATGGCGTCGGAAAGGCCCTTCCCGCGCAGCTGGAAGCGGATTTTTACCGGGCCCCAGCCTTGCAGGGTGGCTTTTTCTCGGGCAAAAGCGGCGGCATAGCGGGCGTCATCTACATAGCGGTCTCTGGTAAGTTCGGCCACCACTTTGGCGGCGGCATCGGCGTCCCCGTCCAGGTCCTTGAGGGCCTTGCGGTACATATCGGCCGAACAGTATTCGGCCCGGGAACACAGCCGCTGCAGGCGGGACAGACTCTTGCGGTATGCTTCTTCCATTTGCTAGAAACTATAGCCCAGAGAAATGTAAAAGCCCGCTTTCTTGGTTAGCGTAGACCAGAAAACCTGCGCCTTGAGGGGACCGACAATGGAGTCATAGCCATAGCCCAGTCCCACGCCGGCGTTAAACTCGCCTTCCGTGAAGCGGCGGAAATCTTCAAAGTCAAAGCAGGCGTTGCCGATGGCCGACACATAGTGGTTTTTCTTGATGCGCAGGCGGGCATCCAGGCGGGCCATAAGGAGGTGGTCACGGCGGAAGGCAGCATTGGAAACACCCATGAAGGGAATTTGCTGCTCCACGTAACGCCCGGCCATGTCTCCGCCGATGACGTTGGAGTAAACCACGGGGATGTTGTCGCCCAGGAGGAAGCGCATGGCTCCCTGCGGAATCAGGCTGAAGCGGCCCATCGAGATGGGGAACAGACCATCGGCTTCCAGGATGCCCATCCATTTTTGCGGGGCCCCCTGCTCAAAGTGCCGGGAAATGAGGTCACCGCGAATGCCGGCCGATACGCCCTTGGTGGGGAAATAGCCATCGTCCAGGGTTTCTACGCGTCCATCGATAAAGAATCCGGGGAAATCCTGATTGACCGCGACGGGAATGTTGTATTCGCCCACCACATCGCTGGAGAGGAGACGGTTGATGCGGAACAATTGGTTGCGTAGGCCCAACTTTACGTCAAAGGCCGACCAGTGCATATTGGACATAAACAGCTCCTGCGAGAACTGTATGAAGGTGATGCTGTAATGGTTGGTCCCCGAAAGGAAGGTATTTCGGTCCGTGTATCGCAGGTTGAGACGGGCGTTGAAAGTAGAGAATTTGGGCGCGTTAAAGGCGTAATGAAGGTCGATATACGGATTGGCGCTGATGCGGGCGGTAAAATCCAGAGAGGAACCGCTCATGGCGTGGGTGTTCAGGCCCACATTCAGCAGCAGTGACACCAGTTCCTCGGAGTCGATGCGGGCGCCGAAACCAATCTGGTGCATGGGACCGCGTTTGCACAGAATCCGCAGCCGATAGGGATCCTTGGTGCCCCGGAGCTCATAGTTCACATAGTCATACGCCCCCTTACCGAAGATAGCGGCTATGTCTTTCTCGATAATCTCCCTGTTCACTATGCCGCCCGGCTTGCAGAACATGCGCGAACGGATGTAGTCGGCTTCCTTCTCCGAAACGCCCACTACGTCTATGCCTTCCAGGACGATGGAATGGCGGTCGATATCCACGGCCGGCGGCGCTTTGAGTGTGCGGCCGGCTTTGCCCAGCCGCTTGCGAAGCGCTTTGAAATCGGCATCCTTCGCCTCGGCCGCCTTGTACCCGCGCCAGTACATGGTATCGATGGCCGTAGCGTTGAAACTGAGCATGTTATAGCCCGTCATATCCGGATGCACCCGAATATCCACCGCATCCACGTTCTTCTCGAAGGCATCGTTGGAGAAGAGGTCCATGCCGGCCATGAGCAGGTCGGCCATGTTCTGGATTTCATCGGCCTTGAGCGAGGCTTCGGAGAGGTCGATGCCGATGACAATGTCGGCGCCCATCTCGCGGGCAATATTCACGGGGAAGTTGTTGCGCATGCCGCCATCTACCAGCACCATGCCTTGCGTGCGCACAGGAGCGAAGAGTCCCGGGATGGACATGGTGGAGCGGAGGGCCAGGTTCACCGAACCGCTGTGCCATACTTTGGCTTTTCCGGACGCCACGTCAGTGGCTACGCAGGCAAAGGGAATGGGGAATTTGAAGAAATCGGTGGAATCGCTGTACCCTACCGTGCGGGAGGTGATAATCTGGTTCACATTCTGGCCGAAGACAAAGCCGGAGGGCAGGCTGCCCAGCAGGTTGCCACGGGCAAGGTCGCTGAAGCTCTGCTGGTCATCCTTGGCTGCGCCCAGGTGGAGCTGACGGGATCGGCCGGGTGCGAATGGCATATTGCCGGCCAGGAAGTCCTTGTAGTCGTCGGAGCGGTAATAAAACGGAAAAGAAAGCACATATTTCTCCTTATACCTTATGCGGGAATAAGGAATGTAGGAACGGTCCACTTTATCGCTCAGGGCCATTCCCCAGTCCATATTATGGATAAGGGAATCCAGGTAATCCACCTCGTAGCCCAGGGCATACATGCCACCCAGCAGGCCGCCGATACTAGTTCCAACGACCATGTCTATAGGGAAGTCGAACTGTTCCATATACTTGAGTGCACCCACGGTGGCAGCACCCTTGGCTCCCCCGCCCGACAGCACCAGCGCCACGGTGGGCCGCTGCTTGCGGATTTGCGCCATACGGTAGCGGATTTGCCTTACCGAAGCCGCATCCTTGTTGTCCAGGCCGAAGGTGGAAGACGGCGGATCCTGCAAATGTTCCTGAGCCCATACGGGAAGGATGAGCAGGGAAAAGAAAAGTATGGAGAGAAGTTTTTTCATTGTTCTTGGTGTTTACCGGCCAAAAGACCGCAGGCAGCAAAGATATCCTCTCCCCTGGAGGCCCTGATGGTGGCCGTGAGACCGCCTTCCTGCAGCATTTTCTGGAAGCCCTCCATATCCTGGCCGGTCTCGTAGGGGAAGTCCGGAATCCTGTGGAAGCGGATGAGGTTGACGCGGCACTCCAGGTGCTGAAGGAGTTTGACGAGGGCCTGCGCATGCCTGGGACTGTTGTTCCAGCCTTCAAAGACAGTGTACTCAAAGCTCACGCGACGCTGGCCTGTAAAATCGTATTGCTTGATGAGCCGGACCACTTCTGTAATGGACCAGGCCTTTTGAGCGGGCATCAGTTGCTCCCGCTCCTCCGGGAAGGGATTGTGCAGGCTCACGGCCAAATGGCACTTGCTCTCATCCAGGAACTGCTTGAGTTTGGGCAGCACTCCGATAGTGCTAAGGGTGATGCGCTTGGGGCTCCAGGCCAGGCCCCAGTCGGCCGTGAGGACTTCTATGACGCGCTTGACGTTTTCCCAGTTATCCAGCGGCTCTCCCATGCCCATGAACACGGTGTTGGTTAGATCGCCGGCTTCTTCTATGGCAAAATACTGGCTCAGGATGTCTGCTGGGCGCAGGTTCCCGTGAAAGCCCTGACGGCCCGTCATGCAAAACTTGCAACCCATTTTGCACCCTGCCTGGGAGCTCACGCACAAGGTTTTGCGGTCCTGATCCGGGATCATTACCGCCTCAATGAAAGAATCCTCCCATTTGCCGGGCACCAGTTCACAACTGACCGGGAATAGATACTTGCGGGTGCCGTCCTTGCTGGTTTGCACGTCGATGGGCGCAATCATGCCCACCTCATAGCGTTCCTTGAGCGCTTCCCTGCCCTGCTTGGACAGGTTGGTCATGCCGTCAATGCTCTTTACTCTTTTCTGGTACAGCCACTGCGCCATTTGCTTCCCCGCAAACGCAGGCAAGCCCACCTCTAAAGCCACCGCCTTGAGTTCCTCTGGCGTTTTTCCTAGCAAGCGCTCTTTCATACTACAAAAGTAATCATTTCCTCCTTATTTCCCAACCCACCCTAATCAACGGCAGCCAAACGGCAACGGCGCAGGCGCTCGGCATGGTCGGCCTGCAATATGCCGGCCTTTATCAGGCCCTCCAGGGTGCAGTCCTCTGGCTTGTTGTGCTCCCGGTAAAGGACAATGCCGTGCGCCTCCGACTTGGAAATGTAGGGATGCCGGGCTAAATCGGCCTCCGGGAGAGTCCAGATGGGGTAAGGCTCAGGCAGGGAGCAGGTGATAAGGTCTTTGAGGCCATCGTACTTCTCGCTGTCAAAGTGCCAGATTTCCATCAGTTGCTCGGGGCAGGAATAGCCGCGCAACTGGTTTCGGTACTGCACCACTTTGCCGGCAAAGAAGGGGCCGATGCCCGGCAGGTCCAGTAGCTGCGTGCTGTCGGCCTGGTTAATATCCAGCAGAGGGATATCAATAAAGGGCTCCAGGCGCTGGAAAACACTGTCGGCCACCACATAACTTTTGGCGAAATCGGCCTTTCGACGGAACCGGCCGCCTTTTTGCCGATAATGGTCGATGGCTTGCGCCTGCTTTTCGCTGAAGCCCAGCCGCTGCAGGTCCTCCAGGCTCACGGTGTTGGGATTAAAGCGAAAGGATTCCACCTTGCGGGTCTGCTCCCGCACTGCCTGCACCCGCGGTGTGTGGGGAGCGTTTTTCCGCACCACCCGCACTTCGCCCTGGTCCGGTTCGGCTGACGGTGGGCTGCTCTCGGGAACGGTTTGGATAATATATACGGTATCCGGATGATCCCGGTTGGCCTCAATATGCAACGTGGCGGCCTTATGGACAAACAAGGCTATTTGATATCCGATAATGAGGAAAACCAGGGCGATGGCGCCCGTTACAAAACTGGCCGTCGGGCGCTTATTCTTCTTCGCATTCTTCCCCTCTTCCATAGCGCTTCTTCTTTTCGGGTTTTACCGGCTGGGCGCCGGCCACAACAAGTACAATTTCTCCTTTGGGCTCGTGCTCACGGTACCAGGCCGCTACTTCTTCCAGGGTGCCGCGCTTATGCTCCTCGTGCACTTTGGAGATTTCCCGCGCCACCGAGCACAAGCGGTCCGGGCCAAAGAACTGGGCCAATTGCTCCAGGGTTTTTACCAGCCGATAGGGACTCTCGTAGAACACTATGGTCCGGGTTTCGGAGGCCAGCTCCTGCAAATGAGTTTGCCGGCCTTTTTTCTGCGGGAGGAAGCCCTCGAAGGCAAATCGGTCGCATGGAAGGCCCGATGAGACGATGGCCGGAATGCACGCCGTAGCACCCGGGAGCGTGCGGACCGCGATGCCGGCATCGGCGCAGGCGCGGGAAAGGAGGAAGCCCGGGTCCGAGATGCCCGGCGTTCCGGCGTCGGAAACTAAGGCAACCGTTTGGCCGGCTTCTATCTTTTCTACCACCCGCTGCACCGCCTGATGCTCGTTGTATTTATGGTGGCTTTCCAGCGGTTTGTGGATGTCGTAATGCTTGAGCAGCACCGACGACGTGCGAGTGTCTTCGGCCAGAATAAGATCGGCCTCCTTGAGCACGCGCACGGCCCGGAAGCTCATATCTTCCAGATTGCCCACCGGCGTGGGTACGATATACAGGATGCCAGCCATTATCCCAGCTTTTTACGGAGAGCCATCATGAAGTTATATACCACGTTGCTGCCCAGGTCCCAATCCGGGAAATGCTCCTTGATATAGGCAACGGCCTGGTCCAGCGATGCCAAAGTATTCAGATTGGCGATGGTAGCGTCATACAGGGCATAATCCTCCTTGAAAAGCGTGCCGATGAAAAGGGCCCGGTCATAGAGCGAAATGCCGCTGCGGATGTTCTTCACCGCCAGGCCGGGTTTGTCCTTGCGCCAGGCCATGCCGGCTGTGTCGTCCGGCACAGGTTCCGGGGCGGGCACAATAGGCTCCGGCTCCACCTCTATGGGTTCCGGTTCTTCGAAGGCAGGGGCTGTAGCTTCCTGGAGGGGCTCTTCGGGGACCGGCGCATCGGGAACGCCGATGGATTCGGTGGTGAAATCCACCGCATCCTCCTCAGGTGCGGGGGCATCCTCTTCTGGCTCAGGGGAATAGGCCGAAAGCTTCTCCTCCAGGGCTGCGATGCGCTCTTTGAGCGATGCCAATTCGGCCTCGCATTCTTTCAAGAAATCTGTATGACTTTTGTCCATAAATGACTATATTTGCGTCAGTCAACCTAACAAAGTTACGGAAATGTTTTTGGAAAATGCAAAAAAATCGGGCTGCATTGAAGTGGTTTGCGGCTCCATGTTCTCGGGTAAAACAGAAGAACTGATCAGAAGGCTCAAAAGGGCCCAGTTCGCTAAACAGAAAATAGCCACTTTCAAGCCGGCCATCGACACCCGTTATTCAGAGCTGGATGTGGTATCGCATGATTCCCACAGCATTTCCTGCACCCCTATCAACAACCCCAAGCTTATGCTGGACATTGATCCGGACGTTCAGGTTGTAGGCATCGACGAAGCCCAATTCTTTGACAACAGTATTATAGAGGTTTGCCAGGAGCTGGCCAACAAGCGCGGCGTGCGCGTAATCATTGCCGGCCTGGATACCGACTATATGGGTAAGCCTTTCGGCCCCATGCCCGGTCTCATGGCCATCGCAGAGGATGTGCAAAAAGTACACGCCATCTGCGTCCGCTGCGGCGCCCTGGCCAACCACTCCCACCGCCTCTCCGCTTCCAAAAAACTGGTGGTCCTTGGAGAGAAAGACACCTACGAGCCCCTCTGCCGTGAGTGTTACCAAAAGGCCCTGGAGGAAGATAAAGCCTAGCAGCGCAATCTTACCCCAGTTTGGGGGCAATACTTAAGGAAAGATTGTCAGTTATGACGATCTTACCTTGGTTTTAGCCTTTAAATAGGGTAAGAATGCCGCAAAGGGCGAAAACAGTCCCCTACAGCATTATAGAGAGCCCCTTAGTCCTGAATCTGGGCCAGGGCTTCGCGGATTTTAGATTCGATTTCCTCGGCCAGCTCGGGATTGTCCAGCATGAGCTTTTTGACAGCCTCGCGGCCTTGGGCCAGTTTGGTTTCCCCGTAGGAGAACCAGGATCCGGACTTTTGGATAAGTCCCAGCTCTACACCCAGGTCCACAATTTCGCCGGAACGGGAAATTCCTTCCCCGAAGACAATGTCGAACTCGGCTTTTTTGAAGGGCGGGGCCATTTTGTTTTTGACCACCTTTACCTTGACGTGGTTGCCCAGGGCCTCGTCACCGTCTTTGATTTGGGTGGTGCGGCGGATGTCCAGGCGCACGGAGGCATAGAACTTAAGGGCGTTACCGCCGGTGGTGGTTTCCGGATTGCCAAACATAATGCCAATCTTCTCACGCAGCTGATTGATGAAAATGCAGCACGTATTGGTTTTGGAGATGTTGGCGGTGAGCTTGCGCAGGGCCTGGCTCATGAGGCGGGCCTGCAGACCCACTTTGTTCTCTCCCATTTCTCCTTCAATCTCGGCCTTGGGAGTGAGGGCGGCTACGGAGTCAATGACCACAATGTCCACGGCACCGCTGCGGATGAGGTTGTCGGCAATCTCGAGCGCCTGCTCACCGTTATCCGGCTGAGAGATGAGGAGGGTGTCCAGGTTCACGCCCAGCGCCTTAGCGTAGGTGCGGTCAAAGGCGTGCTCGGCGTCGATGATGGCGGCAATGCCCCCGCTTTTTTGCGCCTGGGCGATGGCATGGATGGCCAGGGTGGTTTTACCGGAGCTCTCCGGCCCGTAAATCTCTATGATGCGGCCTTTGGGATAACCGCCGATGCCCAGCGCGTGGTCCAGGGAAATGGAACCTGAAGGGATTACCTGGGAAGCGTCCCATTCCGGCTGGTCCCCCAGCTTCATGATGGTACCCTTTCCAAAGTCTTTTTCGATTTTGTCGATGGTTGCCTGGAGCGCCTTCAATTTGGCGGCGTTCACATTCATTTCTTCTGCTTCTTTTGCCATACTGCAATCTTTATTTAAATAACGTGCGGGCATCCTGAACCGCAAGGGCAAAGATATGAAAATCTCTGCGAATAATCAATATGTTTTCTGGGCACAAAATTACGTCCATATTGTGCCGAACCATTGCCCATCCTAAAAAATTGCAAAAAAAACAAAAATGCGTTAGATTTGCAAAAACGCACGCATATGGCCGATAACTATCTGGAAAAAAGGCAGGAAGAGCTGGCGCAGCAAAGCAAAAAAGTCATCCGGAAAGGCGGGCCTTCCCTGGATACGCTGCTCCACCGCACCCGCAGCTACCGGGGCTATGATCCCAGGAAGGTGGTCACGGAGGAAGAACTCCGCAAGCTGGTGAGTGTCACCACGCTGGTAGCCTCCGGAATGAACCGTCAACCCCTTCGCTATCGGCTGGTCACCGCCGCCGATGCCGGAAAAGTGCTCCCCCTCATCACGCTGGGCGCCGCACTGCCGGAGGAACATCTGCCCAAGCCGGGCACCGAGCCGCAGGCCTTCATCGTCATTTGCAGCGCCATCCCGGAGGACCGCGTAGTGGACATGGACCTGGGCATTGCCGCGCAAAGCATCCTCCTCAAGGCCTCCGAGATGGGCCTGGGCGGCATTTTCATCCTCAATTTCAGGAAGGACGCCCTCCGGCAGGCACTGGACCTGCCGCTGGAACCTCTCGCCATCCTGGCCATCGGCAAACCCGCCGAGAACATCTTCCTGGTGCCCGCCACCCCGGGCATGCCGCTCAGCTACTACCGCAAAGACGGCGTGCACTTTGTCCCCAAGTTAACCCTGGAACACATCCTGATATGAAACACTGCCTCTATCTCCTTGCCCTCCTGGCCATCTCCTGCGGAACTGCACCGGAAGGCCAGTACCCGGCCGTAAAATCCTACGTGGTCAACTATAATCCCGGGGATCCGGAAACCTACACTTTCAAATACGACGCACAGGGACGCATCGTGCAAATTGAAAATAACTGGGATTCCTCCTACGACGGCAAGCACCACGCTCACTCGTGGAAATACGCCTACAAGGAAAACAGCGCCCAGATAAAAGAGAAAATCTGGGGCCGGGACGTTGACTCCCAGGCCGATTTCCAGGGCGACTTCCAGCATGCCGTCTATGTGCATGAAGGAGAAAGCTACGACGAAGAACTGGAAACCTACTATCTGGGGAGTAATCTTAACTTCACTTACCAGGACGGCCTGATGGTGAAATCGCTCCTCTACGATTTAACCAGTGACGGGACCGACAGCACCGAATATACCTGGAGTCCCGATGGCAACATTGTGAAGATAGACAGCAGCGATCCCAGCGTGGGCCTCAGCATCACCAACATTGTCTATTCCCCCACCGACAACCCGTTCACGGGTGTAGACCCCACGGCCCTCATGTTCCCCAGCGAGCCCTACTTCCGCTTTGGCATGGCCGGTCCCAGACCTTCTAAACTCATCTGGAGTTATACCCAGACCGTAGAAGACTGGTGCGAGGATGACGTCCTTACCCAACAAGTGAAAATAGAATACGAGACCAATGCCGATGGCCTCATTTCACGGATAGATAAAGTTGTGGATGGAGAAGTAAGACTAAGTGTAAGCATCACTTATTGAGCGAGATACGAGTCTCGAACTCGCGACCTTCGGCTTGGGAAGCCAACGCTCTACCAACTGAGCTAATCTCGCTTGCTGACTACAAAGATAAGCTTTTTTTACTAATTTTGTAAAAAATTTCGCACAATGGCAGTTCAAAAACCTTCCATCCCCAAGGGAACGCGTGACTTCGGCCAAAAAGAAATGGCCCGGAGAAACTATATATTCGATACCATCCGCAGTGTTTTCTGCTCCTTCGGCTATCAGCAAATCGAGACGCCGGCCATGGAGAACCTCTCCACCCTGCTGGGCAAGTACGGCGAAGAAGGTGACAAACTGCTGTTCCGCATCCTCAATTCCGGCGATGCCTTTGCCGGCGTGGACTTTGACAAGCCGCTGACGCCCCAGATTTGCGAAAAAGGCCTCCGCTACGACCTTACGGTGCCCTTCGCCCGCTACGTGGTGCAGCACCAGAACGAGATTTCCTTCCCCTTCAAGCGCTACCAGATTCAGCCCGTCTGGCGGGCCGACCGTCCCCAGAAGGGCCGCTACCGCGAGTTTTACCAGTGCGACGTAGACGTCATCGGCAGCCGCAGCCAGGTGAACGAGCTGGAGTTGGTACAGATGGTAGATGCCGTCTTTAGCAAGCTGGGCGTTCGCGTGGGCATTCACATCAACAACCGCAAGGTCCTCACTGGTTTTGCAGAAATAGCCGGCGCCCCCGACAAAGTGGTGGACATTACCGTTGCCATAGACAAGCTGGACAAAATCGGCCTGGAAAAAGTGAAGGAAGAAATGGCCGAAAAAGGCCTGGAAGCCAGCGGCATTGCCGTCATCGAGCAAATTCTGCAGCTGAGCGGCTCCTTCGAGGAAAAACTCGCTTCCATGCGCGCCCTCTTCCAGGGCGGAAGCGCCAGCGGTATCGGCTCGGAGGAGGGCCTCAAGGGCCTGGATGAGCTGGAGGAACTCTTCGGCCTCATTTCGGCCGCTAGCGTTTCCCAGCCTGTGCAACTGGACCTCTCTCTGGCGCGCGGCCTCAACTATTACACCGGCGCCATCTTTGAGGTAAAGGCGCTGGATTGGGAAATTGGCTCCATCTGCGGCGGTGGCCGGTACGACAACCTCACCGGCATCTTCGGCCTGCCGGACCTCTCCGGCGTGGGCATCTCCTTCGGCGCCGACCGCATCTACGACGTGCTCACCGGCCTGGAGCTCTTCCCCGCCTCGCTGGAATCCTCTCCCCGCCTGCTCTTTGCCGTCATGGGGGCCGATGAACTGCGCTATGTACTGCCCGTTGCCGCACAGCTTCGCGCCGCCGGCGTAGCCGTAGAGGTATACCCTGAGGCCACCAAGCTCAAGAAACAGTTCGATTACGCCGACAAAAAGGCCATCCCGTTCATCTCCATCAACGGCAGCAATGAAATGGAAGCAAGTACGGTGAATATCAAGAACTTAGTAACGGGCCAGCAGCAGGCCTTCCCCGCCGCCGACCTGCCCGCCATCCTGAAATTCTTGAAATAAATTTGGAGTTTCCAAAAAAACAGCTTACCTTTGCATTCCCAAACCGCGGAGTAGAGCAGTCGGTAGCTCGTCGGGCTCATAACCCGGAGGTCGTTGGTTCGAGTCCAGCCTCCGCTACTAAGCAAATGAGAGTCAGCCTTTTAGACTGGCTCTTGCGTTTATACGTTGTCAAGTTCATCAAGCAGAGCGGGGCGTCTGGGATACTTTTCTTTTATGCATAAATCGGCATAGGAATCACTAAACCATGATGATCCCTTTCGCAATCGATGGGCGAATGCCTCAATGTATTGGGGCCAGGCCTTTTCACCCACGGTCTCTCTGAGAAGGGAGTAGTAGTCATAGACCGTTTCTCCATCTTCATGCTGATAAAACGGATATCCTTCAAGCCACAACATCTCTGCGTATTTGATAATTGACGCTGTATCGTTTTGTAAAACAGCGATATGCAAGAGGCAGTTTTGCTAAAAGATAATACTCGCAGCCACGTTCAAGAATCCTGTCATTGATTTCCTTCTCAAAACTGTCTAAATGCAGAGTCTTCATATGCTGTTTATTATTGAAAGAATGGGGCCTTTTGCTGAAATTCGGAAATGAATCTTCAAATCAGTCCTTTGAATTTGAGCCAAAGGACAAAGAACTGATCATAAACAGAATACACATTTCTGTCCATTGTGATGAAATCTTTTTCCAGCAGGCCCTTTAGTGCGGCACTGATGCTGCTTGCCGAATTGAGTTTGTGTTTTTTTATGAATTTCCCACCTGTAACCTCACTGGCTTTGCCTTCCTGAGCAATAGAAAGGAAAAGCAGGCGCTGTTTTTCCGGCATCTGGTAGAAAAGTGATTCATAAGTATCTGAAGAAAGCCTGATGATGAACTCGATAGCCTCGTCCACCATATCAGAGGTGCAGGTTTTTTCGGTTTCTGTCCTTGAATACAAGACGTTCAATATGCGGTGCATGTAACTGGTCACGGCTTCGAAACGTTCATACAGGATAGCAACAACCTCTTTTTCCAGATGCTTGCCCGCCGACTCGAACTTCCCTATGCAGAAGTCCGTATATACTTGAAGGTCCAGCGGTTGCAGGTTTATGACGGTGACAGCCTGATAGAAGGGACGCGAAGGAGAAGTAAACATTCCATTCATCATATGGCGCTGGGACCCGGAAAAAATAAAGTGCACATTGGTACAGCGTTGCACATAGGTCCGGATGGTAGCTTCTATGGTCGGATCATCATAACGTGTAATCTGTTGGAACTCATCTATTGCGACCAGACACGGCTTGTCTGCATCATTCAGATAAGTGAATATCTCATCCATCGTGATGGAAGGATTGTTTAAGGCACCGAGGCCTACGCTCCATACCGGCATTCCGTTTATGTCGAAAGAAATCTCCGGGCGCAAGGAGGATACCACATTGATGAACTTCTCCCAGACCTTCTTCCCCTTAGGCCGTAACTCATCTATAACCGCCTTCCCAAGCATATTCACGAAGTCGCTCAGATTCTTGGTGGCATAGATATCCACGACAAAGCAATGATAATCCTTCTTGATAGCGTTGTCATCAAAGACATGCCAGATCAGGTCTGTCTTTCCCAGACGACGGGGAGAAATAAGGGCAATACTATTCTCGTTGAGGAGAAGGTTGCGAATTGTCGCGGTCTCCTGAACGCGGTCACAGAAGTATTCAGAACCGGCATAACCGTTGGTGACAAAAGGGTTCTTCATATGCACAATCGTTTATCTCCTGCAAAGGTAAACAAAAGAAACCATATTACAATAAAATAATTATCATAAAATAGTAATTATAAAAATGTAATGGCTATTCTGTCTATCCGGTACCGATGAAACCCTCCAACAATACCTCCAGCCCCCTCACCAGGTTCGATACTTGGAAGGGGTAGTCTACTACGATAGAAGAAGGTGACTCAAAAGTGAGTTGCCTTCTTCGCGTTTGTAGTGGGGTGGAACGGTGCCCGTGGAGACAACCGCGCATTACGGGGCGTGCTACAGGCTTGCTATCAGAATACATTATCCTATAATCCGTATGGTGCCCTTACTGGCATTCATCACAATGTGGTCTCCGTTTTTCAGCAGTTTGGTGGCGCCCTTTACGTTTACAATGGTGGGTAGGCCGTACTCCCTGGCAACAACGGCGCCGTGGGACAGGGATGAGCCGATTTCCGTTACCAGGCCATTGACAATGGAGTAGTAGGGGGTCCAGCCTATATCCGTGAACCTTGCCACCATTATCTCTCCTTTCTGAAGCTGATTGGCGTCATCGGCCGAATTAACTATCCTCACAATCCCCTCGCATTCACCGTTGGAAACGGGAACGCCGGTGATATGGCCGTCATAATCTTCTGCGTCAAAGACATTTGCAACGGGTTTGCCGATATAGACGTCGTCAAACGACAATTCCTCCTGAATTGCATGGGCTTTCCGCCGTCTCACGGCTTGTGACTGAAGCTTGGAATCTCCGTTGATGAGCTTTCCTATTTCCTCATGAGTCAGGAAATAGATAAGGTCTGGATCGGAGAGAAGATTATCGGCCAAAAGAAGAGCCGCCAGGCGGGCATATTGCGTCTTGAACAGGTCTATTATCTCAATGAGGCGTGACTTTGTGTATTCACGGTCCACAACAGCCTGTCTGGCCTTTTTGGCGTAAGATATGGCTGCCGCTTTAAGAAGGGGATTCCGGATAAATGAGAACTCCTTCCTGTAGTTTATCTTCTCATCTCCATGAGATAGATTCATCGGAGATTTCACTATGCTGAGAAGATAATTCATCAGCGGAATCTCATCTTCTCTCCAGGGCTTGTTTCTGAGCTCCGCTTCCTTTATGCACCTATGTCCGTGATGGGTGAGGAAATCCCGGTACTTTCCGTTTATCTCAGTGTCATTTTTTATGAATTCCAGCAGTTTATCGGCTCTGAAATCCCTGGCGCGGGGCTCCTTCTCTTTAATGCAAATGGCTATTTTCTGGAGGCGGGACAGGATATCGGCACTTTCTATGCCGGGAATACTGCTTAGAAGATGTGACAGGAAAGACTGATACTCTTTTTTGTCCGGGAAAAACTTGTCCACCATGTGATAGAGCGTGCTGGTGGCGCTGCCGGAATAGGAGGAAGAGGCATAGTGGTAAATGAGACTCTCATCCAGATATGCCAGATTTGCATCTATGCTTTTGTATAATTCCAGGTAAGAATTTGTCTCAGGGAAATGCACTTTGGTAAGCAGTTTGTCAAATTTTCCCATTGCCTTATGGCCGGACAACACATATTTCAGGAATTTGACGGAATTGACGGCACGCACAACCGGGTTGGAAAGAGGGATGGTAATGGGAGGGTAATCATGGTATTCTCCCATAATGGACAGATTCATGTCCTGAGGGCGTGCAATGCCCACCTTTGCATGCATGTTGTAAAGCAGATTCATATCGAAGAACAGATGCCCCGATATGGAGGAGATGAGCCTCAAAGGCTTTTCGTCGTAGGGAGAGTCATATACCCCGGCAAGGAAAAGCATATAACGCATTCCATAGTCTATGGCTTTGGCCGATGTTGACAAGGTAAGGGGAGTTACGGCCCCCGGCATCATTTCTCCAACATTCCTTTTGGTAAAAAGATGCCCGCTTACGTCGTCATCACGGTCAAACTCCTCAATGTCGATTATTTCCGTGGTGATGGGCCTCATCTGGAGCAGGAATAAACTACCGTCCTTGATGGCCCATTCTATGTCCTTGTCATCTCCAAAACAGGCCCTTATCTTCTTCCCGGTCTCATAGAGGAGCTTAATCTCAGTTTCTGTGAGAAGGTCATCACCGCAGGGCCTATAATTCTTTCTGGAAATCTCATAGCGATGTGCGGACACCTGCCCTGAAACCAGATTCTCTCCCTGGCCTTCCACCGCCTCTATCAGTATGGCCGATCCATTATTCGGCCCGGCGGTAAACAGCACGCCGGCTTTGTCGCTGTCCACCATCTCCTGAACAACTATGTTCATGCTGGCCCTGCCTAAATCAAAGTGGCGGGCATAGTCCTGGACTCGGGTGGAATCTGCAGATGCCAGGCAGCGCCTGACGCTGTCCATGAGGCTTGAACGGTTCACAAACAGGCACGTCTCATATTGGCCCGCATTGGAAATGTTTGACTGGTCTTCATTTGAGGCCGATGAACGCACGGAAACCCGCCCCACATTCAGTGCGTCAAATGCTTGAAAAACAGCTTCTTCATCTATAGAATCCAACTCTGTCAAAACAAAACCTCTTGGTACAGGGAAGTTGTGTCTTGCCAGTAGATCCAGCCCTCTTGCTTTCCCTCCGATGGCCTGATAAACAGCCTGAGGGATCTCACCTAACTGATATATTGTCATCTTTTGATTTTGCTCAGATTACGCTGGTTGAAATACCTGGTTTCATCTCTGTTGAACCCAATTTCCAAAATCCCGCGGCACACTTGTCCGTCAATGCTGAACTCCGCAATATTTTCATGCAGGAGATACTGGCCATTCTTGAAGGGGTAGGTGATACCCGTAATAAACCTGGCCTCTACAGGCAAAGTCCGCTGATTATCCAGCCTTATATTGAAAGCCAGGCTCTCCGGAACCTTCCCGGAATTGATTGCCTGAAAGTCAATATCGGCCTGCATCATATAATGCATGCCCTCCTGATCCCGGTAATTTCCCACCTCCAGAACGCTTATGACAGGATAGGAAACCAGTGAGTAGTTAAACTGAAGGACAGGGGATACCGCCATGAGCCAAAGGTGATTATTCATATAATCCCAATCCCGTTTGCCGAATGAATGGTCCCGCACGCAGGGTAATTGGAAATCCTTTGAAACGCCATTTAATGTAAGCTGCCCTTCCAGAATACCTTCCTGCTCATAATGACACTGGCCACTGACGTTTTGCAGGGCGTCAAAAAAGCTCTTGTTCCATTTCTCATTGGCAATGCCAGTGGCCATTCTTTCGGGGGGCATATTGCTGGTGAAATCAATGGGCTTCCGGGTAGCTATGAACCGGGCCTTGAAACTGATGCGGTCACTCTCATTCAGAATTCCCTCAAAGGAAATGGTCCATTCCCCGTCAATTTTTTCAATATGGACAGGGGACCCTCCATGGGGGAATAAATCCTGTTTCAAAGAGTACAGGGTGCCGTCAGTATAGATGGCAAACCAGGTCTCGTCTTCATTGACTCTTTTTCCAAGACGCGCAAAGAATGACAGCTGCCCGTCATGCGCGGAAAAATAATAGGAGTTATTCAGCAGGGGATCATGCTCGCTTTCCAGAGAATAATTCTCCGCATACTCATAAACAAAAGGCTTTTCCTTGTTCCTTTTGTCCAATGCCCTGCACATGATGCCCTTTTTAAAGCTGTAAAACATTTCTTTAGGTTGAGGTTATGGCTCACAAAGTTAGCAAATAATTCCTAATGTGGCAGAAAATGAGTATCTTCGCTGCATACATGATAATGTATGGCTTGTAACCCTGATTTCGTTCAATTCATAGTGGACCAGTGCTCCGGCGAAGCTGGCTGCGGGAGAACGCCGGCCTCACCTTCCGGGATGCCATAGAAGCCTATCCAACGCTATGGAAGTAACTAACCTGCTTAACATACACACCCGGGAGGAATTGTACCGGTGGTACCAGGAGAATCACGACAAAGTGAGTGATTTCTGGCTACGAGTGAACCGGGCCGCCGCTGATTGTCCCGGTGTTGTGCGGTATGTAGATGCTGTTGAGGTTGCCCTTTGCTTCGGCTGGATAGACAGCACCATAAAGCGCATTGACGAGGGAAAACCGGTCCAGCATTTCACGCCACGTCGCAAAGGGAGCAACTGGTGCGAACGGAACCTAATCCGCTGCCGCCGGCTGGTTCAGCTAGGGGAAATGACACCCGCCGGGTTAGCGGTGACCCCAGACCTTGATCCTTCCCTATTTGTCTTTGAAGACTGGGTTCTTGATGCCATCAAGGCCGATGAAAAGGCCTGGGCCAACTACACGGCCTTCCCGGATACCTACCGCCGCATCCGGGTAGATTACATTCAACATTATCGGCAAACCGGCCGAGAAGAACAGGCGCAGAAGGCCCTGCAGCGCTTTGTCCAGGATTGCCTAAAAGGCAAAATGCAACCCGGATGGGACGATTTTGGCAGGTTGAAAGAGAGAAACTCAAGGACGTAATCATATCGGCATTCCGGTGAGTATCATCGTTGATCAAAATTACAAACTTGCAACCAGAATCTCTTTGATGGCCTTTTCGTCCAAAGGAACGTATGCATTCTCCAGGCCTTCGTTCACGGCAATGTGATGGGCCATCTCGTCAATGCGGCTATCGTCAATGCCCAACTCACGCAGGTGCATAGGAATGCCAACACTCTCGAAGAACTGATAGGTCTCGTCAATGGCCTTCCGGGCAATCTCCCACGGGTCCAGCGATGCATCAATGCCAAAGACATTGACACCGTACTTGACAAAACGGGACAGGGTGCGCTCACTCAGGATGTGCTGCATCCATCGGGGCGTGATGATGGCCAGGCCCCAGCCATGGGTAATGTCGTAGTAGCCGCTGAGGGCATGCTCGATGCCGTGCATCGGCCAGCCGGAAGGGCTGTTACCCAGCGACATGATGTTGTTGCAGGCCAGGGTGCACACGAACATCATCTCGGCCCGGGCCGTGTAATCCTCCGGATTCTCCAGGCACTTTATTCCATTGACCATCAGGCTCTTGAGGCCAGCCTCGCAGAAGCCGTCGTTCATGAGTGTGGCGTCCTCGCAGAAGTACTGCTCCAGGATATGGTTCATGGCATCGGCAATGCCGGCGGCTGTCTGGCCCTTGCTCACCGTGAACGTATAAGTGGGGTCCAGGAAGGATACGGCCGGGAAGAGCAGCGGGTCGATGTAGCCGATTTTGTCGTTGGTCTCCGTACGGGAAATTACGCCGCCGCAGTCGTATTCGCTGCCAGTGGCGGCCAGGGTAAGGATATCCACGATGGGCAGGGCCGCCTTTGCCTTTACCTGATAGGATATCAAGTCCCAGGGGTCTCCTTCATAGCATGCGCCGGCGGCAATGGCTTTGGAGCAGTCCAGCACTGAGCCGCCACCCACGGAAAGGATGACGTCCACTTGGTGCTCTTTGCACAGGCGCACACCCTCCAGCACGCTGGGGTCATATTTAGGGTTAGGCTGAATGCCGGGAAGCTCCACCATCTCGAAGCCGTCCAGCAACTCCAGGACCTTCTGGTACAGGCCTATTTTCTTGATGCTGCCTCCGCCGTAGGTGAGGAGAATCTTCTTTCCGAACTGCGCCATCACACCGGGCAGTTTCTCGATGACGCCTTTCCCGAAAATCAGGCGGGTAGGGGTACAATACTCAAAGTTCTGCATATCAGTTAATCTGTGTTTCAGGCAAAGATAGCAAATAATTGCTTATCTTTGTGCTAATGGAAACTGATAGAATCTTACTGCGCCCCTGGCAGGAAAGCGACGCCGAGACACTGTTCAAATATGCAAGCGACCCGGAAGTCGGCCCTCGTGCCGGCTGGCCGCCGCACAAGAGCGTAGAGGAGAGTCTGGAGATTATCCGGACTGTTTTTAACGATGCCACCAACACCTGGGCCATTGTCCTGAAAGAAACAGGCGAGGCCATCGGCGCCATGGGTTATGGTCCGTCCTGCAATTGCAACCTGCCGGCCAGGGAAGGTGAGCCTATTACCGGCTACTGGGTAGCCAGGCCTTACTGGAACCGTGGTATCTGCTCGGAGGCACTCCGCTTGATGATTGACCACATCCGTAAAACTACTGACATCAAGTCGCTCATCAGCGGCCATTTCATCGACAATCCAGCCTCGGGCCGCGTAATGGAAAAATGCGGCTTTATTGCCACCGGAGATACCGTAGTGGACCCGGAGCAAGGGAAAGACACCCCCATACGCGTATTACGATTGGAATTATAATACCGGCTCCCGCAGGTAGTCCAGAAGGGCGCGGTAGAATTGGCGGCCTTCGGGCCAGGCGGTCACCTCTTCCAGGTTGGCGCAGCAAACCAGGACCCGGCCCTTCCCTATCCGGTATTCGTACACCAGGCCCAGCCAATGGTTCCGCTCCACATTGTCTATGACCTGAACAATGGGCCGAATGCCCTCCATGTTGTCCAGAATCCGGGGGCGGGAGGCCTTCACTATGGGAAACCACTGCCAGGAAGTAGATTCCTCGGTGGGGAATTCCCGGAAAAGCGGGTGCGAGGCATCGATGAGAAGGCCGAGCGTACCGGGCGAAACCGGTTTGCCGTTGCTCTCGCAGATTTCCTTGAACATGCGGTAGTTCCAATAATCCGTTTGGAAGAGCCCGCCCACCGTGTTGGTGGTGTCGGTGGGCATCAGCAGAACAGAGGCACCCTCCTTGACGGCCTCCAGGACCGGTTGATCCAGCCAGTGCACGATGAGCACACCCGACTTGTCGGGCCTATTATCGGCGGGATACACCCAGAGCGGCCAGGTCTGTAGTTCCCGGCAAGACGATGCTGTCGTCAAAAACAGCGTCGGGAGCGACCGTTCCCTCTGCATCCAGACAGAAATCCCACGTACCGGAAAGGTCTACCGCCGGGGTGCAGGCGGCAAAAAGAAGGCCCCCAAACAGGGCAAAGCCCCATGTAACAATTGGTTTCATACGCTTGGGACAAAGATACAAAATACTTCTCACACACATGCCGGGGTAAAGCTGGTATAATCCCAAAAGATTTGTTATCTTTGTGTCCCCAATAACCAAAAACCGCATAATGGACAAAAACCTGACACTGAACCCGAACGAGGTTGTTGCTTTTCTTAAGAAAAATCCCCAGGATTTTACCCGGGAAGACCTGTTGCATTTTATTTGCGAGCAGGGCATCCGCATGATTGACTTCATGTATCCCGCCGAGGACGGCCGGGTAAAAACCCTCAACTTTACCGTCAATAGCCTGGCCTACGCCGAGACCGTCCTCACCGAAGGAGAGCGCGTAGACGGCTCCAGCCTGTTCCCCTCCTTCATCGAGGCCGGCAACAGCGACCTGTACGTCATTCCCCGCTACCGCACAGCTTTTGTAGATCCCTTCAACGAGATTCCTACCCTGTGCTTCCTGTGCAGCTTCTTTGACAAGAGCGGACAGCCGTTCGACTGCGCGCCTCACGCCACGCTGCTAAGAGCCGAGAAAGCCTTCGAAACCTCTACCGGTTTGGAATTCGAGGCTATGGGAGAACTGGAATATTACGTAATCTGCGACCAGGATCCCCTGTTCCCCGCCACCGACCAAAAGGGATACCACGAGAGCGAGCCGTTTGCCAAGATGAACGATTTCCGCCGCGCCTGCATGGACCATGTGGCCAAAACCGGCGGCCAAATCAAATACGGTCACAGCGAGGTGGGCAACTTTACACTGGACGGCAAAATCTATGAGCAAAACGAGATTGAATTCCTCCCCTGCCCGGTAGAAACTGCCGCCGACCAGCTGCTGCTGGCCAAATGGGTGATTCGCAACCTCGCCTATCATTATAATCTGGACGTAAGCTTTGCGCCCAAGATTACCACGGGCAAAGCCGGCAGCGGCATGCACATCCACATGCGCCTGATGAAAAATGGCCGCAATGCCACCCTGGGCCAGGACGGCAAGCTAAGCGACGAAGCCCGCCGCGCCATTGCCGGTCTCATGAAGATGGCTCCGTCCATTACGGCTTTCGGCAACAAGAATCCTACCTCCTACTTCCGGTTGGTGCCCCATCAGGAAGCCCCCACCAACGTTTGCTGGGGCGATTGCAACCGCAGCGCGCTGGTGCGCGTACCGCTGGGCTGGAGCTCTGGCACCGACATGTGCCACGCCACCAACCTGCAGGAGCCTTCCACCCCCCACGACACCACCGCCAAGCAAACCTTCGAGATGCGTTCACCGGACTGCTCGGCCGATATCTACCAGCTCATGGCCGGCCTGTGCGTAGCCGCCCGTATCGGCCTGGAGATGCCGGAAGAAGAAGCGCTAAAACTGGCCCGCGAGACCTATGTGGACATGGATATCCACAAGAGCGAGAACGCCAGCCGACTGGCCACGCTGGAGCAACTGCCCACCTGCTGCGCCGAGAGCGCCCAGTGCCTGGCCAAAGACCGTGCCGTTTATGAAGCCTGCGATGTATTCCGCCCCCGGATGATAGACGGTATTCTCAAAGCCCTCAAGGCTCACGAAGATGCCAATCTGCACGAAGCAGCCCGTCACAATGAAGGACTGATGCACCAGCTTGTAGCGCAGTATTTCTACTGCGGATAGCACAAATTATCCCAAAAATTCATCGGCCTCTTGTATCACTACAGGGGGCCGATTACTTAACCTAAACTTAAACTATGAAAAACTTCGCAACAAAAATAAGTATTTAATCTGAATTTACAAACACTTTTTAGGATTAAATATGCCTTAGTTTTGCAAATTTTAGCAAAAGAAGTTTTTCACCGTACTGCTCAAACCGTATTTTTGCCTTCAATTCCGGGATTTGTCCCGTCACTTCCAGCACCAATCCCTTACCAAAGCGGTTATGCTCTATGCGGTCCCCTTCATGGATGGACGACATGGGATCCGGCACAAAACCGGGATCAATCACCGGCGGCTTGGCCGGCGTCACGGGCCGCTGGGGTAGCGACGTCTGGGAAGGCCGCTGGACGGCCGGCTGGGGCGAGGGTTTCTTCCACACAAAGCCCCGCGTCTGGTCATCCTCTTCCTCGAAGGGCGAGGAGGACACAAACTCTTCTTTGCGCAGCGGCTGGTCCAGATACTGGGGTGCGATTTCCCGCAGGAAGCGGCTGGGGGCATTGGATTCATGCTTTCCGTTGCGCATGCGCGTGCGGGCAAAAGAGAGCGTCAGTGCACGCTTGGCCCGGGTAATGGCCACATAGCACAGGCGCCGCTCCTCTTCCAGGTCCTGGGGCGTGAGCATCCACCCGCCCGAGGGGAACAGATTCTCCTCCAGGCCTGTTACAAACACATAAGGGAATTCCAGACCCTTGGCTGTGTGCACCGTCATGAGGGCCACTTTGTTATTAGTCTCGTCCTCGGCCACATCTACATTGGACAGCAGCGATACATTCTCCAGGAAATCGGCCAGGGTATGATGCTGCTCGGCCGATGACTCTTCCTCTGCCGCATTCATGGCTTCCTCTTCGAACGCCTTGACACTGTTGAGCAATTCCTCTACGTTGGCAAAGCGGGCCTGGCCCTCTACGGAATTATCGGCCTTGAAGAAGAGATAGAGGCCGCTCTCCGAGGCCAGGGACATGGCCACATCGTAGGCATCGCCTTCCAGGGTCTCCTGTGCCGCTTTTTCCATCATGCTGCAGAACGCTCGGATTTTGGTGACCGCGGCGCCACGCAGGCCGAAACTTTCCAGCGATTCCAGCCCCGCCGCCCGGAAGAGCGACACGCCGGCCGACTGGGCCGCTGCCGCCAAGGCGTTGAGGGAAGTATCTCCGATGCCCCGCGCCGGCTTGTTCACCACCCGCTTGAAGGACTCGTCGTCGTTCAGATTCACTGCCAGTTTGAAATAGGCCATCATGTCCTTGACCTCGGCCCGCTCGAAGAAGGAATTGCCCGAGTAAATCATGTACGGGATATTGCGGCGGCGCAGCTGCTCTTCCAGCGCCCGGCTTTGGGCATTGGTGCGGTACAGGACGGCAAAGTCTTCGTACTGGGCACGGTCTTCCCGCATGCGCATGAGGATGGCCGATGCCACCTGGAATGCCTCCTCCTGCTCGGTGAAGGAACGCACCAGGCGGATCTTCTCCCCTACCTCTCCCATGGAACGGCATTCCTTGGGGATGCGGCCCTCGTTGTGTGCGATAAGCGTGTTGGCAGCGTTCACGATGGTGCTGGTGCTGCGGTAATTGCACTCCAGCCGGAAGGTGCGGGAGGTGGGAAAATCCTTTTTGAAATTGAGGATATTCTGGATTTGCGCGCCGCGGAAGCCATAAATGGACTGGGAGTCGTCGCCCACCACACAAAGGTTCTGGTGCCCGGCGGCCAGTTTGCGTAGGATCAGATACTGGGCCATGTTGGTATCCTGGTACTCATCTACCAGAATGTGCGTGAAACGCCCGGCAATGGCAGAGAGCGCATCCTGATTCCCGCGAAGGAGGATGTTCATGTACAGCAGGATGTCGTCGAAATCCATGACGCCGGACTGCTTGCACAGCCTGCAATAGGTTTCGTAGATGCGATAAATCTCCGGCTTTTTGTGCAGAACGTCGTCCTGCCGGTAGCCGCCCACCCCGTTCATATAGGGCGTAGGGGTAACCAAATCATTTTTGGCGCGGGAAATGCGGGACAGCACTTCCTTGGGCTTGTAGAGTTTATCGTCCAGTTGGAGCTGCTTGAGGCAGGTTTTGATGGCACTCACCGAGTCGGTGGTGTCGTAGATGGTAAAGTTGGCCGGGAAGCCGATGCTCTCGGCAAATTCCCGGAGGAAGCGGATGAACACCGAGTGGAAGGTTCCCATCCAGAGGCGGCGGGCCCTACGCTCCCCCACCATGAGGGCGATGCGCTCCTTCATTTCCCCGGCAGCCTTTTTGGTAAAAGTAAGGGCCAGGATGCGCTCCGGAGGCACACCCTTGTCTATCAGGTTTGCAATTCGGGAAGTCAATACGCGGGTCTTTCCCGACCCTGCGCCCGCCACGATGAGCATAGGCCCTTCCAAGCACTCTACCGCCCTTCGCTGTTCCTCGTTCAAATCTCGCAATATCTCGCTCATAACGCCAACAATTAAACCATGCGAAGGTAGTGATTATTTCTCATATTATGGAAGGAAATCCGGCTTGAATATCCCGGAAAATCTTTGTATCTTTGCGGGTTGTAAAACAGCAATACACAAACCGTATCAATAATGTCAAACAATCTCGATTTGAAAAAGGGTCTGGACATCCCCATCAAGGGTGTTGCGGCCCCGGAAGTCATCAAAAGCGTGAGTCCTGACATCGTTGCCGTTAAGCCCACCGACTTTGCCGGCCTGGTCCCCAGGCTCCTGGTAAAGGAAGGGGATGCGGTAAAGGCAGGCTCCCCCGTGATGGCCGACAAACAGCGCCCGGAGATTCTGTTTACCTCGCCCGTCAGCGGTAAGGTAGAGAGCATCGTCAGGGGCCAGAAGAGAAAATTGCTGGCAGTCCTCATCAAGGCCGACGCCAAGCAGGAGTACGCCGAGCTGGGCGCCAAAGCCCCCGCCACCGCGGCCGAAGCCAAGGAGCTGCTCCTCAAGAGCGGCCTGTGGGGTGCGCTCATCCAGCGTCCCTACGGTATCATGGCCAAGCCCGAGGATACCCCCAAGGCAATTTTCGTATCGTCATTCAGCACTGCTCCGCTGGCAGCCAACACCGATTTCGTTCTGGGCGATGCCCTGCAGGACATCCAGGCCGGCATAGACGCCCTGGCCAAGATTGCTCCTGTGCATGTGAGCATCCGCAAGGAAACCCAATCGGCCTCTCCTTTCCACAAACTGGAGAATGCCACCCTGCACACGGTAAGCGGCAAGCACCCCGCCGGTAACGTGGGCGTGCAAATCAGCCACATCGCCCCCATCCAAAAGGGCGAACTGGTATGGACCGTTTCCCTGCTGCACCTGGCCGCCATCGGCCACGTGGTTAACACCGGCAAGCTGGACCTCACCCGCAAGGTGGCGGTCACCGGCCCCGGAGCCACCCGCACAGGCTATGTGGTCTGCCTCCCCGGAACGCCCGTCAAAGAAATCACGCCCGTACCGGCCGATATCCGCGTAGTGGGCGGTGACGTCCTCACCGGCGAGAATCTGGGCGCCGACGGCTACCTGGGCTTCTTCCAGAACCAGCTCACCCTCCTCCCGGAAGGCCACGAGCGCGAATGGTTCGGCTGGGCCAAGCCTTTCCGTCCCAATGTACACAGCAGCTCCTGGTGCTACTTCTCCTGGCTCACCCCCAAGAAGCAGTACGACATGGACACCAACCTCCACGGCGGCCCCCGTGCCTTCGTAGAGACCAAGTGCTTCGAGGATGTAACCCCCATGGACATCTTCCCCATCTACCTTATCAAAGCCTGCCTGGCCGGCGACATTGAGAAGATGGAGAAATTCGGCATCTACGAGGTTCTCCCCGAGGATCTGGCCCTGTGCGACTACGTAGACCCCTCCAAGAACGAAATCCAGGCCTATATCCAAAAGGGTATCGACCTCATGATTAAAGAAATGGCATAAGCTATGGCAGACGAAAAGAAACCTGGCCTTTTAGAAAAAGGCGGCAAGCTGTACTGGCTTCATTCTTCTATAGACGCCTTCGACACCTTCCTGCGCGTTCCCGGCACCGTCACCTTCAAGGGTGCCCACGTGCGCGACGGTATCGACCTCAAGCGCGTCATGATTATGGTTGTTATTGCGCTGGTGCCCGCAGCCCTCTTCGGCATGTACAATGTGGGTCTCCAGACCTCTACGCTCTATGGCCTTGACTGGGGCTTCTGGCACATGTTCTGGTATGGACTGCTCCGGATGCTGCCTCTGTTCGTGGTCTCCTATGCGGTGGGTCTTGCCATTGAATTCGCATCGGCCCAAATCCGCGAGGAGGAAGTGAACGAGGGATACCTGGTTACCGGCTTCCTTATTCCGCTCATCGTCCCCGTGGACGTTCCGCTGTGGATGCTGGCCCTGGCCACCGCTTTCTCTGTGATCTTTGTAAAGGAAGTGTTCGGCGGTACCGGCATGAATATCTGGAACCCGGCCCTGGTGGCCCGTGCCTTCCTGTTCTTCTCCTATCCTTCCAGCATGTCCGGCTCCAGCGTGTGGGTATCAAAGACTTGGGTGCCCGCCCTCAAGGACGTGGATGCAGTAAGTGCCGCCACGCCGCTGGCCATCGCCCACGACGGCGCCTTTGACGCCGCCACCGGTGCTGTGGGCCAGTATTCCTTCATGGACATGTTCTGGGGCTTCATTCCCGGCAGTACCGGTGAAACCAGCGTCATTGCCATCCTCCTGGGTGCCTGCCTGTTGGTTTGGACCGGTGTGGCTTCCTGGAAGATCATGGTGAGCTCCCTCGCCGGCGGCCTCCTGGTAGGCTGGCTGGGCCAGATTGGCGGCGCCACCACCCTTCCCTGCTACTATCAGCTGGTCATGGGCGGCTTCCTGTTCGGCTCCGTCTTCATGGCCACCGACCCCGTGACCGCCGCCCAAACCGAAACCGGCAAATGGATTTACGGTTTCCTGGTGGGTGCCCTGGCCGTGGTGGTGCGTCTGTGGAACCCCGGTTACATGGAAGGCATGATGCTCGCTATCCTGCTCATGAATACCTTTGCTCCGCTCATTGACCACTGCGTGGTTTCCGTAGCCACCAGCCGCAGGGCAAAAAAAGCACAAACCGCTTAAAGGAGGACCTGCGCTATGAATACCAACAATAACGTTTATACTGTTATCTACACCACGGTAATCGTGGTGGTAGTGGCTGCGCTCCTGGCCTTTGTGTCCCAAAGCCTCAAGAGCAAGCAGGACGCCAACGAAAAGGCCGAGACCATTTCCCAGATGCTCACCGCCGCCCAGTACGGCACCAAGGCCGAGTTGGACAAGCTGGGCAATGTGGCCAAGCTGGACAAATATGCCCAGGAAATTGACAAGGCCTTTGTCATCAACCTGGACGGAGAAGTGGTGAAGGAGCTGGAAGGCATTGAGGTTTACAGCCCCAAAGCCCTCAAGCGCCAGAACTACAACATCAAGGGTGGTGCCAACGCCACCGGCGAGCCCGAGCTTCCCGTCTTTGTGTTCAAGAACGGCCGTACGGTTGTTCCCATCTACGGTGCCGGCCTGTGGGGCCCCATCTGGGGTTACATCTCCTTTGCATCCAATCTCAAGACCATTGAAGGCGCCTACTTCGATCATGAGTCCGAGACCGCCGGTCTGGGCGCCAAGATCAAGGACGACCCTTCCTTCCAGGCCGAATTCGTAGGAGAGATAGCCGACTTCTCTTCCAAGAATGTCTTTGACATCGTGAAGGGCGGCGCTCCCAAGGACGCCGAAGGCAAGTCGGTCGTGGACAACAAGATTGACGCCATCTCCGGCGCCACCATGACTTCCCAGGGCCTGGATGCCGCTATTGACACCTGGCTGGGCGCCTATGCCAAGTACTTCCTCTCCGGCGCCCCTGCAGCGGCCGAAAAAGCCTGCTGCGGCAAGCACGAGAACTGCGAAGGCCACCAGCACGAAGGCTGCGAGAAGCATCATGAGGCCTGCGAAGGCGAGCACGAAGGTTGCCAACACCATAACTGTGAGGAGGAATAAGCCATGAATGCAAAACTTAAAGAAACCATTCTGAACCCCATTTTCAAGGGGAATCCCATTACCGTCCTGGTGCTGGGCATCTGCTCCTCCCTGGCGGTTACCGTCACCCTGAAGGGTGCGCTGGTCATGGCCCTCTCCGTGATTGTGGTCACGGGCATTTCCAGCCTGATCCTTTCCCTGCTCCGTAATACCATTCCGGGGCGGGTACGTATCATTGTCCAGCTGGTGGTGGTTGCCATGATGGTCATCCTGGTAGACCAGGTGCTCAAATCGTTTGAAGCCACTTACGCCATTGACAAACAGCTGTCCGTGTACATCGGCCTCATCATCACCAACTGTATCGTGATGGGCCGCATCGAGGCTTTCGCACTGGGTAACAGCCCCTGGCCCAGCTTCCTGGACGGTGTTGCCAACGGCGCCGGCTACGGACTCATCCTCATCATTGTAGCCTTCTTCCGCGAGCTGCTGGGCAGTGGCACCCTCTTCGGGTTCGATGTCCTGGGCTGGATGGGCTACGTTCCCAACAACCTGGTCATTCTGCCGCCGTTCGCCCTCATCCTCCTGGGATGCATCGTATGGGTACAGCGCAGCATCCAGAAAGACCTGCAGGAAAAATAAACTGTGACGCCTTATGGAATATCTTAGCTTATTCGTAAAGTCCATCTTTGTGGACAACATGATCTTCGCTTACTTCCTGGGAATGTGCTCATTCCTGGCTGTATCGAAGAATGTGAAAACGGCGGCTGGCCTGGGCCTCGCAGTAATTTTCGTGCTCCTGGTCACGCTTCCCATCAACTACCTGCTCAACACCTATGTACTGGCACCCGACGCCCTTGTCAAGGGGGTAGACCTGAGCTTCCTCAGCTTTATCGTGTTCATCGCCGTCATTGCCGCCATCGTACAGATTGTAGAAATGGTTGTGGAGAAATTCTCTCCCGAGCTCTACTCTTCCCTGGGTATCTTCCTGCCGCTGATTGCCGTGAACTGCGCCATCCTGGGCGGTTCCCTGTTCATGCAGCAGAAAGACTTCCTCAATATTGGATGGAGAGGCAACCGTGTATTCCCTGGGCAGCGGTATCGGCTGGTTCCTGGCTATCGTCTCCCTGGCGGCTATCCGCGAGAAGATGAGCTACTCCAACGTGCCGGCCGCCCTCAAAGGTCTGGGTATCACCTTTATCACCGTGGGTCTCATGGGCATGGCCTTCATGACCTTCATGGGTATTGATTTGTAGGAGGAACGCACTATGGGTAATACAATTCTATTCTCCATCATCGTCATTACAGTTGTGACGCTGATTCTGGTAGCGCTCCTGCTCGTCATCAAAGCGGCTGTTACTCCTTCCGGCACCGTCAAGATCAACATCAATGGCGGCACCAAGGAACTGGAAGTAGCCCCCGGCGGGGATGTGATGCACACCCTGGCCGACCACGGCATCTTCCTCCCCTCGGCCTGCGGCGGCAAGGCCAACTGCGGCCAGTGCAAACTGCAGGTACTGGAAGGCGGCGGCACCATCCTTCCCACCGAAACGGGCTTCTTCTCCCGCAAACAGATTAAGGAAGGCTGGCGTCTGGGCTGTCAGGTAAAGGTAAAGGACAACATCCAGATTGCCGTTCCCGAGAGCGCCCTCAGCGTGAAGAAACTCGAGTGCGAGGTCATCTCCAACGAGAACGTAGCCACCTTCATCAAGGAATTCACCGTACGCCTGCCCGAGGGCGAGCACATCGACTTCAAGAGCGGCGAATACATCCAGATTGATATCCCTGAGTACGAAGCCGACTTCTCCGACATGGGCGTAGCCGACATCTACAAGGGCGACTGGGACAAGTACGGCATCACCGGCCTCAAGTTCAAGAACACGGTGCCTACCATCCGTGCCTACTCCATGGCCTCGTATCCCGCCGAGAAAGACCTCATCAAGCTGAATGTGCGTATCGCAACCCCTCCGTTCGACCGCACCCAGCCCAAGGGCGTCTTCAAGTTCGTGCCCGGCGTGCCTCCGGGAATCGCCTCCACCTATGTGTTCTCCCGCAAGCCGGGCGATAAGGTGATGATTTCCGGTCCTTACGGCGAGTTCCTCCTCCCCAAGGACGACCCCGACAGCCAGGAATACGTATTTGTGGGCGGCGGTGCCGGTATGGCTCCCCTCCGCAGCCACATCATGCACCTGTTCAAGACCCTCAAGACCAAGAAGGAAGTGCACTTCTTCTATGGCGCCCGCGCCCTGGTGGAAGCCATCTGGAAGATTTCGCCGAGATCGAGAAAGATTTCCCGAATTTCCACTTCCATCTGGCCCTGGACCGTCCCGATCCCGCAGCCGATGCTGCAGGCGTGAAGTACACCGCCGGTTTCGTACACAACGTGATGAACGAGACCTACCTCAAGAACCACGAGGCTCCCGAGGACATCAAGTACTTCATGTGCGGCCCGCCCATGATGACCAAGTGCGTCTGCGACCTCCTGGATTCCCTGGGCGTCGCACCGGAGAGCATCCTCTTCGACAACTTCGGCGGTTAATCCCCCGCCCCATACTAAAACAGAGACTGGCCATTCGGTCAGTCTCTGTTTTTATATTATATATAGGTTATCCTATCGGCTGGTATCCCTCAGAAGCAGGATGCGCACGCAGTCGGCCACATGCTTCTGGGTATCGGTAGCCTTTTCATAGAGCTCGGCCAGGTTCTTATATTTGGTGAGTTCCCGCAGGTCCGGTTCCTTTTCAAAGATGTAGCCTACATAATCCTCGTAGGCCTCGTCGGCGTCGTGCTCCAGTTCCTTTACCCTGTCGGCATGAAGGGTGATGGCCGAGGCGTTTTTGCGCACATCGGCCAGGAGCGGGAAAAGGGAGCGCAGGGCATTGGCCTCGTCTACGATGATGCGGGCCAGATCCTGTAACTGGGGGTCTATCTTGGCGGGATTGTATATGAGCATGGCGTTGGAGGCGTCCTTGAGAACGTCCAGGCTGTCGTCCAGAGCCATGGCAATGGTAGTCAAGTCCATCCTGAGGCCAATGGGCAGAAACACCCTTTTCCCTATTTCCTCACGGAATTCGGTGAGCAGGGCATCCCCCTGATGCTCCAGGTTACGGATTTCCTTATATACGGTTTTCCAGGCTGCCGGATCATGGACGGTTTGCATGCGGCTCAGGTGAGAAGCCGCGATACTCAGGAATTCGGCCTGCCTTTCGAGGATAGGAATAAGTGTCCGCAGGTGTCGGGCAATGCGCCAATAAATCATAAGAAACAGTTTTTTTTCTTAATAATTCCATTAAAAAACATAAAAAATATCGCAAAAAAACTGTGATACCGCACAATGTTTTTTACGATGCTGGGATTTAACTTGGCGCTTGCCTAGCTTTGTCCCAGTTCCTTTACGGGAAACACGCACAAACCAACAGGCCGGATGTCTATGAAACTGTACTCCACATCATTGTCATTACCGCGTTTCGCATGCCTCATGTCTGGGGCCATCATTACTGCTGTCATGCAGGGTCCGGCCTTTTTAACTTCCTGCACGCAGGCCGATACCGATCCCTATGTCCGCAAAGGAAGACAAATTTATATACAATGGGCCAAAAATCCAATACCGCAAACCCTGGATTTGTTTTTTTTCGACGCCCTGGGGGCCCGGAATCTGGACGCATACCAGCAGGTAAACGGCTGGGACGGAATGGCACCGGTATATGGTCTGGCAGGGACTGGTGCCAAGCGGCTGGTCATCCTATCGGGGCGTAGCGGGGAAACGCCGCTATGGGCCCAGATACGTAGCTATGGAGATATCTGTAAACATAGTTTCTCGCTCATGGAAGACGCGCCAGAGGACCCTTTACTCTTTGGAGAAGCCTTGCTGGAGGACGGCGCATCCAAAGAAGTAAACCTGAGCCTTCGCAGTCCCTTGAGCGCCATCCAGGTGCGGTCCCTCGCCTGCGATTTCGGCGACCGTCCGTATGCCGCGTCCGTTTTTTCCTGTGCACGGATCTATTTGCAGTACGCAGGCATCGAATGCCGTCCGCTGGACAGTGAGGGACTACCGATAGCCTGGATCAATCCCGGTTCGCTGGACAGTGCGGCCGTGGCCCGGTTGCCGCATCCCGATATGATTTTGCAGGGGGGATGCGGCACGGTGGGGCCGGGGCGGCTATACCTGAACCAAACCTTCTACTGTTATGCCAATCCCGTCCGGGAAGCCACGCTGGGGCAACCCGTAACACGCCTGGTCCTGGAAGGCAGCATAGATGGGAAAACCTGTTACTATCCCGTCGAGCTACCCGGCCTCCAGGCCGATGAGCTCCTGGAGATGGATATCACCCTGCTACGGATGGGTTCCCCCGACCCCGACCTTCCCGTCCACAGCGAGACTGTGAGGACAGAGACCCGTACCGTTCCCTGGAACAGCTATGACCCCTATAGCGTTTGCTTTTAACATGCCACACCATCGCTCTTTCATATTGTGTGTATTGATCCTGGCCGCTTGCACGCGCTCGGAACCGCAGCCTTACCCCACAATGATCTGCCTCATATCACCTGCGGTTCCCACGCGTGCATCCGACCCGGACGAGACCCGGATCGGCGATTACAACCTTCTCATATTCAATGCCTTCGGCTATCTGGAAGAGAAAGTATACGTTCCTGCCCGCAGCCTGAATGCCCCGAGCGGCCGGGTGAGTTACGCTACCCGCCTTCTCCAAGACGTACCCTACACCTTTGTGGCCGCTGCCAACCTGGGCTACGAACTCCCGGTACATACCCTGGAAGAAGCCCGGGCCTACCGCTACCACCTGGCCTATCCCGACGAATACAGCCAGGGCATTCCCATGGCCGCCGTGCTGGAAGAGAAGGTGGTGGGAAGCAGTGGAGAGGTCGTCATTCCCCTGGAGCGACTGATGGCCCGCGTCGACCTGAACATCGACCGCAGGGCCCTCAAGGCCGATGTAAGCTTCAAAGTAAATTCCGTGATGGTGGGCGGATGCCCCTCGTCCGTTCTGCTCATAGGGTCCAGCAAGGCCGAATCGGCCACCCAGGTATTCACCGTAGGGTACAACAAATCCGGCTGGGAGGTATCGGCCTTAAACAGGGACGCCAGCATAGGGCTCAGCGAAACCGTGCGCCTGTACCTGCTGGAAAACTGCCAGGGCAACCTGCTGGAGCATGTAGAGACCGACCGCGGCAAGGTGTTCTCCGACGGCCGTTACCAGGAGGTCTGTTCCTATTTGGAAATCCGGGCCGAATATCACTCCGACAGCTGGCACAGCCGGCCCGGCGAAAGCCTCATCTACCGCTTTTACTTGGGAGAGAACCGGAACAATTTTGACGTGCGCCGCAATACGCTGTACCATATTACCGTGCGCCCGGAGGGAGACGGCCTGCAGGAGAACAGCTGGCGGGTCGACCAGAGCGGTCTGGAGCCACAAACCCGCTTTCTATTGCACCCGGCAGCCTATAACGAATGCCGCTCGGGGGAAGACTTTCACCTCTGGTGCGAGATTCTGCCAGAGGGAACGCCCCTTTACATTGAGCCCCTGGCCTATGACGACGACGAGCGGGTGGCCGATCTGTACGACTACACGGTAGACCCCGACGGATACGGACTCACCATCCATACAAAAAAAGGGGGCTCGGCTGTGGTTTACTTCAGCGCGGGCCCTCCTGTAAACAGAGATACTCTGGCAATGCTGGTGGTAGATCCCTAGCGGCCTTTGTACATATTCTCGTAGTACTTCTGGTAATCGCCGGAGGTTACATTATCCAGCCAGTCCTGATTGTCCAGGTACCAGCGTACCGTCTTTTCGATGCCTTCCTCAAACTGGAGCGACGGCTCCCAGCCCAGTTCCCGCTTCAGCTTGGAAGAGTCAATGGCATAGCGCAGGTCATGGCCGGCACGGTCGGTCACATAGGTAATCAGGTCCATGTCCTCCCCTTCCTTGCGGCCCAGCAGACGATCGGTGGTATGAATGAGCACCTTGATGATGTCGATGTTCTTCCACTCGTTAAAGCCGCCGATGTTGTAGGTCTCGGCAATCTTTCCGTTGTGGAAAATGGTGTCAATGGCGCGCGCGTGATCCTCTACGTACAGCCAGTCACGCACGTTCTCGCCTTTGCCATATACGGGCAGCGGCTTGCGGTGACGGATATTGTTGATAAACAGCGGAATGAGCTTCTCTGGGAACTGATAGGGGCCGTAGTTGTTGGAACAGTTGGTGACGATGGTGGGCAGGCCGAAAGTATCGTGGAAGGCCCGCACAAAGTGATCGGAGCTGGCCTTTGCAGCACTGTACGGGCTATGCGGCTGGTACTTGAGGTCTTCGGTAAAGAACTTCTCACCATAGGCCAGGTGATGCTCTCCCGAAGAAGCCTTAGTGGTGAAAGGAGGCTCGATGCCCTCGGGGTGCGTCATCTCCAGCGCCCCATACACCTCGTCGGTGCTGATGTGATAGAAGCGCTTGCCCTCGTAATTGCCCTCCCAGCAGGCCTTGGCGGCCTGGAGGAGCGACAGCGTCCCCATCACGTTGGTCTGGGCAAAGGTGAAGGGATCCTTGATGGATCGGTCCACATGGCTCTCGGCCGCCAGGTGGATAATGCCGTCCACGTGCTCCTCCTGCATCAGCTTGAGGACACCCTCGAAGTCGCAGATATCCATCTTTACGAACTTGTAGTTGGGCTTGTCCTCAATGTCCTTGAGGTTGGCCAGGTTACCCGCATAGGTGAGCTTGTCCAGGTTGATAATCTTATACTCGGGGTACTTGTTCACAAATAGACGGACTACATGCGAGCCAATGAAGCCCGCACCGCCGGTAATGATAATGGAACGTTTCATATCGTTAAGTTTTGTTTTTCTTTTTGGAATCCTGCCCATCCAATACAAGATTAGGAGTGTGAGAAGGGTCAGGAGCATAGCCGGGCGATGCAATGTTTCAGGGAATCGGTCCAGTAAGGGACGGTGAGGCCGAAGGTCTCTTTTACCTTGGTCTTGTCCAGCACGGAATAGGCAGGCCGATGCACCTTGGACGGAAACTCGTCGCTATGGCAGGGCTGGATATCGCAGGCCGTGTGGCCGGCATATTCGGCAATCATCTTGGTAAAGTCGTACCAGGAGCAAACGCCCTCATTGCTGTAATGGTAGATGCCCTCTACGGGGCTTTCCAATACCCGAAGGATGGCGGCAGCCAGGTCGCCGGCATAGGTAGGCGTACCTACCTGATCAAATACCACCTTGAGAGACGGTTTCTCGGCGGTGAGCCGCAGCATGGTTTTCACAAAGTTCTTGCCGTATTCGCTGTACAGCCAGGCGGTGCGCAGGATAACGTACCGTACGCCGCTGCGCAGAATAGCCTCCTCCCCGCGCAACTTGGTAAGGCCATAAACGCCGGTGGGCGTTCCTTTCTGATCCTCGCGGCAGGGCGTATTGTAAGGATCTCCGCCAAATACGTAGTCGGTAGAGATATGAATCAGCAGGCCCCCGACCTCTTTCATAGCGAGTGCCAGGTTCTCTACGGCCTTGGCATTGAGTCGCTCGGCCAGCTCCGGGTTATCCTCGGCGGCATCTACGTTGGTATAGGCCGCGCAGTTCACAATGGCCTCCACGCCCTCCTGCGCCACCAATGCACGGATGGCCGCCAGGTCGGTAATGTCCAACTCTTCTACATCTGTATAGATGAAGTCCCCCTGAGCCCTTTCCCGCAGGGAGCATCCCAATTGACCATTGGCACCGGTTACCAGGATTTTCATAGGGCGTAATAGTCTGTGTTATAGTCAAAAAGCTCGGGGGCATCGGCCAAAAGCGGATGATGCTTGTCTTTCTCCGAGAGCTGTACGTGGGCCCTGGGGACAATCCAGTCGATGCCCAGAGAAGGGTCATCCCAGGCAATGGCCCCTTCCTGGGAAGGCTCATACAAATTGTCGCACTTATACTGGAAAACGGCTTCCGGGCTCAAGACAACAAAGCCATGGGCAAAGCCGCGCGGCACAAAGAACTGCCGGTGATTCTCCCCGGTGAGCTCGCAGCACACATGCCGGCCGAAGGTGGGCGAACCCTTGCGGATATCTACCACCACATCCAGCACCCGGCCGCTCACTACGCGCACCAGTTTACTTTGGGAATACTTCCCCTTCTGGAAATGCAGCCCGCGGAGCACGCCGTAGCGGCTTTTGCTCTCGTTGTCCTGCACAAAACGGACAGGTCGCACGGCGGCATCGAAGTCCCGCTGGCTCCAACTTTCAAAAAAATAGCCGCGGTCATCGCCGAACACCTTGGGCTCAATGACAACCACGCCGGGAATAGCCGTAGGAATAACGTTGATCATTAAAACTCGTCTATAATTTGGGGACCATTCTTCTCGAATTCATCGGCCATGCGTACCAGGTACTGTCCGTATTGGTTCTTGAGCATGGGCTGGGCAATTTCCCGCATGCGGGCGGGCGTAATCCAGCCTTTACGGAGGGCAATGCCTTCCAGGCAGGCCACCTTGAGTCCCTGGCGTTTTTCGATGGTCTCGATGTAATTGGTAGCCTCGGTGAGACTGTCGTGGGTACCGGTATCCAACCAGGCAAAACCGCGGCCCAGGGTTTGAACCTTGAGCTCCCCGGCGCTCAGGAATTCCTGGTTCACCGTAGTGATTTCCAGTTCTCCGCGGGCGCTGGGCTTGATGCGGGCCGCCACATCCAGCACTTTGTTGGGATAGAAGTACAGGCCCACAACGGCATAATTGCTCTTGGGCACCTTGGGTTTCTCTTCAATGGAAAGGCAATTGCCTTTTTTATCGAATTCGGCCACGCCGTAGCGCTCGGGATCACTTACCCAATAGCCGAAGACCGTGGCTTTTTGCTCTTCATCGGCGGTGCGCACCGCTTCCCGCAGGAGCTGGGAAAAGCCGGCGCCATGGAAGATGTTGTCGCCCAGCACCAGGCAGGCACTGTCTGTGCCCACAAAGTCCCGGCCGATGATGAAAGCCTGCGCCAGACCGTCCGGGGAGGGCTGCTCGGCATAGGTGAACCGGACGCCGTAGTCGGAGCCGTCGCCCAGGAGGCGGCGGAAACCGGGCAGGTCCTGCGGCGTAGAGATGATGAGGATGTCCCGTATACCGGCCATCATGAGTACGCTCACGGGATAATACACCATGGGCTTGTCATAAATGGGCAGCAGCTGCTTGCTTACCCCCTTTGTAATAGGATACAGGCGGGTGCCGGAGCCTCCGGCGAGTACAATTCCTTTCATTGATATTATGTAATAACTTACAAAGATAACAAACTTTAGCGGACTACCATAGCGTTGGAGGTCATCCGCTGGGTATATTGCTGAATCATGGCCTTCAATTTTTCTTCCATGGCGGCCACACGCTCCGGTTCCTGGTCCATTACGTTGGTTTGCGCCATGGGCTCCTGGCTGTAATGGAAGAGGGCCACCGGCTTTTCTCCATCAAACTGCAGCTGATATCCCTGCTGGCATAGCATGAAGGTACCACTCTGGTAATACAGCGCATAGGTATCCTCGTCGGCGGTGCCCAGCAAATCACAGCCAAAGCTGAAGTAGGGCTGGTCATAGCCCAGATAATGGTAGAGCGTGGGCTTGATGCTCATCTGCATACCGGTAGCATCCCGCAAGCCCGCCGGCATGGAGCCGTCGGGGGCATAGAAGAAGATGGGAATGGAAAAACCGCCGTTGAGCGACTTGTATTCGGGATTATCGGTCTGGTTGGTATGGTCTCCGGTAAAAATGAACACCGTATTCTGGAACCAAGGCTCCTCCCTGGCCGCAAGGAAGAACTTCCTGATTTGGTCGTCTACGTAACGGATGGTACGGTGAATGGGCATGGTCCCTGCCTCATAGACATCGTCGTAGCAGCTGGGAATCACATAGGGATGGTGGGACGTGAGAGTGAAGATGGTGGCCAGGAAAGGCTCCTGCATGTGCCCGATCCCCTCCCGGAAATACGGGATAAAAAACTCGTCCAGCACCCCCAAAAAGCCATCGGCACGGGATCGGTCCCCATAATCTTCCAGGGAATACACCTGGTCAAAGCCCGATTTAACGGCAAAGCTGCAGATGCCCAGGGATTTGCGCTCGGCCCCATGATAGAAAGCCGACTGGTAACCTTTCTGCTTTAACTCCGAGGCTAGGCCCTGCACCTCGTTGTTGGCATGGGCCGATACGGCAAACGAAGAGTAAAGCATGGGAATGCCGCACATGATGGCCGGCTGGGCGTCTATGCTGATGCGGCCGCTGGCATAGGAGTAGCGGCAGTGCAGGGACTGCTGCATGAGCGAATCCAGGAAAGGCATGTAGGTGGGTTGCGGCGTTCCCTGCAGACTGGTAAGATAGCCGCTGTAGGAGGCCGAGAAACTCTCCAGGATAAAGATGACCACGTTCTTCTTATTGACCATCTCCCCTTCCCCTGCCGGCTGGTGGATAGGGTTGAAAACCTTTTCCAGGGACTCCTGATCGGGGAACCAGTGCGGCTCGGGGAGCGTGGCTTTTCCGATGGTGCGGAACAGACAGAATGGCGTATTGAGCACTAGCGAAGCTTCTTCCTGATGATTGATGATGAGGTTGGCGTCGTTAATGTCCAGCGGCGTTTCCAAGAAGGTGAATTTGCCGCGGATGCCGAACACGGCCATTACGATGGTGGCTGCCAGCAGCAGCGTGTGCACGATGTAGTCCAGCCAATTGTAGCGTTTTTCGTATTGGGCCGGTTCCCGGTATCCCTTGATGAGCAGGAACAGGATGGCCACAGCCACCAGCACCAGATACCTGTGCACCAGGGTTTCTTTGAGCAGGATTCCCGTGACGTTGTCGTTGGAGAACTCCCGGAAGACCGAGAAGGTAGTGCGCTCGCCGGTAAAGGGGAAATAGGCGCCGTCGGCCAAATCGGCCGAGAAAAGCAGCATGTTGGGCACTATATACACCCATTTGGCCAGCTTGCGGAAGAAGCGGGTGCGGCGGAAGCCGAAAGGCAGCAGGATGAGCACAATGTAGGGCAAGTTGGTGTAGATGGCGGCCGTAAGGTCAAAGCGCCAGCCGCCGGCTATATACAGATGCCATAGTTCTCCAAGGGTCACGGATGCGAACACATCGTGGTTCATGAGGAAGAACACTACCCGGCACAGGATGTACACCAGCAGCACCAGAATGAAATTCCAGGCCAGGGACAACCAATAATTGAAAAAACGTCTCATAGCTTACTTTCGGCAAATCACGTAAATTTACACGCAATCAAAGAGAAAAGCAAAACTTTTTCCTATCTTTGTAAAGATAAACCCCTCTCTTTCCATGGCCCAAAAGGAAACCATTCTAGTCGCCACCCAGCACAACATTGCCACCACCACCGGTGGTGCCATCACCATTTTCAGGGTGTTCTGCAACATGCTCTCCCGCCATGGCTACCAAGTCATAGCCACCTGCCACAGCCCCAATCCCAGCCGCCCTGTCTGGCTGGATCCGGACATCCGGTTCGTGAACACCCAGTTGTGCTACCCCGGCGAAGACCGGTATCGGGTTACGCTCAACAGGCTCATCGAAGAAAGCCAGCCCAGCCTCATCGTTTTCTTCTTTGCCGAGTACTACCTGGAGGCCCATCTGCTAAGGAAGTACAAGCACATCCCCCGCATCCTCATGTTCCATTCCAGGCCCGATTTCTACTTTGCCTGGATGCCCAGCCTCAAAAGACGCCTGCGCAAATACTACCTCAACACCACGGCGCAGGTGCTCATGGAAAGCTTCATCGATCTCCTGCCCTGGTATATGAAGAGAGGGCCCGTGGCCGTGATTCCCAACGGGGTCTATACCTTTGACGAATGCGCCGACTACTCTGCCGAGCACAAAAAGATGGTGTTTTTCTCCCGGGTAGACCGCTGTAAGGGCATCGAAATCCTTATAGACGCCATGGCCATCGTCCACCAGAAATATCCCGACTGGAGCATAGACCTTTATGGCGACACCGAGCCCGAGGCCTATCGGCTGCTGCTGGAAAAGCGCATCGCCCAAAAGCAGTTGGAGGGCTACGTCCGCTTTATGGGCGTGAGCAAAAAGAGTGTGGGCGAAACCCTGTCCCAATACGACCTGTGCCTGTTCCCCTCGCGCTTCGAGGGCTTTGGCCTGGGCCTGGCCGAATGCATGGCGGCCGGCCTACCCTGCGTAGGGTTTAATAACAGCTCGGCCGTAAACGAGATGCTCATCCACGGAGTAAGCGGCCTTTTGTGCGACGATACCCCCGAGGCCCTGGCCCAATCGGCCATCTACCTCATTGAGCACCCCGAGGAAAGGAAGCGCATGGGCCTGAACGCCCGCGAATGGGTCAAGCAGTACAACCCCACCGTGGTAGAGATGAAGTGGCTCATGCTCATCGACCACATCCTGCATAAAGGAGAAAAGAACCCGCTGCTGCCCGTAGAAGAACTCATCAGGCTCACCAATACCCCCCTTCCGGAATGAACCCGCGCATTTCCATCATTGTCCCCTGCTATAACCAGGCGTCCTATATCGGCCACACGCTGGACAGCGTGCTGGCACAGACTTATCCCCATTGGGAGTGCATCGTGATGGACGACGGCTCGGCCGACAACACCCGGGAAGTAGTGCAGGCCTACTGCCAAAAGGACGCCCGCATCCGCTATTACCGGCAGGAGAACGCCGGTGTGAGCAGGGCGCGCAACAACGCCGTCAAACAGGCCGCCGGAGAATTCCTGCTGCCGCTGGACGGGGACGACCTGATCGGCCCCACCTACGTAGAAGAAGCCTTACGGTATTTCCAGGAGCGCCCCGGGACCAAGCTGGTGTACTGCCTGGCCCGCCGCTTCGGGGACGTTAACGAGCCCTGGCTGCTACCGGAGTACCGTTACGAATGGCTGGTCATAGAGAACATGATCTTTTGCAGCGCCGTCTTTAGAAAGGCCGACTTTGAAAAAGCCGGCGGCTATAACGAAAACATGGCCACAGGCCTGGAGGACTGGGATTTTTACCTGAATCTCCTGGGGCCCCAGGACAAGGTGTACCGCATACCCAAAGTGCTGTTTTTCTACCGCACGCGCACCAACACCCGTACGCAGGATGCCACCCTTGCCGAGAAGGAGCTCACGTGGCAAATCATGCAGAATCACCCGGATCTGTACAAGGAATACCTCCTCAGGTTCCGCCGCATGCACCGCAACCGTGCGGCCTGCCTCACCTATGAGGCCGAAAAAAAACTGGGGCACATCCTTACCAAGCCCCTCCGCATGTATCGGCAATGGAAACTGCTCAGGATGTACCGTGCAGCATTGCCTTCAGCAGCGTCCGCCGATAAATCGTCCGCTCCCAGCGAGTAAGGCAACGGGCCTTTAGCAGAAAGCCCCAGGCCCTCCACAGGCTGCCGTATTTGGTAGCCTCCTCAATGCATGCTTTCTCCTGCTCGCTTTGCAGCAAGCGGGCCATTTTGTCATAACACCCGCCCCGCTTGGCAAAGAACAGCTTGATGTCGTAAACCGACTCAAGGAAAGCATATCTTTTGCCAAAATTCCGTGGATTGGAAATGGATGCGGGCGATTTATCCCTGTACACACCCGTAAATTCGTCGATGAATCCCAGCGGCCCCAGCTGGGCAAAAAACAGCCATTTTGGATAGTCGGCCGTAGCCCAGTGATGCGAGAGAGGATTCACCTCCTGGATATAACGCTCCAGGGCTTCCCGCCTGAAACAAGCCGTCATGGCCGGCACCGGATTGATACTGAGCATGGCTTCAAAACCCTTATAGGGAAATCCCAGATGCTCCTGGCGAAAAGTTCCTGAGGGGTGGTCAAACAAGTGCGCCTTGGTATAACACAGCGGGCATTCCGGATGCCGCTCCAGGTAATTCACCTGCATCTGGAGCTTGCCGGGATGGGTCCAATAGTCGTCCCCTTCGCACTCGGCAATATACTTTCCCCGAGCCATGGGATACAGGATACCAAGGGAAATCTCTACCCCTTTGGAATACTGGTTTTCCTGCTGAAGGACCGCCTTTATTTTGTCGGGATACCTGGCTGCATACTCCCGCACGATGGCTGCTGTGCCGTCTGTGGAAGCGTCGTCGTTCACCAGAATCTCGTATTCAAAAGTGGTTTCCTGCATCACCAGGCCATCCAGACAGGGCCGGATAAAATCCTTATGATTGAAAGTGGCGCAAATAACTGAAACCAGGACACTCATACCTCATGGGTTTTCATAGTGCTAATATACGCTTTTTTTTTGTATTTTTGTATGATGCATCCCGTGGCCATTATCATACCCGCCTATAAAGCCGACAAACTGGAGGAAACCCTGGCCAGCATTGCCGGGCAAAGCTGCCGGGATTTCACGCTATACATAGGAAAGGACAAGTCCCCCTACGATGTTAAAAGCGTGGTGGAAAGCTTTGCCGGGCAAATGGATATCCGTTACACCGAATTCCCCGACAATTTGGGCGGGAAAGACCTGGTGGCCCAGTGGGAGCGCTGCATCAGGCTGTCGGTCCAGGAGCCCTGGATTCTGCTTTTCTCTGACGATGACCGCATGCCCGCCGATGCCGTGGAGCGTATCCTGCAGGCCGTTCAGGCCCATCCGGAGGCCTCCTTCTTCCGCTTCCCCCTGGACCGGATTGACGCCCGGGGCAACACGGAATATACATGTACTCCCCTCCCGGAAGGCATCACCCCGGCCCGCGAGCTCCTCTCCGGCTATCTGGGTGGCCAGCGTCCGTCGGCCGCCATTGAATACGTCTTTGCCCGCAATCTCTTTGAACAGCAGGGCATGGTGCATTTCCCCCTGGCCTGGTGCTCCGACACCGCCACCTGGTACGCCTACGCCAAGGCCGCCGGCGGAGTGCGCAACCTCCCGGGAAAGGCCATGGAGTGGCGCAATACACAAGGGAGCAATATTTCCAACACCAGTGGCCTGCACGCCCTTAAGATGCAGGCGCTCATTGCGTTCGTGCGCTGGCTGGACAGCCATTATGAAGGCCGCAAATCCTGGAATTTTGCCCGCTCGCTAAGAAAATTTCTGGAAACCAACCTCAACGTCTCTTTTGAGAGGCAATACACCATGCCGGACCTGAAGGCCCTGTGTACGGCCTTTTCCCGCTTCAGCATCCTTCAGTCCCTAAAGCTTTACCGCCATTACCGCAAATAGCCATGAAAATATTAGTCGTCCTACCGGATCTTCCCTATCCCCTTGAATCGGGGGGCAACCAGGCTGCCTTTTCCATGTTGGAAGCCATGAGTCAGGCACATCAAGTTACCCTGGTATGCCGGGGAAAGAAAAGTGCAGCTTCCAAGCAGTTCAAAAAGGCCCTTCCCAAGGTGGAATTGCTCCTTTTCCCCTACCCCGGGAGCAAGGAAGATCATCCCTATCCTACGCTGGGATACAAAGGACTCCGTTTTAAACTGCTGCGCTACCTGGCGGCCTCCTTCCGAAGAAAGTATTATCGCTTCCTGGACAAAAACCGTGACAAGGACCTGGGCGCCCCCGAAGTAGCCAGACGGCATGCCCAGATTACCCTGGCGGCCCGTCTGTTCAATCCCAACCATGCCTTCTTTGGCTATGTAGGACAGCTTTGTGCCAACGGCTACGATGCCGTACAGGTAGAGTTCTTTGAAATGCTGCCCGTTATCTATTACCTGCCTGGCAACATTTACAAGATTTTTGTACACCACGAGCTCAACTATATCCGGTCGGCCGGAGAACTGGCCCTGTTCCCCGATAAAACGCCCGCCGACAAAGCCGTCTGGGCCCGGGAACGGGATGCCGAGCTGTCCATGCTGTCCCATTTCAACCACATCATCACGCTCACCGGGACCGACAAGGACCTTCTGCAGCAATTGCTGCCCGACGTCAAGATAGAAGCCTCCCCCGCCGTGGTCAAGACCCAAGGCCCCCTCCCTTTCACGCCTTGTAGCAAAGAACTGGTTTTTACCGGCAGCGCCTCGCACTATCCTAACCTGGACGGCCTGCTCTGGTTCTGCCAGGAGGTGCTGCCCCTTTTAAGGGAAATCGATCAGGAATTCAAAGTTCACGTAACCGGAAAATGGGCCCCGGAGCTACAGGAAAGTCTGCTCAAACTGGCCCCGGAACTGGTGTTCGACGGTTTTGTAGAAGACCTGTCTGCTTTTCTCAATGGCAAAATTTCCATTATCCCCATCCGCATCGGCAGCGGCATGCGCATGAAGGCACTGGATGCCATTCAGGCCTCCTCCCCCATTGTGACCACCCACAAAGGAATTGAGGGACAGCTGTTTACAACAGAGGAAGACTGCCTCATTTTCTCCGACGCCACGGGGTTTGCGCAGTCGGTAGTACGGCTGTCGGCCCAGGAATCCTTGCAGGAGCAACTTGCGCGTCATGCCTTTGAAAAGCTCTCCGAGTCTTACAATCCCGAGCAGATGATTGCGCGCCGCATGGAGATTTATCGGCAAATAGAGAATCGCTAGGAACGGGTGAGGCTTCCCCAGAAGAAACGGATATGGAAAACCAGGCGGTCCCACAGGGTGGGGCTGCTTGTTGTTTTCATGTATTCCCTGGCCGCTTTGTACTGATGGTAATGGATGCCTTCCTTGATGCTGTAACGCTCGTGCTGGTACAGAATGGCGGGACCCAGTTCTTCCCAGAGGCCGTTGCGCCGGGCATAGAAACTGCGGATATCGTAAATGGAGGCCAGGAATTTGAGCCGGGATGCGTAATTGTTGGGATTGGAGATGGATGCCGGGGATTTATCCCGGTACACGCCGGTGCATTCTTCCAGGAAGCCTAGCGGGCCTTTTTCGGCGAAATACAGCCACTTGGGATAATCGGCCGTGGCCCAGCGATGCTCCAGCGGATGAATGTCGGCCACATAGCTCTCCAGCAGCTCCCGGCAGAAGCAGCAGGTCATGGTGGGGACGGGATTCTCCAGCAAGAGGGCTTTGTACCCCAGATAGGGGCCGCCCATCAGATGCCGCTCGTTAAAGTTCCCCAGGCCCTGATTATACACCTTGGCCTGGGTATAGCACATGGGGCACTCCGGATGCGCTTCCATGTAATCTACCTGCTTTTGGAGTTTGTGAGGGTCGGTCCAGTAATCGTCCCCCTCGCACTCGGCAATATACTTGCCGCGGGCCATGGGATACAGGATACCCAGGGAGATTTCTATGCCCTGCGAGTATTGGTTTTTGCTTTGGAGTACAGGGACAATGGCAGGATACCTGGCGGCATACTCCCGCACAATGTCGGCGGTGCCGTCCGTAGAGGCGTCGTCGTTTACCAGAATCTCGTACTCGAAAGAAGTTTCCTGCATAACCAGCCCGTCCAGGCACTGCCGGATAAAATCCTTGTGGTTATAGGTGGCGCAGATGACCGAAACGAGGACACTCATATTCCCATGTTCTATTTCAAGCAAATATACATATTTTTCACTATATTTGTGTGATTGTAACCATGAAAGTCCTCTACTGCATACATTCCCTGATTAACCGGGGCGGCACCGAGCGAATCCTCAGTGTAAAAGCCAACGCCCTGGCTACAGACTATGGATACGAGGTGGTGGTGGTTACCTCCCACCAGGAGGGAAAACCGCTCAGCTTTCCCCTGTGCAGTGCCGTGCGTCACATAGACATCGGCATCGACTTTTACCGGCATCACCTGCGCCGCGCCTTTGCCAAGGCCTATGAGCAGCTCCTCATGCAGGAAAAGCCCGACATCTGCATCTCCCTTTCCAACGACGACCTGTACATGCTGCCCGCCTTCAGGGACGGCAGCATCAAACTGGCCGAATACCACTTTTCCTACGAGCGCTATTATCAGGAAAAGAGCGGCCTGTGGGGGCGTCTCCGGGCCTGGAACAAGAACCGCAAGCTCCGTAGCGCGGCAGCCAGGATGGCCCGCTTCGTTCTCCTTACAAAAGCCGACGAGGCCCGCTGGAACCTGCCCAACAGCGCCCAAATCTACAATCCCGCCTATCTGGACAACCAGGGCAAAACAGCCGATCTGAACGCCCGCCACTTTGTATCGCTGGGGCGGCTGGAGGCCCAGAAGGACTTTTCCCAGGCCATCCTGACGTGGGAGATCGTGGCCAAAAAGCACCCGGATTATGTGCTGGACATCTACGGAGACGGCAGCGAGCGGCCCCAGCTGGAGCAGCTCATCCGTGAGAAGCAGCTGGAAAGTCAAGTAATCCTGCATCCCGCCACGCAGGATGTAGCGAAGGTACTGGCCCAAAGCTGCGGCCTCATCATGTGCTCCCGCTTCGAAGGCTTCCCCATGACCCTGGTAGAATCCCTGCGATTCGGCCTTCCCATGATTGCCTACGATTGCCCGCAAGGGCCGGCCGAGATTATCGAAAACGGCAAAAACGGCTTCCTGGTACCGCAGGGGCATTGGGAGCAACTGGCCGATGCCGTCATCTCCCTCATCGAACACCCGGACCTAAGGGAATCCATGCAACAGAATGCCCTTCTAACGGCCCGGCGCTTCTCCATGAAGCACATCATGGACCAATGGAACCAACTATTCAAGGAACTCTATGAAAGCAAGAAGAATCCTGGCCAATCTTGAGCTGGTGGTCAAGGCCCACCTGCTCAATCCCCTGTGGAGAAGCCGTCAGGAGCGGCACAATCACAGGGTAGCGGCCACCGTTGCCGTCATAGAGAAGTATTTGCGCCGGTATTACTTGCCGGCCGCGCTGCAGCATGCCCAGGCCTTCCCGCCCTCCGGTGAGTCGGAGAAAATATGGTCTGTATGGCTGCAGGGAGAGGCCGACGCCCCCCGGCTCATCCAGAAGTGCCTCTCTTCCATTAGGGAAAAGAGCGGCATGGAAGTGTGCGTGATGGACAAGGAGCAGTTGCGCCAGATGCTGGACCTGCCACAAGTCATCTGGCAAAAGTTCGAATCGGGGAAAATGCAGGCCTGCCATTTCACCGACATCTGCCGGGTAGAACTCCTGCGCCTGTACGGCGGCTACTGGATGGACGCAACCTGCCTCATGACCTCCCCCATCCCGGAGAATATCGTACAAAGCGACTTCTTCCTCTTCGAGACCAGCCCCGGCATCACCGGGGACTACAGCGGCTTCCAGAACTGCTTTATCAGGGCCCGCCGGGGAAACCCCGCCCTTGCCATCTGGCGGGAACTCATCCTGACATATTGGCTGCAGGAAGACAGCCTCATGGACTACTTCCAGCACCAGATTATGATGAAAATGCTCTCCCGGGAAGTCCCCGAAGTGAAAGCCGCCTGCGATGCCATGCCCCATATCACCCACAAGGCCGCACACCGGCTGTGGCAGGAACACGGCGACGAGCCCTATTCGGCCCAAAAGGAAGCGGAATACACGCAAGGGGCCTTCTTCCAAAAGACGTCCTACAAAGACCGGGTCATTGTACCCGGCAGTTTCAAAGACCACCTACTGCAATGAAACGCCACGCCTATCTCATCCTGGCCCATGGGCACTTTGAGCAGCTCAAAAAGCTCATTTCCTTACTGGACGACCCCAGGAACGATATTTTTGTGCACATCGACGCCCGCGCCACCGCCTTCGATGCATCGGCCTTCGAGGGCCTGTGCAAAAAGTCCAGGCTGCAGTTCATTGAGCCGCGCATTGCCGTGCACTGGGGCGGTATCAGCATCATGCGGGTAGAGCTGGCGCTGCTCAAGGAGGCCGTGGGAGGAGAGTATACCTACTTTCACCTGCTCTCCGGCATGGACCTGCCCATCAAGACGCAGGACCAGATTCACGCCTTCTTCCAGGAGCACCAGGGAAAAGAATTCCTGGACATGTGGCAATTCAAGTCCCACACGCACCGGCGTTTCCACTACTACACCCTGTTCCCGGAAGGCGCCGGAAGTTTCTTTCCCAACCTGGCCAACAGCCTGTTCAAAGGCCTCCAGATGCTGGTAGGGCACCAGATTAACAAGGGCATCGACTTCCGCTTTGCCTCCCAATGGTTCAGCATTACCCAGGACTGTGCCCGTTACGTGGTGTCGCAGGAAGCCTGGCTGGAGAAAGTGTTCCGGCACACCAACACCGCCGATGAGATCTTCCTCCCTACCCTCATCTGGAACTCCCCCTTCAAGGAGAAGCTGTACGATGCCCGAGAGCATCCCCAGAATACTGAGCTCACCCAGGCCAACATGCGATTCATCGACTGGACGCGCGGGGAAAGCATCCGCCATCCCTGGGTCTTCAGGGCCGACGACTGGGGCCTCCTCATGAGCGTCCCGCACCTGTGGGCGCGCAAATTCGACGACAGCATTGACGCGCAAATCATCGACCGTATCTATAAAACGCTCTGCCCCCATGAAACTGCTCTATCTGATTGACACCATCTACAATTCCAGCGGCATGGAGCGGGTCCTTACCACCAAGGCCAACCATCTGTCGCGGGAATATGGCTACGATGTCACCATTGTCACCTCCCACCAAATGGGGCGCGCGCCGTTTTTCCCCCTGGACGAGAACGTCAGGCACATAGACCTGCATGTGAACACCCACATGCCCTATGCCATGCCCCGCTATATCAAACGGCTCAACTGGCTGCTGGAGCGCGAGAAACCCGACTTTTGCATTTCCCTGTGCGGCAAGGAGGTAATGCTCATGGACCAGATCAAGACCGACGCCATCAAAATGGCCGAGTTCCACTTCTCCCACGACACCTACGCCATTAAGGGCCAGTACAAGAAACTCCACAACTTGGAAAGGTCGGTGGGCAAGCTGGACTGCTTTGTAGCGCTCACCAAGGAAGACAAAGAAGTTTGGAAGCAATACTGTAACCACCTGGAGCAAATCTATAACCCCACCTCCTATCCCACGGACGGCCCTACCGCCCAGCTGGATGCCAAGCGCTGCATCAGCGCCGGCCGCTTTGAGCGCCAGAAAAACTATCAGGACATGATTGAGGTTTGGAAGCTGGTGCACGAGAAGCACCCCGACTGGAAGCTGGACCTGTTTGGCGACGGTAAAAAGAAACCCCTCATCCGGCAGATGATCCACCGGCTGGGACTCCAGGACAGCATCACCATCCACTCGGCCACAAAAAAGCTCAAAGAGGAGATGCTGGGCAGCTCGGCCTACCTCATGACCTCCCGCTTCGAGGGCTTCCCCATGGTGCTGGTAGAAACCGCCGCACTGGGTCTTCCCACCGTGAGTTACCGCTGCCCCTGCGGGCCGGGCGAGTTCATAGAGGACGGGGTGAACGGCTTTACCACCGAACCTGGCGACATTCCCGGCATGGCCGACAAAATTTGCCGCCTCATTGAGGACGAGCCCCTGCGGAAGTCCATGGGCCGGAGTATCCGCGCCAAATCCCAGGACTTCACAGAGGAAAAGATTATGCCGCAGTGGGATGCCCTCTTCTGCCGGCTCTACCAACAAAAACACGCAGAATAATGGCCCGCTCCCACTTCTTTACCCTTGCCCGGATTATCTGGAAGGGCCATATCCTCAATCCCCTGTGGCTGTCCCGCGATGAGCGGCGTTTCCGGCGCGGCCAGGCCACCCGGGAAGCCGTATTAAAGTATTTGGACCGCCACATGCAGCCCGTCGAGTTGCCACAGACGCCCGCCGCCCAGGCCGAAGTCCGGCAAGTCTGGACTCTCTGGCTGCAGGGTATGGATCAGGCCCCGGCCATCGTGCGCCGCTGCGTGGACTCCATGAAAAGAATCGGCACCAGGGTGAACGTCCTGGACCAGGAACAGATTCTCCAGCTCATATCCCTGCCCCCGTATATCCTGGACAAATGGCAGCGCGGGCTCATCCGTCCCGCCCATTTTGCCGATATCTGCCGCGTAGAACTGCTCTACCAGTACGGCGGCGTATGGGCCGACGCCACAGCCTACTTCCATCAGGGGCTGCCGCAATGGCTGTGGGAGCAGGATTTCTTTGTGTACCTTGCCGGCACCCACCTGCAGGGAAGCTACGCCTCTATCCAGAACTGCTTTATCCGGGCCCGCAAAGGCAATCCCCTGCTGTGCGCCTGGCGGGAGGCCATTTTCCAGTATTGGGAGCAGGAGGACAGCGCTGCCGATTACTTTATTCACCAGCTGCTCTTCCAGTGGGTTTTGGACCACAACCCGGCTGCAGCGGCGCACTTTGCGCAGATGCCGCAACTGGAGCAGGACCCCACCCATGTCCTCTGGTTCCAGAGAGGCCGGGCCCCCTATCAGGCCATTGAAGTAGACCGGATTTGCCAGGCCGCCCTATTCCAGAAAACGGAATACAAATCGGCCCTGGCCCAAAACCCGCCCATCGGAAGCATCGCCGCCTGGCTGCAGGCGCCCATCCAAGCGTAAGGCTCATGAAAAGACTCATCCTATTTGCTTCCTACGATATTCAGGGCATCGTTTCCAATGCCCTGGTACGCTATATCCGGGCCCTTTCCCGCATCGGCGACATTGTCTATTTTGCCGATTGCGAAATGCAGGAAAAAGAGCTGGACAAGCTCATCCCTTACACCCTGAGCCGCGGTGCGCAGCGGCACAAAGAATACGACTTCGGCTCCTATAAAAGGGCCTGGGAATGGGCCGAAGCCCATTTGGAGATTAACAGCTACGACTGCGTGTACCTGCTCAACGACTCGGTATACTGGACGGGCCTTTCCCTGGAATGGCTGTTCCAGACCATCGAGGCACTGGACAAGGATGCCTACGGCGTCACCTACAATCCCAACCGCAGAGGACCGCACCTGCAGTCCTGGTTCATCGGCCTCAGGCCCTCGGTCTTTACACAACCCTGGTTCAGCGAATTCCTCCATGGCATCCAGCATCAGGAAACCAAATGGATGGTGTGCGTGCTATATGAATCGGGGCTTACCCAGCTGGTGGCCCAGAAGGGGCTGCGTTATGGGGCGCTGCTCACCTCGCCGGGCCGGGAAGTATACAACAATCCCCTGCGCCTTTGCCGAAAAGGCATTCCCTTTTTCAAGAAAGCCTCGGTCATCCGCCACGAGGGTGCCTGCCAATACCAGGTAAAACGTATCCTGTACTATCACTGCGAATCGGGCTGCAAGGCAGCCATCCGCGAGGAGATAGGCCGGGTAAACGGCGCAAACGTCCTCAGGGACATGGATCGTTCCATTTATCTGGTCTCGTGGATCGGGCGGCTCCTCCGCCACGTGTTCAAGAAGATGCTGGGCTTACAGTAAGGTACCGAAGCGCTCCGGAATGCGCACAATCCATTTCATTTCCAGCAGGCCCGGCTTGTTCCAGGCATAGGGTGGACGCAGCCAGGCACAGAGAATCCTGGCCAGCTTAACAGTGGCGTCAAAGGGACGCTTGCGGCCTTGTGTGCACTCCCGGATGGTAGCCGAACGCTTGTGCAGATGCCGCTCCCATCCCGTGGCCAACCGGTCTTTGTCCTGAAAACGCCGCTGGAGCATTTCCATGTCAAAATAGCCGAAATGGAAGAGGTACAAGTCCTTGGCGATATGGAAATTATGGCCTTCGACCCTGTGGAAACCCGACCCCCAGCGGAGCGGCCGGGCCAGCACCACAGCCTTGGTGTAGCGGGTCGAGACCCGGGCGGCATGGCGCTGCGCCAGGAACGGTTTTTCCGGGTCGATGCTGCCTTCCTCCCCCATCACCTGCCCAACGTCCAGGCCCAGGCCCGACACCGAGGTTTTGATGGGTAATTCGGAGAGGAACTCAGCCAGGCCTTTGCCCAGCTTAGGGTCCGGTGCCAGCATTTCGTCGGCGTCGGTGCCAATCACCAGTTCATAGCCTTGCGCAAAGAGCTGCGCCGCCTTGTCGGAAATCACGTTGATGCGGCCTTTATCGGCCTGGACCACCTGACCGGCCACGCGCGGCATGGGTATGATGTGTGCCTTGGGGCACCAGTCCGGGATGGGCTGGTCCTCGCCGTCCAGCAGGACATAGAGGTTCTCCTCGCCCAACTGGGAACCGTACCAGGCGGTCCACTTGCGAAGGAAGAATTCGTCATGGCGCACCATGGTTATGGCAGCAATCCTTTTCATTGGGCCAAGTATTTAGCTGTGAACGTTTTACCCTGCTTAACCAAGTCTTCGGGCATGCCGGCAAACACCACCTCGCCGCCCCGGTCTCCGGCATCGGGGCCCAGGTCTATTACCCAGTCGGCGCTCCTGATTACGTCCAGGTTGTGTTCCACTACCACTACGGTATGACCTCCTGCCAGAAGGGCATCGAAGGCCTTCAGGAGTTTCTCTACGTCGTAGAAATGCAGGCCGGTGGTGGGCTCGTCAAAGATGAAGAGGATTTTCTCCCGGCGGGGGCCGCCCTCACTCAGGGACAGGAAATAGGCCAGTTTGATGCGCTGGCTCTCACCGCCGGAAAGTGTGCTGGAAGGCTGTCCCAGCTTGATATAGCCCAGTCCCACGTCTACCAGCGGTTGCAGTTTGCGGGCAATGTCTTTGGCGGCCGGCTCCTTTTGGACGGCAAAGAAGGCAATGGCCTCCTCTACGCTCATGTTCAGGATATCGTCTACGTTCTTGCCCTGATAGCGTACCTCCAGGATCTCCGGCTTAAAGCGTTTGCCGCCGCAGGATTCGCACACCATGGTAACATCGGCCATGAACTGCATGCCAATCTTCACAAAGCCGTCGCCCTGGCACTCGGGGCATCGGCCGCCTTCCTGGTTAAAAGAGAAGTAGCTGGGGGTAAAGCCATTGATGCGAGCGAACTGCTGGTCGCTCAGGAGCTTGCGGATGTCGTCGTATACTTTGAGGTAAGTGACGGCGTTGCTGCGCGAGCTCTTGCCGATGGGATTCTGGTCTACGTATTCCACGCGCGTGATACGGCTGAGGTCCCCGGACAGGCCCTTGAAGGTGCCCGGCAAATCGCCGGTCTCGTTGATGCGCCGGTGCAGGGCGGGATAGAGGATGTCCCCTACCAGCGAGCTCTTACCGCTGCCGCTAACACCGCTCACCACGGTAAAGGCATTCAAGGGGAAGGTTACGTCAATGTCCTTGAGGTTGTTTTGCATGGCCCCGTTCACCGTAATGCTGTACTGCCAGGGATTCTTTTCCCGCACGTACGGCTTCCTGATGCCGCTGAGGTACTGCAGCGTCAATGACTCTTTCCCGAGCGCCGGCGAAGAGTCTTTCGGGTCTCCCTCATACACGATCTGTCCCCCATTCACTCCGGCCATCGGCCCCAGGTCTATGAGGTGGTCGGCCGCCTTGATAATCTCGGGGTCGTGCTCTACCACCACAACAGTGTTGCCAATGTCCCTGAGCCGCTTAAGTACGGCGATTAGCCGGTCGGTATCGCGGGGATGCAGGCCGATGGAAGGCTCGTCCAGGATGTACAGCGAGCCCACCAGGGAGCTGCCCAGGGCCGTTACCAGGTTCACGCGCTGGCTCTCGCCGCCGGAAAGCGTATTCATGGTGCGAGCCAGGGTCAGATACCCCAGCCCCACATCCTGAATGCACTGCAGCCGGTACTGGATTTCCTCGATGGTTTTGCCGGCAATCGTCTTCTCGGCCTCTGTCATGCCGAGCGGTAACGAATCATCCATCCACTGCAGCAGTTCCTCCACGGTCATGGACATGAGCTCGTGGATGGTCTTCCCGCCCACTTTCACGTAAAGAGCTTCCTTACGCAGCCGGCTACCGCCGCAGGCATGACAGGTGGTGCGCCCGCTGTAGCGGCTGAGCATATACTTATACTGTATTTTGTAGCGGTTGCTCTCGACCCATTCAAAGAACTGGTCCAGGCCGCAGAACGCATCCGGGTCTTCATAGTCCCCCCGGTGCGTCCAAATGATATGCTTATGCTCCTCTGTGAGCTTGCAATAAGGTTCAAAGATGGGGATCCCCAGCATCTCGGCATTCTTGATGAGCTGATCCTTGAACCAGCTCATTTTGTCCCCGCGCCAGCACGCAATGGCTCCGTCATAGATGCTCTTGGTCTTGTCCGGCACCACCAAATCCTCAGAGATGCCCACAATCTTGCCCAACCCGCCGCAAACGGGGCACGCCCCCAGGGGGCTGTTAAAGCTGAACAGGTACTCGTCCGGCAGCTTGAACACAATGCCATCCCGCTCGAACCTGGAGCAGAAGCGCTTTAATCCAGCCTCCCAGAGCGCCATGTCGCCGTTGCCTTTGTCAAAGGCGGTCTGGATGGAGCTGTGGAGGCGGGTGCGGAGATCATCGTCCAGTGTGCCGTTGGTTTTGACGCGGTCTACCAGAAGCATGAGGCCGGCGGGATACTGGCCGTCCATCTGCAGGACTTCTTCTATCTGGAAGATGCGGGCATCGGCGGGATCAAAGAGTCTGCCGTATCCTTCTTCCTTAAGGCCCAGCAGCAATTCCACTTTGTCGGCGCGGGTGTCCCAGTGAATATCGGCCAGGATATAGAGTGCATGGGACCGGCCGTCGTCTATGGCCGAGAGGACGTCCTTCACGCTGTGCGCCTTCACTTGCTCCCCGCTCACGGGCGAATAAGTGCGACCGATGCGGGCAAAGAGGATGCGCAGGTAATCGTAGATTTCGGTGGTGGTGGCAACGGTGGAACGGGGGTTCCGGATGTTCACCTTCTGTTCTATAGCGATAGCCGGCGGAATGCCCTCAATAACGTCTACGTCGGGCTTCACCATGCGGCCCAGGAACTGGCGGGCATAGGAGCTCAGGCTCTCGGCAAAGCGGCGCTGGCCCTCGGCAAAAAGGGTGTCAAATGCCAGGGAACTTTTGCCGCTTCCGCTCACGCCGGTAATTACCACCAGCCGGTTACGGGGTATCTCCACCGTAATCTCCTTGAGGTTGTTCACCCGTGCGTTGTGCACGATAATATTACCTTCGGCGGGCATAGACTAGGCTTCCGGGACGATTTGCAGATTCTGGGGCGGGATATAGGAAGTGGCCACCGCGATGACACCCTCGATGCTTACCAGCAGGCGGCGATTCTTTCTGATGCGTTTGATATAGCCTTCGGCGCCCCTGAGGGGGCCGTCGATGACGCGTACACGGTCGCCTTGCTTGAAGCGCGTGAAGTCGTCATCGGCAAAGAATTCCAGGCCGCCCAGGCCCGCTCCGGTGACCAGACGGAACATTTCCATTTGTTTGGCGGGGATGACGGCGAAGGTTTTCCAATCGGTCGTCTTATAGATGAAGCCTTTGGCCGATGAGGCATCGGCAACGGGCTTGAGCAGCGCCTCCACCTCCAGGATACGGTTGGCATCGGCACGGACAAAGAGAAGGGATTTCACCAGCGGTACGCGCTCGTACAGGATGGCGCCCTCCTGGAAGAAGCGGCGGTCCTGGGAATGGCCTTCCTGCTCTGCCTGGGCCAATTTTTTGACAGCTTGCAGGTGCCGGATGCCTTTGAGCTGGACTTTCTGGACGGCGATATACGACTCCAGTCCCATGCTTTCCAACTTCTCTTCCAGCTCGAAGACTTTGTTGAAAAACACTTTTACGGCGTACCAGTTGAGCTCCAGTTCCTTCATATCATTAGTAAACAAAGGTACGGCATTTTTACCGAAATACCAAAAGCTGTCCATTTGCGACAAATTGGCACTTTTTACGCCATTTTGTCATAGTTAACTGACACATTGTCAAGTATTTAGCTAATATTTTGGTATGGTCTCGGATTTGCCATTCAAACGGTCGAACGCGGTTCAGAACCCGTTCACAAATAGAAGTTAAACTTTAAAATATAGGAGATTAAAACTATGTTACCCGCAAGAAGAAACACTCAGACTTGGATGCCCGACATCTTCAACGATTTCTTTGACAATACTTGGATGGAGCGCCCTAAGGCAACCTGCCCCGCCATCAACGTTTTAGAAACTCCGGAAGCCTACAAGCTGGAGCTCGCCGCCCCCGGCATGACCAAGGCCGATTTTGACATCCATCTGGACGAAGACGGCGATCTGGTGATCAAAATGGAAAAGAAGGAAAGTAGCGAGGCCAAGGGCCACTTCCTGCGCCGCGAGTTCTCCTACACCAAATTCCAGCAGACCATGCTCCTGCCCGACGACACCAACCGGGAGGCCATCAGCGCCAAGGTAGAAAACGGTATCCTCACCGTAGAACTTCCCAAAGTCAAGAAGGTAGAACCCGAAAAGACTCGCAAGCAAATCACCGTTGAGTGATTTTTTCAAAAATTTTCAGGATTCCCCTTGCAGATTTAAAAAAAGGTGTTACCTTTGCAATCCCGAAAGGGAAGTTCACTGAAAACTTGGTGCGGTAGTTCAGTCGGTTTAGAATACCGGCCTGTCACGCCGGGGGCGAGTTCGAGTCTCGTCCGCACCGCTTAAAGCGCTGAGTGCTAAGCACTTAGCGCTTTTTGCTTTTTTCAAGGACTTTTAGTGCCAAAATCTGTAACTTTGTGCCAAAATGTGGTGGCTGCTGGCATTTGGTTCCGCCTGTCTTCTGGGCGGGTACGACTCCTTCAAGAAGATTTCCCTGAAGGACAATGCCGTCATACCGGTTCTTTTGCTGAATACCATCCTGTGCGCCATTATCTTTTCTCCTTGGCTTTTTAAGACAGGTTTTGCAAGTTGGGAAATCCAGAAAGCCATCCTCGGGAAAAGCGCCCTGGTCCTGTCCTCGTGGATGGCAGGCTACGCAGCAATGAAGCATCTTCCGCTGACCATTGTCGGCCCCATCAACGCCACAAGGCCCGTCCTGGTGCTTGTGGGAGCCATATTCCTATTTGGGGAACAGCTGAACCTGTTGCAATGGACTGGCGTTCTGCTTGCCATTGTAGCATATACGCTGATGCGTCTCACGGGTAAGTCTGAAGGCTACCAAAGAGGCAATAAATGGATTATCTGCCTAATCCTGGCCGTCATCCTTGGCGCAGCCAGCGGACTGTATGACAAATATCTGATGTCTCCTTCCTATCTGGGCCTGGAAAGAATGCAGGTATTGAGTTGGTATTCCCTTTATCAGGCATTGATGATGCTCATTGTCACGGCCTTTCTCTGGTGGCCAAACCGCAAGCATACCACGCCTTTCCACTGGAGCTGGGGTATCCCGTTCATCAGCCTCTTCCTTTGCGGGGCCGATTTCCTCTACCTCCAGGCCCTTGCCCAGCCGGACGCTCTTATTGCCGTAGTCTCAATGATCCGTCGCGGAAGCGTACTGGTGAGCTTCGCCATCGGCGCATTCATCCTCAAGGAAAAGAACCTCAAGTCCAAATCCCTGGACATTCTTCTGTTGTTCCTCAGTATGCTGTTCCTGTATTTGGGCTCACGATAGCGATTTTCCCACTTCCAATATTTGCAAAAATGTTTCAGTATTTGCAAAAGAAGCATACCTGAGCCTTTCCCTATTGGAAATATGGGGCGTAAATGGTATATTTAGCTGTTAGTATACAACCAATATGACACAGACAGCAGAAATAGTCATCCTGGGCAATATCTACACCGTTGACAAGGCCCACCCCAAGGCCGGAGCGGCAGCCATTGACGGCGGCAAGTGGGTGTACATGCTTTAGGAATAATCCAGATTGATTATGAAAAAGTCTTTTCGCTGTATGTGCGCCGCCGCCCTCGTATGCACCGTGGGCATGTTGCCCTCGTGCACAAAAGGCGACGGGGCCGACGTTACTGGCAAAAAAGCGCTTTTGATCATTCTGGACGGTTGGGGAATCGGAGACAAGGGCCAGGGCGATGTAATTGCGCAGTCCCCCACCCCTTACATAGACAATTTGATGGCCAATTATCCCAACTCCCAGCTGCAGGCTTCGGGCGAGTACGTGGGTCTTCCCGACGGACAGATGGGCAACTCGGAGACGGGCCACCTGAACATCGGTGCCGGGCGCGTGGTCTATCAGGACCTGGTGAGAATCAACCGCGCCTGTGCCGACAACGCCATCCTGGAGAACCCGGAGATCAAGTCGGCCTTCAGCTATGCCAAGTCAAGCGGCAAGAACCTGCACCTGATGGGGCTCACGTCCACCGGCGGCGTGCACTCTTCGCTGGGCCACCTCAAGAAGCTTATCGATATTGCCGCCCAGTACGGCATCTCTAACTGCTACGTGCACTGCTTCATGGACGGCCGCGACACCGACCCTATGGCAGGCAAGGGGTTCATCAGCGACCTTCAACAGCATATGCATACTGCCGGCACCGGCGTGGTGGCCACCGTCATCGGCCGATACTACGCCATGGACCGCGACAAGCATTGGGACCGCATCAAACTGGCCTACGACCTTATTGTTAACGGCGTGGGGCGCGAGGTCAATGATATGGTAGAGGGCGTGCAGTCCTGCTATGACAGCCATACCGAGGAACACAAGAACACCGACGAGTTCATGGAGCCGCTGGTCAACGGCAACATCGACGGCCGAATCCAGGAGGGCGACGTAGTCATCTTCTTCAACTTCCGCAGCGACCGAGCCAAGGAGCTGACCATCGCCCTCACGCAGCAGAATATGCCGGAGCAGGGCATGACGACCATCCCCAACCTCCAGTACTACTGCATGACGCCCTACGACGATTCCTTCACAGGCGTCCACGTCATTTTTCCCAAGGATAACCTGAATAACACCCTGGGCGAATACATTGCCAGCAAAGGCCTTAAGCAACTGCATATCGCCGAGACCGAGAAATATGCCCACGTGACCTCCTTCATCAACGGTGGACGTGAGGATCCTTTCCCGGGCGAAGACCGCATCCTGGTGACCTCGCCAGCGGTGGCCACCTATGACTTGAAGCCCGAGATGTCGGCCTACGAGGTGAAAGACAAGCTGGTGGAGGCGCTGAAGACAAAGCAATACGATTGGGTTGTAGTGAATTTCGCCAATGCCGATATGGTGGGCCACACAGGCGTTTACTCTGCCATCGGATCGGCCGTGAAAGTAATCGATGACTGCCTGAATGAAGTGGTGGAAACTGCCAAAAAGATGGGTTATGAAACCATTATCACGGCCGACCACGGCAATGCCGACCATGCCATCAATGACGACGGAACGCCCAACACCACCCACTCCACGAACCCGGTTCCGTTCATTTACGTGACGGAGAACAGGAACGCGACAGTGCAGGACGGTGTCCTGGCCGACGTAGCCCCAACCATCCTCCACATCATGGGCCTGGAACAGCCTGTGGAAATGACTGGAAAGTGCCTGATTAACGATTAACGGGAGAGTACAGGCCACCAGCGGCCCATCACCGAGCCATCTTCGAAGGCTTTGGCTTCCTTCCGACTCTCAAAATTTGCAAAAAGGTTTCAGGATTTGCAAAACTTGCAGTCTGAGATCTTTTCTTATTGGTATTCTCGGCGAAAATGGTGAACTTTAAGAACAGAATAACCCATAATTAGATAATGTCCCAAAAAGTGTGTCCGTATAGGTAGAAAGAAGAAAGTCTGTAAATTTAAAGTGCTCAATTAGAACATCAATGTTCAACTTTAAAAATAC
>CAJOHK010000010.1 GCA_905234285.1 uncultured Bacteroidales bacterium
CAAAAGGATAGTGCTTCTTTTGGTCTGTCTGAGACAAATGATTGAATATTAAACGCCTGAGCAATCAGGTTTGAAACGATAATTATTTACGTATGAAACGATTTGTAGCATACGCCCTTGCCTGTTGCCTGCTGGTTTCCTGCGGGATTGTGAAGTATTCCTTCACGGGTACTTCCATCCAGGCCGATGTAAAGACCATCACCATCCCCTATGTGGAATACAAGGCCCTCCGCGTGAATCCCAACCTCTCGGGCGACATGACCGAGGCCCTCAAGGACAAATACCGCAAGCTCACTTCCCTGGAAGAAGTGGACACGGACGGAGACCTGGAGCTGGTATGCGAGATTACCGGCTACGACGTTAAGGCCACCGCCATCACGGCCGATGAACAGGCCGCCCAGAACCGCCTCACGGTGTCGGTGAAGGTGGAATTCTCCAACAAGAAGTACCCGGAGGACGATGTCAGCAAGTCGTTCTCGGCCTACGAAGACTTTGACGCAACCCAGTCTCTGGACGCGGTGGAAGGCACCCTGTGCGAGACCATCATCGAGAAACTGGTAGAAGATATCTTTAATGCAACCGTAGCGCAATGGTAGGGTCCATAGACATACATGCCATTACCCTGGACGAGCTGGTGGGCGTAGTGAACCTGTATCCCTGGTACGGCGCCGCCCGCGTAGAAATGTGCCGCCGGATGAGCGCCATGGGCGATTGGGGCGAGGACCAGTTCTCGGCCGAAGCCCTCTATGTAGCCGACCGCAGCAAACTCTCTGCGCTCCTGCGCGGCACCAAGACCAAAGCCGATTACGCCGACAAGGACGTCCAGGCCCTGCTGGCTGCCTACCTGGAGCCGGCTCAGTCGGCCTCGGAGTCCGGCACCGAGCATCAGGTGCACGTGGTGGGCGGCGACTATTTCTCCCAGGCCCAGTACGACCACGTACGCCAGGGCGGCGACAACATCTTCACACGATTTGCCGCCAGGACCGGTTCAGGCCCCGATGGCAGCAGCGACGAGAGCACCGATATTGCCGACCGTTTTGCCACGGAAACCCTGGCCCGCATCTTTGTGGAACAGGGTCGTATAGAGGAGGCTAAGCGCATTTATTCCCGTCTGGTTTTGGATATTCCGGAAAAAAGTGCTTACTTTGCATCCCTTATTGACTCCCTGCAGTCGTAACAGGCCGGATGGGGAGGAATGATTTGAATAAAAAGAAAAAAATTAAATAGATATGAACGCAGCATTTACCGTTTTGGTTGTTCTGATTATTCTTGCAGCCATTCTCCTCATTGCGGTCGTCCTCCTGCAAAATGGCAAGGACGGCGGCCTGGCAACCAATTTCACCAGCGCCAACCAGACCCTGGGCGTGCGCCAAACCGCCACCATCCTGGAAAAAGCCACTTGGTATCTGGTGGCCTTCATCCTGGTTCTGAGCATCATCACTGTTTTCGTAGCCCGTGGCAACACCCAGCGTGGCAGCAACGATGCTGTAAGCACCGAGATTATGAACCAGGCCGAGCCTGCCGCCGAGGAAATGCCCGCCTTCCCCATCTCCCAGGAGAATCCGGAAGAGGCCGAGTAATCATCAGGCATCCATACCCAATAATCGCCCGAGCCGTTTGGCCCGGGCGTTTTTTGTGCCGGAACGGAGCGAAGCGCAGTGGAGTGGAGTTCCCCGGGAGTGTATCCCTTCCGCTGGCTGGCAGTTAGCGGTTGGCGCTCGGACACCATAACCCCCAATCCGTGTCCGCGCGCCAGTAAAAAGCCCGCCAAGACACCAAAACGGCTATTTGGTGTCCGCACCGCCAGCCAGGCATACCCAACGGTCCAGCTGGTGGGACGTTAGGCCAGAAAAACGCCGAAATACTTGCCCAACGGTCCAAATAGAGGCACGTTAGGCAAGTGGAAGGGGCTTTTGGGAAAGGGAACGGGAAATCGGCATTCACTTAACTAATTGACACTGTGTACTTTACAGAAATTCAGTCCGGCTATTTGCCGGACTGAATTTTCATAAATAGCACATTATTAGACACTTATGTGATCGCGCCACAAAGGGCAAAGCCCGGCAGGTGCTGGCAAACAGATCATTTCCCGGTAAAAGTACCCTGGAAGAGGATGGCGCCGGAGGATTTTTCGGCAATTACGTACACGAAAGGGTGATCGGCAAAGAAATCGGCCCGTTTGGGCTCCTCTCCAGGTTCGGCCGAGGTGGCTTCCATCAAGACAGCGGTGACGGCGGCGGCTTCGGTGCCCCATTCGGCTACGGCAATACGGGCTTTTTGCAGCACATTGCTGATGCAGAAGCTGGCCTCCGGTACATCAAACATGGCGTCAAACTGGGCCTCGGAGGTAAAAGCCCGCCGGATACCCAGGGCCGCCAGCATGTCCTTCAGCCTCAGCATGTTCTCGGCTTCGAACTTGGGAAGCTTGAGCGTGACCTCGGTGCTGCCGTCCAGGTTGGCAATGACGTCGGACCATTCCTCCCGGGCCAGCTGGGCCACCAGTTTGGCCAGGCCGCCTGCGCCCTTTTGGTCGGGCAGGAGCACGTACATGACAAAGGACCCGGCGTTTCCGTAAGGAATCTCCACCAGCCGATACCCCTTGCGCTGGGCGTAGCCAAAGTAGCGGACGGTGCGCATGAGCTCGGCCTTGGAAACGCTGCCGTCGTCCAGATAGAAGGCCTCGCTCTGGGTAAGTTCCTCCTCAAACATGGGATCGATGCCGCTCCACTTGGCCTTGAAATACAGGGCGTTGAGGATGGCAGCCACAAAGTTGTCGGAGATATCGCCGGGGCTCAGGAATGGGTCGATGAACCCGTTGGTGTTGCGCTTGGCCCACTCGTTGATGCGGGCTACCACTTCCTCTTTTCCGCTGGGATTGATATATTCTACCGGTGCATAGTACAGGCTTTCCAGCGTGTTCTTGAACGCGGCCTGCACAGGGAACTGCTCCAGCACAATCATGGCGTCGGTGAGCTTGAGCGACACCGAAGGGTCGGCCGAAGGAAGCTGCAGAAGCAGCAGATTGCAATAGGCGTTCAGGTCCTGGATGCTGGTTCCGTAGCCCAGGGTGGCGACAATTTGCTCGGCCGTTTCCCCGCTGGCGCCGTTGGCCGCCATGGCCAGCGCGTACTGCAGGCTGAGCGGTGAGAAAATGAGGTCCTCCGAAGCATACAGCTTTTCCATGCACCGGAAGCCAAAGGCCTGACCGGCTTTCATATAAGCCTTCTGTTCAGGGGTAAGCTCAACTTTGGTGGCCACTTTGCCGGCCGAAGGGGACTCGATGGTGATGGGGTCGGTGACCTCCGGATTGTCGGCGGTGGGATCCTGGGCCTTCTGGGAACAGGCGACTATCCCGCCCAGAGTAAGAAGTATGAAGATGCGTTTCATAGTAAATAGTGTCGGCCTTTTAATACTGCAAATATAATGCATTTTGCAAAGAAACCGATATGACAAAATGTCAGTTAACCGCAAAGGGAACAGAGATTGATGAAACCAGGGCGGGAGGAAACAATTATGGAAAACAACAACAATACATTCTTACAGCGGTTCGCCATCAACTTGAACGACCGCGCGGCCAAGGGTCAGCTGGACCCTGTGATAGGCCGGGACGACGAAATCCGGCGCGTGCTGCAAATCCTGAGCAGGCGCACCAAGAACAACCCTATCCTGGTGGGCGAGCCCGGCGTGGGCAAGACCGCCATCTCCGAGGGCATTGCCCAGAACATCGTGAACGGACAGGTGCCCGAGAACCTGAAGTCCAAGCAGGTCTATTCCCTGGACATGGGTGCCCTTATCGCGGGCGCAAAATATCAGGGCGAATTCGAGGAGCGCCTCAAGGGCGTGGTCAAAGAAGTGGTAGACAGCGCCGGCGAGATTATCCTGTTCATCGACGAGATTCACACCCTGGTGGGCGCGGGCCGAAGCTCAGGCGCCATGGACGCTTCCAACATCCTGAAACCCGCGCTTGCCCGCGGTGAGTTAAGGACCATCGGCAGCACCACCCTGGACGAGTACCAGAAGTACTTCGAGGCCGATAAAGCCCTGGAAAGAAGGTTCCAGATGGTCATGGTGGACGAACCGTCGCCGGCCGAGTCCATCGCTATATTAAGAGGCCTCAAGGAGCGCTACGAGAACCATCACAAGGTGCGCATCGAGGACGACGCCCTCATCGCCGCCGTGAACCTGAGCCACCGTTACATCACCAGCCGGTATCTGCCGGATAAAGCCATCGACCTGGTGGACGAGGCTGCCTCCAAACTGCGGCTGGAGATGAATTCCGTGCCCGAGCCCATTGACGACCTCAACAGCGCCATCCGGCAAAAAGAGATTGAGCGGGAGGCCATCAAGCGCGAGGGAACGTCGGCCAAGCTGGAAAAGCTGGAGGCCGAGCTCAAGGACCTGCAGGCGCAGCGAGATGTGCTCATGAAGCGCTGGAACGAGGAAAAAGATATCCTGAGCGGCCTGCAAACCGCCCGTCAGGAGCTGGAAAACCTGGCCCTGCAAGCCAAACAGGCCGAGCGCTCCGGCGACTACGCCAAGGTGGCCGAAATCCGCTATGGCCGCATGGCCGCCACGCAAAAGCGCATCGACTCTCTCACCGCCAAGGCCGAGGCCATCAAGGACCCCATCGTGACCGAGGCCGTGACGCCCGAGGACATTGCCGAGGTAGTGGCCAAGTGGACCGGCATCCCCGTGAAGCGGATGCTGGAGAGTGAGAAGGAGAAACTCCTCCGTATGGAGGCCGAACTGCACAAGCGCGTGGTGGGTCAGGATGAGGCCATCCGCGCCGTGGCCGATGCCGTGCGCCGCAACCGCGCGGGCCTGTCCAACGAGAAGCGCCCCATCGGCTCGTTCCTCTTCCTGGGCACCACCGGTGTGGGTAAGACCGAACTGGCCAAGGCCCTGGCCGAGTTCCTGTTCAACGACGAGAACATGCTCACGCGTATCGACATGAGCGAGTACCAGGAGCGGCACACCGTTTCAAGGCTGGTGGGCGCGCCTCCGGGATACGTGGGTTACGACGAGGGCGGCCAGCTCACAGAGGCCGTACGCCGCAAACCGTACTCGGTGGTGCTGCTGGACGAGATTGAAAAGGCCCACCCGGATGTGTTCAACGTACTGCTGCAGGTGCTGGACGACGGCCGTCTCACCGACAACAAGGGCCGTACGGTGGACTTCAAGAACACCATCCTCATCATGACCTCCAACGCCGGCGCCGACATTATCCAAAGCTACATGGAAAAGCTGCCGGAGGTAAGCGGCCTGGACGTGCAGGCCATCGCCACCCGCCGCTCGCTGCTGGACGAGTGCAGGAGCAAAGTCCTGGACGTGCTCAAGATGACCGTCCGCCCCGAGTTCCTTAACCGTATAGATGAGATTATCATGTTCGACCCCCTCACCAAGGCCGATATCCGCGACATCCTGCACATCCAGGAAGAGGCGCTGCGCCGGCAACTCTCGGCCAGCGACATCCAGGTGCAGTTTACCCCTGCCTTCGAGGACTACATGGTGGAGCACGGTTACGACCCGTCCTACGGCGCCCGCCCCGTCAAACGGCTGATGCAGCGTGAGCTCACGAACCTCCTGGCCAAGCAAATTCTGGACGGCAGCGTGCAGCGCAACGCCGTCATCACCGTAGACGCCGCCGGCGACAAAGTGGTGGTGCGAAATTGACGGCTATAGCCCGGCAATAACCTTGTCAAACGAGTCGTCCGGGTGGAGGGAGTGTTTTTGCAGGAGGCTGTGGTAGGAGTAGACCGTGGTGACAGACATATTAAGGATCTTGGCAATTTTCTGGCGCTTGGAGATACCCATCTTGATGAGCGCCAGAATGCGAAGTTCCGTAGAGAGTTTGCCATTATCCGGCATTTCCAGCCGATAATCCGGCAGCATGTGCTCGTTCACCTTGTCCACGAAGTCGGGGAATATCCCCAGGAAGGTGGAATCCATGGAACTGAGCAGCTCGTTAAATTCTCCCTCGGCAAAGGAGGGTTTGCGAAGCATGGCCATAATGGCTTTGGGGCCTTCCTGCTTGGCTGTATGCCGCAGCGTGGAACGGTATTCGTCTACTTTGTTCAAGTAGTCGACACATTTTTCCATGTAATTAGCCAGGAAGCCATCTTTGATTTTGGATACTTCATTCAGTTGCTGGCCGGATACATTCAGTTCAGTGGAATAGTGCCCTAGCAGCAGAACAAGTGCAATAGCCACCAGTAACATGAAGGACACGGCAACGATTCCCACTATGTAGGCAATCTTACGGTTCTGCTCCTGTTTAAGCACAACGTTCATGATTTCAAATTCCGACGAAATGATGTCGTTGTAACGCAAGGCATAATGCGACGAATTGGCATCGGCCAGCGTGATGCGCATATAACGGTCGGCCCGCTGGATATCGCCGCGGCGAAACAGAATGCGCGCCAGTTCGTACAGGGCGTTGTAGGCTTTGGCCGATACACGCAAGTCGTAGGTGGCCGATGTGGCAAAACACTCGGTGGCCTTGTCCAGGTCTCCGGTATTGAGATGTTCCATAGCCTGGAAGTAATAGGACTTGGCCGTGTCGTTAGGGCTGGTGAGCACGCAAGATTGCAGTTTTTCCAGACCATGGATACGAATTCCCTCTTTTCTAAGGCGGTCTATGTGATAGTAGGTGCATTCGATATGGGTGCTGTCCCGTTTCCACCAGTCATCGATTACCTTTTGACAAGCCTGGTCGTATTGAGGAGAATCATGTAAAAGTTTCCTATAAATGTGATAACCGGCATAGCCGTAAGTCCGGAAACCGTCTGTCCCCAGGGAAGAAGTGTCGATGGTTTCGAAAACGGCCAGTGCTCGATCCAGCGAATCCATCTTATAAAGAATATTGGCATAGCATGCGCTGCTGACGCCGTGACGATGCGCATCCCCTCCGTGCAAGCGCAACATTTTGCGTACGTTGCTATAGCAGGAATCAACGTCATGGTAGAAAAAAATCTTCTCCAGCCGGTAGGCCGCTTCCCAGCGGGCGCTGTCCGACTGGGCCATCCTGTATTGGTAGCGATACGTGTTCTCCAGGCGCTCATGCGCACTGTCATATTGGGCCTTGTTCTCGATGGTATGATCCAACAGGACCAGGTAAGGACGGCGCTCCTGTGTGCAGGAAATAAGGGATAAGAAGCAAACCATCCCGAGTATGCAGGTTTTTCTCATGCTGCAAATATAGTGAAATATCTTGTTTTTCGATGCAGTTATTGTATATACTAAATGCCTAAATAACAAAAGTTTAGTTATTAAAACAAGATTTGAATTCCCTTGTTTTTTTAGCGATGACGTAAAATGAGTCATTATTTCACCTAGATTTGCGTTTAGAACATTAACTAAAAACCGCATAATCGCAATGCAACACAAACTACTTTCCTTTGCAGCGCTTTTCCTCATTTTGCTGTCCTGCAATAAAGGAGACCCCCGGCAGTCCGCTGCAGGAGATCCGGCCAGCCTTACAGTAAGCACCGAGAACATCAGCGCTTCGGCCCAAGGCATAGAAACATCCATCAAGATTACGTCTAACTGTTATTGGAACATTTCGGTATCGGACCTGGAGGGGAAAGCAGCTACTTGGGTGGGCCTGGATGTCTCTGCCGGTCAGGAAACCCAGGAAATTCCTGTTACCATCAAGAAGAATCCCAAGACCCGTGTCAGGGAAGCTTTGATCCGGATTAGCTCGCCTGCGTCGGACAAGTTGACTAAAATTATTAAGGTAACGCAGCAGGAGGGAGACGAATCTACCTTTGACGGGTACACCTTCCCCATCATCGAGACCATTCAAATTGACGATCCTTCCAAGCGAAATCTTGTCAAAGCCATCATCTCTGGCAACGAATGTGCGTTTGAAGGCGGTATGGTGCTCTCCCGCAGCAATCCCGAGGGTACGCTCATGCTGGACTGCCCGTCGCATACCCAGCCGTCGGCCGGTAATGAAGCCGACAGGAGTATCCACCGCAGTATCAGGATGGATGGCTTCGCCAAGGACGAATCGGTGCTGATTGCCGCCCCCGTCAAAGAAGCCGTCAGCGGTGACGTGCGCATGATGCTCGGCGCGCGGGCTGCCTCTTTCACCAAGGCCGGATGGTCCTACTACTGGAGTGGCGACGGAGAGAATTGGAACAAAATCAATGTAGCCAACGCCGTCACGCCCGGCTCAGATGCCGTCTGGAATGTGATTCCCTTCAACATCCCCGAGGTGCAGGCGATTCCCGCGGGCAATACCTTCTATTTTAAAATAACGGCCGACCAGCAGCCCGCAAAGGAGTATATCTCCATCTCCAATACCATCGCCCTGTGTGCCGCAACGGCCCCCGAAGGCAACGTTCCGGCTATGGACGATGACAAAATTGCCTTCTCCACTGCTTTTGACGACCTCGTCGACAGCAATGCCCCCGATATGCAGCTCCCGCTGGGGCTCTTGAGGAGTGCCACCAACAGCTATGCCAGCAATTTCACCAGTTTCAACAGCCAATATATCGTCCCCGACGAACTGGCCCCCTTCGCCAGCGCCAAAGGCTGCTACGAGAAGTTCGGATACCTGCAGGTTGGTTACTACGACGAATCGGTGTGGACGCGTATGTGCTGCGGCACCTACACCATCAAAATTGGCGAGCGCCTGAAGCAAATGGGCGTGGCCAAAACCGATGCGCTCCTCACCCTCAAGGTTTGCAACATGAAGGATTTCCGAGGCTATGATAACCTGGCCCAGGTTACTTTGACTGCCGGGGAAGAAAGTCTGGTACTGGAAGGTCTTCAGGACGGGGTGTTTGCCGAGTTCTCCAAAGAATTCCACAACCTGACCCAGGAATCGGTCATCACCATCTCCACGCCCAGGCTCAGCGACGAAGCGTTGGCTGCGCTCGGCAGAGGGGACAATGCCAAATACCTTCAGGACTACCGCTTCTTCATCGACGACGTTGTAGTGGAACTGACCACCATTCATGAGAAAGGGACCGACACCAACAACGGGAACGAGGACTTTAATGACGGAGGTAATTATAATTGGTAAGCGCTATGAAAAAGATTATGACTTTTATTACGGCCGCCCTTGCCCTGGCAGCCTGCGAAAAGAATAGGCCGGTTTCGCTTCCCGGTACCGAGCTCACCGCCACCTTGGAGACCGGCGTTACCAAGAGCCACATCGACGGGAATAAAGTCCTCTGGGACGCCAACGACGAGATTTGCGTCTTTTCCCTGACGGATGGCGCGTACGCCAATGACAAGTTCATTACGGCCGACGGAGGTGCCTCTGCCGTCTTCAAAGGCGGCGGCATCACGCTGGACGAAAACGTATATGCGCTTTTCCCTTATGATGCATCTGCCAGCTTTGACCTTACCACAGGAATCGGCTTCCAGGCCGATTATACCGAGCAGAAAGTGGTGAACGGCAGCTTCGGCCCTAAGATTAACCTAGCCGCAGGCAAGTATAGCGGGCAAAAGAACATCGGGTTCAAGAACGCCGGTGCCTTCCTGAGCTTCAAGCTCACGCAGGAAAGGGCCGATACCATCCGTCGCATCGAAATCAAGTCCAACGATGGCACGCCGCTGGCTTTCAACGGCACTGCTGCCATCCAGTGGAACGAAGGAGCACCCGTTCTCACGCCCGCCCCCGGCGCTGAGCAGAGCGACGTGATCAAGATTACCCCTTCGGCCGAAACCTTTGCCACCGGAGACACTTATTATGTCTGGGTATTGCCCGGCGAATATAATGGGATCACCGTTACGCTCATTTCACCCACGCAAATGACCGCTGTCAAAGCCGGCGAAAGCACCCTTGCCATTGCCCGCAATCAGGTGGTGAACCTGGGCGAGATCGGCGGGCTTACCTTCAAGGCCAAGGAGGCCGAAAAGAAGGCCTTGCACTTTGATTTCTCAGGTGAGCCTCAGGAGGGCTGGCCTGCGGCCGACAAGTGGAAAACCGGTTCGGCCGACAACCCCGTACCCGGAGATACGCTGGTGGTCTACTGTCATTCCGACGGAAACGACTACAAGTTCTTCCTGACCGATGTGGGGAACGCCATGCAAGCGCGTGTGTGTTGGGATAAAGCCAAAGGTGGCCTTGTCTGGTATGCTGGCTGGCGCTATGTGGGCCTTCCGGCACTGGAGCGTTTCAAGCTGGTGAGAGTGTCCGGTGTCATGTGTCTGGGCACCAACTCCAAGCGCAAGGCCGGAGTCGTAGAGAACGTGGCACCCACCAACGTGGATATCAGCATAGAAGACGCCCATGTGTTTGTTTCTGGCGGAGAATCTACCGGCTGGACCACCAAGGACGAAACCTACACGTTCAACCTGGAAGGAACCAAGGCCAATACGAGGTATTACTTGCTTTGTACGGCAACCAGTATTGGTGTTTCTTCCCTGGATCTTGTTTATGAAAAAGTAGAATAGTTGGAATCGTGAAACGTTTTTGGTTATTGGTTGTACTTATTCTGGGCGGGAGCAGCGGCGCTTCAATTGCGCAAAAGAAGCCCAGGAGGCGGCCAAAATGCACACGGCCGATTCTCTGATGGCCATTGCCGTCAAACGCTACAAGGATGTCTATTACATCCGCCCCAATGCTACCGACCAGGCCCACGACACTTCCGTGGACGGGGTTCATCCCGGTGACCACGGCTATACCCTATGGGCCGAATCCATTCAAAAATCCCTCAAGCGGATTCTTCGCAAATACGGAATCAAATAACACTAACTTATAATGAAAAAACTGATCTTTCTGTTCATCATCCTTTTTGTGGCCGGCCATCTTGCCCAGGCTCAGCAGACCACGCTGAGCGGCCGCATCAAGGACGTTGGCGGTGCTCCCGTTCCCGGGGCGGCCGTCTTTGTGACGGGTACCCAGAACGGAGCCGTGGCCGACTTGGACGGCCATTTTGTCCTGGTTCTTCCAAACAAACCGTCGGCAACTTCTACGCTTACGGTTTCCTGCCTGGGGTATCTTGACCAGGTGATCTCCATGGGCAACAAGACCCAATTCGACATTGTCCTTCAGGAAGACGCCCAGTCCCTCGAAGAGACCGTGGTCATCGGTTATTCTACCGTCAAGAAGAAGGACCTCACCGGTTCTCTGTCTACAGTGGGCGGTGCCGACATCACCCAGCGCAAGACGCAGACCATCTCCCAGGCGCTGCAGGGCGCTATCCCCGGCGTTACGGTGACCCGCAGTAATTCGGCCCCAGGCGGCGAAGCCACTATACGCGTGCGCGGTATCACCTCCATGACCGACGGTTCCACCGACCCGTACATTCTCATAGACGGCGTGCCGGGTTCGCTGAGCGACGTCAACCCCGAGGACATTGAGAATCTGACCGTGCTCAAAGATGCCGCATCGGCCTCCATTTACGGTTCCCAGGCGGCCGCCGGTGTGATTTTAATTACCACCAAGCGCGCCGAGAAAGGGAAGGGGAGTATTTCCTATAACTATTCCCTGGGAATTGACACCCCCACCCGGATGCCCAAGTACATGGATGCCGTAAGCTACATGGATGCCGTGAACGAGCTCAAGTACAACGACCTTCCCGCCAGCGGCTGGTGCCAGGCTTACGACAAGGAGCTGGTAGAGAATTACTGGAAACTGAACGCGGCCAACCCCGACGACTATCCCAATACCGACTGGATGGGCCTGGTCATGAATAAGGTTGCGCTGCGCCATGCACATAACCTTAAATTCAACGTTTCCACCGAACGGCTGCGTTCCAGCGTCAGTTTCGGCCTAGATGACGTGAATGGCCTGTACAAGGTAAACAACAAATGGAAGCGCTATACCGTGCGCATCAACAACGACCTCACCGTGTTCCCTTGGCTTACCCTGTCCACCGACCTGTCCATGGTTTATGTAGACAAGGTATCTCCCCACAGCTCCCCGGCCCTGAAGATGCGCTATATGCCGGCCATCTATCCGGCCGTTTGGACCAACGGAAATTACGCTCCCGGTAAAGACGGCAGCAACATCTATGCGGCACTGATGAACGGTGGCGAGAACAATACCGACACTTTCAAGGCCACCGGCAAATTCCAGGTGGACATCAAACCCATCAAGCAGGTGACCATCACGGCCCTGTATGCCCCTATGCTGTATTTTAGCAAGGAAACGGATTTTCAGCGTCAGACCCCTTACTACAATCAGGGCGAGACCACCAGTGGCAAATACATTGCCGAAGCCCTCACTACCACCCTGGAGGAGTCCCGCGGCTGGCGTTATGCCGGCACCGTACAGGCCTATGTGAACTGGCAGCAGACGTTCGGGAAAAACCATAACGTGGGCGCCATGGCCGGTTATGAGAATTATTATACTACCAGTAAAACCATCATTGCCGGCAACTCCGACTTCCCCAACGCGCTCATCGAGGACCTGAAAGCCGGCAATCCCTCTACGGCGACCGCTTCCTCCTCCAATGTGTATGAACTGGCCCGCAATTCCTTCTTTGGCCGCGTCATGTACAATTATGCCTCCCGCTACTATATTCAGGGCAATATCCGCTGCGACGGTTCTTCACGCTTTGCGCCGGGCTATCGCTGGGGCACTTTCCTGTCGGCATCGGCCGGATGGCAATTCTCTGAAGAACCCTTCATGGCCGCCCTGAAAAAAGTCATCAACCACGGTAAACTGCGTGTGTCGTACGGCGAACTGGGCAATGAGCGCATCAGCGGCTACTATCCCTATCAGTCCATGCTGTCGGTGAGCCATCCCGTAGCTTATGTGGGCGACACGGCCATCTCGGTTACCGGTTATGCCCAGGGAGGCGCCGTTGTACGCGACCTCACCTGGGAAACCACCTCCAACCTGGACATCGGCCTGGATCTGGCCCTGCTGGACAGCCGGCTCAGTTTCACCGCAGACTGGTATTACAAGAAGACCAAGGGAATGCTTATCGAGGTCCCGGTGGCTCCGGTTGTGGGTCTGTCCAATCCCTACGACAACTTGGGAGATATGCACACCAAGGGATGGGAAGTGTCCCTGGGCTGGCGTGACACGGTGAACGAATTCACCTATAAAGTGAACTTCAACCTGTCTGACGATGTTTCCATCATGGGCGACATCCAGGGCAAAGAAGTCATCTCCGGCGGTAAAATCATCAAGGAGGGGTATGAATACCTGTCCTGGTACGGATACAAGTCCAATGGGCTGTTCCAAACCCAAGCTGAGGTGGACGCATCGCCCACCCTGGGAACGCAGTATCCCGGCGATGTGCGCTACGTGAACATCAGCGACCCCATGGGCGCCAGCGAGCAAATTACGGCGGCCGACGACCGCGTGGTCCTTTGCTCCTCCCTGCCGCACTTCAACTTCGGCGCAACCATCGACTTGTACTGGAAGGGCATTGACTTCAATATGACCCTTCAGGGCGTTGGCAAGCGCAACGGCTACCTGAGCGACTACATGGTACAACCCCTGCGCGGTCAGGTGTACAATTTCCCCACCTATCTGGCGGGAGGCGCCTCCTGGAGCTATAAGAACACCGTAGCGCAGAATGCCGTGGCTAAATATCCCCGTTACTCATGGGTATCGGGCGGCTCCACCTCCACCATGGGCAACTACGCCTACTCCGACTACTGGATTATCAACGGTGCCTACCTGCGTATCAAGAATCTCACCCTGGGCTACACGCTGCCGTCCAAGTGGACCGAGCGCATCCGCATGAAGAACCTTCGCGTGGCGGCCACGCTTACAGATTTCTTTACCTTCAGCCATTATCCCGAGGGCTGGGATCCCGAAGTGGGCGCCACTTCCTATCCTATCACCAAATCGGCCATATTCTCCATATCCGTTAAATTCTAGTGACTATGAAACGCATTTCTATAGTATTGCTTGCCTGCTTCTGCCTGGCCTGCACCCGGATGGACCTGGCTCCGGCCGACAAAGCCGCTTCTGGCAACTGGTTTCAGAATGCCGAACAGTTTGATATGTGCCTGAATGCCCTCCTGCACCAGATGTACTGGCCCATGGAGCGCAACGAATGGGGCGACAGCGAACAGATTGAACTGGATCTGCTGACCGACGACGGCACCAACCGCAGTTCCCTGAGCCGCTTCCTCACCGACGGGGTGGACGGCTCCTTCCCCCTTTCTTCCCAAATGTGGAATATCTCCTACAAAGGCATCAACCGCTGTAACAAGATACTGAAGATGCTGCCCTCGGCCAAGGAGAACATGACGGCCGAAAAGTACAATTTGATTGAGGGCTGCGCCCGTTTCTATCGTGCGTGCTTTTATGGCCGCATTATTGCCCACTTCGGCGACCCTGTTGTGGTGCCGGCCGACTGGGACTTCGACGAGGGAAATGACCGCGAGAAGGCCTACGACCTTACCCGTACGGACCGCTGGGAGGTGACCGACTGGGTGATTAAAGAGTTCGAGGCTGCGGCTACCCTCTTACCGGAGGTTTATGCCAGCACCGAGGTAACCCGTGCCACCAAAGGCGCCGCCTGGGGCATGGAAGCCCGCTTCGCCCTGTACTGTGCCTCCATCCGGAAATGGGACAGCTTCGGCATGGCCGATGCCGACGAGGCCAAGCGCCTGTACCAGGTAGCCGCCGATGCCGCCGCGAAGGTGATGACCCTGGGGTACAGCCTGCACCCGGATTTTGGTGAGCTCTTCAAAATGAGCACCCACAACTCTCCGGAAGGCATTTTCGTACTGCCGCGCTCCAAGAGTCTGTCGGCCGAAAACAAATACGAATACCTGTACAAGGGCGCAACCACGGCCAAGCTCCCGCGCCTGTCCGGTGCTGCCACCTGCTGCACCTGCTGCCCGTCGTGGGACCTGCTGTGCGCTTTCTATGATGACCAGGGAAAGCCCATCGACGAGTCTACGGTGTACAACCCCAGAAACCCTTTCGAGCACCGCGATCCGCGCTGCACCTACACCATCGTAGAACACGGGACCGAGCATGTGGGCGTTATCTACGATCCGCACTTTGACAAGGCTACCGTCTGGTCTTACCGCGAAGGGAAGGAGGTGGAGAACGACGACTCCCGCACCTATCTCATCAGCGGAACCGGCAACCAGTACGCCTCCTACAACGGCCTGGTGCTGCGCAAACACGTAGACAGCGACTGGCTGAGCCCCTTCGAGGCCGAGAATGACAAAATCATCCTGCGTTATGCCGATGTGCTGGAAATCTATGCCGAAGCCAAGATCGAGATGGACGACATCGACCAGTCTGTCCTGGACGCCATGAATCAGGTCCGCGCCCGCGCCTACAAGAAGGACTACACAGGTGACGACTATCCCAAAATTACCTCTACCGATCAAGCCGAACTGCGCAAAGTCCTCCGCGCCGAGCGGCGGATGGAGTTTGCCTGGGAGAACCGCCGTCTGTATGATATCTGGCGCTGGAGAATTGCCGAAAAAGTGCTCAATTTCGCCAATTACGGCCTCCCCGCCAAGAACCAGACCAACCAGCGCCGCTACATCGATAACAACATGTGGTTCCATGGCGCCGTGCCGCAGATTGACGACGACGATTGCCCGTTGTTTGCCGAGGCTGTTGCCAGCGGCGAGAGCACCTTCTTTACCGGAGGCACCTATGCCGTGAAACTGTCCCAGCGCAAGTTTGTGGCGCCCAAGAGTTATCTATGGCCCATCCCCACCACTACCACCAACGTGATGAAAAAGATTCGGAACAATGAAGGGTATTAGCAAGTTTTCCATGGCCCTTCTTCTGCTGGCGCTCTCTGCCTGCGGCAAGAAGGATCCCGACACGCCGGAGCCCGAGACGACGCCGGTTAAAATTACGGTCATGTCTTTCAACATTCGCAGTGCCACCATCAAAGAGAGCAGCGAAGAACGAAACTGGAGCAATCGTAAAACGGCGGTGCGCAACATGGTGAACGAAATGAAGCCCGACGTCATGGGCCTGCAGGAAGCCACCACCCAGCAGCGCGCCGACCTCAAGACGATGCTGCCCGACTACGAACTGTTCGAAGTACCCAATACGGGCGGTTCCAAAGGCGGAAACACCGTATTGATGTACAACACCCAGGTGCTGGAGGCTGTCAAATGCCGCTCTTTCTACTTGAGCAGCACCCCCGACCAACAGTCTGTGAATGGCTGGAATGAGGAGACCCAGTACCGCACCACCATCTGGGCCGAGTTCAAGCACAAAGCCAGTGGACAGTCTTTCTTCGTTGCCAACACCCACATGCCGCTGGGCAGCGAGGCCCGGGACAATACTGCCCGCGTCAACTCGGCCAAGCTGAACGTGCAGCGCATGAAGACCTATGCCGGGGAAGGCGCGGCCGTGTTTATCATCGGCGACATGAATTGCAAGAACGCGTCGGACGGCAAGCACAGCGAGGGGTTGGAACCCTATTACGAATGGATGGGATCCGCACGGGAAAAGGCGGTAAAAACCGATGCGGCCAACAGTTACAATGCCTGGGGCGGCAGCGGCCAGGGAGCCATCGACCACATTTTTTACCGGAACGCCATCATAAACGAGTTCCGAACCGTTACCGGCGCCGGTTATGGTGTCACTTATATCTCCGACCATTATCCCATCATGACTTATGCGACACTTTTATAAATGGCTCATCCTGCCGTTGTTCCTTTTGGGGAACGTCTGTTTTTCGCAGCCCCGGACGCTGGAAAACGGCAAATGCCGCGTAAGCATTTCGGGGCAGGGGAACCTGGTTTCCCTTGCCAATGTGGCCACCGGAACGGACTACGCTTCCGGCTCCTATCTGTGGAGGCTGTATTACGACGCCCCTTATGAGAAGGAAATCCAAATCCTGGGCAGCGAACAGACGCCTGTCGTGACACAGGAAGGCAATGTCATCACTTTGTACTATGATCAACTTCATTCCTTCGGCCGGGAGCTGAACATACAGGTTACCCTCACCATCACCCTGGAAGACGACCTGGTGCGATTTGGCTCTACCCTGGAGAACCATGAGCCGCACACCGTGCTTCGGGAACTGCAATACCCGCTGCTGCACGGTGCCGTCCTGCCCAAAGACCACAAGCTCTACACCTGCGAGTCGGGTGGCATGCTCTTCGACAACCCGCTGGGGGCCATCAACAAACTAACCTCCTCTCCTTACAAAAAACCCGAGCAAATCTTCCGCCAGCGGGACGTAAAGTACGGTGCCAAGGTGTTCATGAACTGTTTCGGCCTGTTTGGAAAGAACGAGGGACTGTATTTTGGCTCGCACGACGAGACTTTTCAGGATACCTGGCACGGCCTTCGCGCTTATCGTGACGCGCATGGGCGGCACAGTATCCTGGAGTTCGGCTTCTTCAAGTATCCGCATTGCTTTGCCGGCGAAACCTGGCGCTGCAACGCCAATGTCATTGCCCCCTACAGTGGCAGTTGGCACGTGGCGTCCGGCCTGTACCGCAACTGGGTAAACACCTGGTGGGACCACCGCGAAACGCCGCTCTGGGTGCGGGAAATGAAGAGCTGGCAGCGCGTAATCTTCAAACACCAGTACGGGGAATACCTGTTTAAATACCCCGATATGAACGGAGTGGTAGACGAGGCTGGCCAGAGCGTGGGCTGCAATGCCCTTTTCCTCTTTGGCTGGTGGGCCGAGGGCATGGACCACGGCAACCCCGACTATTCGCCCGACGAGAGCCAGGGCGGTGACGAGGCCCTCAAGGCCCAGATTGCCCAGTATCAGGCCCGTGGCAACCACCTGCTGCTGTACTACAATGGCAAGCTCATTGACCGCGAGAGCCGGTTCTTCCGCAGCGGCATGGGAGAAAAGGTGTGCCGCCACGATAATACGGGCTCCGAGATCCTTGAGCGCTACAAATTCACCGGTCAGGGTACCTGGTTGGGCGAATACGACCAGCGCACTTTTGCCGTAGCCACCATGATGGACCCCGACTGGAACCAGGTGCTCTTCGGCCTGCAGGACCGCGCCTTCCAAATGGGCGCCCACAGCGTATTCTTCGACCAGTTGGGTTATATAGAGAAGGAGAGTACCAACTGGGATACCTCCCGGGAGTATCCAGTGCCGGATGTGTACGGGATCCAGAAACGGGCCCAATGCCTCAAGCTCATGCGGGACCGCTACGCCAAGAAGGCCCCTGACTTTGCCCTGGGCGCCGAGGGCTCCGTAGATGCGCTGGCCCAGTTCTGCGACTACACACACGGCTATCCGGCCAATGACGGCCGCGAGCGCTGGATGAACTTCTTCCGCTACACGTTTCCGGAGCTGGTGTTTACCGACCGCGGGCTTCGCGACGGCGAGGATGTTCCCCGTCATGTGAACAACACCGTGCTGGACGGCCAGCGCAACGACATTGAAATCTGGCGCTGCCGGGGCATTATCTCCAATGAACCCGTGTATCAGGCCTACCTTGCCCAGGCCAATGCCATTAAGGAACGCTACAAGGAGTGCCTCTTGCTGGGCCGATACAACGACGTGCTGGGATTCACCTGTTCCAACGCCCAACTGGATGCCCGTTCCTTCGTGAACGGCGACAAGATGGCCGTGGTGGTGGCCAACCAGCAAACCGGAAAGGCCAAGCAGTTGAGCGGCCGCATCAAGGTGCCGGGATACCGCTTTGTAGAGGCTTCTACTACGGGAACTGGGAAGGTTAATCAAAAAGGCACCCAGGTGAATCTGGGGCAGTTCGATATGGCGGTGTTGCTGTTCGAACAAACCACCCCTGACGTGCGAATCGGAACTTACAATTTACGGCGGGCCAAGCTGGACAAGGACAGTCCTGTTAACAACTGGGAGGCCCGCAGCCCGCGCGTTGTGGCGTCCTTCCTCAAAGAGAACTTCGATATCTGCGGATTGCAGGAGGTAGATTCGGCCGAGCAGGAAAGCCTGCCCCGCATGCTGGCTGACGCTGGGCTGGAGTACAACAGCTATTTCTTTGGCCCTTATGCCGATGACGGCGTGGGCACCAAGGCGCACGGTCTGCTGTGGAAGAAAGACCGCTTCCAGGCCTCCGAGCCACACTATTTCTGGGTGTCGGATCCGCCGGAGCAAAAGCAGGTGAACGACCACGGCAATGGCGCCATCAAGAGCCATTTCATCCGCGGCGGTTTCTGCCTCACGCTCACCGATCTTAAAAACAACGGGGCCCGGTACTTTGTGATGGTTACCCATGCGCCCCTGAGCCGGGAAGACCATGCCCAAAACGCCCATGTGTACATAGACATGGAGAAAAAGTACAACCCCGAGGGCCATCCGTCCTTCTTCCTGGGCGACATGAACGCCAAGGAGACCGATCCGTGCTCGGAGATTTACAGGAGTTACTGGACCGATTCCTATCATTTCTTCGACGCCCGGCCTGAATTGCGGACGGGTCCGGCCGGCACTTTCAACGGCTGGAAGCAGCAGATGAAGCTTACCCCCGAGAGGCGCATCGACTATATCTATTTCCGCGGCAAGGGCATTGAACCCCTGCGCTATTGCAACGACACCGCCCTTTATGACGGGCAAATGGCGTCGGACCATTATCCCGTTTATGTTGATTTTCACATTAAACGATAATAATTAAGTAACACCATGAAAAACAACGATTTATGTTTGCCGGAGAAGCGGTTGTACCAGCCTCCGGTTTCGGAAGAATTTATGCTTGCTACGGAGCAGATGCTCTGCGCGAGCGGTGACCCTCAAGGCTTTACCGAGGAGTGGGGCGAGATAGATTTGTCTCTCTTTTAATACCGGACGGCTTATGAAAAAGACTATCTTTATCTTGTCTGCAGCCTCTCTCATGCTGGCTGCCTGCACGCAGGAAATGGTTCCTCAGGAACCTGTCGCTGCTGTTCCCGGTCCCACTTCCTTCACCGCTTCGGTCGAAGTGGAGCCCACTCCCAAGGCCGTCCTGGACCGGAACGGTTCCAGCAAGCCCCAGACCTTCTGGGAGAATGGGGATGCGATATCCATCTATTCTTCGAGCGACACCGATTTGTCGGCTGCTGTCGGACATAAATATGTTACAACCCTGGGAGCCAATGCAACAGAGGCCGAATTTGTATTAGACGGTGAAAGCACCGCATTACCCAGCGGCAACTATCTGGCCACCTATCCTTACCGTTCCGCCGCAAGAGGCGTTAACTTTAGTGTGAGCCCATACCGGGTAGCCGCCGTGGATGTTCCGAACGCACAGACCTTGGTAGCCGGGACTTATGACAAGAAGGCTTGTCCCATGGTTGCCTTTGCCGCCGAAGGCAGTTCCGCCTTCTCCTTCAAGAATGCCGCCGCCCTGCTCAAATTCAGTGTTTCGGAAACCAATATCGTGGCCGGTCGTATCGAGGTGGATGCCGCCGATAAAATCTCCGGTCGTTTCCGGGCCGATGTGGATGTGACAACCCATATTCCCAATTTGGTCACTTACACCGGACAGACTTATTACAATTATATCAATTTCACCATTGACGGAAGCGCAGCGCTGGCCACCGGGACTGACTATTATGTAGCTATCCGGCCTACTGTCCTCACTTCTGACCTCAAAATCTACCTGAACGGGAATCTGGTCAAGACCATCAATACCAGCAAGCTTAAAGCTATTGAGCGTAACCAGATATACAATTTGGGAACGCTCTCTACCCCTGCCAGTATAGCAGAGAAGAAGTTGGTATTTGACTTTACGGGCGCAGCTTTGAGCGGCTGGCCTACGGCAAAAGATCAAATGTCAACCAATCAGTCAGGTGGATTGGGCTGCACCTACCCCTTATATGGCACCAATTACACCTTTACATTGGCAGACTGCACTGGCGCTGACGGAAGACGTGTGTACTGGTCTGAAACAGCTACTTATGGTCATAGGATAGTATTTGAGAATGCTGAGCGTTATGTAGGTTTCCCTGCCATTGCCGGCTATAAACTGGTTCACGTACAGTGCGAGAGTGCTCAGTTGAATGCGGCCTCAGCATCAATTAAACCTAAGATGGGTATTACTTCCAATGTGGTCGCATCTGGTTCAAACCCGACATATGTTACGGGAGGTGATTTACAGGAATGGAAGGCAGGAAACAATCATGAATCCTATGACTATGAACTCTCCGGAACTGTCGGTAACACCATCTACTATCTGTATTGTAAAGTAAAAGGTGGCTTCCGAAATTGCACCCTCACCTACGTACCGATATGAAGTTCAGATGAGGTAGCCCGTGTGGGCACCTACAACGTGCGCTACATCACCACCGAGGAAGACGAGCAGAACAACTGGGCCAACCGCAAAACGCGCGTAGTCCAGTCCATCAACGAGAATGATTTTGATGTCTTTGGGCTGCAGGAGTGCAGCCCGGACATCAAGTCCTACCTCACGGCCCAGCTGGACAGCTACACCATCCGCTACTTCGACCCCAAGTCGGCCAGCGGCAGCGGGGATCACGAATCCATCGGCCTGGCATACAAGACCGCCAAGTACACCCTTAGCAACTGGCACTACTTCTGGCTGTCCGACACCCCTTCCACCATGACGCTCAACAATGATACGGGAGATTCCGGCTCATTCACGCGTGGAGGCTGCTGCGCCATCCTTACCAATAAGACCACTAACACTAAGATCTTTGTGATGGTTACGCACGGCTGCCTGAATGCTAGTCCCCGGGCTACCCATGCTGCCCAGTATGAAGCAATGGAGAAGCAGTACAACCCCAACCACTATCCCTCCTTCTTCGTGGGTGACATGAACGGGCAGCCGGATGATCCGGCCAACGTCACATACAGAAGCTACTGGAACGATTCCTATTACAGCAGCGCGCCCAAAACCGGACCGTACTGCACGTTCAATGCCTTTAACCTGGAGCGCAACATGTACACGCACAAGAACCATCTGGACTATGTGTACTACCGGAATGCAACTCCGTTACGCTACGTGTGCAACGACCGCAAGTACGGCGGCTACTATGCCTCCGACCATTTACCCGTGTACGTGGACATGAAAGTGGATTAAAAAATGTTCATTTTTTACAAACTGTGGTATGGTGTGGTGTGAAATTCGATAAATTTCAATACCTTTGTACAAATCATTAACCCATGAAAAAGAATTGGTATAAATGGGAAGTTCTGCTGCTGCTTTGGGTGGCATACCTGCTCAATCAGGGAGACCGGCAGGTATTCAATTCGGTGCTGCCGCTCATCCGCGACAGCCTGCACCTCACAGACTCGTCGGTAAGCCTTATCGCCGTCTTCTTTAACCTCTTCTATGCGGCCATGGTGCCCATCGGCGGCTGGATGGGGGACCGTTTCTCCCGTAAATGGGTGTGCACGCTCAGTATCCTCTTCTGGAGCGTGGCCACCATGTTCACGGGCCTGGCCAACGGCGTGTTCCTGCTCATCCTTACCCGTTCCATCGCCACCGGCGGCGGGGAGGCCTTCTTCGGCCCGGCCAACTATTCACTCCTGGGACAATACCATACCGATACCCGCGCCAGGGCCATGTCCATCCACCAGACGTCCTACTATGTGGGCGTCATCCTGGCCGGCTGGCTGGCCGGTTACATCGGCGACCACCTGGGCTGGCAGTACGCCTTGTACATCTTCGGCGGCGCCGGCGTCCTCTGGGCCGCCGTCATGGCCTGGCGGCTTAAAGACCTGCCCCGTCCTGCCGATGTACAACAAGCTAAACCAGCCATCTGGGACGGCTTTAAGACGGTTTTCACCACCCCTACGGCCCTCATGGTCACCATCGGCTTTTGCGGCTTCATCTTTGTGATTACCGGCTACATGACCTGGGTGCCCACGTTCCTGCAAGAGAACTTCGGCCAGACCGGAGCCCAGGCGGGCCTGCACTCCATGCTGTGGACCTACGTGGCCGCTTTCGCCGGTGTGCTGCTGGCCGGTACGCTCAGCGACAAATGGGCCGCCAAAGATCCCCGCAAACGCATGATCATCCAGGGCATCGGCCTCATTCTGGGCGCCGCCTTCCTGCCGTTCATGGGAACGGCCACCAATATCTGGCTGCTGTACCTGTGCTTTGCAGGCTGGGGCTTCTTCAGGGCCTTCTTTGACGCCAACATCTACGCCGCCCTGTACGACGTTACCCCCGGGCATCTGCACGCCAGCTGCTCCAGCGCCATGATCATGACCGGCTTTGCCGTGGGCGCTACCGCCCCCTACATCCTGGCCCTCATCAAAGAGGCCACCGGCAGCCTCAACGCCACCTTCCCCATCCTGGGCATCATCTGGCTCGTGTGCGGCCTGGCCTGCCTGTGGGTGAGCTGGAAGCACTATAACCTTGATTGTCAAAAGATTAAAAAGACCGCATAATGAACGTTATTGAAAAACTCCGCAAACCCAAAGCGGGCCTGCTCCTGATTGCCAGTCCCCGCTTTAAGAACCTCTCCGGTCCCAAGCGCGGAACCTACGGCGAGCGCAAGGACAAAGCCGTAAAGGAAATCAAGGCCACCATGGACTTCCTGGACCTGGTAGATCCCGGTATCGTTTACGAGCGTGAAGACGCCGAGCGAGCCATGGACCTCTTCTACAGCCAGAAAGTGGACTTCATCTATGCCGAATTCCTCTCCTGGAGCGAGGACTTCGCCTGGATCAGGTTCCTTCGCGACTGCCCCCAGATCCCCATCCTCTTCTGCAACGTGGCCAAGCCCCGCATGACCTTCGAGACCACCCTTGACGAGGACGATTTTGTAGATTACCTCTGCGCCGGCACCCTGGTGGGCTCGCTGGAAGGCTCCGGAGACGTGGTGCGCAGCGGCCGCAAAAACGTGCACACCATCCTGGGCACCCGCGAGGAAATCACAGAGAAGCTGAGAGTCTATGCCGATGCCGCCCGCACCCGCGCCATCCTCAGGCACTCCAACGTGGGCCTCATGGCCAACATGAACGAGGCCATGTGGAGCACCTACATAGACAACTATGACCTCTTCACCAAAATCGGCCCGGAAATCCATTACCTCCCGTACAGCGACTACGGCAAAGAGATCGTGGCCCTCACCCCCGAGGAAGTAAAGGCCTACGCCGACGAACTCACCTCCAAGTACAAGATGATGGAGGATGTGGAGTACGACAAATTCATCGGCTGCGTCAAGGCCACCCTGGCCATCAAGAAGCTGGCCCAGAAGAACGACATCGACTGCTATGTGTACAACGATATCGACCAGGCCACCTTCCGCACCGCCGGCTGCCGCGCGGGCTTCTATCCCAACTGGTTCAACGAGAACGTGAGCGTGCTGGTGCCCGAGGCCGATATCGGCGCAGGCCTTATCACCTACATCCTCAAGCTCCTGAGCGGCAAGAACGTCAACTTCATCGAGCCCTTCCACATTGAGGACGATTACGGCACCTTCGCCGGCGGCCATGCCGGTCCAAACGACCACAACGACCCCGCCTGGCAGGACAACGTCATCATTTCCCGCGACGTGCGCTTTGCCAAAACCAGCTGGAAGTATGCCGGCGCCCCGTTTGCCTGGTACCGCTTCAGCCCCGGTATGAAAACTGTGGCCGGCCTGTACGAGGAAGACGGCAAGTACAAGCTCATCACCTTCCTGGCCGAGAGCCTCTCCGAGAAAGATACGCCCCAGAGCGCCAAAAAGCACCTCCTGGCCACCTACAGCCACACCATCTTTAAGCCGGTGGTGCCCGTGAAGGAACTGTGGGAAAAAGTCCTCAACATCGGCGCCACCCAGCACTATGCCATAGTGGACGGCGATTACCGTCCCCAGCTGGAAGCCCTGTCCCGGATGATGGGATTCGAATTCTATGACATCCGCTAAACAGCACTTAAGTTGCTAATTACTAATTAATTATAAAAAAGTGATTAGGCCAAATGATACAATCACTTTTCTGTAAAGTATTGAGAATTAAATTTTTAACTGCTGAAGGCATTTATGAGCTTCATGTATAATCCGTTCCCCTTTCACGATCCCAAGCCCGTGAACAGGCCGGAACTCTCCAAAAACACAACCGATTCCATCCTGGCCGGCGGCACGGCCAACGTGGTCAAAAAATTTGTAGCCACCCTGGCCCGGAAAGCCCGGGAAGAAGGCGTGATAGTGGCCCTGGACGGTTATACTACTGCCCAGTGGGCGCGCTTTGTGAGCCTGATGTCCCGCGAGTGCGACCTGCTGGGCCTGCAGTTCGAGGATATAGACTGCAACGCAGCTACCCTCAAGGACGGCAAGGAGATAGACGCCATTATAGATCCGCTGCTCATCTGGGATACCAAAATTGATCCAACCCTGCTGTACGGCAAGGTGTATCATGGGGGATACAATGGCCTCATCGACCCGGCCAAAGCGGCGGCGTACTGCCAGAGCCTGCCCGGTAAAAAGGCTCCCGGCAAAATAGTGGCCGTCTACGGCTACGGCTGCCTTATCCCGGACTTCTGCCCTCTGTACGACGTCAAGGTCTGGTTCGACCTCACGCCCATGAACACCATGCTGCGCATCCGCAGCGGTCAGTATGCCAATCTGGGCAAGAAGCACACGGGCATCATCAACCGTACCATCCGCCGCTGCTACTACTGCGACTTCGAGAACGCCGTGCAGCTGCGTAAGGAGCTGTTTGCCAGCAAAGCCCTGGACTGGTACGTGCTGGACAACGATCCCGACAACCTGCAAATGATGCCGTTCGCTGCCTTCGATGACATTTGCGCCCAGCTGGTCAAGTACCCCTTCCGTGCCAAGCCCTGCTACCTGGAAGGCGTGTGGGGCGGCTCCTACATGAAGAACCTCCGCCACCTGCCGGAGAAGATGCGCAACGCCGCCTGGGTGTTCGACTTCATTCCCATGGAGGTGAGCGTGCTGGTGGAGGCCGGCGGGGAGCTGCTGGACATTAACTACTGCTCCTTTGTGCACAAGGAGGGCGTGAATCTCATGGGCGAGACCTGCGTCAAAAAGTACAAGGGCTATTTCCCCATCCGCTTCAACTGGGACGACAGCTACCACAGCACCGGCAACATGAGCATTCAGTGCCACAGCGGCGGCCAGTTCAACGTAGAGAACTACAACGAGTTCGGCCGTCAGGACGAGAGCTACTACGTGGTCATCACCGGCCACGAGGCCAAAACCTTCATCGGCTTCAGGGACGATGCCGACATCCCGCAGTTCTTCAAGGAGATTGAGGCGGCCGATACGCAACACGACCCCTGCGACTACCTCAAGTACGTGAGCTACGAGGAGTCCAAGCCGGGCCTGCAGGTGATGCTGCCCGCCGGTACCATCCACTCCAGCGGCCGCAACCAGGTGATCCTGGAGATCGGCTCGCTCACCATCGGCTCGTATACATACAAGATGTACGACTACCTGCGCCTGGACTTCGACGGCAAGCAGCGCCCCATCCACACGCACCTGGGCGAGCTCAACGTGCGTCAGGACCGCCGCTACAGCGTGATTCACGACCCCAACAGCCCGGAATACATTGTGCAGGAGCCCCGCCTGGCCTATGAGGGCGAAGGCTGGCAGGAGTGGATCCTTGGCGAGAACCCGCAGATGTACATCTCCCTGCGCCGGCTGGAGTTTGAAAAGCAGTGCGAGCAGGATACCAAGGGCGAGAAGTTCCATGTGCTCACCCTGGTGGATGGCGATCACATTCGCATCCGCAGCGTGGCACATCCGGAGCGCTACTTCGACCTGGACTTCATGGAAATCGCCTGTGTCCCGGCCTCCATGGGCAAGTATGTGATAGAAAACCTGGGCAAGGAGCCCATCCGCGTCCACAAGACCTGCCTGAGGGATGGCTACCAGAACGACCCTGCCTAAAGGAACGCTGCTGCTGGACGTCGGGGGCACTTTTATCAAGTGTTCCGACGGCCGCAGCATTCCCGTAGACTCCGACGGCTCGCAGGATGTGCTGGCCGCTACCTTCCGCCAGGCCGTGTGGGGTGGAGAAAACGCGCCCTCATGGCTGCGGGTGGCCATTCCCGGCCCCTTCCGCTACGCCGACGGCACCTTCCTCATGAAGCATAAATTTGCCAGCGTGTACGGCATGCGCTTCGCCAATCTGGCGGGCTTTGCCCCCGAGCGCTGCCGCTTTGTACAGGACGTGAACTGCATGCTGCTGGGAGAGGTGACGCCCGACAGCGACAACACCGCCCTCATCGCCCTGGGAACGGGGCTCGGCTTTGCGCTGTATGCCGATGGCGCCATCCAGGAAAATGAGCTGGGCGGCCCCAAGGTAATCATTTATAACCTTCCCTACAAAGACGGCATCCTGGAGGATTACGTGTCCAAGCGCGGCATTGTGGGCCGCTATGGGGACCCTTCCATGAGCGTTAGAGCCATTGCCGAAAGAGCCATGCAGGGCGATGCCAAGGCCCTTCAGGTGTTTGAAGAGACCGGCCGCATGCTGGGAGAGGTCATCGCCCCCGTCCTGCAGGAGTACAAGGTGACGCGCCTGCTATTGGGCGGCCAGATTTCCCGCAGCGCCGCCCTCTTTGTCCCCAGTCTCAAGGCCGCCCTGCCAGCCATCATCGGCGTGGGGCCCGTCTCGGACTTTGATAACGCCACCTTCAACGGGCTAAAGGCTTTGCCATGATCACCATCGCCTGTCAGGACCTCCAGGTGGAGCTGTGCCGGCCGGGGGAGTACTACCAGGGCACCCGCTTTGACCATGCGGGCGTGTTCCGGCGCATCCAAAAAGGCGGCTTTACCTATGCCGATGAATGGTTCTCTCACCAGGACCCCTTTGCGCACGACCGCGTTTGCGGTCCCTCCGAGGAGTTTGTGACCGTAGACCTGGCCGATGTCCCCGTGGACGGGCTCTTTTGCAAGGTGGGCGTGGGCCTGCTCCGCCGCCCCGACGCAGCCCCCTACGACTGGTTCCGCCTGTACGAAATAGCCCATCCTGGTGCCTGGACCGTGGAGGCTGATGCTGCATCGGCGCGCTATAAGCATGTGCTGGAAGGCTGGTATACCTATGAAAAGACGGTCCGCCTCACCGATGCCGGTCACCTGGAAATCGGGCACAGGCTGCAGTGGGAGGCCTCCCGGCCCTTAAAAGGCTTCCACTACAACCACCACTTCTTTACCTTCGGGGGAGCGGAGGTGGGGCCCCGGCGGCGAATCACTTTCCCCTTCCAGCCTGCCGGCCACTGGCGGGACAGCTATGACAACGTGGCCCTCACGGATTGTGGGATTGCCTTCTCCGGGCCCATCGTCAAAACGCCCAGCGTGTACATGGGGGATTTGCAGAACTCCCAGGGCCCTACGCCCTATGCGTTTACCATCGGCGAGGGCGCCCGCCGGGTCACTGTAAAGGGGAGCCAGTCCGTAGATCATATCGTCTTCTGGTCCAATCCCCGCGTGGCCTGCCTGGAACCTTACATGCCCATCGAACTGGCGGCCGGCCAGGAAATGACCTGGAGCCAAATCTACCGTTTTGAATGAGCTTATTTGTTTGAAAATTGTATATTTGTAGCTGGTTTTACAAATAAATTTTCGTCCCATGAAAAGAATCCTCACCGTATGGGCCCTTCTGCTGGCCACTGTTTCCCTCTTTGCCGCCAAGCCGTTAAAAGTGGTGAACGGCAGCCTGGACGTACTCAAGGAAAACGTCAACGCCACCTTTACGCTGGACGTTTCCCAAGCCTCGTTTGAAAATAAGCAGGATTTCAAGTCCTGGAGCGGCGCCGATTATGACCTTTACGTGCAGCGCATGAACGACTCTTTCTTCCAGTTCTTCAACAAGTACTCCAATGGCATGAAACTGGTCAAGGAAGAGGCTCCTTACAACGTGGTGCTGGATATTCGCCTGTTCGAGGAAAAGATGGGCGTCAACTTTGGTCAGTTCAGCATCAGGATTGACGGCACCGTGAGTGTGGTAGACAAAGCTTCCGGCGAGGTGGTGTGCCAGATAGCCATCGCTGGTCTCAAGGGCGCGGCCGATTTTGTCTCAGCCGACCGCTTCCCCAAAACCATGGATACCCTGTGCAAAAGTATCTTCAATCTGAAATAATAGCAATCACTTAACTCGTTGATTTTCAGATGCTTATAAAAACTCAGTCCGGCTATTTGCCGGACTGAGTTTTTGTATCTTGCTATGTTTCAATCACTTAAGTGATCGGCGGAATTACACCTCCGTTGCGGTTGCGAATTCCTGCAGGAAGCGCATGTCGTTCTCGAAGTAGTGACGCAGGTCGTTTACCTGCCACTTGAGCATGGCGATGCGCTCTACACCCATGCCAAAAGCAAAACCGCTGTACTCATTAGGGTCGATGCCGCTGGCCTTGAGCACGTTGGGATCTACCATGCCGCAGCCCATGATTTCCAGCCAGCCGGTGCCTTTGCAAATGTTGCAGCCTTTACCTTTACAGATATTGCAGCTCACATCCACCTCGGCCGAGGGTTCGGTGAAGGGGAAGTAGGAAGGCCGCATGCGAATCTGGGTGTCCGGGCCGAACATCTCGCGCGCAAACAGCAGGATGGCCTGCTTGAGGTCGGCGAAGGTTACGTTCTTGTCAATGTACAGGCCCTCTACCTGATGGAAGATGCAGTGGGCGCGGGCCGATATGGCCTCGTTGCGGAACACGCGGCCGGGGCACACCACGCGGATGGGCAGCGGCTGCTTTTCCATGGTACGTACCTGCACCGAAGAGGTGTGGGTGCGCAGCAGCAGGGGATTCACATGGCCGGTGCTCACAAAGAAGGTGTCCTGCATCTCGCGCGCCGGGTGATTGGGCGGGAAGTTGAGGGCCTCGAACACGTGGTAATCGTCCTCAATCTCCGGGCCTTCGGCCACGTCGTAGCCGAATTTGCGGAAGATGTCCACAATTTGCTGGCGCACGATGGAAACGGGGTGGCGGCTGCCCAGCGGAAAGGCGTCTCCGGGCATGGAGAGGTCCTCCTTGGGGGCATCGGCCACGGCGGCCTGCTCGGCGGCGGCCTTCAGTTCCTCGATACGGGCCTGGGTGTATTTCTTGAGCTCATTGAGCTTTTGGCCATATTCCCGCTTGAGCTCCGGCGCTATGGTACGGAACTGCTCCATGAGGGCGGTTACTTCACCTTTCTTGCCCAGGAAACGGACACGGGCATCCTCGGCCTCTTTTTGGGTGGCGGCCTTAAGCTCGTTCAGTTCTTTGAATATCTGTTCGATGGCTTCTTTCATACTTGTCCAATCATTTAGCCTGCAAAGATAACTATTTTTTGCGTTTGTCGCGGGCTTTCTGTGCCTTTTCGCCGCCAGATTTCAGATACTTTTTCCACTGCTCGGGCGTAAAGAAGCGCTGGTAGGAGCGGTCTATCTTCTCCATCCATTTGTCCGAGACAGCCTGATACAGGTCCGTGTTTTCCACTTTGGCCTTTTGCATCTCCATCATTTCTGCCATCCGGCCCCTGAGGTCGTGGGTGAGGGTGGAGTCTACGTAAAACTCCTGCCAGTATTCCAGGTTGAGGAGGGAACTCAGGCGTTGGACTTCCTTGTCGACAAATTCCATGAGCTGCTTTTCCTGCTCCTCCGGGGTTTGGGGCTGCTGATTCTGGGCCTGCGCCACAAAGACACTTAAGGTTAAAGCGGCTAAAACGTGCAACAAACGAGATTTTTTCATAACTTTGTAAACTGTTGTCCAAGGACAAAATTACGCATTTAATCCAAAAAGGCCAAAAACGATGACAAAATCGCTCCTCAAAATCCTTTCCGTTGCCGCCGCGCTGGTGGCGGGTACCGTGGAAGGAAATACTTGTACCAACGTAATCATCACCCGTGGCGCCACCAAGGATGGCTCTGTGCTGGTCTCTTATGCGGCCGATTCGCACTACCTCTTTGGGGAGCTGTATTACAGGCCCGCGGCCGACTGGAAGCCCGGCACCATGCTGCCCATCTACGACTGGGACAGCCACAAGTATCTGGGAGAGATTGAACAGGTGCCCCACACCTACCAGACGGTGGGCAACATGAACGAGTTCCAGGTTATCATTACAGAGACCACCTGGGGCGGCCGTCCGGAGCTGGAGGACAAGCGCGGCGGCATCGACTACGGCTCCCTCATCTACATTGCGCTGCAGCGCGCCAAAACGGCCCGCGAGGCCATCGAGGTCATCGTAGACCTGGCCAATACCTACGGCTATGCCTCGGAGGGCGAGACCTTCTCCATCGCCGACAAGAACGAAGCCTGGATTATGGAGTTCATCGGCAAGGGCATGCGCATCAAGAACAACGTCAACCTGGACAAGGGCATCGTGTGGGTGGCCCGCCGCATCCCGGACGGCGCCATCTGCGCCCACGCCAACCAGGCCCGCATCGGCAAGTTCCCCCTGGACGACCCCGACAACTGCCTCTATGCCCCGGACGTAATTTCCTTCGCCCGCCGCAAGGGCTATTATGACGGCCCCGACAGCGAGTTCAGCTTCAAGAAGGCCTATGGCCCCGCCGACTTCGGCACCATCCGCGGCTGCGACGCCCGTGCCTGGAGCGCCTTCAACATCCTCACCGACGGCTGGTTCTCCTTCTACGACGAAAACGGTAACGCGGTAACGCGTGATGCCTATTTATATCTGGATTACGTGATGGGAAAGGACCTCAACGGAGACTTCCCGCTGTGGGTGTTCCCCCGCAAGAAAGCCGGCGTCAAGGACGTGGCCGACGTCATGCGCGACCACTTTGAAGGCACCCCCATGGATATGACGCAGGACATCGGCGCAGGCGGCAACGCCCTGCCGTACCGCTGGCGTCCCATGGAATTCACCTTTGACGGTAAAACCTATGTGAACGAGCGTGCCATCGCCACCCAGCAAACCGGTTTCTGGATGGTGGGCCAGGCCCGCAACTATGTTCCCGACGTAGTGGGAGGCATCCTCTGGTTCGGCACCGACGATGCCGCCACCTCCTACCTCACCCCCATTTACACCGCTACCACCAAGGTGCCGGAGTGCTTCCGGGAGGGCAACGGAGACCTGCTGCACTATTCCAACACCGCCTCTTTCTGGATTAACAACCGCATATCCAACGCCTGCTATAAGATGTACAACATCATGGCCCCCTACGTGCGCGCCAAGGCCGATGCCTTTGAGACCGACCAGATGGAACGCCGCGTACACTCGGTGGACAGCATGGCGGTAGTGATGTACAATGAGGCGGTAATCAAACTCCAAAAGAAACTCTCTTCCAAGACCGATGTCATGGTGTCCCGCACGCCTTTTGCCGGCGTGGTTAAGTATGTGACCAATTACACCGTAAATACGGCCCAGGAGCAGTTTGCCCGCTGGCAGGAACTGGAGGTGGAACTGCTGCTCAAGTTCATGGACGGCAACGTGAAGCCCCAGGAAGCCGACGGCAGCTTTAAGCACAGCGAATACTCGGAGGGTATCCCTCAAAAGATAGAGTGGCCCGGCTACACGGAACTCTGGAAAGAGACCGTGGCCCAGGAACACGGAGAAACCATACTGGTACCAGAGAACTAATAACCTAATAATAACAATGGAATTCCTGTTTTACATTGTGCCCGTCGCGGCACTGGTGGCCTTGTTATTTGCCTGGATTTTCTTCCGTCAGATGATGAAGGAAAGCGAAGGCACCGTCACCATGAAAGAAATCGCACAATATGTGCGCGAAGGCGCCATGGCGTACCTCAAACAGCAGTACAAAGTGGTGATTATAGTTTTTGCCGTTCTGGCCGTGCTCTTTGCCGTTCTGGCCTATGGCTTTGGCGTGCAGAACCCCTGGGTTCCGTTCGCATTCCTCACCGGCGGCTTCTTCAGCGGCCTGGCCGGCTTTGTGGGCATGAAAACAGCCACCTACGCCAGCGCCCGTACCGCTAACGCCACCATGCGGTCCCTGAATTCCGGCCTTAAGATTGCTTTCCGCAGCGGCGCTGTCATGGGCCTCACCGTGGTGGGTCTGGGCCTGCTGGACATTGCCATCTGGTGGAGCGTTCTCAAGTTTTTCTATCCGGCCACCGAGGCACAGAACCTGGTGGTCATCACCACCACCATGCTCACCTTCGGCATGGGTGCCTCTACGCAGGCGCTCTTTGCCCGTGTGGGCGGCGGTATCTACACCAAGGCGGCCGACGTGGGAGCCGACATTGTGGGTAAGGTAGAGCAGGACATCCCCGAGGACGACCCCCGCAACCCCGCCACCATCGCCGACAACGTGGGCGACAACGTGGGCGACGTAGCCGGCATGGGCGCCGACCTGTACGAGAGCTACTGCGGTTCCATCCTTGCCACCATGGCCCTGGGTGCCTCGGCCTTTTTTGCCGATGGTACCGCCGTGCAGATGCGCGCCATCCTGGCCCCCATGATGATTGCCGCCATCGGCGTGGTGCTGTCCCTGATTGGTATTTACGTGGTGCGCACCAAGGAAGGTGCTTCCCTCAAAGACCTGCTGGGTTCCCTGAGCAGGGGCACCAACCTCGCGGCTGTGCTCATCGCCATTCTCTCCTTTGGCGTGTTCTATCTGCTGGGCTTCCCCAACTGGTGGCAGATGGCCCTTTCCGTGCTGTCCGGCCTGCTGGCTGGTGTGATTATCGGCAAAATTACCGAGTATTACACCTCCCACTCCTATAAGCCCACCCAAAAGTTGGCCGAGAGTTCCCAGACCGGTCCCGCTACCGTTATCATCAACGGCGTGGGCCTGGGCATGATCTCTACCGCCGTTCCCGTGATTACCATCGCCGTGGCCATCCTGCTGGCCTATGGCTTCGCTACCGGCTTCCACTATGGTGTAGACACCCTGTCGATGGGCCTGTACGGCATTTCCATTGCCGCCGTGGGTATGCTTTCCACCCTGGGTATCACCCTGGCCACTGACGCTTACGGCCCCATCGCCGACAATGCCGGCGGCAACGCCCAGATGAGCGAACTGGATCCTTCCGTGCGCGAGAAGACCGATATCCTGGATTCCCTGGGCAACACCACCGCCGCCACCGGCAAGGGCTTTGCCATCGGCTCGGCCGCCCTTACCGCCCTGGCCTTGCTGGCTTCCTACATTGAGGAAATCAAGATCGGCCTGGGACACATTGGCAAGAATGCGCTGGAGATAGGGGACCGCACCGTCCAGACTGTGTCGGCTTCCATTACCGATATTGTAGATTACTATGATATCACCCTCATGAACCCCATGGTGCTGGTGGGCGTGTTTGTGGGTGCCATGATGGCCTTCCTGTTCTGCGGCCTCACCATGAACGCCGTGGGCCGTGCCGCCGAGAAGATGGTCATTGAGGTGCGTCGCCAGTTCCGCGAGATTGCGGGTATCCTGGAAGGCAAGCAGCGCCCGGACTACACCTCCTGCGTGCGCATCTCCACCAAGGCCGCCCAGCACGAGATGATTTTCCCCAGCCTCCTGGCCATCATCGTTCCCATGCTGGTGGGCGTGATTCTGGGTCCTGCCGGTGTTATCGGCCTGCTGGCCGGTGGCCTGGGTGCCGGCTTTGTGCTGGCTATCTTCCTGGCTAACTCCGGCGGCGCCTGGGACAATGCCAAGAAGTACGTGGAGGAAGGCCACTTTGGCGGCAAGAACTCCTCCAGCCACCACGCTACGGTTGTGGGCGACACCGTGGGCGATCCCTTCAAGGACACCTCAGGCCCGTCCCTTAATATTCTGATTAAGCTGATGAGCATGGTGAGCATTGTGATGGCGGGATTGACGGTAATGCTGCACTAAGTTGCCCTATCACACAAGCCCACGCCTCGCAACTTAGCCCACGTTACCCCCTCCCGAAACCAGGACGTTCGTATCGATGGCTGCGTAAATCATTTTCCCTTTGATTTGCGGTAATTGGAAATGAGTTCATCGATTTGCTCGTCGGTCCATTGCTGCTCGTTAGACTCTTGCAATTCTTTCAACGCACGTTGGGCCTGCGCCGAGCGTAATTCCCGGCTATTTTTTGAGATGGTTACCGGGAAGGGAATTCCGTTTTCTCTTACCACGGTGCGTGCAAAAATGTTAATTGCAGCATTCACGCTTAACCCCAATTGCTTGCAAATAGCATCGAATTGCGGTTTGATTTCGGAATCAATGTGTACGGATGTTGCGGTCTGTGCCATAATCATTCAATTTCTGCACAAATAGACATATTTTATATCAAAACGAACCAATTTGATATTAAAATAGATTCAAGATTATCGGCAAACCAGCGCCATGACGTCGCTTGCCGCCACGACAGAAAATGTGCCTTCTGGCGCACGTTAGCTGTCGTGGCGGCAACGTTTTAGGCCCGGAAGAGCGTTTCTCTTGCCGCCAATACACAAAAACAGCCTTCCAGGCCGTTCTGGTTGTCAAAGCGGCTATATGTTTGATATGAGCATAATTATTTATATCTTTGTAACGCTGACAGTTAACAACAGCAGACATATGGAACGCAAACGCGCGCCCTTACCGCTCGGATAAAGTCTGGTAAATTTTGGATGGCGATAAGTTTTTCTCTCGTACCTCAGGTGTAGAGTCTCCGCTTACTCCCATGCCTTCATCACGCCACTCCGCGAATAGGGCACAACTTTGGGAGGGTTTAGGTATATTGAACTAATCACCTTTTTTGCACTATACAAAACACGTATTTATGAAAAAGCTATTTACAATCTGCGCTATTTGCCTGCTTTCCGCCAACACTGTGTTTGCGGCGAAGCCACTGAAGGTTGCCGATGGCAGCCTGGATGTCCTAAAGAAAGATGCCACGGCAACGTGGAGCATTGATCTTTCCAACGCCGTTTTTGAAAAAGACGGAGACTTTAAAGCCTGGTGCGGCCCCGATTATGATGAGCGCGTGAGGCTCATGGACGAGGCTTTTTTCAACGGTTTTAACAGGTATAGTACTGGTCTTAAATTGGTTAATGAAGGCGAAACCCCGTATAAGCTTGTATTCAAAGTGCGCGAATTTGAGCGTAAGCAGGGGCCTGGTATGTGGGGAAGTTGCTTTATCAAGGTGTATGGAACACTGGAAATTGAGGATGCTGCAACAGGCGAGAAGGTGTTGGTTCTAGATGTAGATGGTGTGAAGGGAGACACGGATTTTGTAGAAACAGACCGCTTCCCGAAGACCATGGATTGGCTTTGTCGGGATATCTTCAAGTTGAAGAAATAAGTTCCAGAGACCTATTGAACGGGGGTGAAAGCGCTAGTTCTTACTCCCGTTTTTGCTTGATTATTTGTACTCTAACAAAAAACTATTATATTTGTAACGCCGACCAGTGCGTCGGCAGACATATTTTGGAACGCGAAAGCGTGCCTTTATCGCTCGGATAAAATCTGGTAAATTTTAGGATGGCGATAAGCTTTACTCCTGTGCTTCAGGCGCGGAGCTGTTGCTTATTTTCCATCCGTGGTTTTACCAGAGCCCTTCCGAGAAAATACAGACAAGGCTCTGCGTCTTCTTTTATATGGTTCTGCCAGAGGCTGTTCGACGGAAAGACAACCATTAAACCACATTATTATGAAACACTTACTGTCTATTGGAACTGTTGTATTCCTTTGCTTCGTTGCCTCTTATTCGGTAAAAGCACAAACTTACAACAGAGTGGAAATTAACAGAGGAGATTTCTATCTGAACAATGTAAAACAAACGGACTCGCAAGTTCGTGAGATTCTTGGTGAGGAGATTTATAATCAGACCTACGTTAGTGCACAGAAACAACGCAAACGGGGCAATATCCTAATGATTGCAGGCGGCGCAACCGCCGGTGTTGGCGCTGGACTTGTCATTGCCGGTGCTGCGGGAGCTTTTGGGACCTTGACGCACACATGGTACTATGATCCCAGAACGGGCAAGACTTGGGGGGACCAGTACAATTATGATGACAATCTGGATAAAATGGCCCCTATCATGATGATAGGCTATGGCGTGTTGGCCGTTGGTACCACGGTCCTTGGAGGTGGAATTGCGTTTAAAATCATTGGCGGCAAGCGTCTCCAATGGGTAGAACAAGAAGCTAATCGCAAAATGAGACAAGATGTTAGCCTTAATATTGGCACGACAAAGTATGGTGTAGGTATTACGATGAGATTTTAAATGCAATGAAACACCCATGAACTTTTCAAGTTCGTCCACGAGAATGTAAATAAGAAGTGTTACCTTTGGTATCGAACCAAAGCTAACACTTACGATGGACGGA
>CAJOHK010000011.1:0-44746 GCA_905234285.1 uncultured Bacteroidales bacterium
TAGTGTCCACTAAAAATTTATAAAAGTTCTTTGAAAATATTGAAAGTTAGGTAATTACAGCAGTTTTTGAAGCGCGCCGATTTGAAATTATCTTTGCCATAGCATAAAAGAGTTCATTGTCATATAACTAGTCGCACTTTAGTCGCACTTTTTACTTTAAACCCTCAAAATTGAGTATAAATCAAAACCGCGTCTGCGTGCTTAAAGTTAATGATTTTTAATAGAATGACAAAATCAGATAGCTGGCTTGGACCTTTTTAGGGACCAGGAGGTCGCTGGTTCAAGTCCAGTCATCCAGACATAAAAAACGGCTCTGTGGCTGTCGTTTTTTTTATTATCTTTGCCGTTGAACAAAAGTTTCTGGTATGAAAGTAATGAAGTTTGGCGGCACTTCGGTGGGCTCGGCAGAGCGCATCCGCAACGTGGCTGCCCTGGTCCAGCAGGCGGGCCGCCAGGTGGTGGTACTGTCTGCCATGTCGGGAACCACCAATACGCTGGTAGAGATTGCCGATTATCTGTATAACCGCAACACCGACGGCGCCCGGGAAACCATCAAGCGCCTGGAGTCCAAATATCTGAAGGTGGCGGCTGAACTCTTTGCCTCTGAGGAGGTTCGCAGCCAGGCCGAAAAAGGCATTCAAGACACATTCACTGCCTTGCTGGGCATTACGAGGGAACTCTTCGGCCCGGTGCAGGAGCGTATCGTTCTGGCTCAGGGCGAACTGCTGTCTACCCGGCTCATGGAACTGTATCTGCAGGAACAGGGTGTGCAGGTGCTCATGCTACCGGCCCTGTCTTTCATGCGGCTGGACGCCCAGGGCGAGCCCGATTTGCCCTATATCAAAGAGCACCTGCTTCCGCTCCTGGAACAGCCCGCGCAGGTTTACCTCACCCAGGGTTACATATGCCGCAATTCCCACGACGAGGTAGACAATCTCCAGCGCGGTGGCAGTGATTATACCGCATCCCTGATTGGCGCGGCCATCGGCGCCGAGGAAATCCAAATATGGACCGATATCGACGGCATGCACAACAACGATCCCCGCGTGGTGGATCATACCGAGGCCGTTCGTCACCTGCACTTTGACGAGGCTGCCGAGTTGGCTTACTTCGGCGCCAAAATCCTGCACCCCACGTGCATTCAGCCGGCCAAATATGCCAATATTCCGGTCCGCCTGCTTAATACCATGAAGCCGGACGCGCCCGGAACCCTCATTGACAATAAGCCCGAGCCCGGCACCATCAAGGCCGTGGCCGCTAAAGACAATATCACCGCTATCAAAATTAAAAGCTCCCGCATGCTGCTGGCGCACGGTTTCCTGCGCAAGGTATTCGAGATTTTCGAGAGCTACCGCACACCCATCGACATGATATGCACATCGGAAGTGGGCGTTTCGGTGACGGTGGACAATACCCGCTATCTCACCGAGATTGTGCGCGAACTCAAGCGCTACGGCACCGTGACCGTAGACCTGGACATGTGCATTGTTTGCGTGGTGGGCGACATGGACTGGGAAAATATCGGCTTTGAGAGCCGCGTACTGGCTGCCATGAAGGACATCCCCGTCCGTATGGTGGGCTATGGCGGAAGCAATTTCAACATCTCCTTACTGGTTCGGGCCGAGGACAAGGATCGCACCCTGCAGTCTCTTAGCCGCTATCTGTTCCTGTAATGCTCAAAGGCTCTTATCCGCTGGACCGCTTTGACGGCCTGCGCACCCCGTTCTATTACTACGATACCAACCTGCTGGCCCTGACCCTGGAAACCGTCCGCACCGCCTTGCAGGACCGGCCGTCGTGGCAGGTGCACTACGCCGTTAAGGCCAACCATAACCAGCGAATCCTCTCGCAGATTGCCCAGGCGGGGCTGGGTGCCGACTGCGTAAGCGGTGGCGAGATCAAGGCCGCGCTGGATGCCGGTTTCCCCGCTTCCAGCATCGTATACGCCGGCGTGGGCAAGGCCGATTGGGAAATTGACCTGGCCCTGGAGGCTGGCGTGGGGCGCTTTAATGTGGAGTCATCGGCCGAGCTTCGCATCCTCTCGGAGCGCGCTGCAGCCAAAGGGCTGGTGGCCCCGGTGAGCCTGCGGGTGAATCCCGACATTGGTGCGCACACCCTGGCCGGCATCACTACCGGTCTGGCCGAGAATAAGTTCGGCATCTATCATGGCGCCCTGGAGCCCGTCATCCGGGAAGCCCTGGAGCTACCTGCCATCCGCTACTGCGGCCTGCATTTCCACATTGGCTCGCAAATCCTGGATATGTCCGATTTCGTGGCCCTGTGCAACAGAATCAATGATTTGACCACTCGGCTTGAACGTCTGCGCCTGCCTGTGGGCGACATCAATGTAGGAGGCGGCCTGGGCATCGAATACGAGCATCCCAACCACCTTCCCATTGCCGATTTCAACGGCTACTTCGGTGTCTTCAAGCGCCTGCTGGGCACCCGGGCCGACGTCCATTTTGAACTGGGCCGAAGCCTGGTGGCCCCTTGCGGCACGCTCATTACGCGCGTTCTGTATGTGAAGGAGGGCGTTGCCCGCACCTTTGCCATAGTGGACGCCGGCATGAACGACCTGGTGCGCCCGGCCATGTATCACGCCTATCACCGTATTGAGAATCTGTCATCGGACGGTCCCGAACGCCCCTATGACGTGGTGGGCCCCATCTGCGAAAGCTCCGACGTTTTTGGCAAGGGCGTAGTCCTGAATGAATGCCGCCGCGGCGACTATATTGCCATCCGCAGCGCCGGCGCCTACGGCGAGTCCATGGCCTCTACCTACAATTGCCGCGCCCTGCCCGGGGCGGTGTTTACAGAATAACCTCCCGAATATAAGGTGTCTGATATTGATAGGCAAGTTTGGTGAGATCCCAGCCGGGCTCTGTGAGGATGAGGGCGGCGCGTTTGCCCACGGTGATGGAACCGTACTGCTCAGAGACCCCCATGGCGTAGGCGCTGTTCAGGGTAACGGCGTTGAAGGCCTCGATGGGAGTAAGCCGCATCTTGATGCAGCCCTGAGCCATTACAAAACGCATGTCGCCGCTAGGGGAGGAGCCGGGGTTGTAGTCCGACGCCAGCGCCACGCCCAGGCCGGCCTTGATGTAATCCTTGGCCCGGCCATAGGGGAGACCCAGGAAGAAAGAAGATCCGGGCAGCATGGTAGGCATGGTCCAGGTGCCGCGCAGCGCCTCAATCTCGGCGTCCGTGGTGCGCTCCAGATGGTCTACCGAAAGGGCCAGGTGCTTCACGCCCACCTGCACGCCGCCGCTCACGGCCAGTTCGTTGGCGTGAATCTTGGGAGTGAGCAGGTGCCCGGCGGCCGTAAGGATGCGGTCGGTATCCTCTACGGTGAAGAAGCCTTCATCGCAAAAGACATCAATGAAGTCGGCATATTCGGCGGCCTGCGGAATCATGTCAATGACCGCCTGCACGTAGGCCTCGTGCGTGTATCCCCGTCCCACGGCGTGGGCACCCAGAAAAGTGGATTTGACGGCGGCGGGAACGCTTTCTTTGATGTGGCGGATGACCCGCAGCATCTTGAGTTCGTCGGAGGGATTGAGCCCGTAGCCGCTCTTGATTTCCAGGGCTACGGTACCCTTGTCCATCATTTCCTGCACGCGGGTCATGGACTGCCGGTACAGCTCGTCCTCGGGGGTTTGGTGCAGCAGGTCGGCCGAATTGAGGATGCCGCCGCCGCGGGCGGCAATCTCTTCGTACGAGAGGCCGTTGATCTTGTCCAGGAATTCGCCGTCGCGGCTGCCGGCATAGACAATGTGCGTGTGGCTGTCGCAGAAGCCCGGCATGACCATGCCGCCGCGGGCGTCAATTCCTTCCAAGGAGGGGCAGGTGCTCATGGGCCCGAAGGCGGCGATGCGGCCGTTTTCTATCTGGAGCCAGGCGTTTTCCAGGAAGCCGGTTTTCCCCTGCGCAGTGCCTTCCAGCCGCAGGACGCCCTGCGGCTGGATGCCTGAGAGAAGACCTATATTATAGATAAGACTCATTTCGGATAAACTCAATGGACTTTTCTATGAGCGGATGCATATAGGTGTCGGTGCTCACGAAAGGAACCACTTTGCGGTAGTCCTCAAAAATGTGCTCCAGGACAGGGGAGCTCTTGAGCGGCCGGCGGAACTCCAGCGCCTGGGCGGCGTTAAAGAGCTCGATGGCCAGCACCGTTTCTACGTTGTCTACTATGCGCACCAGCTTGGTGGCACTGTTGGAGCCCATGGAAACATGGTCTTCCTGACCCTGGGACGAAGGAATGCTGTCGCAGGAGGCCGGCCAGCACAGCCCTTTGTTCTGGGAAACAATACTGGCGGCGGTGTATTGCGGAATCATAAAGCCGCTGTTGAGACCGGGCTCGGTAACCAGGTATTTGGGTAATCCGCGCAGTCCGTGAATGAGCTGATAGGTGCGGCGTTCCGAGATACTGGCCAGTTCGCTCATGGCAATGGCCAGGGAGTCCATGGGAATAGCGATGGGCTCGCCGTGGAAGTTGCCTGCCGAGATAACCATGTCCTCGTCGGGAAAGATATTGGGATTGTCGGTGGCCGAGTTAATCTCGTTCTCGATGACGGATTTCACATACAGGATGTTGTCCTTCACGGCGCCGTGCACCTGCGGGATGCAGCGGAAGCTGTACGGATCCTGTACATGTTCTTTGGGCCGACGGATGAGTTCGCTGCCCTCCAGCGTATCCATGAACTTTTTGCCGGTGAGGATTTGTCCCGAGTGGGGCCGAAGCTGATGGGTAAGCGGCAGGAACGGCTCTATGCGGCCGTCATAGGCATCCAGCGACATGGCGGCAATGCGGTCGGCCCAGCGACTCAGGCGCATGCTCTTGAGGATGCTCCAGATGGCGTGTGCGCTCATAAACTGGGTGCCGTTGAGCAGGGCCAGGCCCTCTTTGCTTTGCAGCTGGATGGGCTCCCAGCCCAGTTCTTTCCAAACTTCGGCCGCCGGACGCTCCTGGCCTTTATACAGGACTTCGCCCATGCCGATGAGCGGCAGGCTCATGTGGGCCAGGGGAGCCAGGTCTCCGGAGGCGCCCAGTGAACCCTGCTGGTATACCACGGGAATGACATCTTCGTTGAACATGTCTATGAGGCGCTGTACCGTTATCAGCTGCGCTCCGGAATGGCCGTATGACAGGTTCTGCACCTTGAGCAGGAGCATGAGCCTAACGATGTCCGGGCGCACTTTTTCACCGGTGCCGCAGGCGTGTGACATTACCAGATTGTGCTGGAGCTGGCTCAGGTCTTCTTTGGAAATGGTTACGTTATATAAGGATCCGAAGCCGGTAGTAACACCGTAGATGGGCTTGTCCAGGTCTTCCATCTTGCGGTCCAGGTATTCACGGCACTTGAGGATGGCGGCTTTGGATTCCAGCGAGAGCTGGATCTTTTCGTGGTTCTTGATAATGGCCTTGAGTCTCTCCAGGGAGAGATGGGCAGGGGAGATAGTATGCATGGGTATTATATAGTTTTTCTGATTAAGTTTTCATCGGCCTCGTGGGGGAGGGTTACTTTGAGACCCGGGGTGCGGGCCATTTCGCGCTCGATGGCAAAGCGGGCGCCTTTATTGCGGGCCCAGCTGCGGCGGGCGATCCCGTTATTGACGTCCCAGAACAGCATCTCGCGGATATGGCGGTCGCTGTCCTCGGAGCCGTCGATCACCATGCCGAAGCCGCCGTTGATGACCTCGCCCCAGCCTACGCCGCCGCCGTTATGGATGGACACCCAGGTGGCACCGCGGAATCCGTCGCCGATGACGTTCTGCACGGCCATATCGGCCGTGAATTGCGACCCGTCATAGATGTTGGAGGTTTCGCGGAAGGGGGAGTCGGTGCCGGAAACGTCGTGGTGGTCGCGGCCCAGTACGATGGGGCCGCTGATGCGTCCGCTGCGGATGGCCTCGTTGAAGGCCAGGGCAATCTGGGTGCGGCCCTCGCAGTCGGCGTAGAGGATGCGGGCCTGCGAGCCCACCACCAGCTTGTTGCGGCCGGCTTCCTCGATCCAGTGGATGTTGTCGCGCATCTGGCCGGAAATCTGCTCGGGGGACTGGGCGGCAATCTTGCCCAGCACTTCCATGGCAATGGCGTCGCTCTCGGCCAGGTCTTCGGGCTTTTCGCTCATACAGACCCAGCGGAAGGGGCCGAATCCGTAGTCGAAGTACATGGGGCCCATGATGTCCTGCACGTAGGACGGGTAGCGGAAGCTGCCGTCGGCCTTGAGGATGTCGGCGCCTGCGCGGGAACTCTCCAAAAGGAAGGCGTTGCCATAGTCAAAGAAGTACATGCCTTTTGCTGCCAGGCGATTGATGGCTGCCACGTGGCGGCGCAGCGAGGCTTGCACGGCTTCCTTGAAGCGGGCCGGATCCTCGGCCATCATCTGCTTGGATTCCTCCAGGCTGTAGCCGACGGGGTAGTAACCGCCTGCCCAGGGGTTGTGCAGGGAGGTTTGGTCGCTGCCCAGATCTACATGGATTCCATCGTCGGCCAGCCGTTCCCAAAGGTCTACCACGTTGCCTACGTAGGCCAGGGAGACGGGTTTTTTGTCGGCCACGGCCTGTTTGATGCGGGGGATTAATTCGTCCAGATTGCTGTGCAGCTCATCCACCCAGCCTTGCTCATAGCGCTTTTCGGCGGCTTTGGGGTTGATTTCGGCGGTAACGCTTACCACGCCGGCTATGTTGCCGGCTTTGGGCTGAGCGCCTGACATGCCGCCCAGGCCGGCGGTAACGAAGAGTTTGCCAGCCGGGCTGCCACCCTGCTTGCGGGCGGCATTCATGACGGTAATGGTGGTGCCGTGCACGATGCCCTGGGGACCTATATACATATAGGAGCCGGCAGTCATCTGGCCATACTGGCTCACGCCCAGGGCGTTAAATCGCTCCCAGTCGTCGGGCTTTGAGTAGTTGGGGATGACCATGCCGTTGGTCACGATCACGCGCGGAGCATCCTTATGGCTGGGGAAAAGCCCCAGCGGGTGACCGGAATACATGACCAGCGTCTGCTCGTCGGTCATGGTGGCCAGGTACTGCATTACCAGCCGGTACTGCGCCCAGTTCTGGAAAATGGCGCCGTTGCCGCCGTAGATGATGAGCTCGTGCGGGTGCTGGGCCACTCTCTCGTCCAGGTTGTTCTGGATCATGGCCATGATGGCCGCCGCCTGCCTGCTCTTGGCGGGGTATTCGTCTATAGGGCGGGCATAAATCTTATAGGAGGGCCGATAACGGTACATGTAAATGCGGCCGTAGTCCTTGAGTTCCCGGGCAAATTCCGGCGCCAGCTGTGCGTGAAGGCTTTCCGGGAAATAGCGCAGGGCGTTTTTGAGCGCCAGCACTTTTTGTTCGGGGGACAGGATATCCTTGCGCTTGGGCGCGTGGTTAATCACTTTGTCGTAAGGCTTGGCTTCTGGCAGTTGTGCCGGGATGCCTGCCAGAATCTCCTGGGCAAAGTTTTGATCCTTGTGGGTGTAATTCATTGAATTTTAATACTTTAACTATTTACCCCCGGGCGATTTTGCCTGGGGGAAAATATGTAATTAGTTGATATTCATATAGATATGTCCACGCTTAGAGATGGGCCTCGATGGTTTCCAGTACCTGCGCTTCCAGGGCGGTGGCTTCGGCCACAATGGCATCGGCGCGGTCCAGCAGGGGTTTGGCGGCGGCTTTGTCCTTTAGACCGGCGCAGTTGATGCGCACGTTCAGGCGGGCACCCTTGATACCGGCCAGGGCGGCAAGGGCGGCTACACCGGCATCGGAGGCCGATGCGGGATTGCCCTTCCGGGCCATCTCCAAGGCCAGGGGCAGGGCCTGGAGTGAGACCTCCATGGTGCGTAGCGGCACCTGGGCGGCGTTGAGGGTAGCGGCTTCCAGCGCGGCGGCGCGGGCTGCTTTTTCCTCGTCCGTGCCTTTGGGCATGGAGAATACGTCCATGATGCGGTTGAAGGCGGCGGTGTCTTCGTCAATGAGGCGGAGGAGGTCTTCCATCAGGACCTGGCCCTTTTCGGCCACGTCTGAGAATTCTTTCCAGCGGTCGTCCCAGCCGCGCTTGTGGGCGCTCAGGTTGGCGACCATGGTGGCGAGGGCCGCGCCAAAGGCGCCCATGCAGGCGCTTACGGAGCCGCCGCCGGGCGCGGCCGATTCGCTGGCCGTTTCGCGGGCAAAGGCTGCCACGGTCATGTCGGCCAGACCCTTTTTTCCATCGGCCATCAGATACTCGATTACCTTTTCCTGCGGGTTGAAAGGCTTCAGGTCGTCCAGGGACATGGATTTGACGGCAATCTTTACAATCTCATCCTCTGAGATGCCCAGCGAGCGCTGCTGTTTTTCCAGGTAAAAGCGGCCGGCTTCCAGGAGTACGCGCTTGGGGACGAGTCCCACAATCTCGGCGCCTGTGACTTTAAGGCCGCGGGCTGCTGCGGCGCGGGAAACTTCCTCGTAGGCAATGTGCAGGGGAGTGACATCGATGTCGGTGATGTTCATGGAAACCTGGGCAATGCCGTATTCGTCAATGAACCAGCCGATGGCCTTGGTTCCCTTGAGGGTTCCGGGAATCCAGCCTTCTCCGTTGGGTTTTTTTCGGCCTTTCTCGCGTACGTCAAAGGCAACGGCCATGGCGCGGCGGGTGCTGGTGGTGTTCAAGTTGAAATTGACGGCCACCAGGAAGCCGCGGGCACCCACGTTGGTGGCGCCGCATTTGGCTACGGTCTCGGTGAATGCACCGCCGCCATAATCGGGCTGCTTGTCGGGATCGGCCATTTTCTCGGGCAGGGCTTCATACTCGCCCTCCCGGCATACGGCCAGGTTCTTGCGCTCGGGTTTGAAGGCAGCTGCCTCGTAGCAGTAGCAGGGGATACCTAATTCTTCATAGAGGCGCTGGGCCAGCTGGCGGGCCAGCGCGGCGCACTCTTCCAGGGTGATGCCCGATACGGGGATGAGGGGGAGGACGTCCGTTGCGCCGCTGCGCGGATGGGCGCCATGGTGCCGGCGCATGTCAATGAGCTCCTGGGCTTTTTTTGCGCCCTGAAAAGCGGCTTCGCACACGGGCTCTGGCGAGCCTACAAATGTGACGACAGTCCGGTTGGTAGCTTCGCCGGGATCTACGTCCAGTACCGTTACACCTTCCACGGAACGGATGGCGGCCACAATGGCCTCAATGACGCTTTTGTCCCGGCCCTCGCTATAGTTGGGGACACATTCAATAATGGGTTTCATAGTTTAGCGTTATGCTTTGTATATTGGAGCAATAAAGGTAGTCATTTCTTTCGACATGGGCAACCCTGTTTTTCCTATGAAATATCCAAATTTTGGCAAGCCTTGCCAAAATTGTGCAGATAGGAAGAAACAGTTCTACCTTGCGAAAAAAAGAAGCTATGACAAAACTCAATGACACCCTTTATCCATTGTACGAGGAACACGTACACCTCTTGTGTGACGGTAAAGCCTTGCATGCAGATGGTCTGCCGCAACCCTGCTCTGCGGCGTCTTTGCCGGACTATTATCGCGCCGGCCTTTGCGGCATTTATTCCTTGCTGGAGCGTATGGTTCCGGCCATCACCTGCCTCAGTATGCTGGGCATCTGGCATGCAGGGGAAGACCCTCTTGTAGTTGCGTTCGACCTGTGGGTACAAACCGGGGACGAAGGCTTCTATCTGCCCATGTCCACGGCGGCTGCGCTATTCCGTGACAATGGTATTCCTTATTATCATCACCCTTTAATCCATTAAACCATGAATGCAAACGAAAAACAACGCAAAAGGCTTTGGGAAGAAGCCACCGGTCACTGCATCTACTGCGGGCGTCCCGTCCAGCTGGAAAAAATGGCCGTAGATCACATTGTTCCGCTCTCTAAAGGCGGGGAAAACAGCTTTGCCAATAAGGTGTGCAGTTGCGCGGCTTGCAATGCCAAAAAGGCCGATCAGGACCCCTATGACTTTATTCTGGACATGCCGGACTCCCAATACAACCACTTTTTGAACAGGGTAAGAACCCTGGAGGAACAGGGAAAACTGTTGCCAGTGAAAGTGCGTCGCCTGCTGGCGCTGCCACCCCTGGAAGCAGAGTGGGAGGAAGAACCGGTCTTCCTGGACTTGGAAAGTCCTTTTATCTATTGCAATGTATACGTTTCTATAAGAAACTGACAGATTGGCAGGGCCTGCCCCCGTGGCAGGCATTTTGATAGGGAAGGAGCCGGTAAATTTGTATGATAATGGCAGAAAAGAAGAAAAATAATAAGGAAGAACTTGTGGACAGCAAGAAACTGGCAGCCCTGGAGGCTCGCCTGGAGGGCATGAAAGAGCAGCTGGAAGAAGCTTCCAAGAAAGAAGAGGAGGCCCAGAAGGCCGTCTCGGATGCCAAGGCCGACTATCTGCGTCTCATGGCCGAGTTCGATACTTTCCGCCGCCGCACGGCAGAGGAAAAGCTGGCACTGGTTAGCTCCGCTTCGGCCGACACCATCAAAGGGCTCCTTCCCATTCTGGACGATTGTGAGATTGCCCTGGACGCACTGGAAAAAAGTGAAGACAGCCAGGCGGCCAAGGAGGGCACCCAAATGATTTTTGGTAAGCTCTCGGCATACCTCAAGGGCAAAGGCCTGGAGCGTATCGAGGCCAAGGGCGCCACTTTTGACACTGAGCTCCACGAGGCAGTTACCACTTTCCCGGCTCCGTCAGAGGATCTCAAGGGAAAGGTGATAGATGTAGTGCAAACGGGTTATACCCTGGGCGGCAAGGTCCTCCGCTTCGCTAAAGTAGTTGTAGGAGCATAAGTTATGGCAAATAAAAGAGACTATTACGAGGTTCTGGGAGTAGACCGTAAGGCCACCGCCGACGAAATCAAGGCGGCATACCGCAAGTTGGCGCTCAAATGGCACCCGGACCGCTGGGTAAGCGGCACGGACGCCGAGAAAAAAACGGCCGAAGAGAACTTCAAAGAAGCCTCGGAGGCCTATTCTGTGTTGAGTGACGCAGAAAAGCGTGCCCGCTACGACCAATACGGCTTTGCCGGCGAGCAAATGGGCGGTGGTGCCGGAGGCTTCGACTTTGGCGGAATGGATATCAACGAGTTCATCCGCAATATCTTCGGCGGAAATTTCGGCTTTGACTTTGGTGGCGGCGGTTTCAGCGGTTTCGGCGGTGGCTTCGGTGGTGGAGAAACCCAGCAAAGGGTGCTTCGCGGCCGTGACATCCGCACAAGCGTCAAACTCACCCTGGAGGAGATTGCCAACGGCTGCGAAAAAGAGATTTCCCTGGAGCGCGCCCGTCCTTGCCCGGACTGTAATGGCAAGGGTGCCCGCAGCGAGGCCGATATCAAGACCTGCCCCACCTGTGGCGGGCAGGGGCGTGTGCGTCAGCAGGCCCGTGGCCTGTTTGGCGGCATGAGCTACACCATCGGCACTTGTCCTCAATGTCAGGGGGAGGGGAAGATTATCACCAATCCTTGCCGTCGGTGCAACGGTACCGGTTTGGAGCGTCGCCGGGAAATGGTGCGCGTGCGCATTCCTGCCGGCGTGGAGGATGGGATGCAAATCACCATCCGCGGGGAAGGCCACTCGGCTCCTCATGGCGGCGTAAACGGAGATTTGCTGGTGGTTATCAATGAGGTGCAGCATCCTCAGCTCCAGCGGGAAGGGAACAATCTCTTCCACACCCGTATCATTTCCGTAATGGATGCCATGCTGGGCTGCGAGGTTTCGGTTCCTTGCCTGGACGGCAGCTATAAAGTGAAGGTAGAACCGGGTACCCAGTCAGGCACCGTGGTCAAACTCAAGGGGAAGGGCCTGCCCAGCGTGCAGGGCTATGGCCGTGGAACCGGAGACCTGTATGTAAAATTTCAGGTCTGGGTGCCGCACAAGCTCTCCCGCCAGGAGAAGGAAACCCTTGAGAATATGCGTAATAGTTCCAGTTTTACCCCCGATTTAACCCGGGAAGACAAGAACACCTTTGACAAAGTCAAGAATATTTTCTAATTTTTCAAAAAAAGTTTTGGTGGTTTGCAAAAAGTTTGTACCTTTGCAGTCCCAAAACAAACGCAACCTCTTGTCAGGAGCCAAACCGCAATGTTGCATAAAGGATTAGAGAATTATGGATTTGATTAAAATTGCAGAGCAAGCTTTCCAGAACGAGAAAGCGGCTTCATACCCTGAGTTCAAGGCCGGTGATACTATCACCGTTACCTACAGAATCAAGGAAGGTGATAAGGAAAGACTTCAGAAGTTCCGTGGCGTGGTTATCCAGATCAGTGGCATGGACCCCTTCACCAAAACTTTCACCGTCCGCAAAATCGCCAGCGGCGTGGGCGTAGAGAGAATTTTCCCTTTCCAGTCCCCGTTCATTGACAGCATTGAGGTTAACAAGTATGGCAAGGTCCGCCGCGCCCGTATCTTCTACCTCCGTGACCTCACCGGTAAGAAAGCCCGCATCCGCGAGAAAGTTTACGTCGCAGAAAAATAGCCTTTCAAGGCACTTGGCTCCATAGCTCAATTGAATAGAGCATTTGACTACGGATCAAAAGGTTACAGGTTTGAGTCCTGTTGGAGTCACTGAAAAACCCCGTCTGACACACGTCAGATGGGGTTTTTAGTTTCGCCTGAATCTGGAATCTCTACATCATCCAGAACCTTACTATGGGGATGCTCAGAACCGTCCTTCCGGGTGGCGCGGTCCGGAAGCCCAAATGATGCCGTTGTTAGCCCATCACCACATAGAGGGCTACCATTCTTTCTCCTGTTTTACAATCGCTAAAAGTGGGGGAAACAAAAAAAATCCACTTTTTTGAAAATATCGCTTGCGATATAAAAATAAAGTCGTATATTTGCATCGTGAACGATATAAATAACAACTAAATATTATACTATCATGGACTTTACTACTACTCTTCAGATCTCTCAGATGATCGTCAACGAACTCGCCGGTAGCGCATTTGTGCACAAGATGCAGGGCCAACTCTTCAAGAGCCAGGGCTTTGCCAAGCTTGGCCAGAAGTACCTGGACCATTACACGGAGGAAATGGCTTGGGTAGAGAAGTATACCGACCGTATGCTGGACCTCGGCAGCGTGCCCGAGGTAAAGGTTTGCAGCCAGGCTACTCTCATTGAGGATCCCAAGGCATATCTCGAGGCCGATCTTAAGCTTCAGAAAGAAGGTGTGGAAACGCTTTACAAATCCATGCCGGCACTTGCAAGTGATCCCACTACCTATGATCTTACCAAGGCCTATCTGCTGGACGAGGAAGAGGACCTTTACTGGGACGAGGAGCAGCTGGCCCTCATCGAGAAGATCGGCTATCAGAACTGGCTGGTAAAGCAACTGTAATATGGCAAAGATTTACGATTTCAAGGCTCAGAACAACAAGGGCGCCGAGGTGGACTTCGCGCAGTTCCAGGGCAAGGTGCTGATGATTGTGAACACCGCCTCCAAGTGCGGCTTTACCCCTCAGTATGACGGACTGGAGGCCCTTTATCAGAAGTATAAGGACCAGGGGCTGGTCATCGTAGGTTTCCCTTGCGACCAGTTTGCTCATCAGGAGCCGGGCAGTAATGAAGAGATTGCCGAGTTCTGCCGCATCAACCATGGCGTTACCTTCCCGCTCATGGGTAAGATTGACGTCAACGGTGCCAACGCCCATCCGGTATTCGTTTATCTTAAAGAAAACGCTAAGGCCGAGGAAAAGAGAGGCTTAAAAGCAAAAGTTACGGCCATTATGTTCAAGGCCATCAGCAAGAGCGTTGAAAAGGACAGTGATATCAAGTGGAACTTTACTAAGTTCCTTGTCAATCGTGACGGCAGCGTCATCAAGCGATTTGAGCCCACAACTACGCCGGAGGCCATTGAGGGCGACATCAAAGCCATGCTCTAATGGTAAAGGAAGAGTTTAAACTTGACAATCAGCTCTGTTTCAGGCTCTACACCGCTTCGCGCCTTCTCACGCAGGCCTATCATCCCTTGCTCTCGGAGCAGGGGATGACCTATCCTCAGTACCTGGTTTTGCTGGTCCTGTGGGAGAGGGACGCCCAGCCGGTCAATGACATTGCCAAGCGGCTGTTTCTGGAAACAAACACGGTTACGCCCCTGCTTCAACGTATGGAAAAAGAAGGCATCCTGACTCGCGCAAAAGGCAAGCAGGATGCCCGGCAGATGATTGTATCCCTTACCCGGAAGGGAAAAGACCTTCAGAATAAGCTCTCCTGCGTTCCCTTCACTGTAGGCAATGCCGTTATGTGCGAAAGCGTTACCCCAGAAACGGCTCCAGACCTTTTTAGGATGCTGGACGATATCATTGCTAAACTCTCTTCTGGCCGCAAAACTGAATAAGATATTATTTGGTGGGCTCCATATGGAGCGTGACCAGGGTTTCCCGGCCAAAACGTTCCTTGAGTTTGTGCTCGATAGCCGTTGCCTGCTCATGCACAACATGCAGCGAAAGATTGCCATCCATGCGTACATGGGCCTCAATGGCTATGCGGTTGCCGATTCTTCGGGTTCGCAGGTTATGTGGGTTGGACACCCCCGGAAAAGAGGTGATGATGGCGTTGATTTCCTGTTCTTCCCCGGCCGATAAAGACTGGTCGGTGAGCTCTCCCAGGCTGTTTTTCAAGAGGTCCCAGGCTACTTTCAGGAGCATGCCGCCCACCACGATGGAAGCCAGCGGATCCAGTACGGCCCAGCGCTCTCCCAGCAGGATGGCGCCGCCGATGCCTATAGCCGCGCCGATGGAGGAAAGGGCATCGCTCCGGTGGTGCCAGGCATTGGCTACCACTGCCTGCGAATTCAGTTTGTGCCCTTTGGCGGCAGTATACCGGTAAAGGATTTCTTTTACCACAATGGAAATGAGGGCCGCCCAGAGAGCCAGCATGCCCGGAATCTCCAGCGTTTCACCCTGCAGCCAGTGGGCAAATTTCACCGACCCGGAAACAATGATGCCGATAGCGGCCCCAACCAGTGCGAGGCCGATGAAGAGCGTGGCCAGCGTCTCGAACTTGCCGTGACCATAGTCGTGCGACTCGTCCTGCGGTTTGGCACTTACCTTCACGAAGAGGAGCACAATGAGGTCGGTGAAAAAATCCGACAGGGAGTGTACGGCATCGGCCACCATGGCGGCGCTGTGGCCCAGGAAGCCGGCTACGAACTTAAAGGTAAGCAGCGCCAGATTTCCGGCACTCCCAACCAGTGTTACCCTATAGATTTCCTTTTCTCTGTTCATTCCTACAAATTTACAAAGAAAAGTGAACAATGTCACAATTAGTTTGTTATATTTGTGAGAAATTTCTAACTTTTACCACAAATGCAGGAAAAAGACGGCAAATACATCTTTGGCGTTGTCAAGGTAGGGGATAAAGGACAGATTGTTATTCCCAAGGATGCCCGGTCGGTATACGGAATCAAAGCGGGCGACGCCCTGGTCATGCTGGGCGACGAACGCGGCATAGCCCTGTTAAAGACAGAGATCTTCCAAAACGCAATTGACCAGGCTATGGAGGGCCTGACCAAATGAGGCGGCATTGGATCGATAACCTTCGCTGGGTGACTGTACTGCTGGTGCTGTTTTATCACGTCATTTACTTCTATAATAATAAGGGCGTTTTTGGCGGAATTGGCGGTTTTGGGGACGGCCCCCAGTATCAGGATGTGGTCATGTATATCCTGTATCCCTGGTTTATGCCTCTCCTGTTTATTCTTGCCGGAATCAGCGCCCGTTATGCGCTGGACAGGCATTCTGCCAAGGAGTGGTTCAAGGCCCGTACGCAGAAGCTCCTGGTGCCCGGGACCATCGGCCTGTTCGTATTCCACTGGATGGTGGGCTGTTTCAATACGGCTGTGGCCAATAGGACCGGCGTTTTTGATGGTGTGCCGGCGGTGGCCAAATATGCCATCATGGCGGTGAGCGGCATCGGCCCCCTCTGGTTTGTCCAGCTGCTGTGGCTTCTGTGTCTGGTATTGTTGCTGCTGCGCGCCCTGGACAAGAAGGACCGGATCTGGAACTGGTGCGGGAAAGCCCATATCATGTGGATTATTCTATTGGGCGTCCTGTTCTGGGCCGGAGAGCAGACGCTCATCAAGCAGCCCCGCCCGGAGAGTTTGGATGGCATCTGGAATCTGTACAAGCCCTTGTTTTACCTGGTGCCCTTCCTCATGGGCTACTATGTATTCTCGCATGACGAGGTACAGGAGAGGGTAGGGAAGGCCTGGATTCCACTCATGGCCTGTGCCGTGGTAAGTGGTATCGTTCTCATCCTTACTACTTTTGGTCAGGACAATACTTCCCCGCAGTATATGGGCAGTCCGCTCAACTGCACTTACGGCTGGCTTATGTGCCTGGCCATGATGGGCTGGTTCAAGGAAAAGTTTAACTGTACTGGACCGGTAGCCGGGTATTTCACCCGCTCCAGTTTTGGTATTTATGTGGTTCATTATTTGGTGATTGCCAGCCTGGGTTATTTGATGAAGCTCTATACCCAGCTGCCTCCGGTGGCTATGTATGTCATCCTCACGGTGGCCGTATTCGCCTTGTCTCCGCTTATCTACGAGGTCCTGGTCCGCATTCCCGTGATCCGCTGGTGCATCTTCGGCGTCAAATCCAATAAAAAGTAAAAGACTACCATCATGACTGTTTCGAACTGGATACGGCCCCGGCTGCGGCTTCTGGCCATTTATCAGGAACTGGGATACAATCCCTGGCACAAACCCAAGGAACGCAAGCCGGCTCAAAAGTCAAAAGGCGTATATATGGGAACCAAGGAAATGATTCCCTTCATGAACGATGACGCCAAGCGCACCATTGTCCATTTGTTTGTTCGTCCCGGGAAAATGATGCGTGACTACATCCTCCGGGGGGATCAGGAGCGTTATCTGGCGCCGCTGACGGCTCTCTTGGTGTTTTATTCGGTTTTCTCCCTGCTGCTGGCCGTTGTTAAACCGGAAAAGATAACGAGGGATATCCCCGATGACCTGGCAAAAAGCTTGAGCAGTGAAGTGATCGCAGAAGCCGACAGCACGGGCTTGTCGGGAGGAAAAGTGGCTAAATTTTCGGAGGCATTAGTCCATACCATCACCTATGCCCGGGTGTTAACCCGACTGGACAGGTATCCCGATGCCGTGGATACGCCCTGGAAGGAGTCGCTGGCGGCCGTGGAAAGCGATCTCAGGACCAAAGGCATCCCCCTGTTCATGAATAACTTCCTGCTCATCTGGATGGCCTTTGCCCTATTGTTGAGAAAGTACAATGTGAGTTTTTCGGGCGCGGCGGCAGCATCGGCCTATGTCCTGTGCCAGTTCTGCCTTTTCATGTTTCTGGCGCTCATCTTCTCGCTGGGAGAAAAATCGGAATTGGGCGTGGCCGTGATGGGCGCCCTGCTCTTTATAGATTTTCAGCAGATGCTGGGTGTGGGCAAACGTAAAGCCTTTTGGCTCACCGTAAAAACGGGTCTGGCATATGTGGGTATAGCCACGCTGTTTTATCTGATACTCAGCATAGTGTTGCTTGTCATAGCCTATTTCAGGGCTTTTTAAAACCTTACCCCAAGGGTGAAATCCAGGCTGGTGGCGCGGGAGAAATAGTGGCACTTGCAGGCAATTCCCAGATAGGTGTTGCCCAGTTTGGGAAAGAGGATTTTCCCGCCGAAGCGCTGGTAGGTATAGCCTTCCTGCTCTAGGACGCCCAGGTGCTTGTAGATATAGGCGCCAATCTGCATCCACGCCGTGAAATTGCCGAAATGCACCTGCTGGATGGCCGACAGGCCAAAGCAGACGGGCCGATAATCGTAGTTCTCGGGGTTCCGGTGGGAGTAGACCACCCGCTCGGCAAAGGCTACATGCTCCATGAATTCTTGGGTAAAGGCAAAGACATCCAGGCCCAGGCCGGAGGACAGCCGTTTGTTGTACTGATAGCAGGCGCTGCCGCCGAAGGTAAAGGAGGGCCAGGGCTCAGTTTTGCCGAAAGCATGCCACTGCACGGAGCAGCGGTGAACGCCGTATCCGGCATATACCTCATACAGCATATGGCGCTTGAACAGGGTGTCCTTGGGGGCTTTGCCTTCCCGCACCTTGGGCGGCGAAAGGGAATAGCGGGCCTCCAGCATGACGTCCAGCCCGTTGAATCCTTCGTTGGGATACACCAGGCGGCCGGTAGACATGTGGGTGAACCGGCCCATCACGCCCAGTTCAAAGCGGGGCGTGGGCCGATATTTGACCAGCAGGCTGGGGCCCAGATAGATTACCATACCGGAACTGAAGATGGTATTCTTGGGATTCTCCTCGGGGTCATAGACTTTGCTGTTGAACCCCACGCCCACAGAGAAATCGTAGCCGAAGGAGAGCCTGCGGGTGCGCACGAAATCGCGTTCAAAGTAGCCGTATAGGGAAAGCAGGTCGCTCAAACGGGAGTCTCCTACGAACTGGAAATGGCTTGCCCCTTTCCAGTTTACGCCAAAGCCTATCGTGGGATAATTGAAAAGGGCGGCGTAGGAGGCGGGGTCCTCTGAGGTAAGTTGATAGCCCATGCGAAAATCGGCCGTGGGATACCAGAAGGAACTGGCCAGTTCCTGATAGTCCTTGGGGTTATGGGCCATATAGCCCGCGCCGGCATAAAGGGCCATATTCCATTGACGGTTCCTGTCCTGGGCCCACAGGGATGTGCATAGGGCCAGGCACATAGAGAAGGCTATCAGTAATTTAGGTCGCATCTGGAATCAACTAACGCCAACCTGCTTTTGCAGATTGGCGTTTTGGTACTGGGTAGGAGAATCGAACTCCTATTGCGAGATTGAGAATCTCGAGTACTAACCGTTATACGAACCCAGCGGGTTGGGAGTGCAAAGGTACGGAAAAAATCTGAATCTCCAAATTTTTATTTTAAAAATACAAAGAAAACTGCCAAAACCAGACAAGCGAAGGCGGCGATATGATTCCACTGGATGGGTTGTCCCTTGAAAAGGAAGGTAACTACGATAGTGAAAACGGTGACGGAAATCACTTCCTGAATCACTTTGAGCTGCATGAGATTGAAGGGACCGCCGTTTTCGATGAAGCCGATTCTGTTGGCCGGAACCAGCAGGCAGTATTCAAAAAAAGCGATGCCCCAGGAAAAGAGGATAATGAGAATAAGCGGCCAGTCCGTAGAAATTTTCATCTCCTGAAGCTTCAGGTGCCCATACCATGCAAACGTCATGAGGACGTTGGAAAACACCAGCATCAAAACAGTCCAAAACCCTTTCATAAATACGTCTATTGTTTTAAGCGTGCAAAGTTAGTATATTTGTTCGATTTAAAGAATAATTTATGACGCTCATCAAATCCATTTCCGGTATTCGCGGAACCATCGGCGGCGCTCCCGGTAACGCCCTCACCCCCATTGACGTAGTGAAATTCACGGCCGCCTATGCGGCAACGCTTCCCCAACGCAAGCCCCAGCCCAATGGTGCCCGTTACAAAGTAGTAGTGGGCAAGGATGCCCGTATGTCCGGCGATATGGTAGAGCAGCTGGTGGTAGGAACCCTCATCGGCTGTGGCATCGATGTGGTAAAATGCGGCTTCGCTTCTACGCCTACCACAGAGATGGCCGTGGTCTTTGCCCAGGCCGACGGTGGCATCATTCTCACCGCCAGCCACAACCCGCGCCAGTGGAACGCCCTCAAGCTCCTCAACGACAAGGGCGAATTCCTTACGGCCATCGAGGGACAGGCCGTGCTGGACCTCGCAGCTGCCGAGGATTTCAACTTCGCCGAGGTAGACGATTTGGGCACCATCGAGGAAGAAGACTTCACCGACAAACACCTGGATGCCGTCCTGGCCCTGCCGGCCGTGGATGTAGACGCTATCAAGGCGGCCAAGTTCACCGTGGTGGTAGACGCCATCAACTCGGTGGGCGGCATCATCATGCCCCGGTTGCTCAAGCGGCTGGGTGTCAAATGCATAGAACTTAACTGCAATCCCACGGGAGACTTTGCGCACAATCCGGAACCCTTACCCGCCAACCTCGTAGACCTCTGCGAGACCGTGAAGAAGGAAAAGGCCGACCTGGGCGTTTCCGTAGACCCGGATGTAGACCGTCTGGCCTTTATCCAGGAGGATGGTGAACCCTTCGTAGAGGAATACACCCTGGTTTCCGTGGCCGATTACCTGTGTGAGCTGGCCCAGAAGGAAGGGAAGCCTATTGCCACGGTCTCCAACCTCTCCAGCACCAGGGCCCTCCGCGACGTCACCGAGAAGCACGGCGGCACCTATTATGCATCGGCCGTGGGAGAGGTGAACGTTACCACCCTCATGCACAAGGTGGGCGCCCTTATCGGTGGAGAAGGCAATGGCGGTGTTATCTATCCCACCATCCACGCAGGCCGCGACGCCATGGTAGGTGTGGCCCTGTTCCTTAGCAACCTGGCCCACAAAAAGATGAAGGTGAGCGAGCTCAAGAAGACGTATCCCCAGTACTTCATTGCCAAGAACAAGATCCAGCTCAGCGACACCGCCCTCATAGACAAGATTCTCTCGGAGCTCAAGAAGATTTACGCCAACGAGAACATCAACGACATCGACGGCGTAAAAATCAACTTTGAAAAGAACAAGACCTGGGTGCACCTGCGCAAGTCCAACACCGAGCCCATCATCCGCATCTACTCCGAGGCCGCCACCATGGCCGAGGCCGAAGCCCTGGGCAATGAGGTGATTGCCGTGGCCCAAAAGATCATCGGATAGTGTTCTCATTCCGAACCACACCCCTGGAAGACCAGCTGGACAAGGCCTTGCTGTATGGCAAGGTGGGGTGTTTTTGCACCCAGAACTGCTGGGATACGGCCAAGGGACGGTGGATGTATGAGCTTTTCCATGAGCGGGGAAACCTGGTGACGGTGTTCAATCCCCGGGAGGCAGAGCTTACGCCGGGCACCAATCACATCGTTTTCGAGAGCGACCAGCTGCGGGAACTGGATGCCGTAGTGGTAGAAATCCAGGACGTTGGGGTGCGGTATTTCAACTACACCAAGGACGTCATGCAGCTCATGGAAATGCTCAAACTGCTGGACGACGAAGCCCCTTCCCTTTATGTGGTAGACCATATCAACCCTTCCGGCCGGGTAGTAGAAGGTACCATCCCGGCCGTGGCGGGGGAGATGTATGTACCCAAGGTGGCCCATCGGCATGGCCTCACCCTGGGAGAATTGGTGAACCTGTATGCCAGTGAAATCGGCGCCAAGTTCCCCATCCACGTGATATCGGCCATGGCTACGGATGCCAACCGGCAGCTGATGCCCTGGACCATCGCGCCGGCTTCGGACATTCCCGGCCTGTTCAGCTCCTACCTGTACAGCGGCGGCGGGCTTTGGAACAACACCTCGTTCACGCCCGGAATCGGCACGTCCCGCCCTTACGAGTATATCGGCGCGCCATTCGTGAAGCCACTCAGGCCGGAGGATCTGCCCCAGGCCCCGGGAGCGCTTTTGCGCCCCTGCTCGTTCACGCCGGCTGCCGGCCGATATGCCGGCGAGCGCTGCTTCGGCTTTCAGCTCATGCTGATTCCCGGGGAGCCCTACCACAGCCTGCTGCACACCCTGCACCTCATGCGCTGGTTCCGCGAGCATTATTCGGCCTTTGAGTTCGAGGATGCCTTCTGGACCAAACTGGCCGACCCTGTGCTGGAGGCCTACCTCAAGGAAGAACTGTCCTTTGACGTGGTACAGGAGCACATGAAGCTGGAAGAGCAAAAGTGGATTCGCAAAGCCAAACGCTATGTCCTGTACGAGGACCAGCCATATAGGATGAAATAATTTGGAATTCTCAATTTGTTTACCTATCTTTGCGGTCCAAAATTGTTAACAATTATTTTTTACGTAAAATGAAGAAAGGAATTCATCCCGAAACCTACCGTCTTGTAGCTTTCAAGGATATGTCCAATGACACGGTGTTCATCACCCGTTCCTGCGCTCCTTCCAAGGAAAACATCACTGTGGAAGGCGTAGAGTACCCGCTGGTGAAGCTGGAAATTTCCAACACTTCCCACCCGTTCTATACTGGTAAGGTGAAGCTCGTGGATACCGCCGGCCGCGTGGATATGTTCTATCAGAGATACAAGAGCCGCAAGAAATAATCATTGCAGCCCAAAGGTTGAACAGGATTCGCTCAGAGTGGAGCGGATCCTGTTTTTTTATTTCCAGAGGGGAAAGGCCTTGCTAATGACGGCCTCCCGGTTTTGGGCCGATGATTCCAGGAAGCCGGCGGGAGTGAAGGCCAGTACACGGTCGGCCACGGCCAGGGCATCGTGCAGGTCATGGGAAGAGAAGATGACGGCGGTGCCGGTTCTTTCTGCCACATCGTGCAGGGTTCGCAGCACCATCACGCGATTATCTACGTCCAGGAAGGCGGTGGGCTCGTCCAGCAAAAGGACATCGGCATGCCGGGTAAGTCCTACGGCAATACAGGCTTTCTGGAACTCTCCGTCGCTCAAAGTGGAAATGTCTTGCCCCCGCTTAATCTGTAGTCCCAGCAGTTCCAGCGCCTCTTCCAGTCTTTTCTGTGCCTGGCTATTGAGCCTCCCGGCCCAGTCGCTTTCCCGGTAGCATCCCGTTCTGATAAACTCTTCAGCCGTAAAGCCCTTTACCTTTGGAATACCAGTAGGAATAAGTATGCAACTTGCCGCAGAGGGTGTCTCTTCGCAAACCTGTGCCACCCTCGGCAACATGAGAGGGAGGGGCCCACGCGAGCGCGAAGCGCTAGCAGTTGGGAGGAGTCGCGAAGCGACGGTTTGCGAAGAGATACCCTCGGAGGCAAGTTGCTTCAATAGGGTAGTCTTTCCGCAGCCGTTGGGGCCGGCAAGTAGCAGGCATTCACCGGGCTGGATGGAGAAGGAGACTTCCTGCACCATGCCGTAGGGGAGCGTCAGTTGAATCATCATAGCCGGTTCCTCCATAATAATATAAGGATAAGGGGGATGCCGATGATGGCCAGGGTGCTGCCGACGGGCAGGGGAGTGCGGCCCGCATGGGCCAGGATGTCTCCGCACAGAGCCAGGCAGCAGCCGGTGAGCAGGGCGCCGGGTAACATGCGGCGATGGGCCGAAGTTCCCAGCAGGCGCCGGGCAATATGCGGAGCCACTATGCCCACAAAACCGATAGGCCCGCAATAGGCCGTGACGGCGCCGGTCATCAGGGCGCAGCCCAGCATGGTGCAAAAGCGGATACGGGAAACCCGGGCGCCGGAAAAGGCGGCGAAGTCGTCGCCAAAGAGCACCAGGTCCAATCCCCGGCGGCAAGTGAGCGCCAAGGCCAAACCTACAACCAGGGCGCCGGCCAGAACGGCCAGGCCGCTATAGGGCACGCCGGAAAAACTGCCGGCCATCCAGCTGTAAAACAGCTTGAGACTTTCTTCGCCGGCCGTATACTGCAGGATAGAAGAGACGGCGCTGAATACAAATCCCAGCATGACGCCTGCCAATAGCAGCGTGCCGGTACTCTTGACCCGTGCCGCAATGGCTACAATGATGCCGCCGCTTAGCAGTGCGCCAAGGAAAGCCGCCCCAACCAGGGTTAAACCCGATACCCAGGCCGAAGCACTCCCCATTGCCAGAGCGGCAATGGCGGCTCCCAGGCCGGCACCGCCGGATACGCCCATGATGTGGGGATCGGCCAGGGGATTGCGGAAGAGGGCCTGCATCTGGGTGCCTGCAAGGGCCAGCGCTGCACCGGCCACTATGGCCGTGAGCATGCGTGGCAGACGCAGTTTCCACAGGATGGCGCCTGCCGGAAGGCTGAAGCCACTGCCCGTCAGAAGATCCAGGCCGGCCAGCACGAGTAGCAAAACCACGAGTCCGGCCTGTTTCATAGCTTTTTACTGGGTAAGAGGGCAATGAGGAAGCCGATGCCGGCCACGCCGGTGGCAATCCACAGCAAATCGGAGAGCTTAAGGACCACCGGATAAGCAGACACGATGTAATTTCCCGGCATGGAAATGAGCCCGAACCGGTCCTGGATCCAGACCAGAATTACGCCCACCAGCAGGCCCGTCAGCATGCCCAGCAGGGAAACCAGCCAGCCTTCCAGACAGAAAATCCGGCGCACCATGGAGCCGGGCGCTCCCAGGCTGCGGAGCGTTTCCCTGTCGGCTTCCTTTTCTAGGATAAGCATCTTGAGGGAGCTGTACGCGTTGAGGCCGATGATGAGCACCACAAAGATGAGAATCAGGTATATGGCCAGTTTCTCGTAGCGCATCATCTTGTACAGGGATTCGTTTTGCTGGTAGCGGTTGAGCACCTTGAAGTTGGCTCCCAGCTGCGCTTCCAGCTCTTTCTGGACAGCGTTCACCTGCCTGGGTGCGGTCCAAATCTCTATGGCCGATACTTCCCGCTCATAGTCCAGAAGCACCCGGGCGGTTTCTATGGGAACTACCAGTCCCTTGGCATCCAGCTCGGCGTTTACCGAGAAGAAGCCGGCGGCGCGCAGCTGGACGCTGCGCAGCGAGGCGGCGGGATTGACCAGGGAGACCGGTTGGGTACGGGAGGGGAAATAGACTTCCAGCGGGGTCACAAACCGTGGACTGGCTCCCAGCGAATGTCCCAGCCCGGCGCCGAGCACCGCCGTGGGCAGGCTGCCGAAGTGCAGCGCCCATTTGCCGTCGGTGATGCATTCCTGCAAGGGCGATTCGGCCTCGGAGGCCGGGTCCATGCCTTTGAGCCGGGCCAGACTCTGCCTGCCTTCATAGGAAACGAAAACCTGTTCTTCCAGCGTACTGGACAGGCGAAGCACTTTTTCGCTTTCGAGGGCCCAGTCAAAGGCGTTGCCTTCCGGTATAAAGACTTTACCCGTAGCCGGCCTGATGACAAGGTCGGGATACGCTTGAGCCAGGCTGGAAGTGACCAGCTGATTGAAGCCGTTGAAAACGGATAAGATCATGACCAGTGCCGCCGTGCCGATGGCCATGCCGGCCACCCCGATGCCCGAAATCAGATTGATGACATTATAGGATTTACGGGAAAACAGATAGCGCAGGGCAATATGCAGCGGCAGGTCCACCGATTGCTATTTCTTTAGCAATTCTTCAATATGCTCGGCGTAGTCCAGCGAGGTGTCCAGCAGGAACGTGAGCTCCGGGACAAGGCGGAACTGCTTGGCTACTTGATGACCCAGTTCTCCGCGAAGGGCTTTGGTGTTCTCTTCCAGGAGTTGCATTACGGGGCCCTGTTTCTCTGACGGGAAAATGCTCACGAACACTTTGGCCGACGACAGGTCCGGGCTCACGCGAACCTCGGACACGGTGACCAGGGCGCCGCCCATGGCCGACATCCCCTTGGCGCGGATAATCTCGGCCAGGTCCTTCTGGATTTCACGGGCAACTTTCAATTGCCGGGTGCTTGCTGGTTTTTCCATCAGATGATATTCACAATGAAGTAGTTCTTTTTACCCTTTTGGGCCAGGATGTAGTGGCCGTTTACAATGTCGGCCTCGGTGACGCTGGCATTGATGTCCGTAACCTTGTCCTTGTTAATGGCAATGCCGCCGCCCTGTACCATCTTGCGGGCCTCTCCCTTGGAGGGCAGGATGCTGGTTTTGACGGCCAGCAGGTCCAGGATGTTGCAGGGGAGATCGGCCTTGGACAGGCCGAAGGAGGGGACATCGCCGAAAACGGCCAGGAAGGTGCGCTCGTCCAGCTTTTTGAGAGCGTCGGAGTTGCCGCCGAACAGCATTTGGGAGGCGGCCACGGCGTTGTCGTAGGCTTCCTGTCCGTGGCACATGACGGTTACCTCGCGTGCCAGGACTTTCTGCAGCTTGCGCTGGCCGGGATCCTGCCGGTGCTCCTCGATGAGGGACTCGATGGTCTCGCGGTCCAGCATGGTGAAAATCTTGATGTAGCGCTCGGCGTCTTCGTCCGTTACGTTGAGCCAGAATTGATAGAACTCATAGGGCGAGGTGCGCTCGGCGTCCAGCCAAACGTTGCCTTTCTCGGTTTTGCCGAACTTGGTGCCGTCGGCCTTGCGGATGAGGGGGCAGGTGAGGGCGAAAGCCTCGCCGCCGTCCATGCGGCGGATGAGCTCGCTGCCGGTGGTGATGTTGCCCCACTGGTCGCTGCCGCCCAGCTGCAGGATGCAGCCTTTGTTTTTCCAGAGCCAGTAGAAATCGTAGCCCTGCATGAGCTGGTAGCTGAATTCGGTAAAGGACATGCCTTCGCTGGAGTCACGGGACAGGCGCTTTTTCACGCTGTCCTTGGCCATCATGTAGTTTACGGTGATGTGCTTGCCGATATCCCGGATGAAGTTGATGAAACTGTAGTCCTTCATCCAGTCGTAGTTATTCACCAGTTCGGCCTTGTTAGGGGCGCTGGATTCGAAGTCCAGGAAACGGGACAGCTGGGCCTTGAGGCAGGCTACGTTGTGGGCCAGGGTTTCCTCGTCCAGGAGGTTGCGCTCGGCGCTTTTCATGGAGGGGTCCCCGATCATGCCGGTGGCGCCGCCTACCAGTGCATAGGGCTTGTGGCCGCAATTCTGGAAATGCTTAAGTATCATGACGCTCACCAGGTGGCCGATGTGCAGGGAATCTGCGGTGGGGTCAATGCCCACATAGGCAGCCTGGGGGCCTTCCATCAATTTCTCTTCTGTTCCGGGCATGATATCCTGGATCATGCCGCGCCATTTGAGTTCTTCTACAAAATTCTTCATCGATATACCTAATAATTGTGCAAAGATACGGTTTTTTTGCGTAAATTTGTGGGAATAACACTATAATTGAAGCAAATGAAGCGCGTTGTTCTTTTCCTGGCCCTTTGTACTGCTTTAGTCACTGTTTCCTGCAACCGTTATGAGACAGTGGCCGACGATCCCCTTCATGCCAAGATTTATACCCTTAACAACGGTCTAAAGGTATACATGAGCGTCAATAAGGACGAGCCCCGCATCCAAACCTACATGGCGGTGCGCGTCGGAGGAAAGGATGACCCTGCCGACAACACCGGCCTGGCGCATTACCTGGAGCACATGATGTTCAAGGGGACCCATCGCCTGGGTACGCAGGATTTTTCCCGCGAATTCCCCATGCTGGTGGCCATTGACTCCCTTTTTGAGGTATATCGCACGCGCACGGACGCCCAGGAACGCGAACGGCTGTACCACCAAATCGATTCTATCAGCTACGAGGCTTCCAAGCTGGCCATTCCCAACGAGTACGACAAGCTTATGACGCTTATCGGCTCCGACGGCTCCAACGCGTTTACCAGCGAGGACGTCACCTGCTATGTAGAGGAAATCCCATCCAATCAGGTGGATAATTGGGCCCGCATTGAGGCCGACCGCTTCATGAATTGTGTATTCCGCGGCTTCCACACAGAGCTGGAGGCGGTTTACGAGGAAAAGAACATGTCCATGGCCGATGACTCAGAGAAGGCCATCGACGCCCTCAATGCCATGCTGTACCCCAACCATCCTTATGGCCGCCAAACAGTCATCGGCACGCAGGAGCACTTGAAGAATCCTTCCATCCGTGCCATCCGTCGGCAAAAGAACACCTACTACGTCCCCAACAACATGGCCATTTGCCTGTCCGGCGATTTTGACCCGGACAAAATGGTGGAAATCATAGAGAAGTACTTTGGCGCCTGGAAACCCAATCCGGCTCTTGCCCAGCGCATGACATCGGCTCCTGCCCGTCCTGCCGGCACCCCTTCCCGCACCGAGGTCCTGGGCCAGGAAAGCGAATTCCTGCTCATGGGCTGGCGCACGGAGGGCGCGGCCACCGAGGAGGGCGATATTTCCAACCTGGTGAGTTCGGTGCTCAACAATGGCCTGGCGGGTATCATGGATCTTGCCCTGGTACAGGACCAGAAGGTGCTCAACCTGCAGGTATCGGCCTACAACCGCACGGAAGGTGGCATCCTGCTCATGGATTGCGCCCCCAAGGAGGGCCAAACCCTGGAACAGGTAGAGGCGTTGCTCATGGAGCAGGTAGAGCGGCTCAAGAAAGGCGATTTCCCCGACGATCTGGTAGATGCCGTAAAGGCCAATTACAAGCTGGCCATGATGCGCAGCCTGGAGAACAACGCGTCCCGTGCCGGCCTCATGATGAATTCCTTCGTAGACGGAATCTCCTGGGCCGAGAAAGTACGCCGCATCCACAAAACCTACACCTTTACCAAGGAGGACATTGTAGCCTGGGCGCAAAAGTACCTGGTTCCGGAGAATTTGGCCGTGGTGTATAAGCGTCATGGCGTAGACCCTTCCATCGAGCGCATCGCGGCTCCTAAAATCACCCCTCTGGTCACCAACCGTGACAAGCAGAGCGTTTTCCTCCAGGAAATTGCCCAGACTCCCGTGGAACCCATTGAGCCTGTGTTTGTCGATTACAGCAAAGACATGGTAAGGGACAGCTACAAGGGACTGGAGGTTCTGTACAAGCACAATGACAAAAATGACCTGGCCTACCTGACGTTCTGGTACGATATAGGCGGCGACCGCATGCCCGCCCTGGATTTGGCCATGGAGTATGTCCGGCATCTGGGTACCCGGCAGCACAATGCGCACCAGATAGCCGAGGAACTGTACCGGCTGGCATCCCAGTGGAAGATGAATGTGAGCAGTACGGTCACCACCCTTTCCCTCATCGGCCTGGGAGAGAGCACCGCGCCCATGCTGGAGATGAGCAAGGAACTGATGTTCCAGAATATTCCCGACGAAGAAATCCTCGGCCAGCTCAAGGCCGATAACCTCCAGTCCCGCGCCGATGCCAAGAAGAGCCAGAACAAGTGCAATACGGCTTTGCAGCGCTATCTGATGTTTGGTCCGGATTATATCAAGAAAACCACCCTTTCCAACGCCCAGCTCCAGGCGCTCACCTCGGAACAGCTCCTGGCCGATGTTCATACCCTGCTGGGTTATCAGCACAAGATCCTGTATTACGGGCCGGCCAGCCTGGAAGAGGTGAAGGCCATGCTGGACATTCTGTCCATGGACCAGCTCAAACCGTTGGAAAGTGAGGTCCCGTCCAAGGTGCTCACCACCAAACCAAAGGTGTTGCTGGCCAATTACAAGTCTAGCCAGTTCCGCTTTATGCAGTACTCTAACAGGGGTGAATCCCTTATTCTGGAGCAGGCGCCTTATATCGAGCTCTTCAATGAGTATTACGGAACGGGAACCAATTCCATCGTATTCCAGGAAATGCGGGAAGCCCGGGCGCTGGCCTATACGGCCGGGGCCAACCTGGTGCGTCCCAGCTTTACCAATAACGACTATTATTTCCGCGCCACCATTGCCAGCCAAAACGACAAACTGAAGAAGGCGGTGCAGGGTTTCTCGGAAATCATCGAGACCATGCCGGAGTCGCAGGCCAACCTGGATTTTGCCAAGAGCGCCATCCTCAACAAGATTCGCTCCCATCGCATCCACGGCATCTCTGTCCTCTATAGTTACATGCGCATCCGTGGTCTGGGACTCACCATCCCGCGTGAAAAACTGCTTTACGACAAAGTGGGAGACCTCACCATGTTCGACCTTCTCTCTACTCACGATGAGTGGATTAGAAACCGTACCTACCATTATGCCGTACTGGGCGATCTTAAGGATCTGGACCGGAGTTTCATGAGCACGCTGGGCCCCATCCAGGAAGTGTCGCTGGAGGAGATCTTCGGTTATTGATGACGGGTTGTTAAAAACAATGTTGATAACTTTCTCCCGCGGGGCGGGGGAATCCCGGCAGAACAGCGTATTTTTGCAAACGAGAGAACGGATTGTCTCCTGTGGCAGTCCGTTCTTATTGGCCCCTCGGCGTGCTAGTCGGCTACGCCATTACTATATAACTAATTGAAAACCAAACCTATATGGAAGTCCGCAAAACCAATGGACTCTTTGAAGAGTTCGATCGTGAGAAGTTGATGAACGGTATTCGTCTGGCCTATGTACATTCCGGTCAGCCCGTCCCCGAGGATGTAGTGGTGTCCGTTGTAGACAACCTCTTCATCTATGATAAAATGTCCAGCCAGGAGATTCGCCGCCAGGTGGTGGAATCCCTCATGTCCATCAATAAAAAGGTGGCCCTCGAGTATATCGAAACCTTCGACCGTGGCATGGACCTGCGCAAAAAGCGGGACTTCATCAAGGACTATATCAAGGCTTCCAACGCCGCAACCGGTTCCAAGTTCGACTCCAACGCCAACATTACCCACAAGAACATTGTGACGCTGGGTAATGAGCTCTACAAGGAGAACAACATCAAGCAAAACCGGTATATCATGCAGGACAAGATCAAGTCCCTGTACGGTCGCACCCTCTCCGACCAGTATATCGCCGATCTGGAGAGCCACGTGCTGTACAAGCACGACGAGAGCGGCACCCCCGGTTATCCCTACTGCGTGGCCATCACCATGTACCCGTTCCTCGAAAGCGGACTCAAGGAACTGGGCGGCGTGTCCATCGCTCCCACCGACCTTAAGAGCTTCTGCGGGGAGTTCATCAATCTGGTGTACTCCATCTCTTCCCAGTTCATGGGCGCCGTGGCAACTCCAGAGTTCCTCATGTACCTGGACTATTTCATCCGCAAGGACTACGGCGACAATTATCTGGAGCGCCTGGACGAGGTAGTGGAGAAGAATACCAAGGCCCGCACCCTCACCAAGGTCATCGACAACTGCTTCCAGCAGGTAGTGCACTCTATGAACATGCCCGCCGGCAACCGCGGCTACCAGACAGTGTTCTGGAACATCGGCTATTTTGACAAGCCCTATTTCGAGGGCGTCTTCGGCGAGTTCCGCTTCCCGGACGGCAGCGCTCCCAAGTGGGAAACCCTGTCCTGGCTGCAGAAGCACTTCATGAACTGGTTCAACCAGGAGCGCACCAAGTACATCCTCACCTTCCCGGTCGAGACCATGGCCCTTCTCACCGACGGCGGAGACGACTACGCCGACAAAGAGTACGCCGATTTCACCGCCGAGATGTGGGCTAAGGGACACAGCTTCTTCTGCTATATCTCCAACAGTCCGGACAGTCTTTCCAGCTGCTGCCGCCTGCGCAATTCCCTCAAGGACCTGGAGGACGACGACCACAACCATACCACCCACCAGTATTCCATGGGTACGGCATCGGTGGCCACCGGCTCCAAGAGCGTGATGACCATCAACCTCAACCGCCTCATCCAGGACGCCGCCCGTAAATATTATAAGGTAGAGAAGCGCGTAGATATGACGCCCGGCGTGGCTCTGGTGCCCGGCTCCTACGACAAAGATATCCTGTATAAGTACATCGCCGATGCCGTTACCGAGCAAACCCTCCGCGTGCACAAGTACCAGACGGCCTTCAACGAGATTATCAAGGACTTCCTAAAGGCCGACATGCTGGATGTGTACCGTGCCGGCTTCATCGACATGAAGAAGCAGTATCTCACCGTGGGCGTAAACGGCCTCACCGACGCCGCCGAGTTTCTGGGCCTGGAAATCTCTCCCAACCCCGCTTACAAGGAGTTTGTGAACACCCTGCTTGAAACCATCAATGTGTGCAACCGTAAGTCCCGCACCAAGGACTGCATGTTCAACACCGAGTTCGTACCCGGCGAGAACCTGTCCGGCAAAAACTACAAGTGGGACAAGAAGGACGGCTATTTTGTGAGCGCCAAGCACAATATGTACAGCTCCTACTTCTACAACCCGGAGGACGAGAGCCTGTCCATGATTGACAAGTTCAAGCTCCACGGAGAGGAGTATGTGAAGTACCTGGACGGCGGCAGCGCCCTGCACATGAACATTGCCGAGCACCTTACCAAGGACCAGTACCGTCAGCTCCTGAACACCGCCGCTCATTACGGCACCAACTACTTTACCTTCAACTGCCGCAACACCGTGTGCAACGACTGCGGTTTCATTTCCAAGGACACGCTCACCGTATGCCCTAAGTGCGGCAGCACCAACCTGGACTACCTCACCCGCGTCATCGGGTACCTCAAGCGCGTATCTTCGTTCTCCGAGATGCGTCAGGAAGAAGCTCATCATCGCTTCTATATCGAAGAAAAGAAGTGATAAAGTACGTCCCGGAAATGACGTCGGTGGTCCTGGAGGAGATTCCGGACCGTGTTTCCCTGGCAGTGGAGATATCCAACTGCCGGGGAAGTTGCATTGGCTGTCATTCCCCCTTCCTCAAAAAGGACATCGGCCGGGAACTTACGCCAGAGGTGATTGACGCCCTGGTGAAGGATAACTTTGGCGTCAACTGCTTCCTTTTCCTGGGAGAGGGCCGGGATCCCGAAGCCCTGCTGGACCTGGCCGACCATGTCCGTTCCCTGGGGCTGGAGGCCGCCGTGTACAGTGGCAGGGAAGTGGTAGAGGATATTTTCTGGGATCACTTCGACTTTATTAAGGTGGGCCCCTACCGGCAGGAGTGCGGCCCGTTAAACCATCCAACCACCAATCAGCGGCTCTACAGAGTAGTAGAAGGCCGTCCCCAAGACATTACAGACCGCTTCTGGAGAAAAAAGTAAAGTTTTTGCAAATTTCTTTAAATATTTATTGTTTTTCAATAATTATTTTCTATATTTGCAGAAACAAAACTCAGGAGTGCTATGATTTCAACTTGGTGGACCGGGCTCAGCCTGATCATGAAAATCCTCTGGGGCGTTACCTTAACTGCCTCGCTCGTCTTTATCATCCAGAGCATCCTCACCTTTGTAGGTGCCGATGCCGACACCAACTTTGACGTAGACGTGGACGTCAGTGCCGACGGCAGCGACCTCTCCAACATCGAAGGCGGCTCCAATCTGTACACGTTCCGCAACTTCATCAACTTCATTCTGGGCTTCGGCTGGAGTGCCATCCTTCTGCAGGACAACATTACCTCTGCGCCGCTGCTCATTTTTGTATCGGCCCTCATCGGCGTAGCGCTGGTAGCTGCGGTGATGTATCTGTTCAAATGGCTGGCCGGTATGCAGCAGAGCGGTAACATCGACCTTACCACCGCCGCCAAGGGCTGCGAGGGCAAGGTGTATCTTACCATCCCGGCGCAAGAGGCAGGGGAGGGCAAGGTCCAGATTACCATCTCCGGTGCAGTGCGCGAGTACAATGCCATCACCGACAGCGAAGAACCCCTCAAAACCGGCACCCCCATCCGTGTGGTGGATGTGGTGAACGCCAATACCGTTATTGTAGAACAAATTAACTCTTATACCATTTAAGTTATGCCGTCCTTAACTCTTCTCCTCATTCTGGTAGCCGTCATTTTTGTAACGCTGGCGGCCATTCTCAGGCGCTATCGCCGCTGTCCCTCCGACAAGATCCTGGTCATCTACGGTAAGACCGGCCGCAAATCATCGGCCCGTTGCATCCACGGCGGTGCCGCGTTCATCTGGCCCGTCTTCCAGGATTATGCATACCTCGACCTCAAGCCCATCAGCATTGAGTGCAACCTCCAGAACGCCCTGTCCAAGCAGAACATCCGCGTAGACGTTCCCTGCCGCTTCACCGTGGGTATCAGCACCGAGCCCGAGGTGATGACCAACGCCGCCGAGCGTCTCCTGGGCCTCAGCACCGACAGCATCCAGAGCATCGCCACCGATATCCTCTTCGGCCAGCTGCGTCTGGTGATTGCCACCATGGACATCGAGGAAATCAACGCCGACCGCGATAAATTCCTGGCCAGCGTATCGGCCAACGTAGAGGCCGAACTGCGCAAGATTGGCCTCAAGCTCATCAACGTGAACGTCACCGATATCCGCGACGAGTCCGGCTACATCGAGGCGCTGGGTAAGGAAGCTGCTGCCAAGGCCATCAACGACGCCAAAAAGAGCGTGGCCGAGCAAAACCGTTACGGTGAAACCGGTAAGGCCATGGCCGACAAGGACACCCGCGTGAACGTGGCCGCCGCCGACGCCGATGCCGTCAAGGGTGAGAACAACCCAAGATCGAGATTGCCAACTCCGACGCCCTGCGCCGCCAAAAGACGGCAGAAGCCACCCGTCTGGCTGTCGCCGCCGAAAAGGTGCAAGCCGCCAAGGCCCTGGAAGAAGCCTACCAGAGTGAGCGTGACGCCGAGTTGGCCCGCGCCGAGCGTGAACAGGCCACCCAGAAGGCCAACATCGTGGTTGCCGCCGAGATTGACAAGCAGAAGAAGATCATCGAGGCCGAGGCCGAAGCCGAGCAGATTCGCCGCAAGGCAAAAGGTGAGGCCGACGCCATCTATGCCAAGATGGACGCCCAGGCCCGCGGTATGCTGGAAATCCTCACCAAGCAGGCCGACGGTTTCAAGAACCTGGTCAATGCCGCCGAGGGCGATGCCCAAAAGGCCGTGCTCATGATGATTGCCGACAAACTGCCCGAGCTGGTGAAGACCCAGGTAGAGGCTGTGAAGGGCATCAACATCGACAAGGTTACCGTATGGGATACCGGCAACGGCGCCGACGGTAAAACTGCCACTTCCAACTTCATCTCCGGTATGATGAAGAGCGTACCTCCGCTGGACGACCTCTTCAAGATGGCCGGCATGGAACTGCCCGGCTACCTCAAGGGAAAGACCCCGGAAGAGCAGCCTCAACCCGAAAAGTAAGCGCGTATGCCGATCATCACCAATATTGATGTAATGCTGGCCCGACGGAAAATGTCCTCCGGCGAGCTGGCCGAGAAAGTCGGCATCACCCCCGCCAACCTTTCTATTCTCAAGTGCGGCAAGGCAAAAGCCATCCGCCTGTCCACCATGGAGGCCATTTGCGCGGCACTTGACTGCCAACCCGGAGATATCCTGGAGTACCGGCCATAGAGCCGTCGAATGGAACTTCCATTCAATCAATTACTTACGCAAAACACCCTGCCGATTTTCCGGTAGGGTGTTTTGTCTAAGTGTTTAACAGTCAGGTAGTTCCATTCGACGGTTGATTTTATTGCGGGGAATGATTATATTTGTAGGACTAAGCTAAAGAAGCATGAACACACATGTCGTCATTATGGCCGGTGGCATTGGGAGCAGGTTGTGGCCCCTTTCTACACCGGATGTTCCCAAGCAGTTCATCGATGTGCTGGGCGTAGGAAAAAGCCTCATCCAGCTTACAGTAGAGCGTTTTGCGCCGCTATGTAAGCCGGAAAACTTTTGGGTGGTAACAGGGGAGTGCTATGCCGCCTTGGTACAGGAGCAGCTTCCGGCCATTCCGGAAGATCAGATTCTGTGTGAGCCCGAGGGCCGCAACACCGCGCCCTGTATTGCATACGCCTCCTGGAAAATCCAGAAGAAGGATCCCCAGGCCAATATTGTGGTAACCCCGGCCGATGCCCTGGTTCTTAAAACCGCCGAGTTCGCCGACACCATCGCCAAAGCCCTGGCCTTCACTGAGGAGAGGGATGCCATTGTAACGGTGGGCATTGCTCCTACCCGTCCAGAGACCGGCTACGGCTACATCCACGCTATGGAGGCCCTCCACGGCCAGCTGGTCAAGGTGTCTGAATTCAAGGAGAAGCCCGATTTGGATACGGCTATCGGCTATTTGGAGGATGGCCACTATTTCTGGAATGCCGGCATCTTCGTTTGGAACGTAAACACCATTGTAAGTCAGCTCAAGGCCTATGCTCCCCAGATTGCCGACGTTATGGACCAACTGGCCCCGGCCCTGTTTACAGATAAGGAAACCCCGGAACTTCGCCGCCTTTTCCCCACCTGCGAGAAAATCTCCATCGACTACGCCGTCATGGAAAAGAGCCCCTACATCTATGTGATTGCCGAGGACCTTTCCTGGAGCGACTTGGGCAGCTGGGGCTCGGTGATGGAACACATCCCCGAGGACGAGGACGGCAACGCCAAAGTGGGAGCCGATGTGCGCCTTTTCGACTGTCAGAACTGCTTCGTGCACACCTCCGGTGAGAAAACGGTGGTGGTGGAAGGCCTGGACGGATACATCGTGGCCGAGTCCCGTGGCCGCCTGCTGGTATGCCGCCTGAGCCAGGAACAGCACATCAAAGAATTTTCTGCATAATTTTGCAAAAAAAGTATTGCAGAATAAAAAATAATTCCTACCTTTGCAATCCCATTTCGGGACGGAGGACTCGTTAGCTCAGTTGGTAGAGCACAACACTTTTAATGTTGGGGTCTCGGGTTCGAGCCCCGAACGGGTCACAAAAGAGTTACCAGCACTCTTAGCTCAGCTGGTAGAGCAGCTGACTCTTAATCAGCGGGTCTAGGGTTCGAGTCCCTAAGAGTGCACAAAAGGCGGTCAAATTTGGCCGCCTTTTCACTTTATATATACCCTTGTTATTTGGTTCCGAAAATTCTGTCGCCGGCGTCTCCCAGACCGGGGACGATATAGGCGTTCTCGTTCAGGTGATCGTCTACGGCAGCGGTGTAGATATCCACGTCCGGGTGCTCTCTTTGCACTCTCTCAATACCAACGGGAGCAGCGACCAGGCACATGAGGCGGATGTTGTGGCAGCCTTTCTCCTTGAGCATGGCGATGGCGTCGCAGGCGCTGCCGCCAGTGGCCAGCATGGGATCGGTCAGAATGACCAGACGCTTTTGGATATCCTCCGGGAGTTTGCAATAATAGACCACGGGCTCGTGGGTTTCCTCATTACGATACAGGCCGATGTGACCCACTTTGGCAACGGGGACCAGCGTACGGATGCCGTCTACCATGCCCAGACCGGCCCTGAGGATGGGCACTACCGCCAGTTTTCGGCCCGAGATCTCTTTGGCAGTCATCTTGCAAATAGGCGTTTCAATCTCCTTGTCGGTGAGGGGGAGGTCACGGGTGACTTCATAACCCATGAGCAGGGAAATCTCCTGCAACAATTGACGGAAATCTTTGGATCCGGTGTTCTTGTCCCGCATGATAGTTAGCTTATGCTGAATCATGGGGTGGTCGATTACATGCAACTGACTCATAATGGTATTTAAATTTGATTTTTGCTTTGCGAGCTCAAATTTAACACTTTTCTCCCGATTGGCAATCGATTATTTGAGAAAGGTCATATCGTCCGGGTGAAATCGGGCACCTCCACAGGGGCGCTGCCGTTTTCCAGCGAGAGGCGGCTTAACGGTGCCACGCAGCACCACTCGGCCAAATCGTATATGTCCATATCCAGAGGCTCGCCCTTGCGAAGCGCCTGGATGAGACGGTAATCCATGAGGAAGTCCATGCCGCCGTGGGTGTCGGTTTCCCGGGCGGCTGCCTGCAGTTCCTGAGGGAGTTGCCAGGTGCGGTAGGGAGCCAGCAATTGCTGAAGCTGTTCTCCCTGATAGAGAACTTCTTCTCCGTCTTTTAACAGGCAAACCTGGGGAACGGGGTATTTGGCGGCATAACCTAGCGTCCCCACCACCTGATACATGCGGCTGTAGGGGCGGGGTGTCATGATATTGTGTTCCAGCAGGATGGTGCGGCCCAGCCGGGTCTTGAGGAGGGTGCTGGTTTGGTCGGCGTTGGAAAAGCGGGTGTCTCCGGTAAGCTGCGTGCCGGTGAGGGCGGCGGTGTCTACCGATACCAGCATCTCCAGGCGGTCCCGCCTGTGCAGGTCCAGCACTTGGCACACAGGCCCCAGGCCGTGTGTGGGGTAGATGTCTCCCCGGTGCGTGCGGTTGTAGTCCAGACGCCACAGCTCCTTGTTAAAGTCTACGCGGTGATGATAGGCGCCTTCTACGTGGACAATCTCTCCGAAAACCCCTGCGCGGGCCATGGCCAGCGTAGTTTGCTCGAAGTCGTCGTAGGCGGCATTTTCCAGCATCATGCAGTGGCGGCGGGTCTCCTCGGCTTTGTCGATGAGGGCCCAAATCTGCTCCATCGTTTGGGCGGCAGGGACCTCTACGGCCACATGCTTGCCGTTTTCCATGGCTTCCAGCGCCACGGGAACGTGGTGAGCCCAGTCGGTGCAGATGTACACCAGGTCCACATCGGCGCGGCGGCAAGCCGCTTTCCAATCGGTAAGCCGGACGGCTCCGGGTACAGAAACTTCCCGTGAAGGATCTGTATCGCACAGAACGGTGATGCGTGCGCCGGGAATGCGGGAGATGCGTTTTACCGCCTGTTGCCCGCGGATGCCCAGACCCACCATAGCCAGCCGCACCGTCTCCATGGGCGGCGTGGTAAGGCCCAGCACATCCCTTTGCCCGGGCTTGCGGGGCGGTAGGGGAGTTGGGACGATATGGGTGTTCCGAGTCATGGACATCAAAGTATACAAAGATACTGCTTTTTTGATTATTTGGCAATGTGGCAGAATTATTGTAAATTAGCAGGACCTAAAGCTAATAACCGCCCATTTCCTATGGTCGCCGTAAAAGTCATTGAAATCAAGAAAAGCATCTTTGCCCAAAACGACGAAGATGCCCATGCGCTAAGGCAGGAACTCAAATCCAGGGGCGTTTTTCTTCTGAATCTGATGTCCTCTCCGGGCAGCGGAAAAACCACCACGCTCATCCAAACCCTCAACCACCTCAAGGACCGGCTGCGCATAGCCGTCATGGAGGCCGATATCGACAGTGACGTAGATGCCGTCAAAATCAAGGAGGCCACGGGTGTGGAATCTATCCAGCTGCATACAGGCGGCATGTGCCACCTGGATGCCGAAATGACCCGCCAGGGCCTGGACAACGTGCCGCTGAAGGGTCTGGACCTGGTGGTGCTGGAAAACGTGGGCAATCTGGTATGCCCCGCCGAATTCGACACCGGAAGTTGCAAAAATGCCATGATCCTGAGCGTTCCAGAGGGTCACGACAAGCCCTTGAAGTATCCCCTCATGTTCTCCATCTGCGACCTGGTCCTCATCAATAAGATGGATGTCCTGCCGTATTTCGACTTCGACCTGGAAAAGTGTAAAGAATATATTCACATGCGCAATCCCCAAGCGCAGGTGATTCCCATCTGTGCCAAAACCGGCGAGGGCGTGGACGTCTTTGCCGAGTGGCTGTTGCAGGAAGTGAATAACTGGAAAAAAAGATAGATTATGCCTGAAATGTCCACCAAATTTGTTCCCAAACACAAAGGGGACAAGAATCCGAATCCCAAGCTCCTTAGATTTGTCCGTCATGTCACAGACCGCATTCCCGGCAAAATCAAGATGGATACCGACGCCCCGGAATACTGGGGGCTGGCCTGCATCTTTGAGGACGAGATGGATCCCGTAACCCGGGAAGCATCCTTGGACTTGCTGCTGGACATGCTGCCCGGCAATTTCTTCAAGGTCCGGGAGCATCATGACTATTATGAGCTCCATCACTGGAACAAAGAAAAACACTATACACCGGACGACAAGTCGTTTGATGAGCTCCTGGACAAGCTGGCTTACTTCGGCATGCTGGAGTATGACTACGGAGACCATTACACCAATGGTCAGGGGCCGGATGCCGGTACTACCTTCAACCGTGAAGACCGCATCTATTGGGTGCCCATGTTCGTTCCCGGCAGCGCCGAGTACACCAACATGAACGTGGAACTCATGGACAAACACCCGGAACTGGCCATGTTCTTTGAGCGCATGACCTTCCTCCCGCTGGAGAAGATTACTCCCATGGTGCCCATGGGCGGCAGCGGCATCGGCATGCATGTGATTCCCGTGGAGAAGGCCATCAGCATGGAGAATCAATCCATTGATATTGAGCATATCAGCTACTGGCTCAAGAAATACGAAGGTCACATCGGCGTGGGAATCTGCTCTTGCCGATATGGCCGCAAGAAGCTGGACGAGGGTTGCGCCGACGACTACCGCGACTGGTGTATCGGCGTGGGCGACATGGCCGACTACCTAAGGGAAACCGGCCGCGGCCACGACATTACCTATGAGGAAGCCATGGCCATCCTCAAGAAAGCCGAGGACCACGGTTTTGTGCACCAGGTGACCAATATCGACGGCGAGGGCAAGATCTTTGCCATCTGCAACTGCAACGTCAAAATTTGTAACGCATTAAGGACCTCTCAGCTGTTCAATACGCCCAACATGAGCCGCAGCGCCTATGTGGCCGAAGTAGATCCGAAGAACTGCGTGGCCTGCGGCCGCTGCGTGGAGTATTGCCCCGCCGGCGCCGTAAAACTGGGCCAGAAGCTGTGCACCAAGCACGGGCCGCAGGAGTATCCCAAGCAGGAGTTGCCGGATGCTGCCAAGTGGGGCCCCGAAAAATGGAACGAGGATTACCGCGACCGCAACCGCATCAACTGCTATCCCACCGGCACGTCGCCCTGTAAAACCGCCTGCCCGGCCCATATCGCCGTGCAAGGCTACCTCAAGAAGGCCGCACAGGGCAAGTATCAGGAGGCCCTGGAGCTCATCAAGCGGGAGAATCCTTTCCCCGCCGTCTGCGGACGCGTATGCAACCGCCGCTGCGAGGACGCATGCACCCGCGGTACCATCGACAAGCCCGTAGCCATCGATGCCGTCAAGAAATTCCTGGCCGACCTGGACCTCAAGGCCGAAACCCGCTTCGTCCCCGAGGTAAACATCTGTTCCAATGTACAGGAGCGCTGGGAAGAGAAGATTGCCATCATCGGCGGCGGCCCGGCCGGCATGAGCTGCGCCAACTACCTGGCCACCATGGGTTACAGGCCCACCGTATTCGAAAAGAATCCAGAGCCCGGCGGCATGCTGCGCTACGGCATTCCTTCTTACAAGCTGGCCAAGGACGTGATTGCGGCCGAGATCGATATCATGAAGGAGATAGGCGTAGAGGTACGCACCGGCGTTGAGGTGGGTGTGGATGTGACCATCCGGCAATTGCGTGAACAGGGTTACAAAGCCTTCTACGTGGCCATCGGCTGCCAGGGCGGACGCCTGCCCGGGATTCCCGGCGAGGCGCTGGAAGGCACCACTACGGCCATTGACTTCCTGCACAAGGCTAACTGCGGCGACGTTAAAGTCTCCGGCAAGGTGGTCGTGGTTGGCGGTGGCAACGTGGCCATAGATGCGGCGCGCGTGGCTAAGCGCAGCGGTGCCTCCGCGGTTACCATGCTGTCGCTGGAAACCGAGGACATCATGCCCGCCAGCCTGGAGGAACGCATGGAAGCCCGCGAGGACGGCGTTGTGCTGAACCCCGGCTGGGGTCCCAAGGAAGTGCTGGGTACAGACAAGGTTACCGGTATCGTCTTCAAGAAGTGCACATCGGTATTTAACGCCGAGCACAAGTTTGCACCGGAGTACGATGAGAATCAGCTTATTACGCTGAATGCCGACCTGGTGATCTTTGCCATCGGCCAGACTGTTGTCCTGAAGGACCTCCTGAAGGATACTAAGGTGGAATTTTTCCGCGGCGTGTACCCCATTGCCGATAAACTCACTTACCAGACGGCCGAGCCCGACATCTTCGTGGGAGGTGACGTCTTCACCGGGCCCAAGTTCGCCATCGATGCAATCGCTGCCGGCAAGGAGGCTGCCGAGAGCCTGCACCGCTTTGTGCAGCACGGCCACATGACCATCGGCCGCAACCGCAGGGACTTCATCGAGCTCAACAAGGGCGATATTGTTGTGGAGAGCTACGACAACGGCTCCCGCCAGGATCCCGGGGTGGTGCCTGTCAAGAATAACTTCCAGGAGTACCACGGCACTCTTACCGAGGAACAGGTGCGCAAGGAAACGGCTCGCTGCCTGGGGTGCGGTGCGTCGGTGGTAGACCAGAACCGCTGCATCGGCTGCGGCGTGTGCACTACCAAGTGCGGCTTTGATGCCATCCACCTGCACCGCGTGCACCCCGAGGCCAGCGTCATGCGCACTTCTGAGGATAAGTTCTCCGGCATTTTGCCGTATATGATCAAACGTACAGGTAGTATTCTGTTTAAAAAGAAATAGTTTCTCGGACTAAAACTTTTTCTACCCACAAAAAGGGGAGCGAAAAAGTTTTGTCCAAAGAAACACTAGATTATGCATGAATTAGGCATTGTGTTTTACATCATCCGGGACGTCAAGAAGGCGGCTCAGGAGCATGGTGTGGAACATGTGAATGCGGTGGTGATGAATATCGGGGAGGTGTCCACCGTTGTGCCGGACTACCTGATGGATTGCTGGCGCTGGGCGGCCGATAAGGAGGACCTGCTCAGGGGGTGTGAACTCAAGTGCAACATCCTGCCGGCGGTCACCCGCTGTGAAAGCTGCGGGAAAGAGTATTCTACCGTGCAACATGGCAAGAAATGCCCCTATTGTGGCAGTGAGAATACCTATTTATTAAAAGGAAACGAAGTAGAAATCAAAGAAATAGAAGTATGAGTTGTTACATTGTACCCCTTGTCCAGGCGGCAGTTACCAGTGTCTGCCGCAAAGCCGGATGGAAAACCGGTTTCTTTGGCCGTAACCTTGCGTCCCTCGAAAAGATGCTTTGGGGCGGCTCGGTCATGCTCATCGTGGACCATGCCATTAACGGAGAACTTTTTGCGTGGACTCCCATGGAGATGCTCAAAGTAGGCGTTCCCATGAGCCTGGCCATTACGCTGGTATGGGTGATTTATGCCCTCATCAAGGAACGGAAAGTATCATTATCAACTAATAACCAATAACCTATGTTTTTCCAAGTTTACGGGGCAAATGCCCTTTCTCAGTGGGCTATGCTTTTTGTGGTCCTGCTGGGACTGATTCTCTTCAATGAGTTCGCACGCCGCACCAAACTGGGCGGCATCATTACGTTCCTGGTCATTCCGCTGGGACTTACCGTTTACTTCCTGGCCATCCTGTTTGGCGTGAAGGCCGGTGCCCAGTGGGCGCTGGAAAACCAGACCCATGTGTACATGCAAGGCTGGTTCCACTATGCCAAGCTATATGCCGCTACGGCCGGGTGTATCGGCTTTATGATGATCAAGTACAAATGGGGAATTGGCGCCAAGCATTGGTTCAAGCCCTTCCCGTTCATCATCGTGGCCATCAACATCCTCATTGCCTGCGCATCCGACTTCGAGAGCGCCGCTATGGGTTGGAACAAATGGTGGCTCACCTCCGAGGGCGTATGGCAGTACGGCGGCTGGCATAATGTGATGAACGGTGTGGCCGGTCTGCTGAACATCTTCTGTATGACCGCCTGGTGGAACGTTTATGCTTCCAAGGACAAGAAGGATATGATCTGGGCCGATATGACCTGGGTGTATATCGTAATTTACGACATCTGGAACTTCGCTTACACGTACAACTGCCTGCCCACGCACAGCTGGTACTGCGGCGTAGCCCTGCTGGTGGCTCCTACCGTGGCTGCTCTTCTGTGGAACCGCGGCGGCTGGATCCAGAACCGTGCCAATACGCTGGCTATCTGGTGCATGTTCGCTCAGGTATTCCCCCTGTTTCAGGAAACCTTCAAGAACGGTCAGCAGTGGTTCTCCTGGGCTACCCTTCCCGTGCTCTATCCTAATGGTACGGCTACCATCGAGCAGCTGTATGCTGCAGCCGGCGGCGAAGCTGCCGTAGTTGGCACTACCGTAGATCCCTCCGTAGTGGCCGCTAATCCTTCCATGATGGTGATTATCAGCGCCCTGGCTCTCATTACCAATGCCATTGCCCTGGGTTACATCATCTATGTGTCCAAGAAACGTCACATCAATCCTTACAAGGAAGACGTGTTCATTACCCAAAAGTACTACAAGGATGCCATGGCCCGTGCCGATGTATAATCCTAATCGTCGAATGCAACTCGTTGCGGTTCAATAATTTACGCAAAACACCCTGCCGGTTTTTCGGCAGGGTGTTTTGCGTAATGTGCTCAGGGATAATTACTTACATTCGACGGCTGAGTTGTCTTCCAGATACCACAGGAAGCCGGACACGGGGCCATAGCCCATCCCGCGCCAGAGGTTCATATACCGGAGCACCTGGAAGCGGTAGCGTTCTTCGGGCTGGCCAAACTTATAATCAATGATGTCCACATGACCGTCGGGGTGCACTACCACGCGGTCGGGGCGGTACTCGTTGCCGTCGGGGGCCAGGATGGGGGCTTCGCACAGGGCCTGGGCCGAAGGGGAGAACCACCCGCGGCTAGCCACGGAGGCGACGCGTTCCTTCAACCATTCCAGCGTACGGGGCGCATCGGCACGGGGGAGTTCGCCAGAGGCGACGGCGGCCTGGACGGCGGCGGGTAAATCTCCGGCCACCTTCACCTGCGCCATAATATTGTGCAGCACGTTACCCCGGATGCGGCGGCTGGCTTCCGGGCCGATGAGTCCGTCGGGGCCGAAGTAATCGGCCGCCTCCGGGCTAAAGCGCAGGCGTTCGCCGCTATGGGCAGGATAGGAGGGGTATTCGGCCTCGGTCATCTCAGGCCCCTTGGCCGTCCGGTCCAGGGAGGAGAGATCATAGGGCGTTCCGGTGAAATAGCGGAAGTCCTTGACAAAAGCATAGAGGATGTGTGAGAGGTTTTTCCAGTCGCCCGGCCGATGGTCTTTCACGGCCGCCTGCACCTCCTTGGGCGGGGTGGCTGCTATTACCTTGAGCCCATAATGGGGCCGCGTCATGGCCACATACAGGATGTTGAGGTTGTCAATGGCTTGCATCAGCTCCTCCTGCTGGAGACGTCCGGCAAAGAGGGAATGGGCGGCATGGCTGTCCAGCTGGATGTGATAGAGCCCGTCGGCCTCCTTGCCCAGGGCCGTTCCCTCCACCTGGGGCCTGCACCAATAGGCCGAGGCCTTGTACAGCGGAATCTTCTCGGCAAAGGGAAGAATGACAAAGGGGAACTCCAGTCCCTTGGATTTGTGCACGGTCATGATGCGCACCGAGGAACCTGTGCTGGGCGAGGCAATCTTGGGATTGGCCTCTTCCCAGGCGCGCAAAAAGGCGCCCAGGTTGTTGCCGCCGCCGGTGTTCACCCAATCCTGCAGATAGTCCATGAAAGATTGGATATAGGGGATTTCGGCGTCGAATGGCTGGGGGTAGGCTTC
>CAJOHK010000011.1:44779-58230 GCA_905234285.1 uncultured Bacteroidales bacterium
GGACATCCATGCTGCGGGCCAGGAAGCCGGGGACCGTGGGTTTGTCTGACTCCGGCGGGGCCTCTACCAGCGACAGTTGCGACACCAGCCGCCGCACCGTGACCGAGGACTTTACAAAAAGGGAGTCGTCGGAGACCACCGGAATGCCCTCCTGCACCAGCATTTGGGCGATGGCCGAACCATCGGCATTGCCCCGTACCAGGATGGCTATGTCGGACCAATGGGCTCCGCTCCCGTGGAGGTCCTGCAGGGTTTGCAGGATCTCGGCCTGTTGATCGTCCACAAAAGCCACTTCTACCGAGCCGGGGGCCGGGTCATCGAAGCATGGCTCCTGGGCTACATCGGCGTACAGCTTGGCCAGGCTGCCCTGTGCTCCCGTGATGCGGTCCAGCTCCTTGGCGGCAAAGTCAAAGAACTCGTTATTGAAACAGACCATCTTTTTGCAGGTGCGGTAGTTGCCGTCCAGGGACTTGGTACAGGTTTGCCTGAAATCCTGCTCCAGGCGGCTTCCCAGGAGGGACCAGTCGCTTCCGCGCCAGCGGTAGATGCTTTGCTTGACGTCGCCTACAACCAGAGAGTCAAAACCGGCGTCATCGGCATTGTGCAGCAGCGGCCTGAAGTTTTCCCACTGAATCTCTGAGGTGTCCTGGAACTCGTCCAGGAGAAAATCCTCGTAGCGGACGCCCATCTTCTCGTAGATGAACGGGGTTGGGGTGCCGTCGATGATATGCTTCAAGATGGTATTGGAGTCGTCCAGGCAAATGACATTTTTCTCTTTTTGGATTTGCAGGAAAGCATCCCGGAGCTCGCCGGCTACGCCCAGGCTGTAAATCTGCTCCCGGATCATGCGGGCCGTTACATATTCCTGATAAGGCTTGTCCCATAGGTCCAGGAATGCCTGGAGGGGCGTTTCCGATGCGGCTACTTTTTCCAGCAGATGGGCGTTCGACTTAGAGAACCAGATATCCGGATTGGCAGCTCTGTTTTGGAAGGAGTCCGTGGGGGGCGTGAGAATTTTTACATTTGCTGCCGGCTGGGCGTATTTGACCAGCGCCTTCATAAATTTGCTGTAGCTGTCTTCGGGGGCCACGCCGGCCTCCTGCCAGAGGCGCAGGACCTCCTGGGCCGATTCCTTCACCTGATTGTGGAAGCCGTTCACAACGTCCGTGCAGCGCTGGTGAAGATTTTTCAGCTCCTCCCGGGTCCAGGTCGGGGCCTCCGGCAGGCCCTGCAGACTGCCGGCCATTTTTTGCAGGCGGTCTTCCAGCGAGAATCGGCCCTCTTGCTCCAGGTGCGCCTTTACCCCCTGTGTGAGCCAATCCAGCACCCCCCGGTCTTCCTCGGTGAGATTGTCCAGCAGCCGGTCTACGCTCTCGGTCACCAGCGCATCCCGGTCCAACTGCACCTGATAGGAGGAGAACTGGCCGATTTCCCGGGAAAACGCCCGCAGGGTTTGCTGGAAAAAGCGGTCGATGGTACTGACGGAAAAGGCCGAATAGTCGTGCAGGATGCTCGAGAGCTGCTGCTGCGCCCGCTCCTGAATGCGCGCAACCGGAAACTGGGCGCTGAACTCGTCAAAGTAGGGCGATTTCTCCGGCTGTTTGGCCAGGATGTCCAGTTCCTTGAGGATACGGCGCTTCATCTCGTCGGTGGCCTTGTTGGTGAAGGTAACCGCCAGTACATGCCTGTATGCATCGGCCTTGTTGCTGCCGATAATGAGCCGAATGTACTCCTTGGCCAGATTATGCGTTTTGCCGGAACCCGCCGACGCCTTAAGGATTTTGAGCATACCTTACAAAGATACCTTTTTTTCCCGAGAAAAACATTATATTTGTAAGTTGAATAAAAGTGAGTCTATGGAAGCAAGCGAGAATACTGTCAAGCTTTATTACAATACAGAGGTAGAGAAACTGAGAATGCCGGAATATGGGCGCAATGTGCTGCAAATGGTAGAGCAGCTCAAGGCCATCCCGGACAAGACCAAGCGCACCGAGCAGGCACAGGCCGTGGTAAAGGTGATGGAAAGCCTGAACCCGCAGGTGCACCAGCAGGAAAACTGGTCCCAAAAGCTGTGGGACCACCTGTTCATCATTGCAGGTTATGACCTGGACGTGGACAGTCCTTTCCCCAAGCCTGTCCCGGAGGAAATCAACAGCCGGCCAGGTCCTATTCCCCTCAATACCAAGCCCATCCGCGCCCGTCATTACGGCCGAAATATAGAGAGCATCCTGGACCTCGTTGCCAGCGAACCGGAGGGAGAGGTAAAAACCGCCATGATCCGTTCCCTGGCCATTTACATGCGTCAGCAGTACCTCATCTGGAACAAGGATACCGTGGCCGATGCCACCATTTTCCAGGACATTGAGCGCCTCTCTGGCGGGCGTGTCAAAGTGCCTCAGGACATTGAACTCTCCAAGATATCGGCCGATGCTTCCTTTGCCCGTCCCGGCATGAATCTGGGCTTCGGTCAGGACAAAAAGGCCAAGTTCGGCCGCAATTTCCGGGGTAAAAACGGCAAGAAGAAATGAATCCTCTGTCCAATTATTGGAACGGCCTCAGCGAACGGAAGCAGACCGGCCTTCGTTTAGCAGGCGTTGCACTGGTCCTGGTGGTAACCGCGACGGTGCTTATCTCCGTAGTTTCCTATCTGTTCACCTGGCGTCAAGACCAGAGCCTGCTCTCGGCCGCCGCCTTGGATGAGGCCCAGAACCTTGCTGCCAGTTCAGGTTTTTCCCTTGGGCGTTTTCTGGTCACCAATTCCTTTGGCCTGGCGGCCTTCTGTATTGTGGCATTTCTGCTTGCCTGGAGCATCAAGCTGGTTAAGCCCACCGTGGCTTTCTCCCTCAAAAAGATGTTCTATGGCATGATCAGCCTCAGTTTCCTGCTTTCCTGGATTCTTGCCTTTGTGGGCATCCTGGCCGGTTGGGAATGGCTGTTTGGCGGTGGCCCCGGTGGCCGTGCCGGTGCCGCGCTCGTCGGCTGGATGCTCTCCAAAGTAGGGGAGATTGTGACCGGCCTGGTGCTGTTGGCCCTCTCGGCTGCCTGGCTGTATTGCATGAGCGGCCGCTTTGCTGCTATCCTTATGGGCAAGCGGGAAGAAAAGCCGGAAGAAGAGCCGGCAGAGGAGCCTGAGCAGGCGCCTATAATGGAACCGGTGTTTGTCACCAGTCCCACCGAGGAACCCAAGGAAGAGCAGCCCAAGCCCCGCAAACTGTTTGGTCGCAAACCCAATCCGGAACCCACGCCCGAGGCTGAGTCAGAAAATGAAGAAGCGGCCCCCGAGGAAGAAGGAGGCATCAAGGTCATCACGGACGATACCCTGGATCAGGAGGTGAAGGAGCCCCTTAAGCCCATTGACAACCGCCTGGATCCGCCGGATGGCCTGCCCAAGTACAAAACTCCTTCGCTCAACATTCTGGGCGATTACCTCAATGCCCGCCACGAAGTCTCGCAGGACGAGCTGTCCCGCAACAACAATAAGATCCGTGCCACCCTGGCCAGCTACAAGATCCAGGTGAGGGACGTGACGGCCATTGTGGGTCCTACGGTTACTCTCTATAAGGTTTATCCCGCTCCCGGCGTAAAGATTTCGGCCATTAAGCAGTTGCAGGAAGATATCGGTATCTCCCTCAATGCCAAAGGTGTCCGTATTACCACCCTGTCCGATTCCGTGGGTATCGAGGTGGCCAACGACAAGGCCTCCATGGTGCCGCTGAAATCCCTCCTGAACGACGCCGCCTTCCGCGAGAGCAAGGCCGAGCTGCCCGTGGCCATCGGCTACACCATTTCCCAGCAGGTAAAAGTCTTTGACCTGGCCGATGCCCCCCACCTTCTGGTGGCCGGTGCTACCAAGCAGGGTAAGTCGGTGGGCCTGAACGTGATTGTGGCCTCGCTGCTGTATTCCAAGCACCCCTCGGAACTCAAGTTCGTGTTTGTAGACCCCAAGATGGTGGAATTCTCCTCCTATGGCCACCTGTTGCACCATTACCTGGCCGTGCTGCCCAATGCCGTGAGCGAGCAGGAAGAGCAGGAGCGTGCCATTGTGAAGAATGCCAAGGATGCCGCAGCCGTGTTGCAGTCCCTGTGCGTGGAGATGGATTCCCGCTACGAGCTGCTGTCCAAGGCTTTCGTGAACAACATCAAGCTGTATAACGCCAAGTATAAGGAGCATCACCTGCGGGCCGACGAAGGCCATCACTTCATGCCCTATATTGTGACGGTAATCGATGAGTACGCCGACCTTACCATGTCGGTGGGCGCCGGCCCCGAATCCAAGGCCCTGGCGCGCAGCATCACCACCAGCGTCATCCGTCTGGCCCAGAAGGGCCGTGCGGCAGGCCTGCACGTGATTCTGGCTACCCAGCGTCCTACGGTGGACGTAATCACCGGCCTCATCAAGGCCAACTTCCCCATGCGCATCGCTTTCCGCGTCACCTCCCGCATCGACTCGGCCACCATCCTGGACCAGCCCGGCGCCGACAAACTCATCGGCCGCGGCGACATGCTGCTGTACAGCGGCGTAGAGATGGAACGCGTGCAGTGCGCCTTTATCGGCAACGACGAGATTGTGGCCCTCACCAAGGCGGTAGGGGACCAGATAGGATATCAGCGCAGTTACAATACGCCCTATTACCTGCCCGAACCTCCCAAGGAGACCAGCGAAGGTGGATCTGACGGCCCCGTGGATATGCGCGCCCTGGATGACCGCTTTGAGGAAGCTGCCCGCACCATCGTCCTGAATCAGCGCGGCTCCACATCGGATCTGCAGCGCAAGCTTGGCATGGGATATGCTAAAGCAGGACGTGTGATGGATCAGCTGGAGGCTGCAGGCATTGTGGGACCGCAGAACGGAGCCAAGCCCCGTGAGGTCCTGGTAAAGGACATGGCCGAGCTGGACCAGATTTTGGAACACTTCATGAATCAATGAAACGGATACTGACTGCCCTTGCGCTGTGCGCCGTTTCCCTGTGCGCCCTTGCGCAGGGCGGGCGTATTGCGCTCCTGGACAAAGCCAAGGGGCAGCGTGTCAACTTTCACTATTCCTACAGCGTCTCCCGGAACGGCTCCGACTTCACCCCCGTCACCGACGGCCAGGTGTGCGTAGAAGGCAATGCCTACACCCTGGAGGGTCTGGGGCTCAGCGTCGTAAGCGACGGTACCACCCGCTGGACTATGGACCGGGATGCCGGGGAAGTGGTCATAGAAAAGGTGCAGGCCGACGATATCTACACCAATCCCGCCCGCTTCATTGCCACTTATACCCAATACATGGACCGCATCTGGGTAAATGCTTCAGACAACCACTCCCTGGACGTCACCCTTACGCTGGACAAAGATACCCGGGCCCGTTTTATTCTCCGGGACATTACCTATGGGGATTGTAAAGGAAAAAGCGATTTCTCGCTGGACGGGAAACCGCTTCCTTCCGGGTATGTGGTAACAGATTTACGTTAGTCTTTGACGCAGCGCACGCTCAGGGCCAGGGACTGCGAGCTGCCATTGCCCTTTAATACTTCGGGGGAATTCTCGTAGAAATAGCGATACTCGGCACGGGTCGGCCGAACGGTCCGCGGTCCAGAAGAAGGCATATTCCTTATAGCCGTAGTGCGTGGTTCCGCCCACAGTTTTGTCCTTATAACCGGTGGGAATCACATTGAACAGGAGGCTGTTGGTAATGGTGACCTGGGGCCATCTGGGCCACAGGTTCTCGGAGAGGAAAAGGGCGTTGGCCATGAGCTCTCCGGCATTGCTGCCCAAGCAGTTGTCCCATTCTGTAGCCGTAGGCAGGCGCCAGCCGTCAGGGCAGGCGGCCGAAGCCTCTTCCCAGGTGTAGAACTTGCCAAAGAAACTCTCGGTTACATCGGCGTCCATGTAAGGAACGCCCTCTGCAGTCCCATAAAGGTTCTGGGCCATCCAGGTGAGTCCTCCCAGGGTGATGGTGCGGTACATGCGGCCGCCGATGGAGCTGTAAGTGGTGCCTTCGAATCCGCTGAAATCCTTGTCGGGGTCTATGGCCCGGACCTCTGTGCTGGCCGAGGTGCTGTAGTAGCCCGATCCGGCAAAAGCATAACACTTGATGGTGTAGGTTCCCAGGGTATCCAGCGTGAGTTTGAATTCGGGATTGCTCTCTTTGGCGTTGGTGGTGAGGGTGTCTTTCTTGCTAGAGTTGACCTCCCAATAGAGGCCGATGGTAGGGTAGGTGCCATCGGAGCCCATCACGCTGGAAGCATTTGCCTTGACGGTAATGGTGGCGCCTTTGGGGGCATAAGGGATTGATGAAGAAACGCTTAAGCCGGATAGGCTGGGAGTAGAGGTGGTTTCCTCGTCTTTTTTACATCCGGAAAGAACCATTGCCAGGACGGCGGGAACCAACCAAAATATGCTTTTTTTCATAGATTTCTGCTTCGTGAGACTGCAAATATCGGTAAATTTTCGTAAATTTGCGCAAATTTCTTGCCAACATGAGAAGAATCGTCCTAATTTTTGCACTGCTTATGGCTGTTGCGTGCTCGCAGCAGCCCAGTCAGTATGTGCAAATCTCTGGATTCGCGCAGGGCGGCAACTATTCGGTGAAGGTGAATCTCAAGGGAGTAGATGTTCCCGTGGAAACCATCCGCGATACCATCGCTTCCCTTCTGTACCGCATTGAGAACACGCTTTCCGGGTACAACAAAAATTCCCTTCTGTCCCGTTTCAATGCGGGAGAAGTCATTCGCCCCAATCTCATGTTCCTGGATATGTACCGCGTAGCCTACCGCCTGTGGGAACGTTCCGGCGGTGCCTTGGATTTTGGCGCTGCGCCGCTGTACGACGCCTGGGGCTTCGGCTTCCGCAACAGTACTTTTCCCACCGATGAAGAAATTGCCGAACTCCTGGCCAAATCGGGCATGGGACACCTTCCGGCCGAGCTTCCGGTGAACCAGGAAGGCCTGCTGGATCCGGCCGTCATGGGCTACCCCCGCCTTAATTACAACGCCATAGCACAAGGGTACAGCTGCGACATCATTGCCAACTATCTCTATAGCCTGGGCATCAAGGACATGCTGGTGGATATCGGCGAAATCTGGTGCGATGGCGTCAATCCCTCCGGCGAGCCCTGGGCCGTGGGCCTGGACCGGCCCATCGACCGTCAGGCCGGGGACAATCAAACCCAGTACAACGACGTGTGGCTCTCCTCGGGCAAGCCTTCGGGCATTGTAACTTCCGGCAACTACCGCAAGTTCTATGTGCGTGACGGGCACAAATATGCCCACACCATCAACCCCCGTACCGGCTATCCCGTGCAGCATAACCTGCTCAGCGCCACGGTGGTATCTTCCACCAATGCGGCCGATTCGGATGCCGTGGCCACCTGGTGCATGGTGGTCGGCCTCCAGAGCGCCCAGCTGCTCATTCTGGGAGATCCGGCGCTGGAAGGTTATCTGGTGTATACCGACGACGACGGCAACATGCATGAGTGGTCTTCTCCCGGCTTCACCATCAGGAGAGAGTAGCAATTATTTCCAAGATGTTTACGAGCAGGCGGCTCAGGCCGTCTGTTGTTGTATAAAGCAGTTCCGGACAAATGCCCAGGGCCGATAATCCCAACGTGAGCACTGCCGCACCCATGAGGATGGTGGTGACGGGGATGGCTAAAAGGTTGGTTAGGAGGAAGAAAGAGGGGAAGGTGTGAAAGCGGATCCAGACCAGGGGCGCCGTGAAAACCTGGCAGGAAATACTGAGGGCTGACGCCTGCCAGATGCGCCGGAGGGGATTGAACCGGGAGCTGTCAGGATACCAGGATTCCAGCGTGGGATAAAGCAGCAGGATGCCGGCCAGGGCTAGGTAAGAGAGCTGAAATCCCAGGCTGAGGATAACGCCGGGCTGCAGGATGAGCTGGAACAGCAGGGCCAGGCAAAAGACCGTGGTAGTTTTCCTGCGCCGTCCGCTCAGCGCCAGCACTTCATTGAGCAGAATAAAGAAGAAAGCTCTCACCAGCGATGGCCCCGCTCCTGCCATAAGGGTGAAAAATCCCGCAGCTGAAATGAGCAGCGCCGCCCGGGTTTTCTGGATGGCCGGGGCCTTCCCGCCCAGTTTGGTGGCCCAGTCAAAGATGAGGTACAGGATGCCCATGTGCAGCCCCGACAGGGCCAGCAGGTGCGAGGCGCCGCTTTTCCTGAAAACAGCCACTGTCTGGGACGACAGCCCGCTCCGGTCGCCGGTAAGGAGGGCTTTGAGGAGCGCCGCCGTCTCCGGGTGACGGAAGGGGAGGGCGTCGATAAACTCTCTTACTCGCCCGACGGCGGTCTCGGCCAGCCGTTCAAGGGGAGAGATGTCGGAGTAGCTGTCCATTGATGCCAGCGAGGCGCTGAACCAGCCGGCCAGCAGGATGGCGAGGAAGAGGAAGGGGAGAGCGCGCCTGGAAAGGGTGGGCATCAGGGCGAGGAGGAGAACGAGGGCAGGAAAAACCCCCTGAACCGTCCCTGGAACCAAGGTTCCCGCCACAACGCCTGCAGTAAAACAGAGTGTCAACGCTTCTATGTTCTTCGCCCCTTCCATAATTGCGAAATTACGCAATAATTTGTTATCTTTGCAAAGATATAACGGAAATATTAACTGTACAGCTCAATACTATGATTATTTTAGTCATCAACTGCGGAAGCTCGTCCATCAAGTACCAGCTTCTGGACATGAAGAACGACGACGTTTTTGACGTTATTGCCAAAGGTATCGCCGAGAAAATCGGCCTTCCCGCCGGTATCCTCCAGTATGTCCCCGCCGGCAAGGAGAAAATCGTCAAAGACGTTCCCATTCCGGACCACAAAGTGGGTATGCAGCTCATTCTGGCCGCTCTCACCGATCCCAAGACGGGCGTGCTCAAGTCGCTGGAAGACATCGAGGCTGTGGGCCACCGCATCGTGCAAGGCGGAGACTTCTTCAGCGGCAGTGCCATCGTGAACCAGGACGTCCTGGAAAAAATCGCCTTCTGCGCCGATTTTGCCCCGCTGCATAACCCGGCCCACTTGCTGGGTATCCGCGCCATGCAGGAAGCCCTTCCCACCGTTCCGCAGGTGGTAACCTTCGATACGGCCTTCCACCAGACCATGCCCGCCTATGCCTATATGTACGGCCTTCCGTACGAGTACTATGAGAAATACCGTGTGCGTCGCTACGGTGCCCACGGCACTTCCCATCAGTTTGTGGCAGGCGTCGGCGCCAAACTGGCCGGCCTTGACATCAACAATTCCAAGATTATTACCTGCCACCTGGGTGCCGGCAGCTCCATCTGCGCCATCCAGAACGGCAAGTGCGTAGACACTTCCATGGGCTTCACCCCGCTGGAGGGCATGATCATGGGTACCCGCGTAGGTAATATTGACGCCAACGCCGTACTGTACCTGGAAAAGAAGTTGGGCGTAGACCCCGACGAAATGACCAATATCCTCAACCGCAAGTCGGGTTTCCTGGGCATTTCCACCAAAACGTCAGACGCCCGTGAGCTGGACGAGCTGGCCAACGGCGGAGACCCCAAGGCCAAGCTGGTGTTCAAGAAGTACACCTACGATATCATCAAGAATATCGGCTCCTACATTGCCGCCATGAACGGCGTAGACCTCATCCTCTTTACCGGCGGTATCGGCGAGCACAACAGCCGCCTGCGCCGTCGCGTCCTGGAGAACTTCTCCTACCTGGGACTCAAGGTAGATTATGAGGCAAACGTAGCCTTCGGCGAGGATGCCATCATCACCACCGAGGATTCCAAGGTGAAGGCCGCCCTCATTTGCACCAACGAGGAACTGGTCATCGCCCGCGATACCATGCATTTAGTACTTGAAAATCAAGAATAATTTATGATTACCAATTTTAACGAACTCTTTGCCGAGCTCAAGGCAAAGGGTATCTGCAAGAGAATGGTGGCTGCCTGGGGCGTAGATTCCCACACCATCGAGGCTGCCTCGCTGGCCAGCGATCAGGGCTTTGTAAAGGTAACGCTGGTAGGAGACCAGGACCTCATTGCCAAGGTCTGCGAGGAGTGCAAGATCGATGTGGCCAAGTTCCAGATTGTGGACATCAAGGACGAGCTCAAGGCTGTAGCCGAGGCCGTTCGTATGGTCCACGACGGAGAGGGCGATGTCCTCATGAAGGGCCTCTGCTCCACCGACAAGTTCCTGCGCGCCATCCTCAATAAGGAAGTGGGTCTGCTTCCTCCCAAGGGTCTCCTGAGCCATGTTGGCGTCATCGAGAACCCCAACTACCACAAGCTCATCTTCATCACCGATATGGCCGTAATTCCTCAGCCGGACTTCCGTCAAAAGGTTAAGATGGCCGGCTTTGTGACCGGCGTGGCCCGCAGCTTCGGCATTGCCATGCCCAAGATTGCCTTCATTGCCGCCTCCGAGCAAATGCTGGACAGCATGCCGGCTTGCATCGAGGGTGCCATGCTGGCCAAGATGTGCGACCGCGGCCAAATCAAGGCCATCGGCGACGGCCCCCTGGCCCTGGATGTGGCTATCGATGAAGAGTCCGTGCAAATCAAGAAGCTCCAGAGCCCTGTTGCCGGAGACGCCGATTGCCTCCTCTTCCCCAACATCGAGAGCGCCAACGTATTCTGGAAAACCAATTCCAAACTGGCCAAGGACGTACGTCAGGCCGGCTTCCTGGTAGGCACCAAGGTTCCTTGCATCCTTGCCTCCCGCGCCGATTCCGTAGATGTGAAGCTCAATTCCATTGCATCTGCAGTAATGTCAGTAAAATAAAAAAAAACAATATAAAAAAATGAGAAAGTACATTGTAGCTGGGAACTGGAAAATGAATACTACCGTTCCCGAAGGTGTAGAATTAGCAAAAGCTGTTGTAGAGAAGGCAAAAGATCTGCCTGCAAACGTAGAACTGGTGGTGGCTCCGCCGTTCACCCATCTGGCCCTGGTGGCCGAGGCCCTCAAGGGTTCCAAGGTAAAGCTCAGCGCCCAGAACTGCGCCGACCATGAGAAAGGGGCCTATACCGGTGAGGTGGCCGTGAACATGCTCACTTCCCTGGGTTGCGAGTACACCATCCTGGGTCACAGCGAGCGTCGCCAGTACTATGGCGAGACCGATGAAAAGCTGGTCGTCAAGACCCAGCTGGCCCTGGCCGCCGGTCTCAAGGTGATTCTGTGCGTCGGCGAGAACCTGGACGAGCGTGAGGCTGGCAAGCACTTTGACGTGGTTACCGCCCAGACCAAGAACGTCCTCTACAACTTCTCCGCCGAGGATATGAAGAATGTGGTGATTGCCTACGAGCCCGTTTGGGCCATCGGTACCGGCAAAACCGCTACTGCCGCCCAGGCTCAGGAAATCCACGCTTGCATCCGCAACGTCATCGAGGCCAAGTTCGGCGCTCAGGTGGCCGACGACATGACCATCCTCTACGGCGGCTCCTGCAAGCCCTCCAACGCCAAGGAACTCTTTGCCGAGAAAGACATTGACGGTGGCCTCATCGGCGGCGCAGCCCTCAAGGCCGAGGACTTCCTGGGAATTGCGACCAGCTTCTAGGCTTTCATACACGCTCTATGACAAGAGGCTCACATCTTTTTGATGTGGCCTCTTTTTTTGGTCGCCAACAGGGGCAAGGGGAAATAGGTTGATGGTGAATAAATAGCAAAAAACCGGTCTCAGAATCACTTCTTTGAACCGGTTTTTTGACGTGTACTAAAACCTAAACCTACTATATAGATGCAGAAAAAAATAAAACGTTGCAGAAATTTTCAAAATCTGCAACGTTTTAGTAAAAAATTCTGTAATGCTTACTTGGCGGCGTCTACAGAAACCTTGCGGAACTCCTTGAGGTCCTTCATGAGGGCCAGAGCGGCTTTACGGGCGCGGGCACCGGCAGCCTTGTTACCCTTTACTACCTGGGCTTCTGCGTTCTTGGCGAATTCTGCATAAGCAGCATTGATTTTTTCAACAAGCTCTTTCATGATTTGTTAGTTTTATTGGTTTAGTAAATGATTGTGTCAAAACTTGTTGCAAGTTATAGAAAAAAATCAATAAACCAAACAATTTTTCACAATAATTTTGATTTTAGGCCCCTGCAGGGCTGTTTTTCTCGCTTTTTCCCTCATTTTGGGGCTCTTTTTCCACTTTTGGCTTTGCATTTACGGTATTCATGGCCCTTTGAACGCCTATCGTAGAGAGCTCTTTTATACCCTGAATAATGCGGGCCGCCAACGCCGGAACGGCTGCTTTTTCCTCCTCGCTGAGGTCTCCCAACACATAATCAATTTGGCCGCCGCGGGAGAATTGGTTGCCGATGCCCACGCGGACGCGGGCCCACTGCTCGCTCTCCAGCATCTGGGCAATATGCTCCAGTCCATTGTGACCGCCCGACGATCCGTTAGCCCGCATGCGAAGTGTGCCGAAGGGAAGATTGATGTCATCGGAAATGACCACCAGGTTTTCCAGCGGGAGGTGCAGTTTCTGTATCCAGTATCGGACCGCATTTCCGCTCAGGTTCATGTAAGTGGAGGGTTTCAAGAGCACAAACCACCGTCCCTTGAAAGACACCTCGGCCACATCGCCGTAACGGTCGGTCTTAAAAAGGACATTGGATGCCTGAGCCCAGGCATCCAATACCATAAACCCCATGTTGTGGCGGGTAGAGGCGTATTCGGCCCCTATGTTTCCCAGCCCTACAACCAGGTACGTCGTCATTACTAAGCGTTCTTAGCAGCCTCGGCGGCAGCCTGCTGCATGGCGCGGGTGGTCTTGACGGAGCAGATGATGGTGTTCTTGTCGGAGACAATCTGGAGACCTTCGAACTTGAGGTCGCCGGCTACCATACGCTTGTCAAGCTCCAGCGGAGTCACATCGATGTCCAGCTGATCGGGGAGGTTCTTCATGAGGCCGCAAACCTTGAGATTACGGGCGCTCTGAACGAACTTACCACCAGCCTGAACACCCACCGGGTGGCCAGTGATGTTGAGGGGAACGCTGATGACGATGGGCTTTTTCTCGTCAACTGCGAGGAAATCCACGTGCAGGCAGTTGTCCTCTACCGGGTGCCACTGATACTCGTGAGCAACAGCGGTGTAAGTTTTGCCACCCAGCTCCAGATCTACGATGAAGGAAGCGGGAGTGTGAGTAAGACCCTTGAGTTCTTTCTCTACTACGGTGAAGAGGATGTTGTCGATGCCGGCGCCATAGAGGTTGCAAGGAACCAGGCCCTGACGGCGGAAGGCCTTGAGAACGGCCTTATTGCCTTTCTGGCGGATTTCGCCCTTAAGTGCAAAATGCTTCATTGTTTTGTTAAATAAAAATGTGTTACTCAGTGCTCTTTTTCAAGCACCCCATTGCACCAAAAAACCTTTGCGGCTTTTTAAGCGCGCAAAGTTAATATAATTATTTGGATTCACAAAATTGCCGGGTGCTTATTTCCTGGGATGATGCTCCAGAACTTCTCGGTGCCAGGTGGAACTGTCTATGTGGGTGTAGAT
>CAJOHK010000012.1:0-33260 GCA_905234285.1 uncultured Bacteroidales bacterium
GTACTTTCCTTTCAGTCTTTTCAAAGATCTTTTTAATTTCTAACCACCCTTCCGGGGGTTAAAAATCCCGCTCGTTTCGGAAGCGGGACTGCAAAGGTAGCAACTATTTTTGAACTGACAAATTTTTTTCGAGAATTTTTAAAATATTTTCATTTTCCACTACCCGTCAGAGGGTTGCCAGGGCCTTGTCGATGGCGTCAATTCGCTCTGTCACAGACTTTTTCATGCGGGAAACGGCCGCATCAAATGTAAGATAATAATCTTCATTCACAGTAGAGGTGTTGGGCCACAGGCCGGTATCGATGGATTCCGACTCCCTGATAAGATCGGCCTTTTGGTCGATATAGGTATCGATGCTCTGGAAAGAAGGCTTCAGAACCTCCCAGCGGTTCTTGAGTAGACGCACAAAAGCGGCATCCTTGAGCAGTTTGCCAAAGTAGATGCTCTGGGGAATGAAAAGCCCCGACTTGTTCACCTGGAAGGTATACCAGTCAAAATCCCACACGGGGCCGGCATACATGATGCCGTTCCTAAAGTGGAAGTAGCAGCTCTTGGGATGGTTGGGCTCTCCGTTGTAGGTGATCTCGTGCACCAGGTACCAGTCGGCGAAAGACGTGGCGTCCAGCAAAGTGTTATAGTCTACGTCGCCCTGGTAGATGCTGCGCTCGACAGCGGCTACCAGATCCTTGATGTCGGAGAAAAGGGCGTCGGTCATCTCGTCGTCGTCGGGCTCCTTGACGCCGATGGGCATGCCGTCTGCCCCCTGGTTCACGCGGCGGCCATAGCTGCTGTAGAAGCGCCAGGTGGCGTCGTAGTAGGTATCCATCTCGATGATGAAATCGGCCTGTACGCGCGATTTGCCGGTCTTGATTTGCTCGCCCAGCCAGTAATTGCCCTGATGCTGTCCGTTCAGGTACAACTCCACGAACTCGCCCGAAGGCGTCCAGTCCAGCGAGGTGCGGCGGGCCAGCTCAAAGGCTACGTCGTTGCGCAGCAGCGTGCGGTCCATCCAGTTGGCCAGCAGCACCCAGCGTTTGCCCTCGCCGGTGCCGATGAGGTCGCTCTTGGCGGGCAGTTTAAGGGTAAAGGGTTTCTTGGGATAGGACCATGTGCTGTTGCCTCGGCCCTTGACGGCCACCGTAGTGTTCTCGTAGTAGATTATGCCGTTGTCGTCCAGCAGCGTCACCGAGCAATTCTCGGTCCATACGTCCTTGCTGTTAATGCCCACGCCACCAGGGGTTGTGATGCGCAGCGTCCTGAGGCCAGTGCCCAGCGTAAGCGACTGCTGGGGTGCGTTTACCCATATAATAGAGGTGGCGTCGGGGATATTGGCCGATGACCGGTTCACCGTAACCCCCTGAATGGTCACTCCCTGGGACAACTTAATGCTTTGCAGCACATTGCTGCCCTCATCGTTATCCATGGGTGCGCAGTCCAGGCTGGTGAGGCCGATACAGGCGCTAAGGTCCAGTTCTGAAAGTAAATTCCGATCCGCGGTAAGGGCCGTGAGCCGTGTGCAGGCCCTCAGGTCCAGTACCTGGATGCGGTTGTTGTGAAGATACAGCGTCTGCAGCTGGGTATTGGCACTGGCATCCACCCACTGGATGTCGCAGTCGCCGGCGTCCACCGAAGTCAGATTGGGCGCGCCACCCAGGTCCAGGCTGGTAAGTGAATTTCCGTACGTTATGAGGCTGGAAAGCGATGCGTTTCCGTCCAGTCTGAGGCTCTCGATATGATTGTGCCGACAATCCACCGACAGAAGCTTAGGCAAGCCCGACAGGTCCAGTGCCGTAAGCTGACCCAGGATTTTGCGGTCCTGGTCTCGGCGCCCTTTGGCCACCAGCGTTTCCAGGTTGGTCAGGTAGCCGATGCCCTCCAGGCTGGTGATATCCTCGGTAGAGACGTCAATGGCCGTTACCTGCAAGGCTTCCTGGGGGTCAATCTCATCGTCATGATTCATGTCGTATCTGGCCACGAGCCAAGCCTTGAAGTTGGCATCAGGAACGGAAATGACGTCGGCATTCTGGGGGTTCTGCGGCTGCGTTGTGTCCGTGTTGCCTTGCGGCGGGGCCGATGGCTCCTCCAACTTGGTTTCGCAAGCGGTTATGAGCAGGGTCAACCCTGCCAGAATGAGGATGCTGCGCTTCATCTACTTCAACTGAGAAACAAAGGCCTGGGCCGCTTTGGAGCGGGGCAGCAATTGCTTGGCCGCCCGCAGCCAGGCGTCGTCCAGGGTAGTGCCGAGCCCTTTAAGGGGAAACACCTCCTGCACCTTACCGTCACTCACGATGAGTTCCAGGTTCAGGGCCACCTGGCTCATGGAGCCGTCGGTATCTACCTGGTCCAGCACGTGCGGTGTAACGGTCAGTGTGCCATCGGCCTGCTCCTGAGGCCCCACCAACTTGAACCCGCCGGCTTCCAGCATCTGGGCGAACCGCTGCTGCAGCACCTGTCCCGCCGCCTCGGGAATGCTTGCATCCAACTCCAGTTTGAACGACTGGCCCCAGGCAGTGAGGCTGGCCATGAACAGCACTATGGCAATCAATATCTTTTTCATGACCACAAAGGTAAAAAAAGCCTCGGTACAAAACAAACGTGAATCCATTCGGCCACCCCACAGATCACTTAAGGCGCTGTTTATCAGCAAGTTATACATATTCAGTCCGGCTTTTTGCCGGACTGAATATCCAGAAGCAATTGATTATCAATGAGTTAAGTGAACAGGGCAAATAAAGCAAAGCATCCCGTTTTTGTCCGTGGAGACAACTCGTTGATTGGCAGTGCTTTAAACGAATATCCCCAGGCAAAATTACCTGTGGACAAATACTTAATTCGCTTATAACCAGCACGTTACGCCCACGGTGGATGCCAATAACCCAACAGCATGGGCAACAGCCCAACAGCCAACCGGGCGCAACGAGCCTGGCGCCGAGCCTACATCATGCCACCGGCGGGCATGGCGGGGGCGGCGGGAGCGGGTTCGGGGATGTCCACAATGCCGCACTCGGTGGTGAGGAGCATGCCGGCCACGCTGGCAGCGTTCTCCAGGGCCACGCGGGCCACCTTGGTGGGATCGATCACACCGGCCTCGTACATATTTACATACTCGTCCGTGCGTGCGTTATAGCCAAAGTCGCCCTTGCCTTCACGGATCTTGTTGATGATTACGGAAGCCTCGACGCCGGCGTTGGCGGCAATTTGACGCAGCGGCTCCTCGATAGCACGCTCGATGATGTGGATACCGGTGGTCTCATCGTCGTTCTCGCCCTTGAGACCCTTGAGGGACTCGGCGGCACGGATGTATGCTACACCGCCGCCAGGGAGGTAACCTTCCTCCACGGCTGCACGGGTGGCATTGAGGGCATCGTCCACGCGGTCTTTCTTCTCCTTCATCTCCACCTCGGTGGTGGCACCGACATAGATCACGGCCACACCGCCGGCGAGCTTGCCCAGGCGCTCCTGGAGCTTCTCGCGGTCATAATCGCTCTTGGTGGTCTCAATCTGGGCACGGATTTGATCGGCGCGGTCCTTGATGGCGGCAGCATCACCGGCACCGCCCACGATGGTGGTGTTCTCTTTGGTGATGGTCACCTTCTCCGCCTTGCCCAGCATTTGGACGTTGGCATTCTGGAGGGTGAAGCCGCGTTCCTCGGAGATAACCACAGCGCCGGTGAGGGTGGCAATATCCTGCAGCATTTCCTTGCGGCGGTCGCCGAAGCCGGGGGCCTTGACGGCAGCTACCTTAAGGGTGCCGCGCAGACGGTTCACCACCAGGGTGGTAAGGGCCTGGCCTTCCACGTCCTCGGCAATGATGAGGAGGCTCTTGCCTTCACGGGCAACGGGTTCCAGCACGGGCATGAGGTCTTCCATGTTGGAGATCTTTTTGTCGGTGAGGAGGATGTAAGCATCGTCCAGGACGGCTTCCATCTTGTCGCCGTTGGTCATGAAGTAAGGGCTGATGTAGCCGCGGTCGAACTGCATGCCTTCCACCACTTTAACCTCGGTCTCGGTGCCCTTGGCTTCTTCTACGGTAATAACGCCGTCCTTCTTGACTTTGGCCATGGCGTCGGCGATGAGCTTGCCGATGTGGGCGTCGTTGTTGGCGCTCACGGTTCCCACCTGCTCTACCTTGGAGTAGTCCTCGCCCACGGGCTGGCTCTGCTTCTTGAGGTCGGCCACTACAGCGGCTACGGCCTTGTCGATGCCCTTCTTGAGGTCCATGGGGTTGGCGCCGGCGGCCACGTTCTTGAGGCCGACGTTGATGATGGCCTGGGCCAGCACGGTAGCGGTGGTGGTACCGTCACCGGCCTGGTCGTTGGTCTTGGAGGCCACCTCTTTGACCATTTGGGCGCCCATGTTCTGGAACTGGTCTTCCAGCTCCACTTCCTTGGCTACGGTTACACCGTCCTTGGTAATTTGGGGAGCGCCGAACTTTTTGGCGATTACCACGTTGCGGCCCTTAGGACCCAGGGTTACCTTAACGGCATTGGCCAATGCGTCTGCGCCTTCCTTCATGGCGGCGCGTACGTCTGTATCGAATTTAATTTCTTTTGCCATAATTACAGGATTGCTAAAATATCAGACTGCTTTACAATGAGGTACTTCTTGCCATCTACGGTTACCTCGGTGCCGGCATACTTGCCATAGAGAACGGTTTCTCCGGCCTTGACCTCCATGGGCTCATCCTTGGAGCCGGGGCCGACGGCCACCACCATGCCCTGCTGGGGTTTCTCTTTGGCATTATCCGGGATGTAAAGGCCCCCGGCGGTCATGGTCTCGGCCTCTTTGGGCTCAATGACCACTCTTGTTCCTAACGGTTTTAGCATAATTTATTGTGTTTTTAGTTGTTTCCACTGGGCCGATGCCTGCCGCACCGGCACCCCCTGTGAATCAATCCCCGTGCCAACCGCCCCCGACTGACAAATTGGCAGAATGCATTATTGGGGAAGGTCCCGACCAAAATTGGGGAAGGTCTGTTTTTGTACGGGAGACCTTCCCCGCAAAAATGGGCACTGGTAGCTTGTATGGCATAAACAGTGGGGAAGGTCCCCACCCTGAAATCAGACCTTCCCCAAAAATGGCAGGTATCTTCCCCCCAAGGGGAATTCAGGTTTGTCAATTCCGGTAAAAAAACGTATTTTTGAGCATGGAAATCATCAAGGACCTATACTTTGAGGGTGAGCGGCCGCATCCAGGCCGGGTCCATCGGCCAGATAATCCTGGATGCCAATTGCAAAGCGCCCGGCAATTGCGTCATTACTTGTGTCACTCAACTACTTGATACATAAGCACTTCCAGAAAAGCAGTCCGGCTGACAGCCGGACTGAATATCAGCAACTCATTATCAATCAACAACTTAGATGAATACGCCAGTATACAACTTTGACCTGGCCCCCGACAGGCAGGGCACTGAGAGCGTGAAATGGGACCTGTTCCCCGGCAAGCTGCCCATGTGGGTGGCCGATATGGACTTCCAGGCCGCGCCGGAGATTCTGGAAGCCCTGCAGAAGCGCCTGAACCACGGGGTCTTCGGCTACGAGCTGGTGCCGGACACCTACTTTGAAGCCACGGGCCGATGGTTTGCCCAAAGGCACGGCTGGGAGGGCATCGGCCGGGACAACATTGTCCCCACCACCGGCGTCATTGCCGCCTACAGCGCCGCCATCAAGGCCATGACTGAGCCCGGCGACCAAGTGCTGGTGATGACCCCGTGCTACAACGCCTTCTTCCCTGCCATCCGCAACTACAAATGCCTGCAACTGGACTGTCCGCTGATTTACCACGCCGACGGCTACACCATTGACTGGGAAGACCTGGAGGCCAAAGCCGCAGAGGCCCGCATCCTGCTGCTGTGCAATCCGCACAACCCGGTGGGCCGCGTCTGGACCCGGGAGGAGCTGCTGCAGGTGGCCGACATCTGCTATCGGCACGGCGTGTTCGTAATTTCCGACGAGATCCACTGTGAGCTCACCTACAAAGGCCACGACTACACGCCTTGGGCCACGCTGCCCGCGCAGTATGTAGCCAACTCGGTGTCCTGCATCTCCCCCACCAAAGCCTTCAACATAGCCGGCATACAAATTGCCAACATCTTTGCGGCCGATCCGGACATCCTGGCCAAGATGGCTCGCGCCCTTAAAGAGAACGAGTGCTCCGACGTAAACGTGTTCGGCGTAACCGCCCTGCAGGCCGCCTACAACGCCGGCAGCCCCTGGCTGGACCAGCTGCGGGAATACCTGTGGCACAACGCCCTCACCGTGTATGGCTTTCTGGACGATGCCATCCCTCTCATGAGCGCCGTCCCGCTGGAAGGCACCTACCTCATGTGGCTGGACTGCCGCGCGGCGCTTGGGCCCGGAGAGCCCCTGGAAGGCTTAAGCGAGCGCTTTGCCCGACACCTACGGGACTGCGGCCTGGTTCTTAGCACCGGAACCATCTACGGCGCGGCCGGCGAAGGATTTGAACGCCTGAACATCGCCTGCCCCCGCACCCGCCTGCTGGAAGGGCTGGAGCTGCTGAAAACCGCATTTGAAAGCTATCGGCCTTAGACGTCCAGCCGGGCCACGGCACCGCTAAGCACCCGCCCGGCCAGCGCCCGTCGAATGCAAATGACTGATAATGAGTAACTTATAAGAAATACCCTAGGGAAAATCCGGCAGGGTAATTCGTTTAAAATATTGATATTCAAATGATTACATTCAACGCCCAAAGAGCGACCGGGAAGTGGGTCGCACTTACAGTTCTGGCAGTGGCCCTGCTGGCAGCCTGCAACGGCAGCAAAAAGACCGCCACACCCTCGGCCGAAGTCTACGCCCCCTACATCCAGGCCTACACCGGCGGCATTGTGGCCGATGACGCGGCCATTCGCATCGACCTGGTGGCCGACGCCCCCGAGACCGTAACGCAAGACCCCACGGCGGCCGAAGCACTCTTTAGCTTCAAGCCAGAAGTAAAAGGCAGCGTGAAGTGGGACAACCCGGCCTCGGTGAGCTTCATCCCCGAGGAAGGCGCCCTAAAGCCCGGCCAAAGCTACACCGTATCCTTTGCCTTAAACAAAGTGGCCCCTACGCCCAAGGAGCTGGAGAGCTTTGACTTTGGCATTGTGGTGCGGCAGCGTACTGCGCAAACCACCCTGCTCACCGAAGAGCCCGACAACGGCCAGAAGTTCCGCGTGGTGAGCGCCTGCCAGGAAGAAGACCATATAGACGTCAAGCTGAGCGGCAGCCCCGTGAACGCCGGCAAAAAAGGCATGGTGGAACTCAAAGGGGCCCTGCGCAGCTACGTGCAGGTGAAGGACAGCACCGTCAGGATTCACTTCGAGGGCCGGAAAGAGGACCTTACCCTTACGCTGGACCAGAGCCTGAAGGACGCCGAAGGCAACACCCTGGGCCAGACCTTCACCCGCATCTTCCAGCTCAAGGAGGAGGAACCCGCCGTTCAGATTCCCTTAAAGGGACAGATTCTGCCCGACAAACAAGCGCTCGTACTCCCTTTCAAAGCTGTGAACCTGAGCGCCGTAGAAGTGCGCATTGTCAAGATTTACCAGAAGAACATGCTCATGTTCCTGCAGGAGAATGAGCTGGGCGGCAGTTCCAGCATCCGCCGATGCGGCCGTCTGGTTTACAAGGCCGACATCCCCCTGGACGCCACCAAGGACCTGCACCAGTGGAACGAGCACAGTCTGGACCTGAGCGGCCTCCTGAAGCAGGAGCCCGGCGCACTGTACCGCATCAGACTGAGCTTCCGCCTGGACCAGAGCCTCTACGGCGGCAAGGAGCCCAGCCGCATGAGCCAGGTAGTGGATGGCACCCCAAGCCGCGCCGACCAGGCCGTCTGGGACACCCCCAGCCCCTACTATTGGGAAAACGACTACGACTGGAGCCAATATGATTGGGAAGAGGCCAACGACCCCACCAAGGCATCGTTCTACATGGACAGCGACCGCTTCCCCAGCGTGCAGCTCATGGCCAGCGACCTGGGCCTGGTGGCCGAATATGCCGAGGGTAACACCCTGTGGCTGGCCGCCACCGACCTCATTAGCGCGCAGCCTGTACCGGGCGCCAGCCTGGAGGTGTACGACTACCAGCTGCAACCCATCGCCCAGGGTAAGACCGACCGCAACGGCCTGGCCGAACTCACCGTGTCCCGCAAGCCCTTTGCCGTGGTGGGCAAAGCCGGCGGCAGCATTGCCTACCTGCGGGTAGTGAGTGGAGGCGAACGCTCCCTGAGCCGCTTTGACGTGGGCGGCCAGGTGCTGGACCAGGGCCTCAAGGCCTTCCTGTACGGCGAGCGCGGCGTATGGCGTCCCGGCGACACCATGCACTTGACCATGATTCTGTCCAGCAAGGGCAAGCCCCTCCCGGAAGGCCATCCCGCCACCCTGGAACTGTACACCCCCGAAGGCCGCTTCTACGCCAAAAAGGTAGCACACGGCACCGACGGCTTCTACAACTTTGACCTCACCACCAAGGCCGACGACCCCACCGGCTACTGGAACGCCACCGTCAAAGTGGGCGGCAGCAGCTTCCACAAAACCCTGCACGTAGAAACTGTCAAGCCTAATCGGCTCAAGATCAGTACCGAATATCCGTCCCTCCTGCAGGCCGGGCAAAGCGTGAACGTGCCCATCCAGGCCGCCTGGCTCAGCGGAAGCCCCGCCGGCGGGAATGCCGTCCATGCCCAGATGACGCTTAAACCCGCCAAGGGCGCCCCGTTCAAGGGCTTCGAGAAATACAGCTTCACGGACCCGTCGTCCAACTTCAGCTCGGCCGAGCACGAACTGTACAAGACCAAGCTGAACGGCACCGGCGCCACCACCGTGAATGTAAAACTCCCCGATGCCAAGGGTGCGCCGGGCCTGCTTACCGCCTTCATCGTCACCTCCGTGGAAGAACCTGGCGGCGACGAGAGCTTTACCACCGAAACCCTGCCCTACTCCCCCTACAGCGCCTACGTGGGCATCCGCATTCCCGACGGGGACTATCTGGAAACCGACAAGGACCACAAACTGAGCGTGGCCGTGGTAGATGCAGGCGGCAAGCGCGTCGCCGGCCACAAGCTGGAGTACTGCATCTTCAAAACCGGCTGGAACTGGTGGTGGGATAGTCCCGGCGGAGACCTGGACGCCTATGTGAGCGGCCGGTCCGTGAGCGTTGCGGCCAGCGGTCATCTGACCAGCGGAAGCCAGGATGCCTCCATCCCCTTCCGCATCAACTATCCCGAGTGGGGCCGATACCTGCTGCTGGTGCGGGACACCGCGTCGGGCCACGTGAGCGGCCGCAGCTTTACCATGGACTGGCCCGAGTACCGCGGCCGCGCCGACAGGCTGGATCCCGAATCCCTCACCATGCTCACCCTGTCCACCGACAAGCCGCAGTACAAGGCCGGAGAGACGGCCACCGTGTTCATCCCGGCCGCCAAGGGCGGGCAGGCGCTGGTTTCCCTGGAGAATGCCGGCGGCGTGATCCGGCGCGAGTGGGTGGCCACCTCCGACAAGGACACCCCCTGGAAATTCACCGTTGAGCCTTCCATGGCCCCTAATATCTATGTGCACGTAACCCTGCTGCAGCCCTACGGCAACACGGCGAACGACCTTCCCATCAGACTCTACGGCGTGCAGCGCGTCAAGGTAGAGAACCCCGATTCCCATCTGGAGCCCCAGTTGCAGCTGCCGGCCGTGATCCATCCCGAGGAGGAATTCACGGTGAAAGTGAGCGAGCGCAGCGGCAAGCCCATGACCTACACCCTGGCCATAGTGGACGAGGGCCTGCTGGACCTCACGGCCTTCAAGACGCCCGATCCCTGGAACGCCCTGTACAAGCCCGAAGCCCTGGGCGTAAAGACCTGGGACCTCTACGACCATGTGATTGGCGCCTTCAGCGGCCGATTCTCCCCGCTCGCAGCCATCGGCGGTGATGAGGATGCTGTGCGCAGCGCCCGCAAGGACAACCGCTTTAATCCCGTGGTGCTGTACCTTCCGCCCAAGACCCTGGCCAAGGGCAGCGAAACCCTCAAACTGAAGCTTCCCATGTACGTGGGCAGCGTGCGCGTGATGCTGGTGGCCGGCCATGACGGGGCATTCGGCCATGCCGAGAAAGCCGTTCCCGTGCAGAGCCCGCTCATGGTAGTGACCACCCTGCCCCGCGTCCTGGGCAGCGGCGAGCAGGTAAGCGTCCCCGTGAACGTATTTGCCATGGAGGATGGCGTCAAACAGGCCCAGGTGACCCTCCAGGCCGACGGTCCCGTGAGCATCACCGGCCCCGCCACCCAAAGCGTGAGCTTCAGCGGGAAGGGAGACAAGCTGGTGCGCTTCGGCCTCAAAGCCAAGGGCGAGGGCCCGTGCCATATCAGTGTATCGGCCAGCGGCGGCGGACACAAGGCCAGCGAACAGGTGGCCCTGGAAGTGCAGAACCCGCTGCCGGAGGTGTCTACCGTTGAGCGCTTTGTTCTGGCTCCCGGAGAGAAACGCCAGCTCCAGCCCGGCGCCTTGCAGCTCACCGGCTTTCCAGCCCCCGATGCCGTGGAACTGTATCGGCGCATGCGCGACTATCCTTACAGCTGCAGCGAGCAGCTGAGCGCCCGCGGCCTTACCCTCCTGCATCTGCTGTCCCTGCTTCCCGAGAAAGAGGCGGCCGAGGCCCGCGGTCTGCTGCCCGGCCTGGTGAAACAGCTCTACAGCCGTCAAAACGCCGACGGCGGCTTCTCCTATTGGGGCGACGGCAAATCCGGCACCTGGGTTTCCAGCATGGCCGGACTGTTCCTGTCGCAGGCATCGGCCGAGGGCGTGGAAGTGAATCCCGGCGTGCTGCGCATGTGGAAGAACTATCAGCAGAAGCAGTCGCAGCAGTATCGGCAGAGCGCCGAGGATGCCTTTGCCCAGCTGGACGAAGCCTTCCGCCTGTACAGCCTGGCTGCCGGCGGCAGCGCCTACACCTCCGGCATGAACCGCCTGCGGGAGAACACCAAACTCAGCGCCAAGACTCGCTGGATGCTCGCAAGCGCCTTTGCCATTGCCGGCAAGCAGGCCCAGGCCGATGCCCTCCTGGACGGCGCCTCGCGGGAGTTGGTGGAATACACGCCCGACCAGCTCACCTACGGAACGCCCCTGCGCGACCGATACATTACGCTGGAGGCGCTGGCCCGCGGACACCGCACCGCCGACGCCCTGGCTTTGGCCGGCGACCTGCTGGATTACACCCAGCTCTCTACCCAGGAAAGCGCATTTGCAGCCCTGGCCTGGAACGCCCTGCTGGCCGAGGTTCCCACCACCACACTGGTGGCCGATGCCGGCGGCACCACCCTCAAATCCACGGGGGCGCGCGTTAACTATCAAGTATCTAAGGATCTGGCTTTGACGAACAAGTCCGAAGGGCCCATCTACGGTACCATGGTGAGCCGTTCGCATGAGGCCGCGCAAAAGGCTGCAATGAGCGGACTACAGTTGGAAGTGAAGTACATGGGAGCCGACGGCGCCGCCGTGAATCCCGCCTCCCTGCCGCAGGGCACCCGCTTCCAGGCAATAGTCACCGTACGCAATGCCCAACTCGGCCGCGCCGTAGACAACCTGGCGCTGGACCTCCGCATCCCCTCCGGCTGGGAAATCCAGAACGAGCGCTTAACCGGCGGCCCGTCCGAGGCTGACGGCTATGACCACATGGACATCCGCGACGACCGGGTGAACTGGTTCTTCGGCTTGCCTGCCGGCACCTACAAGACCTTCACAGTGGGCCTGCGGGCCGCCTACGAGGGCAGCTTTGTCCTGCCCTCTGTAGTGTGCGAAGCCATGTACGAGCCGGCCATCAACGCCCGCACCGCCAGCGGCACCGCCGTGGTTACCCGGTAATTCCGTCTTCTCGTGAACAAAAAAGCCCATATTTGTGCACAAGGCCGCCGATTTAAGGCTCTGGTGAACAAAATGGGCCATTTTTGTGCACCAGACGCCCATTTTGAGGATGTGGTGAACAAAAAGGGGCTTTTTTGTTCACCAGGTAAGAAAAAGTGGGTGCTGGGACTGATTCTGCTGGTGGGATTGCTGGCATGGCTGCTGTGCCTGCCCGGGGATTTGTTTAAGGGCGTACCGTACTCCACGGTGGTAGAGAGCACCGAGGGCGAGCTCCTGGGCGCCCGGGTGGCCGATGACGGCCAGTGGCGCTTCCCTCCATGCGACAGCGTGCCGGAGCGGTATGCCACGGCGCTGGTCCAGTTCGAGGACCGGCAGTTCTGGTGGCATCCCGGGGTGAATCCCATTGCCCTGGCCCGGGCCTTCAAGGACAACCTGCAGGCCGGGCACGTGGTGAGCGGTGGCAGTACTCTTACCATGCAGGTGATCCGGCTGTCCCGGCAGCGTGAAAGGACGCTTGGGCAAAAGCTGATTGAGGCCGTGCAGGCCACCCGGCTGGAACTCAGGTGCAGCAAGCGGGAGATTCTGGCCCTGTATGCTTCCCATGCGCCGTTTGGCGGCAATGTGGTTGGGCTGGAGGCCGCTGCATGGCGCTATTTCGGCCGGCCGGCTGATGAGCTCTCCTGGGGCGAGGCGGCCACTCTGGCCGTACTGCCCAACGCCCCGTCCTCCATGCATCCCGGCCGAAACCGGCAGGGTTTGATGGAAAAGCGCAACCGACTGCTGGCCAGGCTGCTGGAACATGGGGACATTGACTCGCTCACTTATTTGTCGGCCCGGGAAGAGCCCCTGCCCGATGCGCCCCTGCCGCTTCCCTCGCTGGCGGCCCATTATGTAGAGCATTGCCCGCACGGGGTCAGGACCCGGACCGCCCTGCAGTATGCGCTGCAAAGTGCCGTGGAGGAAGCCCTGAACCGTCGCTCCGACGAGCTGGCGCTGGAAGGTGTGGCCGACATGGCCGCGGTGGTCATTGACAACCGCAACGGCAACGTGGTGGCCTATGTGGGAAACACTTCCCCGGAGCGGTTGCGGCCCGGCGTGCAGGTGGACATCGCCGCCGCGCCCCGTTCTACCGGCAGTATCCTCAAACCCTTCCTGTACGAGGCTGCCCTTGAAGAAGGCGTCATCCTGCCCGGCACCCTGCTGCCCGACATCCCCGTGAACCTGGGCGGCTTTGCCCCGCAGAATTTTGACCGACAGTTCTATGGCGCCGTCCCGGCTAACCAGGCCCTGGCCCGGAGCCTCAACGTGCCGGCCGTGTTCCTGTTACGCGCCTACGGCGTGGCCAAGTTCTATGACCGCCTCAAGGCATACGGTCTCTCCACTCTCACCCACGACGCCCACTGGTACGGCCTGGCCCTCATCCTGGGCGGTGGAGAAGGCCGGTTGGATGAAATTACGGCTGCCTACTCAGCCCTGGTACGTACCTACCTCCCCCCCGCCAGTGCTTCTTCGGCCAGTCCCATCAAAGATAAGGTGGCACTGTGGTATACCTTTGAGGCTTTGAAGGAGGTAAACCGGCCGGACGAACTGGACTGGCGGCTCATCAAGTCGGTGCGAAAGGCGGCCTGGAAGACGGGGACCAGTTACGGCTTTAGGGATGCCTGGGCCGTGGGCATGACGCCGCAGTACACCATTGGCGTATGGGCCGGGAATGCCCAGGGGCAGGGCGTGCCGGGTCTCACCGGCGCCCGCACCGCCGGCCCGGCCCTGTATGACATCCTGAACCTTCTCCCCTACTCCAACGAATGGTTCCCCGAACCAGACCTCGCCGCCGCGGACACCAAAAGTACCAGTTTGGTGCCCGGACGGGGCGTATGGGCACAAGTGTGTAAGGATTCCGGCATGCTGGCGGGGCCGGAGTGTCCGGAGACCGAAACTATACTCATCCCGGAGGCGGGGCTGGAAACCGACCCCTGCCCCTACCACAGCGGTGGCCAGTTTGTGCTGCCGCCGGCCATGGAATGGTTCTATCGGCCTCACCATCCGGAATATACCGGGGTCACCCGGCCACAGAACAACCAGATGATGGAATTCATCTACCCTACCGCCGGGAGTACCCTATACCTGCCCCGGCAACTGGACGGGAAGGTGGAAGGCGCCGTGTTCCGGGTAGCCCACCATACAGCCGGCACCACCCTTTGGTGGCACCTTGATAACACTTATGTGGGAGAAACCCGCTTCGTTCACGAGCTCAGGCTGGCGCCGGAACAGGGGAAGCATACCCTCACCGTAGTGGACGAAGAAGGAAATACGGTCAGTGTTCGCTTTACGATTCAATAGCGCGACACATCCGGCTTTACCTACAGCCCCAGCATCAGCGCCGGAGCAATGCCAAGAGCGGCACACAGGAGGCGGGCAACCTTTAAAGTGGGTTCTGCCCTGCCTGTGATGTAATCGTTGATACGGGTAGGACTCACACCTATCTTTTTTGCCAGGTCACGCTGCGTCATCCCCTGCTCTTCCAAGGACAGTTGAATCAATTGGGACACTGTGGGCTTGCCGATGGGATAATGCTCTTTTTCATAGGCAATAACGAAATCGGACATGATGGCCAGTTCCAGGGCCAGAGGGTCATTGGCCGCCATATCTTCTCCCACCAGCGGAAGCAGTTCCTCTACCCGGGCGAGCGCATACTCATATCTCATTTGATCCATGCTCTTTTTCATATCGATGCTGCGTCTATGTTTTCGTATTCCTCATGAGTTCCCACGAAACGGATGAACACATATCCCATAACAAACTTTACAACCACCACCAGTCTGTACTTGTTTCCTCTGATATTGAAAACGTAGTGCTGGTTCCCCACTGCATCGACACTTCCGAAATCGGCCTTCATCTCTGCAAAATTTTGCCATTGTGCAGCCTCAGCGGTTTCATACCACCTTTCCAACGCGACTTCTGCATCTTCTCGGCCCGGCGACTGGTAAAAATCCCTCAGTTTCCTATGTGACACGATTCTCATTTCCTATTCTTTCGCCACAAAGATAGGTAATAATTATGAATTACAAAATATTTTCGGCCGGAATATTTGAATTTCGGAATTCTATTGAGCCACGCCCCCATCATAATAGATGGTGGGTGTGAGAGTCTTTACCACCATTCCATTGAGTTGGCATTTACGGCTATCGGGGGCCGTAATACGGATAGTGGGCGCAGCATATCCCTGCGGGATAGCCCAAATGTACATGTCTGGTTTAGTAGGATATCGGGTTACAGTACCCACTGAGGGTTCAAAGGAATCCGGCGCCAATACGGTACCATTCTCTGTCTTGAACTGGAAGCGCACCCAAATGGTAGTATGACCGGAGGTTACGGCATCTACCTTCATGACAATGCTCTGGCCGGCCTGTACAACCTCTCCCGTGCAATTATCGCCCGCCTCAAGCAAAGAAACACGGGACTTGCCTTTGTTATTAATAGCCTCTTTATAAGTTCCCAGATTTGTACTCTTGAGTTGGCCCATCGTGCCGCTGGAGTAGGACATGGTATTCACATCACCTTCACCGAACCGGCCGGCCGTTACCACCTTGGTCACATAACCCGGAGAAGAAAGCGTTAGCACCACATCGGCCTGACTAATGTAGTTGGGCGTAAAGAATTCCACCTCATGGTATAAAGGATCTACGCCCCAAGCTGTAGAAGCAGTAGGCGTCCAGGGGAACGATGGCGTATTGTCGTGATTCATTAAACCGTCTACCGTAATGGTCACAGGGGTTTGCGGTTTAAGGGCATCGTCCTTGTAGGCAAACAGAACCGTCTTCTTTTTATACTTACATTGTACATGACCGTAAACCACGTTGGACCAAGAGCCGGTAGCAATGGGCAAGGACTGGCAGTCTACAAAGCCGGCGTAGGAGAAATGACAGGGTACCAGGCGGGCATACTCATATTCATCGGCCTCAAATTCTATCTCAATCTCTTCCGTATCGGCCGTGGTGGTGACAAAGGTAAGGGTTACGTTCTTCTGGGTGGGCTGGTAGCGGAACTTGCCCGTAGAAGAGCCGGGCTGGACACCTTCTGTGGAGCACAGGAGGCCATTGGCAGTAAACTCAATCAGCGGATAGCTATCCGGGTAAATGCGGCCGGCATCCTCCTGCATGGAGAAGGTAACCGTTAGCGGCTCGTTGGAATAGGCCGGAATGGGCGTAGTGAACGTAAGATTCTCAAACTCCTTAATCCGGTAGTGTTCAAACTCGGCCGAGCCCTTGCTGAAGTACTCGTTATAAACCCACACCGTTGTAGCACTGATATCCCTGGTGGTCTTGAAATAGCAGGATATGCTGCGCCAGGTACGTTCCTGGGTATCGGTAACAATGGTTGCCTGACTATACTCTTCCCAGGTAAGGGTGCGCATGAACTGGAAGGCCGGCTTGCCGGCATAGCCGTCATGCTCGGAGACGGACGTACCGGTAATAACCGGAAGGTTGTTGTTGGCTACGCTGTTGTCGGGCGTAAGGGTCATATCCTCGGCCTCGATGGTAAAATCCAGCGGGAACATAGACTCGGCCAAACCCTCGGGAATCATGAAATCGATAATTTGCTGCGTTCCCTTGGTCTTGGGGATAAACGGCTTCTGGCACTTAACTGTGAGGGGTTGGATGGGCTGGATGGTAATGACAATGTCGCGGTACAGCCGCTTTTTGTTGCCATAGATACCCGAAACGCGCAGCACCTGTGTACGAACCAGCTCGCCGGGTGCGACGGTGCAGAAACGGATGGTCCGATAACCTTCGTTACCCTCAATGGTAGAAGGCGCATCCAGGAACGGCAGCACTTCCTCGGGGTTATCGGGATCGGGAACCTGGTAGATGATGGGAGTTCCGCCGTCTGTCATGGGCAGCAGTTCCACCTTCACTGAATTGGGATTCATATCGGTTTCTCCGTCATGGGAGAAATGGACGCTCAGGATCTCTACGGGATTGTCGGGACCGTGCGGTGTGGTGAAGGTCTGGGCCAACCAGGGTTTGATGGTAAGACGGCCGATACCGTCGGAGATATCGGTTACGCCCGAGGTGGTAACATCGGCCGACACGTCGGCGCTACCGGCCGAAGTAGCTGCCTTGGCGGGGGTATCCTGCCCGCGGGACAGGATCTTGTTCACCACAATCTTGTACTTGAAGTTACGGTAGATGGGGTAATAGCTGGACTGCCACTCTTCCTCTCCCACCTGCCGGGTTTCCATGAGGTCTACCTTATAATAATAGTAGCCCCGGTTGGAATAGTCTTCATCGTTCTCGTAATAGCCGTATATGATCACAAAGGTGGGCTGGACGCTGGCCGACGGCACCGGGCGCTCATACAAGTACACGGCGCCGTTCTCGGCGGGAGCCACGCCCTCGCCCAGCGGATTGCTGGTAAAGGACGCAGCCGGAGGCACAAAGCGGTCAAACTCGGTAGACGAAGGCAGATTGCCCAGGTAACCGGACTGCTCCAGCTGGGTAAAGCTCTTATCCTGGTAATCCTCTACGAATCCGGCATGATAGGGCACATAGGTCCCCTTCTTGGGAACGTTGATTACCGCATAGGAGATGGGGGTGAAATTGGACGTAGGGCTGGACTCCACCACAATCTTGGCCCAGTTGCGGATGAGCGCAATGTTCTGGAAGGCCGCGGCGGTGGTAGCATCGGCCACGTAACCGGTGCCGCCTTCGGGAATTACATTGCCGTCCTTGTCGATATAGTCTCCGTCCGAATTCTTTTGGGCACGGATACCCTTGGGCAGGGAAACCATTTGCCAATATCCCTTTACGCCGGGGTCGGTGAGCAGGGACGGCAGTACGCTGGAATCCCAGCCGAAGGACAGCACCTCGGGGCCGTTTCCGATGAGGTGTACGGTACGACGGCTCTCGGCCATGGTGAGCTTGGCCGTAAACTTGAACTTGGGAACGGTATGGCTTATGGTAACGGGATTGCCGTATTCATCCAGGATGGGGTTGTCCTCGACATCGGTCTGGACTGTCTCGTAGGTATAGGTGCCATCCGGGACAGGCGTAGCCGCTACATACTCCTTCAGGTAACCGGAACCGCCGAAAACGGCGAAATACAGATTATTCAGCGCATCCTCGCCGTCCAGGGCCTTGGTAATGGACATATCCAGCGGCATGGAGAACGAGACCTCTACCTTCTCCCCTTCGGGGAAAGGCCGCTGGACCTGCTCACGCTGCACCTCCTCTTCCTTAGTGCAGGAAAAGGTGAGCGCAAGCAAAGATATGAGCAACAGGCATCGTTTCATCGCTCTCTGTCGGCCCAAGTGAACTGGGTAATGTCGTCCAATTGATCGTCACCCCAATACCAGGAATCGTACACGCAGCGGATGAGGGCTTTGGTAACCGAGGCATCGGAAACGGTCTTGTTATTCTTATCTACATAAACGGCACCATTGGCCGACCAGTAATTACCGCTGAACTGCCATTCGAAAACGCCGTTGGCCGACAGCTGCGAGGCGAAGCGAACCTCGGCCTTGGTGGGCAGTCGCCAGCGGCCGGCAGGAAAACCGTTCTCCTGGAAAGAGGCGCAGCGGTAGCGGGCCTGCTCCAGCGGCGTACCGTCGTACTCGGTTCCACTAAACTTGGTGGAGATACGGAACGAAGGGGCAATCATATCTACCGTACGGGCACTGTTCTCGGTGGGATAATAGTACTGCAAGGTTCTCATGGTTCCGGTTTCAATATCCGGAGCCTGGCAGAAATTTCGCAGGTTATTAACATCGTCCTGACGGGGATCGCCGATAATGAATTCCGAATCGGCGGGCAGTACGGTGGGCGTAATCTTGAACATGTCGGTACCGCCACTGGAATAGTGGACCACCCTCCAGATATTCTCCAGCTGATAGGCTGCATCGGTCTTGTAGTTGGCATATTGTTCATACCGCTCGCGGGTGAGCTGGTCTCCGTCTACATACACATAGCCCCAGTGGTCGGGTTTGCCGTTGGTGAAGGTATCGGGATTGGAGGTATAGTCGATATAGATACCGGGGTACTGCACAATTACCTGGGACTTACGGTAAGTAAGATCTTCGGGGTGGTCGGTGTGCACCAGGGTATAACTGATGGTGTAGGGCGAGTAGTCAAAGAGAGGATCGGTGTAGTCGTTGTTGATGGGGTGGTCCAGAATAATGGCATCGCCTACGTTGGAAAGCCAGTTCTGCCCATTGAAATTGAGGTACTTGGACCCTTCGGGATAGATATCTCCCGCCCCGGCCTTCATAACCTTGCCGCCCAAAACGGTGGCCCCCACATTGGCCGTACCGTCATAAGGACGGGTGGCCCTCACGTCTATCACCGAAACCGGGTGCGAACTCACATAATTGAGGGAAGCTCTGTCTTTATTATAAAGGGTATAGGAATTTCTTTCAACGGCCAGGTAACGGGCGTTGCCAATTTCGGCGTTTTTCACTACCACGTTCTTGTCCTGCCAGTCGTAGATGTAGCATGTTCCTTCCAAATCGGCACCGGCCTCGTCATTATCGGTACCCAGAATACCCACCACAATGTTCACGTGATACCAGTTGTTGCGCACAAAGGAACGGCGGTATTCTTCGCGGCGGTCCTCGGGAATCACAATCTTATAGTAGAACTGCCGCTCCGAGGAAGTGATGCCTTTTTCCTCATCGGCCTCACGGGCCCAGGGGACCACCAGCTTGAGGTAAGGCTCTATCTTGGGACTGATTTTGGAGCCGTAATCCCAGTGCTGGGGATACATGTACATGGGGAAGGTGGTATAGAACTCCCCTTCTTTCTCGAAATAGAAATGTAGACCGGTGGCGTTTTTATAGGCAAAACGCATGGGGTTGTTCTTGTAGGAGAAATAGGACGGATTGGTGGTAATCTCACCGGTGAGGGCGATGCTGTTTACGCAGTTCACCAGGTAGATTTCCATGCCCTCCAGCATCGGCGTCCACACTTCCTCGCCCAGGCGCACCTGGTCGGCCACATGCACACCCACCGTGAGTTTGGCGGCATAGCGGGCAAGTTTGATGGTTCCAGCAGCGGCTACAGCCTGGGAGCGGCCACGCAGGGACAAGTCCACTACGCCGCTCATGATAAAACGGTCCATGATATGCTGGGCAGGGCCGGCAAAATCAGTAATGTCGGTAAACTGTCCCAGTTCTGTAATGGAAGTCCCGCTCAGATCGTCCTCGTTATCTACCATGGTGGTGGGCCAGTTGGCAATGGCCGCCACCGTGACACTGCGGGTATCGGTGGCCGAAGGGAACAGCAGGGAGTTCACCTCATCATAAGTGAGCTCCAGGCGGAAAACATGGCTGCGGAGCCTTCCGGATGTCTTTCGCACGTGGTAAACGGCATCCGAGGTTACGTTGGCATCGGGGTAAAAGAAGAAGTCTACCCAGGAAATGAGGTTCTCGTTATAGGTATCCACGCCGTCCATGGTGCCGTCCGAGCCGGCCCTGGTTTCCAGGATATCGTCGCTCATCACGGTAATCTCTATCACAGGGCCGTCCCAGCCGCTGTCTTCTGTCTCTTTATTGCAGGAGCACAGCAGGAAAAGCACTGCCAGCAAAAGATATGACCAACGACTCATCATAGCACAAAACGATACACACGGTCTATCAGTTCCGATTCGGCGTCTATGAGACGGTCTCCCACCTCTACAAAGAAATTGAGGGTGATAGAGCTACCGGTAGCCTGGACGTCGGGATTCTTCCTTATCTCAATATCTATACGGCCGCCCTTGGTGGCAGGGTCGATAAGGGCCGTTTTGGGCTCTACAATGAAAGCGAAGGCATCTCCCTCGGGCTTGATCATGAGCGTACCTCCCAGCGGAGACTGAATGGTAAGCGAACCCTTGGCGGCCTCGCCGGGACGGAAACGTACGTCATAATGGTCTTTGGACGTTTCGGTGAGGATGGCCGACTGGTCGGACACCACAAAGGGGATGGCACCGGAAATGGCCTGATCCGAGAAATTGACCAGATACTCGTTATAGTCCCAGGCCATCACGCTGGTGGCTATCTGGATGCTTCGGCCGCTCATGAACGCGCCCACCAAGGTCCAGGTGCGGTTCCTGGCAAAATCTCCTGCCTCCTCCATGGTGAACTCGTGGTACTTCTCCACGCCATTCAGCGTATAATAGACATAGCCGGTAATGTTCTTGTCGGTCTCGCGCAGGTACACATATCCAAGGTCGGTGAGATAGTCATTGGCCACACCGTCGTTGATAAGATTCTCATACTCCTGAGGGTCCTGGTTCACGTAGAAATAGTGCTCCGGCGATTCATTCTCGGCGATATCCTCCCCCGGACCGGTAAAGGTATAGGTGTCCGGTATATAAGAATCTTCCAAATTATTCTGGTCATACACAATACCGGTGGCCTGGGTAGTAAACACATACTCGTGCAGCGGAATCTGATGGCCGTTGAGGACAATCCGGTCTATGGAAAGGTTCTCTTCCTGGGAAGCGCCCTCCGACTTGGTTTTGCAGAAGAGGAAACGCAGGCGCGACACGGCCCGCTTCACCTGGAGCGTGGGAACCTTGAGGATGGGAGCCTCGCCCTCTACGGGCAAATTCATGCCCACCGCACTCATGGGAAGGCCTTTATCGGGGTCAACCGTTTGGGTGGGTGGAATGGTGAGGCCGAAGTAATCGCCGCCAAAGTAGGCATCGTTCACGGTATCCCAATCATGGATGCTGGCGTTGAGCGTGCAGCCGATAGAGGCCGCATTGGCCAGCACGAACACATCTACATTGGGCGCTTCTACGGCAAAGGTGCGGGTAACGGGAAGCGAATAGCGGCGGATACCACCGGCAGCCGGGAAATCGCTCTCGGGGATATCGCGAGAGACCACATAGGCATGATTGTCGGAGCGGAAAACCCAAACCGACAGGCTGTGAAGGGCATTCTCGGCGCCGGTGGCTGGAAGCTCTCCCACGGCAGCCTTGGAAAGGGTCCCCTTGGGGAAGTCGATGGCAAGGCCCAAGGAAGAATCATCCTCCCATACAGTCTCCTGATCCGGGGTGTCGGCGCCCTTATTGCAGGACAGCATGAGCCACCCTGCCAGCAACAGCCATATGATACGCGCACTTCTCATTCCAGAATAATATAGGAGGCGGCCGACTGGGTCCAGCTGGTAGCCGTTTGAACGCCAATGAGGAGCTGCGGGTCTCCCATCTCGGGGATGGACACATGCGCATTCTCCAACGTGCTCACCACGCAGTTGGCGGTGGTGAAATAGTCCGAGGCAAATACGCTTTCCTGGCTTTGTCCCTCGGGTTTTTGCAGTTTACCCGCCAGGTAGAAGTGACTGCCGGGGATAATGATACCCTCGGCGCCGTAGAAGGCCGAACCGCTGTCGTTCCTGAGCTCGATGAAGAAGTATACGTCGGTGTTGGCGGGAGTGGGCAGCACCAGGGTGCGAAGCTCAGCCGACGGAGCGGTGGTGAGGTACACACCCGATACCTTGCTGTCGTAGCTGAAGTACTCATCTGTAGCCGAGGGATCCGGGGTAAAGTCGTAGCGCTGCCGGAACTGGCTGCCTACGATGATGCCGGTTACCGGGAAATGGGTGCCGCTGGCTTCGCAATAGGTGCGCGCATCGCCGTCGTTGTCGGGCAAATTGACCTGGTTGGCCTTAATGGTTAACACCAGCAGCCCGTTGGCATACTCCAGGGCATTGTCTATGGCTACCGACTTGGTGCTGGTTACCACCACCTTGCCGGAACGGTACTGGGAGACAATCTGTTCCCAGGTTTGTGCCGAATAAGTATACTGCTTATAGATTTCCCGCGAAGTGGAGGTACTCACCGTAGATTGCGTGTAGTAATACAGCGCAGGCATATAGCAGTAGCTGTTGATGGGCGCCACGCCGTCAAGGCTCTCGGCAACGGTAACAAACTTATGTCCGTTCCACCGAAGGGCGGCGGCGCCGGCAGGAAGGCCCAGTGAAACGGGATAGGTGCGCAAATCCTCACTCACAAAACTGACGTTGGTGCCCGTAATGGTAATGCGGTTGTCGGCTACCAGCTGGGCAAAACGGGACAGCAGCAAATCCTTGAGCTGGGTATACATGCTGCTGTAGGTGAGAGGGTCGGTGCCACCATCGGTTAAAACAGCATCGAATTCCTCCGAGCCGATTCTGTGCTTGTAGGCGGTAGGGTCGTTGTTCTCGTACTGGACAAGGGTTTGGTACAGGGCCGACAGGAGGTATTTTACATTCTCTCCGGCCCCGGTAGTGAGCTGCCCCACATTGGTGAGCCGCTCAAAGGCATCCCTTAACTCGGCGCTGCCCAGATTCTGGTCCCAGCGCACTTCCATCTGGGCCGAATAGTATACACCGTTGCGCAAATAGTAATAGCTTTGCGGGAAGGCGGCATCTTCGGCAATGGCATTGAGGATATCGGCAATGGACTGCGCCGCTGCCGGCAGATCGGCCGAGGTGAGAATGGGGAAAGGCGAGAAGGTAAGGTTGCCGGCCGTCATTATGTTGTCGGAAAAGCCCGACTCGATGAGGGCGCCGTTGATGCGCTTGTCGTCCAGCGGAGTGCTTGCCTCCACCGCCACGGACCTGCCGTATACCAAAACGGTGGACGTGCCCGTAGGAAGGGTGGCGTCGGCCCCGGGATACAGGTGGGAGTTGTTATTGCGGACCAGCCCCTTATGATAGGAACTGCCGTCGGAGGAAGCCATTAAATCGGAGTCGTCGTTGATGGACGGAAGCACATTGCAACCGGCCAGGGAAAGATCGTCGGGGCCGACAGAAGTGGCCGACTCGAAGGGTACCACACGCACATAGTCCATGCCGCGGAAAGCAGGGGTCGAGGCCAGTTCTGTCAAGGCGGTATAATCGGACTTGGTAGCCTTACCGCCGCCCAGGGAGAAGGCCAAGTCGGCCGATGTGGGCTCCCCGGCCACGAAAGGCTGGGTATCGCCCTCATAGGCCGATGTGCAGGCAGCCACCACCAGGATGGCCATTCCTAACCCTATGAACTTCCCCTCACGCATCATTTACAGTACAATTTCTCCGGAAACACCCGGCGACCAGTCCAGGGTAACAGACACCGACACCGAGGGGTCTCCGGGAGACACCCGACCGTTGTCAAAGGCCTTGGCTTTCACAAGCTTGAGCTGCCCGGGGCGCAGGGGCTGGCTGATTCCCAACACTGTTTCCGTTATGGTGCCATTCTGAAGCGTGGCATAGGCTCTCATCTGCCAAAGGGAATGGTCGGCCGATTCGCTCACGAACGGATCGTCGGTATCTACCGTAGACTTGGGCTGCGGGATGTCCCTAGAGGGGAATGAGACGGCGACAAAGCACATCAGGCCGGGGTCCTCAAGCTGGAGTTTGACGGGCCTTACAACAGGAGAATAAGGGAAACGGTAGAGGCTGTCACACACACTGAACTCTGTGGCAAAGCCGTTCATGAACACCTTGAGGTCCCTGATTCCGCTGCCAGTTGTATCTACAACTATGGCCGAGGCACAGTTGACCATATAGAGGTTCACATTGAACTCCTGGTCCACGTCATCCCGCATTACCATGGGAAGCCTGGCACTGAAGATACCGCTACGGAGCGAAGGGATGGTATCGGCCACATCGCGAACAATCCGGGCTTTGTGGCACTTATCGGCGTCTGCCACCTTCATCATGGTGGTATCTACGTTGGCCAAAGCCGTGTGCATATAGTTACGCACCGGAATTTTGAGCGTGTAACTATACTGGTTAGTCTCCATCTCAATGGACTCGTGGTGAAGGCGAAGGGAATCGGCCATCACATCGTAGAAACTCAAGTCTACATCTTTGGCAAAATCGGTGAACACCTTGGAGAGCGTATCCTTGAGAACCCGGGCTACTTTGAGCTCAGACTCCAGGGTGAGCTGGGTGTTGATTTCCGTAGTTATGTTGGTCACCAGACGCAGTTCGTAGTCCAGCGAGCTGTAAGTGTAGCAGTCACGAACATCTTCGTCCACGAGAGCACAGCCGGTGAAGGCTGCACTCCCGAGGAGAAGCATTACCGCGTATTTAACTACGGATTTCACTGAATATTAGTTTAATATACCCATATTTACATCGAAGGCCAGACCGGGCGTCCAGGTCATATCCACCGACACACCCAGAGAAACCTGGCTGGAGCGAAGATCCGGCACGGTCACATAAGCGTGTTTGAGGCAGTCCTTACCAAAGACCAGGTTGGCGGTGGTAACATAATCCTGCATGAGTACGCGGGGTGCGTTGATGGTCTTACCATTGGCGGGATTGAACGGAGGATAGCAATAGTAGTCTCTGTCCAGATCGGAGAAGGCGGCATCGTTGGACTCACGGGCCTTCTGGATGGCATCGGACAGATTCAACTTACCCACCAGATAGAAAACGCCGCCATTTCTTACCAGGTTCATCTCGCCCCAGAAGTCTTCACCGGTGTTGTTCACCAGCTCCAGTCCGATATAAACGTCGGACTGTTCGTCGGCCGGTTTGGTAGCGTCGTAGTTATCCCAGAGCATGGTGTAAATGGTGTTACTGGAACCTACGGCGAAGGGAGTATAAACCCTGTCATACACAATCTTGTCAAAGGGATTGTCCTGGTAATTCAAGTTCTTGAACTTCTTCTCGCTATCATCCCAAACTGCACCGCCATAAGCGCCATTGTCGGGGTAACGGGTATAATCCCAACCCACCACATCGGCCTGGCCGGCTACGACGATACCGGTAACCAGGAGACCACCATCATAAGACGTGGAGACTGTAATCTCTTGATCATCCTCACCGGGGTGAAGGGCGGCATTGTTATCAAAGAGCTTGGTAACTCCGGTGCCGAATTTTGCCGTAGAGGCCAGCAGGGCCGTACCGTAGTTGATGTTGTTAATCATGGCGACGGAACGGGTCGAGGACAACACGGTTCCCTTAGCGGTCCATCCAGAGGTCCACTGGTCTTCGTTGTCCCATGCCTGTACCGATGCAGGATAGTCGGCTCCCTTCTTCACGTCATTGGACACGCGGATGGGTGAGTTGCCATAGTACATGAGCTCGGCCGGATAACGGTAATTATAGATGGGGAAGGTGGCACCACCTAAACCATAAGCGGGGATGCTGGTAATATAATAGAAATGGTCCATTCCCAACTGGGTCTCATTATCCGTACCCTTCTCGATATTGATAATGGCAGCACCGAAAGGAAGGTCAATGTTAACTGGGAAGCCGCCCTGTGAATCATGAGGGAAGTAGGAATCCTTAAAGTATTGTGCCAAAATGGGCTGATAGGTATTCCACTCGTTGGGCGAACAGCGGGTTTCCAACTTGGCAAGAATGTCATCTACCTTAACAGAGCCGTCACTGTTCCTGTAGAAATCCAGGCCGCCGTCGGTGGAATGAGTAAAGAAAACGGAAATACGGGCTTCCAGATCCTCGGCCAAAAGTTTAACGGCCTGCTCTTCCCAACGCATAGGATCAGAATCTTTCACACGTTCAACTATGCTATGGAGGTCTTCGATGGTATGCAGCACAGAAATGGCACTACCGGCACGCAGTTCCTTGAGGTCTCCGCTTACGCGTACAGTGGTAAGTGCAGAGTAGGCTTCTCCCAGGGCTTCACCCAGGGCATTGAACTCAAAAGGGATACCGCTTTCGGTCTTGATCACATCGTTGGGATCGGTGACAGTGTCGTCATAGTTATCGTACATGTAATCGTACATCCTTCCTAGTTGCTTCCAGGCCAGCTGGCCTTTGTAGCAGGTGTATTTATCGCCACCTACTATCATCTCGGTGCCGTCGTCGGTAGAAGACACATCGGGAAGGGTTATATTATTCGGCGGTGTGGGGAACCAGAAGGCATAACTCTTGTCTTGGGAACCTGTGGGCCCCGTCCAGAAAGTGGACTCTTTCACCAGGCCGGAAACGAGCAGGTAATTGAAGATTTTGGAGAATACGAATGTGCCGGCATCGTAGGCGTTTCGATCTGGCATACGGGTGCACAGGGAATAGGTAAGGGTGGTGAGGTCATTAGGGTCACCGTACATGCTTACCTTACCTTGAATATCATCGGCAAAGGACTTCTTGGCCTTTCCGTACATTACAACTGTATTGGTTCCCAGAGGGAGGGACAGTTCCATGGTACGGGAAGCCTTGCTGGAAGTTACCGAATTCTCGGGGAAGAGGGAGCCCAGATTGAAGTCTCGGGTGGCGGCAACAGGATTGTTGTCAAAGATGGGTCTGTAGAAGAAATTGCCCTTATCCTCGCTGCCATAAGGAAGCGCATAGGTAAGAAGGTGCGCATCGTCCAGACCAAGGAATTGACCGTCCATCTGCACGAATTCGGCCGTGGTTTTGGTGTCCTTGCCGGTGGTGGTAGAAATGTTGAGCACAAACTCTGCCTTCACGGTTTGGGTTTCGGGGTCATAGTCCGGGCTGGGTTCGGCCTCGGGGGTAGCCGGCGTGAGCTCGTCAATTTTATCGGCCTCTTTCTCGCAGGCAACTACAGCTAAAAGCGCAATAGCTCCGAAAAGTAAATAATTGTGTTTCATATCGTGTATATTTTTTATTCGAATCAATTACCACCTAAAGTTACATCATTGTAAACCAGACCCTGCTTCCACTGGATATCTACCGAGAGACCCAGGGTGAGGGAGCTGGCGCGCAAATCCGGCACGGTGAGGTAGGCGTACTTAAGGGAGTTCGTATGGAACTTGAAAGTAGCAGTAGTAACATAATCCTGTACAAAGACGCGGGTCACGTTTTGGGACTTTCCCTTATTCTCACCACTTGTAATGTACGGAGGAATCACGTAGCCCGAGGTGGGCCAGGTGATGTTGGTACTGGCGTTGGCAGGATCCAACTCACCAATCAGATAGAAATAACCGTTGTTGCTGATGAGGTTGAAGTTACCAAAGAAGTCCTTACCGGTGCAGTTCTGGAATTCCAGCGCCACATATACCTTGTCTTGAGGCTTGCTAGCTGCAGCGGCCGCAGCATCGTAGTTGTCAAACACCACGGTGTAGTTGGGGTTGGAAGTTTGGTTGAGGGCTCCGGGGATGGATTGGGAATCCGGATAACCTGATGTGGCCCCGGTATGGATAGCACGGTCATAGATGAAGCCGTACTGTACCGCCGTAGAGTCGGTGCCGTCTTTTTTCTTGGCTACGCGGGGCAAAAAGTTCCAACCCACATTTTGGGGCTGGCCGCCAATGATAATACCGGTAAGTTTGAAGGAGTTATCATTGACGGGAATCTCCTGATCGGGCTCTTCATTATCACCGAGGGTAGGATGCAGGCCCTTCTGAATAGCATGGTTGTTATCCTTAAGGGTTGCCACCGCATAACCCACCTTGGTCTCCAGCATGGACACGCCGTACTTGATGTCATAAGTCATGGCAACGGCGCGCGTAGAAGAAGAGATATGGGTTCCGCCCCAACCCTCTGCCGATGTCCAGCTGGCATCTTTGTTCCAATCAGTTGAATTCTCAGGATACTCGGAAGTCTTGTGCGTTTTGGTAGAAGCACGCAGCGGGCTATTACCAAAGTACAGGAGCTGCGCCGGATAGTAATAATTGTTGGCATTGTATTCCTGGCCTGAGCCGGGACGACCGTCTACGGCACTCACGTTAAACACCTGAGGATAATAGAAGTAGCGGCCGGTGGTTTTATATGCCATATAGGCTGCTCCTCTGGGAACATTGAAGGCACCCGGGAAACCATACAGTACGCCAGTTGTTGTCTTGATAGAATTGAGTTCGTTATCCGAAGGCTTAAAGGAATCATCGATACCCGGCCAGCAGGGGTCGGCACCAAAATTTGTCACAATAGTGGCAATAGGCTGGAATACCACACCCGTTACCGGCTCTCCAGCGGTACCGATGCTGGCTGCAGAGAAGTATTTCTGTAAGTGCTCGTGAACCACCACGGCAAAATACTTGGCCACAGCTTCACTCTTGGAAGTGGGCGAGCAGCAGCGCACCGAATTGATGACCGACCAAAGATCCGTGATAATGCGGAGCGTAGCCTCACCGGAGCCGGCGCGAAGTTCGCCGGAAGCAATAGTGGTAAGCTGATTATACAGATTGTTCAGCTTTTCTTCGGCGGGATACAAAACGTGCGTTGTGAGTATGGGGCTGGAGTCACCGGCATAATTAATCCAACTGATTTCCGGGTAACCGCCAGCATCTACTGTTGTTTTAGTTCCGTCCAAAGCGAAGCCATACGCATTGGATCCGTTCACCGGGACATCATCGGCATAAATGTTGTCGTGGGTCCCATTGGTAATGGAAAGCTTGGTATTCATGATGTTGGTCAGAATACCTGCCATAAGCTTTTCGGCCGCCAGGAACTTGGCCGGATCCTGCAGGCGCTTTCCCAGCTGGAAGTTGGCCTTGCCCGCCTTTTCGTCTACAAAGTATTCATCCAACAGGCCAAAGCAGTCTTCCTTAGAGAAACCGTCCGACCCGGCGGTGGCCTCAGGAGAGCGACCATAGAATAGCAGGGTGTTGGTCATGAGTGGCAAAGACATTTCCAGCACACGGCGGGAATTGGATGCAGAGATGCTACCGGCAGCCAGCATGGAGGAAAGGTCATAGACGCGGTCCATGTCGTGGTCTTCCACCAGAATGGAGCCGTCGCCATCAGGTGATGCCCAAGTCATGAGCTTGGCATCGGCCATGCCTCTGAATGGAACCGATCCATATTGAACCTCGGCAGCCGCCTGCTTGGTGGCCGTAGCGGAGGTGGACACGTTGAACACGAACTGCGCGTTCACATCCTCGGAACCGGAGACTTCCTCGGTTACCTGATCCACCTGATCCTGCTTCTCCCGCTGGCAGGCCAAAAGGGCCGCCAGGGTGGCCAATGACAAGATGATTAAACTCTTTCTCATATCACGTGTATTAATTATTATCTTTCATAGCCTCCTGCCATGCCTCATATTCCCTGCGGGCAGGGCCATAGACCTTAATTCCTTCCAGATTCTCCCGGGCGGCATCGGAGCCCAGGGCGGCAGCCCTTTCAATCATCTCCAGGGCTTCCTTCTCTGTAGCATCGGCTTTGTTGTCCAGAGCCGTGAAGTAGAGGGCGATGCCGTAGGCGTTGGCAGCCTCGGCATCGGTGAGGGTGCGCTCCTTGAGGGCAGGATCGCTTTCCAGGACACGCACGGCGTCGTGGTATCGCTTGGCCTTGAGCAGCGGCAATACCTTTTGGTTGTATTGCTCCGTGGCGGGATCCGGGGCGTTGTTGTAGTACACGCGGATGTAGCCGGAGTTGCGTTGATCGGCCAGGAGACGGTCCCGGACGATGGGATAGAGCTGCTTTTGGGCTTTGATGCTGCGCTCGCGGGCGTCGGCGTCCGGCTCGTTGTACACAATGTCCAGCAGGGTCTTCACCTGGGCAGCGTCCAGGCCTTCGCCGCCATCGGGGATGGCTTCCAGCTGGGCTTTGAACCAGTCCCAGGCCTCGCCTTTGCCGATGGTCTCGAAATAGCGGCGGCTTACGCCGGTTTGGGCATTCAGGTAATCGGCCACCGCGCGTGCGCGTCTTACAGATAAGGTGTCATTGCGGTCCTGGGGACCTTCGATGGAGGCCAGGCCGACTATGGATACCAGGATTTCGCTGGTACGTTCATCGGCGGCTATGCGCCGGATGGCTTGGGACAGGCGGTCCAGCACATCGGCGTTGGGGGCGAACTCCGGCTTGAGTTCCCAGCTGTTCACGGGGAAACGCACGAACATGATGCTGTCGCGGCCGGGCCGGGTAAGGTAATCCAGGGGACGATATTTCTCGATGGGGATCACCCACGGTTCTTCCTTGGCCAGGCGGTCGCCGTCGGTTTGAGGGGCCTTCACGTCATGCAGGTGCACCACAAAGGCCACGGGAGGCGTGAGAACCGTAATGGTATCGGTGCCGGAAATGACGGCGGCATGGCGCAGGGCGCGGCGGCGTTCGGCCTCCTTCCGGGGAACGGGATTGTAGGCGATATTCACGGCCAGCTTAGGAACCACGGCCACTTTGCGCTCGTCGCCCACTTTGGTGCCGCAGTGCGGGCAGTCGAATTTTTCGTAGGCGGCCAGGCCGAGTGCCGCGCCGGCTTCCAGTTCCAGGCGCCAGTGCTGCCAGGGCCACCAGGCGTAGCCGGCCAGGAGGCCGCCGGCCCAGTAGGAGCCCTGCTCGCGGTACTGCTCCACCTCCGGGTACATGTGGAAGGGCGCAGTAACAGCACCTACGTTGAAGTGCGTGTACAAGGCATCGGCCCCAAAGAAGAGCCCCTGATATACCTGGTTGAGGTAATACCGGACCTCGGGGACTATGGCAAAGTTGCGCCAGTGCTTGGGATCCTCGGTATTCCAGTCCCAAGCGAGCCAGCGGGGCCAGGCCTTGAGGCCGGCGTCCACACCCAACGACCAATGGTCACTGAGCGGAAACTCTATGCCGAGGTTGGGTTCCGAGACGGCATCCCACAGCAGGTTGGTACGGATGGAGATGCCGGCTCCTTTCTTGAGGGAGTCGGGGGCTTGGGTGGATTCGGCCCGGCATACGGAAAGTGATGCCACTGCCAAGGCAGCGGGCAGTAAAACCAGCTTAATGATTGATTGCGTACGCATTTGTCTCACAAAGGTAGGGAAAAAAGCCCCACGAAGTGTTTCATTAACTTCATTAGCCCGTTTCAAAATTCAAAAAAGTGTGGTCAATTTTGAATTTTTTGATTAATTTTGAAACATCAAATGAAAACCATGACCAATTTACCATATATCCTGTCCATTGTGGCCACCACCATAGAGATGACCGCCTGCATCATTTGCGCCCGCTATTTATGGAGCGTAAGAGAGGCTTCGCGGGACCGTTCCCGCCAGCTTTTGGCCCTCGGATCCCTGGTGAGCGGAGTCATGGCCACCTTTGCTTTGATATGGAGCGTGACCTCCCCTATGGGGACAGCCCAAATGGAGTTTTTGCAGCCGGTATCCTGCCTCCTTTACCTGGCCATGCACATTATCATGACCCTGTACCCAATTTCCGTCGTTCGGCCTGGATGGCTCACTCCGGTCAGGATGGTGCTGCTGTTTCTCCCCCTCGCCCTGCTGATGCTGGTGTTTCTCATCTTTATCGGCCGATGGACGCCCCTTTTCTCGGCCGGCAGCGTCTGGGCGCTTGCTTACAAACCGGACGTGATTGTGCGTCTGGCCGCGCTGTTTGTCATGGTTCCCTACTGCCTCATCCTCCTTGTGCTGCCCCACAACTACAGCCGGAGCAGCGCCAACTTCTGGTGGATACTCAACTATTGCTTCGGCCTTCTCATTATTTGCATGGTGCACATCGCGCTCATGCTCACCTATTATCTCCCGCTGCTCATAGCGCTTCCCATCCTGGCGGCTTTGTTCTTCCTTCTTTCCACAGAGTTTGAGCTTAACGACCGACTGGTGCCCAACCCCCTCTCCGATATTTTCAAGCCCGCTCAAGAGGAATTTCCGGCCGTTGGAAGCCCTGCCCAGGAAGCTCCTGCCCCCATGGAAACCGAGCTTTGGCCCCGTGTAATCCGCGTCATGGATAAAGAAGAACTGTGGAAGGATCCCAACCTTACCATGGTGTCCCTGGCCCATCATTGCGCCACCAACATCACCTCCCTCAACCGGGCCATCAAACAGGAAACCGGCGGCGGATTCAAAGAACTGCTCAATGCCAAGCGCATTGCCAGCGTTGTGGCCCAGCTGCAGGAAAACCCCGACACCGACATCCAGTCGGCCTTCTTTAACGCCGGCTACCGTTCCCGCACCACCGCCTGGCGCAATTTCAAGGACATTATGGGTGTTTCTCCGGCCGATTACCGTGCTTCTCTTGAACAAGTGAGCAAATAAATTTGCAATCTCAAATTTTTTGTCTACCTTTGCAATCCCGTTTTCGGGCGGTTAGCTCAGCTGGTTCAGAGCACCTGCCTTACAAGCAGGGGGTCACTGGTTCGAATCCAGTACCGCCCACTCCTTAAAAATCAAGCACTTACAGGTTTCTGCAGGTGCTTGATTCCGTTATAGGGGGCATCCCTCCTGTGCTTTCTCGGACAGGTTACATGTTCCTTTTGAACCACAACCCACGTTACCCTCACCCCAAACCCCTCTCCTCGGGAGAGGGGCTGGCGGCAGAAGCCGACCGTTGTCGCTTCGCTCCGAATCTCGTGAGCGGTTGGATGTTCCTATCGAATTTGGTTTACAATTTGAACTAAATCCTCGCCGGTAATAAATGAACTGTCTTTCTGAACAACGCGCACAAACTGGCAACAAACTGGGCACAAACCAATTTTCTACCCCCGATCTTATTAAAGCCCTTGGTGGTCGTGTAGAGTAACTATTTGAACCTCAGCGAAATATGCAAATATGGGTGCACTTGCTGGTGCACCCATTGGTGTGTAAATGATTGATGGATAGAAAGTTGCGCTCCAT
>CAJOHK010000012.1:33334-51953 GCA_905234285.1 uncultured Bacteroidales bacterium
TGATTGTGCCCCAGACAGCGCTAGAAGCCATACTCGCTGGACTTAGTCCAAGGGGTAAAAGTGGACCTGGTCCAAAAACCCCAGTGACCAAGACCAAATTATCGGGGAACCTCGTCCAAATGCTGGGTGGACTTGGTCCAAGGAGGGAGGGGATGGGTTGTCACAGGGCCCGGAGGAAGGAATACCCTCCTGGGGACATGTGCACCCCCGCACATGGGTAGGGGGAGGGGCCCGTTGAATACAAGTTCCCGCATAGCGGGGACGTAGGAGGCAATGGGAGGGGCCGGAACGGAGCGAAGCGTAGTGGAGTTCCCCGGGAGGGTATTCCCTACCTCTGGCTCTTGTGCCTCGGCATGCCCAACGGTCCGACTGATGGGACGTTAGGCAAGAAAAACGCTGAAATACCTACCCAACGGTCCAGCCAGAGGGACGTTGGGCAAGGGAATGAACATCTGGGGAAGGAAACGGAGAATCAGTGTAAAGTATAACTGACTGATACTGAGATGTTTACAGAAATTCAGTCCGGCAAATAGCCGGACTGAATTTTCATAAAACACTGTATATTAGCAACTTAAGTGATCAGTTATTAGCAGTATTAGCTCCAGCAGAGGCGGGCAGCACGCCGCGCCAGGCGCTGTTGGCGCGGTAGTGGGGAGCGTACAGAGACTCAATGACTGTAACGGGAGCCACAAAGCTGCCGGCCTGTGTCACAAAGAACTCCTCCTGCAGCACGGTGTTCTCCTCTGGATAACTGTCGAAGTAATACTCTGTGGCAGAAGACTTTACATTCCTATAACCCTGCGGGACAAAGCCCCAGAGCACACCATCCCGAACGGGCCGGATGAAGCCCCAGCCGATGTGGCCGGACAGCTGCTGCACCGGACGCAGCGCAGCTTCACGGCCTGCGGTGAGCCGCACAAAACTGCGGTTCTCCCCGTTCCAGATGGCATATTTGACCACAATCTTGTCGCCCACCTTAACCGGTTCACCGGGTTCAATGGGAACCATCTCGGTCCGGCCGTCCAGGTTCACCTCCCGGAAGAACTGCCGATCAACGGTAAAGCCATTCCCGGCCGCCTGGATCTGGGCAAAAGGTGCCTCATAAGTGGCCGACAGGGCCAGCACCCGGGTATCCAGCACCGCCTGGGATCCGTCCAGGACCGATGTAATAGCATCGATAAACGCCGGCTCGCTGTCCCAATGCTGTGTTTCCTTTTGCAGCATGAGCCACAGCCTGATGCCATCGGCTACAGAGGCAGCCTTAGAGGAAGGGGATGCCTTTTCTGGAACATTTGCCCGTACAGGGTCGCGAAGCGACGCGGAAGAAGAGGCATCCCCTGCAGCGACAGAGGCTGACTCTAACCACAGCAAATCGCAGATCAGGCTATGCGCATAGGCTTCGCTTTCCAGGAGGCCGCGCCAGGGCATGACGGCGTTGGGATAGTACCAGCCGCCATCTTTGTGGGGCACGGCATATTCAAGCAGCGAGCGCATATCGGCATCCAGGGACTTGCCCAACTTGGACTTGCTTCCCAACTTGAGCCCCATGGCCTTGAGGAGACCCGAATCGTCGGCCATCAGGCGACGAAGCGTGAGGATGCGGCGGCTCTTGGCCAGAATCTGGCCCTCCAGTCCCCTGCCCTCCTTCTTGGACGGCACCAGGTACTCCTTGGCCCACTTCTTAAACGCCTTCATGCGCTCCTTGTCCTGGGCCGACACCGCCTTCACCTGGAAAGGAACGGCGGCATACAGGGCGCGAACGTGGAGATACTGGGCATCGGACAGCCAGCCCCGCCAATAAGGCAAAGCCGATGAGAACTGCGTCTTATCCAGATAGGCCACTGTCGAGGAGAGATCCGGCACTTCGAACCCACGGGCCTGCAGCTTGGCAAAACGCTCCAACAGCACCGCCGTCACAATGGGCGACGAATCCATGCCCTCGAACCAGCCAAAGCCGCCATCGGCGTTGCGGCACGACATAATCTTCCCTAACAAGGACGCTGTCACTTCAGAGGAAAGCCTTTCTTTCGCGGAAGCGTCCTTTAATGCAGTAGCCATCTCCTGCACATACCACGCCTCGCTCAAAGACAGGACATCATTGCCGGAAGGCTCCACGTGCGAAGGAATGGCGTCACGCACCATGTCCAGCACGGTAATCTCCCGCAGAACAGCCTCTGACCCCGGTACATTCACAAAGCGGGCCTGCAACGAGGCCAGCAAATCCTCACGGGAAGCGCCCGCAAGGAGCACGGCCGAATGGGCCTCGGTGAGGGTTTGCGCGGCAGCATACACCGGAACCGTGACGCTCATGGCGTCGGAGAAGGAATCGGATTTGAAGGAAGCCGTGAGAGGAAGCTCACCAACGGCGGGCACATCAATAGTGAACCGCTGCGTAAGGGTTTCGCCGGCGGGGACGGTGACGGGTACCTGAACCGCGCCGCTGCCGTATTGCAGCTTGAGAAGGCCGGAAACCGGAACATCCACGGCACTGGACACCGTTACGGCGGCCTCATACACATCGCCGGCATACAGGAAAGCCGGCTGCAAAAGCGACAGCTTCACCGGAATGGAAACTACCATCTCCTGCTGCACCATGGCATTGTGCATGGACTTGTCGTGCGCATACACGCGTACATAATAGGTAGAAAGCTTGTCCGAAGTGCTGAAGCTGAACGACAGCTGGCCATCGGCCGCCGGGCGCAAATGCGGCTGGAATGTGAGGGCCGATGCAAAATCTTCCCGCACCTTAACGTCCTCCAGCCCGCCGAAAGACGGCTTGGTCTCTACCAGCTGGAAAGGAATAGACTCCTCCACGGCATCGTCGGCCGCCATGTCGTACATAACTTGGGGCGCCGCCACACCTTTTGCCAAAGCATTGCCCCTGTAGCGGAGACGGCCCGGATAACCGCCTCCCACCTTGCCGCAAACCGATGACACATACACCGGGGGCACCGAAAAATCGCGCAGCGTCACCATCGGCCAGTCGTTGGCTTCTACAGCGTCCAGGCTCTTGTCCCAGGCTGCGGCCAGGACCTCGGCGCCAGGGTCGGTTTGCAGGGTAAAGGAATAGCGCGTACCGGGATAGGCCTTGTCCTGGAAGCGGGTGAAGTGCAGCGGCAGGCTGTAACGGTCTTTCTGCCGACGCACCAGCTGGTCGTAGCTCACCGACTCGCCGCCTACAAAGTAGAACACCTGCAGGCGCACGGCGTCGGGATAGCTTTCCTTATAGGGGAAGCTAATGCGCCGGAGGGTACCGTCGGCCACCTCCAGACGCTTTACGTCCAGCACCTGCGCATCCTGCCCGTACAAGGTAGCCCAGGCATAGGCCACTCCCTCGGACGTACCCATGCGGGCAGCGATTTCCCCGCCTGCAGCCACACTGGCCGCGCCAGGCAGGAACACCCGCCGAACCGAAGCGCCCAGACGGTCGTCCTGCGGCAGCAGGCAGATGATCCTGCAGCTCAGTTTGCCCTTAACTTCCTCGCCGGAAGCCTTGACGGCCGATGACCAGGCCTCTACACGATAGTCGCCGCTACCCGGCAACTCGAAGCAAAGTTCTTTTGCGTCGGCAACGATGCCACTGGCCAAAACGGCGCCATCGGCCCCAAGAATCTGGTAGTTCACCGGCAGAGGAACGGGATTCTCATTTCTGTCGACAGCCTGGAGCGTCATGCGCAAAGCCGCTGTTTCCAGGGTATAGGAAGGCACCGACGGACGCCAGACCGCGGAGGAGGGCTCCAGGTCGCGCAGCTTGATACTGGCATCTACGGCGTCGGGGAAGGTGGCCTTGACGGACAGGTCGTCGCCCACGTACCAGCCCTGACTGAATTCCAGGGTCTCTCCGCTGGGATCCAGAACGCGGACGGTGACGTTATAGTAGCCGGCCTCCTGCGCCGCAAAGTCAAAGCCGAAGCGGTTGTCGGCCTGTACCGGGACTTCCTGGTTCAGGATTTCCTGCCCATAACGGTTGACGCTGGCGGTTAGCTTAACGTTCCTGAGCGAATGACCGGAATAGCTGGTGAGGCGGCCGCCCACATGGACTTTGTCGCCCACCAGATACAGTTTATCCACCGGGTCAAAGTCCAGGTCGAAGGTAGGAAGCACAAATTCATCGACCCGGAACCAATCGTATCCCAAGCCCACCGCCTCCAGCTCGAACCGGCCGTTCCTGAGGCCTGTGGGAATGGTAAACCGGCCGCTCACTGCGCCCCATTCGTTGGTAGTGAGGTGCAGGGCCTCCAGAATGTTGTCCTCGGAATCGTGCAGGCGCACTTCTACCTTTTTTCCTTTGCACACCTGAAGCTGGAGTGAAGGATCGCCCTCATACACCACCGCCTTGAAGCAAAGGGTATCGCCGGGCCGATAGGCGCCCTGATCCTTATAGAAATGGCAGCGCACCTGGTTGTTGTACTGCTGCACCGGCGCCTGGCTGCGAACCTGCACCTCACGGGACTTCTGCTGCCCGCTCACGGCCTGCAGCGTATAATACTTATCGGGACTCATGGCTTTGAGAAGCGCCTGGGGCAGCGGGGTAAAGCCGTTCAGTTTGAGGCTGCTCGTAGCCGCTTCCTTGCCGTTCTTGAGGAGTCGGAGGGTTACTTGCTCCAAGGGCTTTCCGCTTTGGTAATGCGCCACATAAACGCAACTTCCACGGCTATCGGCCAGGGTGGCCACCGACAGGGTGTACTGCGTGTAGCTCACCGAATCGAACTGGTCTCCCTGTACTGCCTCCAGCATATATTCGCCGTCGGGCAGCGGCGGCAGGGCCACCGTGAGGCTGTCTGTCAAATAAAAGCTGCGCTTGGGATTGTCCAGCTTCCACTGCTTGAGCGTGATTTTGCCCTCTTTGAGCATAAGGGTGGCCTGGGAGAGGTTCTGGAAACAGACAAGGGCCTCCCCCTCCCTGGCCTGGACTTGCAGGCTGCTGCCGGTGAGGGTTTCCATGAGCTGGGCAGGATAGGTGCAGCCCTTCAACAGGCGGGCATCCTGTCCTTTATAGGCCTTTCGCCTGGCTTCCAGGTCCCTGGCGTCTTGGTAGAGGGCACGATAGGCGCTGTCATCGGCCTCGTCGGCCACCAGTTTTCTCAGGCGCAGGGCCAGCAGCTGGGACTGGGGGTACACGGCTACCGCCTGGTCTGCATACTTTTGCGCCAGCGCTTCCATGGAACGGTATTCCTTGTCCCACTCCCCAACCTGCCAGTTGTGCTGCAACTCCAGGTAGTAGTCCAGGACAAACGCATTGGGATACTGGCCCCGAACCTGTTCCTGCAGGGCCATCTGCACTTCCTTACTTACGGTACTACGTGGCAGCAGGTGCCAGAGGACGTACTCCCAGTCGCTGGCTATGAAGCCCGCAAGAGAACCGTTCAGGTAGGAACCCGGCTGGCGATAGAGGGCCGCGTTGTGCCCTTCCTGCAGGCGCTGGCGGCGCTGCTGCGCATAGTCCCACATAGCCTGCGCCGAGGCGCGGTCCCAATCGTCCATCCATAGGCAGGTTACCAGCGGCTGGTCAAAGGCTTTCACCTCCTGCGCCAGCTGGCGGCGGAGGCTGTCGCGCTGCTTCCAGTCCCGGCGGCTTACCGTATTCACATAGGCAACGGCCGCATCGTAGAAATCTACCGGCAGCTGCCGCTTAATGGCTTCTTCCTTGATCTGTTGCAGGATTTGGGCCTCCTTCTGGGGCCGGTCGGCCTTACTGGCCTCCTGGTACTGCTTCCAGAGGGCGGTGAGCTCATGTCCGTCGTTCATAGTTTGGGCAAATAGTGCCGCCCAGCCCAGCAGGGCCAGCAGCATGGATGTGAAGATGCGTTTCATACTAGGAGGTCTATTCCAATATTCGTGCCCTTTAGCGGAACAGGGGCAGGGCCTCGGCCACCACAAAGTTGCTGCCACCTATGTAGATGAGCGGCGGGGCGGGGCTCTGGGCCGATGCGCTGCGGCTCAGCTGCACGGAGAGGTCCTGCGCCAGCTGCACGGCCATTTGCACGGCTTTGCGCACGCTGCCGGTGGCAAAGGCCCTTAGCGGGCAGGAGGGGCGTTCGCCGCTGGCCTGGTAGGCCTGGAAGCGGCTCAGCAACTCCTTTGCAGGCAAGGAGCGGGGCGATGCCGGTGCCGTAAATATATAGGTAGCATCTTGGGGCATCAGGGGTAGGATGGCGTCCAGGTCTTTATCGGCCATAATGCCGTAGACCAGGATGAGGGAGGAGAATTGTCCGCTGTCTACCCACTGCTGGAGCTGCTGGAAATTGGATTGCAGGGCGTGGGCGTTGTGGCCGATGTCGGCGAGCACGTAGGGGCGGGAGGACAGGCGTTCCCATCGGCCGTGGAAATCCATGTCATGGGCGGTGTGGACGATGCCCTCTTTTACGGCCTCCTGGTTTTGCAGCAGCGGGAAGGCCTTTTTGAGAAGGTCTACGGCCACCAGCACGGTCCTTAGGTTGTGCTCCTGCACCGGCGCCTTGAGGTCCATCTCCTGCAGGATGGCTTCCCTGTCGGCCCATTGGGAGGGCTGGAGCCGCTCGGCATAGAACAAGGAGCAGAAGTCCTGCGCCTTGGCCTCGAAGACGGGGGCGGTTTCCGGGTGACTCTCCCCCACCAGCGCCGGCACGCCTTGCTTGAAGATACCGGCTTTCTCCCCGGCAATTTGGGCCAGGGTGTTCCCCAGCAACTGGCAATGGTCCATGCCGATGCTGGTGACAATGGCCAGCTCCGGGGTGAGGATGTTGGTGGAGTCCAGCCGACCGCCCAGGCCGGTTTCTATCACGGCCACGGGGATGTGCTCATCGGCAAACCATTGGAAGGCCAAGCCGGTGGTAATCTCGAAGAAGGACAGCTGGTGCTCCTCTATCCAGGGCAGCCACTGTTGCAGGAAGCATAAAACGTACTCCTTGGGAATCATTTGCCCCGCTACCCTGATACGCTCGCGAAAGTCCACCAGGTGCGGAGAAGTGAAAAGCCCGGTCTGGTAACCGCAGCGTTGCAGGGCCGATGCCAACATGTTGGCCACGGAGCCTTTGCCATTGGTGCCGGCCACGTGGATGCTCCTGAAGGCCTTTGAGGGGCAGCCCAAGGCCTGATCAAAGGCCAGCATGCGCTCCAGGCCGGGTTTATAGGCCCCGGTTGTGAATCCCACCTTTTGTACGGAGGGGAAACGCTGGAAAATATCTTGTAGCAGGGCCTCATAGCCCGCTTCTGTAAATCCACTATCCATACTACAAATTTACACTTTTTTTCGGCTTATTTTGCCGCCGCCCTCCTCTTCGGCCCTTTTTTGCCGGTCACCTAACCTTCTCATTCTGAACGGTTTACTGATATTCAGTCCGGCTATTTGCCGGACTTCTTTTCCACAAAACGCTGATTATCAGCTGGTTAAGTGATCGGTAGTGGCGGCGGGTTTGAATTCTGCAAAAAAGTCTGTAATTTTGAAACCGGAATGCTGGAAGAACTGCTATATAGCAAATACATCATAGACGGAGTGGTGCAGCCGCTGTCGCCGGCCAAGATGCTGCGGGAGTGCACTACAGAACCGCCTGTAGAGCCGGACGGGGACAGCGACACCCTGGCCGATGAACTCATCGACCCCGCACCGGACCAGTATACTTTTAGGGAGGACGCTATTCAGGAGTACGCCCTTGCCATTGACAAGCACACGCTTCCGCTGCCCTTCGCCGGTCCCTACACGGCCGCCAAAATAGCCCAGGCCCTCATAGACGCCATCTGGATGAGCGGACACTTCCGTTTGGGAGACCTCAGTCTCAAAGCCGACTGGAAATGGTGCCACAAAGAAATCGGCCAGGCGGCGGCTTTCTATCAGTCGGTAGAGAGCGCCTGCGATTACCTGGACGCCCTGGGTGTCAAGATTTCCAAGTACAGCCTCACGGGCGGCCAGCCGGCAGTTAGCTTCAAGGCTACTACCGTTGCCGAGGAAGATGCCGTAGACGAGGAAGATAGCCTGCTGCGGGAACTGCCGTACAGGACCGCCAACCCGCGCATTTCCCGCAAACGCAAGGCATCGGCCACCCTGATTCCCGAGGAAAGCGACTGGCTGCTGTTCATTCCCTTCGACCCCTGCGACTTCCGTCTGGGAGGATCGGCCCTGGCCCAGGCTGTGGGCGCCACGCCTTCCACTCCGCCGGACGTGGGAGACGCCGATTATTTCATCGACTGCTACGAAGTAGTGCGGGAACTGGTAGAGGACGGCGTGGTCAAAACCGGCGCTACCGTAGCCGACGGCGGCCTCCTTACCACCCTCCGCAGCATGTCCGAGGCCGGCACCGGCGCCGATATCTGCGTGCGCGACGTGTGCAAGGCCTATGGCAACGAGCTCCCCGTACGCATCCTCTTCGGCGAGGTCCCCGGCGTAGTGCTTCAGATTGCCGATATCGACTACGACTACGTGGACGCCGAGCTCATCCTGCAGGATGTGGTGTACTTCCCTATCGGCCACCCTGTCCCGGGCCGCCCCACCGTGGTTCTCTCGGAGAAAACCGACCTCCCCGACATCCTGGAATCCCTCCTGAACACCCTGGAAGGGGAAGACTGATGCGCCACGCCGTCGAATGGATGTGATTGATAATCAGTTATTTACACAAAATACCCTGCCGATTTTTCGGTAGGGTATTTTGCCTAAGTAACTGTGAATGAACCACTTACATTCTACGGTAGCAAGAGTTATCATGCATTCTTTTGCGATTTTTTTCAATATTCCTTATATTTACATGAGATAACACTACACTATGGCCAAAATTTTTGTACTGGATACCAATATTATCCTGCACGACTACAAAAGCGTAAAGCAGTTCCAGGACAACGACATTGTGATTCCCATTGCCGTCATAGAGGAACTGGACAAGTTCAAGAAGGGCAACGACGCCCTCAGTTTCAATGCCCGTGCCTTCATGCGGGAAATCAACCGGCTCACAGAGAAACAGGAATTTGGCGCCAGGGGCGTGCCGCTGGGAAAGAATCTGGGGTACATCAAGATTGAACCCAATCATCCCTTTGCTCCGGAATTCCAGGACCTGTTCCGGGACGACATTCAGGACCACCGCATCCTGGCCACCGCCATGTGGGTGCGGGACAACAATCCTGGCCGATTTGTGGCCCTGGTCACCAAGGACATTAACCTGCGTCTCAAGGCCAAGGCCGCCGGCATGGCCGCTCAGGACTATCTCCGCGGCAGGGTAGACGACGAGGTAATGGAGAGCCTTGAGCGTCAGGTGATTCAGGTTAAGGCCAGCGGTGAGGCCGTTCAGCGGCTGGCATACGGCCAGGACAACAGCCTTCCCTGGAAAGAAGTGCAGGCCCGGGAGCCCGCCCCCAACCAGCTATTCAAGTTCGACCTCGGCGGGGAGTCCATCTGCGCCCGCTACGATGCCGACCGAAAAGTAATAGCCCTGGTCCGCAGCCACGTGGCCTATGGCATCAAGCCCCGCAACGACGAGCAAAAGTTTGCGTTGGACGCCTGCCTGAACCCCAAAATTCCGTTGGTATCCCTTACGGGCGGTGCTGGAACGGGCAAAACGCTCATCGCACTTGCCGCTGCGCTGGAGCAGGCCGACGACTTTGACCAAATCATACTGAGCAGGCCCACGGTGGTACTGGGCGGCCAGGATATCGGCTTCCTGCCCGGGGACCAAAAGTCTAAGATGGGCCCCTACGTGCAGCCGCTAATGGACAACTTGGACGTGATCAAGCGCTGCTTCAAACCCGGCAGCAAACAGGCCCTCAAAATAGAGGCCATGCTGCACGACGAGCGCCTGCTCATCTCCCCGCTGGCCTACATCCGCGGCCGCTCGCTCGGGAAAGTCTATTTCATTGTGGACGAAGCCCAGAACCTCACGCCGCACGAGGTCAAGACCATCATCACCCGCGCCGGCGAGGGCACCAAAATGGTATTTACTGGAGACATTTTCCAAATAGACCAGCCTTACCTGGACCAGTGGTCCAACGGCCTCACCCACCTGGGCGAGAAAATGGCCGGCCAAAAACTCTTCCAGCACGTCTTCCTCCGCAAGGGCGAGCGCTCAGACCTTTCCGAGATAGCCGCCAAGCTGTTGTAGCCTCCCCCGAGCACCACAGAGGCCCATTTGGTGCGCGAACCTAACAAAAAGGCCCTCCCGAGCACCGGGAGAGCCTTTTTTGTGCGCGAAAGCCTATGGATGGGCTTACTTGCTCTGCTTGATCTGAGCCTGGGCCGCGGCGAGGCGGGCGATGGGCACGCGGAACGGCGAGCAGCTCACGTAGTCAATACCGATGGTGTTGAAGAACTCGATGGATGCAGGGTCGCCACCGTGCTCACCGCAGATACCGCACATGAGGTCCTTGCGGCGGGAGCGGCCACCTTCCACGCCAATCTTCACCAGCTGGCCAACGGCCTTGGTGTCGATGGTCTGGAACGGATCGGCGTCCAGAATCTTGTTGCCCAGGTAGTCACCCATGAAGGTGCCGATGTCGTCGCGGCTGAAGCCGAAGGTCATCTGGGTGAGGTCGTTGGTACCGAAGCTGAAGAACTGAGCTTCGCGGGCCATACGGTCGGCGGTGAGGGCGGCACGAGGGATCTCGATCATGGTACCGAACTGGTAGTCCAGGAGAGCCCCCTTCTGGGCCTGTACTTCGGCCTTGATCTTCTCGCAGATAGCCTTTTGGAAGCTGAGCTCACGAGCGCTGATGGTCACAGGGATCATGATCTCCGGGTGCGGGTGCAGGCCTTCCTTCTGGAGCTCGGCGGTGGCGGTAAAGATGGCACGATACTGCGTCTCGGCGATGAGCGGGAAGCTCACGTGCAGACGTACGCCGCGGTGACCCATCATGGGGTTCACCTCGTGCAGGGAAGCGCCACGCTTCTCCACTTCCTTGACGGAAATGCCAAGGTCGGCGGCCAGCTCCTTCTTCTTTTCCTCGCCCTGAGGAACGAACTCATGGAGCGGCGGATCCAGCAGACGGAACACAACGGGCTTGCCGTCCATCACGCGGAGGGTCTCCTTGACGGCGGCCTTCATGAAGGGCTCCAGCTCGGCCAGGGCAGCCTTGCGCTCGGCGTCGGTGTCGCAGAGGATCATCTTGCGCAGCTTGCTCAGCGGGAGTTCGCTGTTGCGGCCGTAGAACATGTGCTCGATACGGAACAGGCCGATACCCTGGGCACCGAACTTGAGGGCGCGGGCGGCATCCTCGGGGGTATCGGCGTTGGTGCGGATACCCAGCTTGCGGAACTTGTCGCACATGGCCATGAACTTGGCAAAGAGCGGGTTCTCACTGGCGTCCATGGTTTCGATGGCGCCCTCGTACACCAGACCCTTGGCACCGTTCAGGGACAGCCACTCGCCTTCCTTGAAGGATTTGTCTACACCGGCGAAGGTGACGGTCTTGGTCTTGAAGTTGATCTTGAGGGCGTCGCAGCCCACGATGCAGCACTTACCCCAACCACGGGCCACCAGGGCAGCGTGGGAGGTCATGCCGCCGCGCTCGGTGAGGATACCCACAGAGGCGTGCATACCGTCGATGTCTTCCGGGGAGGTCTCTTCGCGGACCAGGATGCACTTCTTGCCAGCCTTGGCATATTCGATGGCATCCTCACTGGTGAAGACAATCTGGCCCACAGCGCCACCCGGAGAAGCGGGCAGACCCTGTGCCAGGACGGGGGCCTTCTTCTCGGAGGCCGGATCCAGGATGGGGTGCAGAACCTCGTCCAGCTGGGCGGGGCTTACGCGCATGACGGCGGTCTTCTCGTCGATCAGACCTTCGTCTACCATATCCACTGCCATCTGGAGGGCGGCCAGGCCGGTGCGCTTGCCGATACGGCACTGCAGCATCCAGAGTTTGCCTTCCTGAATGGTGAATTCAATGTCCTGCATATCCTGGAAGTGCTCCTCCAGATGTTTGCGGATATCGTCCAGCTCCTTGTAAACCTCCGGCATGGCGGTTTCCAGGGAAGCCAGGTTCTTGTTCTTCTCGGACTTGGTAGCTTCGTTCAGGGGGTTGGGGGTCCGGATACCGGCCACCACATCCTCGCCCTGGGCGTTGATGAGCCACTCACCGTAGAACTTGTTGTCGCCGTTGGCGGGGTTACGGGAGAAAGCCACACCGGTAGCCGAGGTGTCACCCATGTTACCGAACACCATGGACTGCACGTTTACTGCTGTGCCCCAATCGTCCGGAATGTGCTCGATCTGGCGATAGCGGATGGCGCGCTTGCCGTTCCAGCTCTTGAATACGCCGCCGATGGAGCCCCAAAGCTGGGCCTGTGCATCGTCCGGGAATTCTACGCCGAGGACTTCCTTGATGCGAACCTTGAAAGCTTCGGCCAGGTCTTTGAGCTGCTCGGCGGTGAGTTCGGTGTCGCTCTTGTAGCCGTTGGCCTTCTTGACCTCTTCCATCATGCGGTCCAGCTGCTGGCGGATACCCATGCCGTCGGCGGGCTCGATGCCCTCGGCCTTCTCCATCACAACGTCACTGTACATCATGATGAGACGGCGATAAGCGTCATATACAAAGCGGGGATTGTTGGTCTTTTTGATGAGACCGGGGATGGTCTTGGAGCAAAGGCCGATATTGAGGATGGTGTCCATCATGCCCGGCATGGAGCTGCGGGCACCGGAGCGGCAGCTCACGAGGAGGGGGTCTTCGGGATCTCCGAACTTTTTACCCATGATCTTCTCGGTTGCCTCAAGAGCGGCGGCCACTTCGGCCTTGAGCTCAGGGGTGTAACCGCCACCGAGACGGTAATACTCGGTGCAGCACTCGGTTGTGATGGTGAAGCCTGCGGGAACGGGCATGCCCAGGAGGTTCATCTCGGCCAGGTTGGCACCTTTGCCGCCCAGGAGCTCGCGCATTTTGCCATCGCCCTCGGCGTGCTTACCACCGAAACGATAGACTCTTTTCTTAATTTCTGACATAATTTATAATAAATTTAAAGAAGATTCTGCTAAAACATGCAAATATAACACTTTTTTGGAAAAAATTAAATCCCATGTACATGCGGAAGCGGGGCGTAGCCATTTTATGCCGATTTATGCCGATTTATGCCGATCACCTAAGTGTATGTATATCAGCAAATTACAGATATTCAGTCCGGCTTTTTGCCGGACTGAATATCAGGAAGTGGCTGATTATTAGAGAGTTAAGTGATTCGCTTAAAAAGGAAAACCGCGACTTCGAGCAGGACTACACGGCGGGACAGGGCTGCCAGTAGGGCTGGGGAATCCAGCCGGCAATGTCCTGGGGCTCAAAGGAGTAGGTTAAGGGCCGATGGTAACACTGCTCATAGCAGGCCACCTTGGCCTCGTAGTCCTGGCGGCAGAGGTCCAGGCTGTTTTGCCGATCGGTTTTGGCCGGATCGGGGAAAAGCGGGTCCAGCACATGCAGGATCATCTTCACGTCATGGAAGCCCGGTGCGATGACCTGGGGCAACTCCTGCAGCTCCACAAAAGTGGGAATCACGGGCACGCCGAACTGGGAGGCAAAGAGGAAGGCGCCGCGTTTGCCGGGTCGGGGTTTGCGGTAGTTGAACCACATTTCCTGCTCGGGGTAAATGAGGATAAAGCGATTAGCGTCCAGGTTCTGCTGCATCAGGGCGCGGAAGGCACCGTTCATGTAGGAGGGCTCCTGAATCAGGGGAATGACGTCGATGTTGCGCAGCACAAAGCCGTTGAGCCCGGGCATCACAAAGTTGGTGCCCTGGCTCACGACCGTGAGCCGGCCATGACCTGACTCCATGGCCAGCGTACGGTGCACGCCATTATCGAAGGGATTGAAGTGATTGCTGGTGAGGAAGGCCGGGCCTTTGACGGCCTCCAGCTTTTCCATCCCCACCACCTCATTCACACCACGGCTATAACGGCGAATCCAGCTGTCCACGATAGCGCGGGCGGCGAAGTTTTTCAGTTTAAAGCCCAACGTGGGCAATTTGTCTACATAGTCCAGAATGTCGGCCTTGAGGTCGGCGGCGCCCCACTGCGGGTCAAAGGGCTCGGTCTTGTCATTGAACCGTCCTTTCAACGCAGCGCGCCGAATGTTTTCGATGGCCAAATCACGGCCTGGAGTCACTAGCAGCATAAGCGGAATTCTTTACGGGTAGTGATGATACTGCGGAACGAGGTACGACGGGTGGTAAGTTCCACCGCCATGCGGATGAGCCCGTCGATGCCGCCCTGGTAGCGGGCCACGGCCTCGGGATCCTGCAGGAAAGCGGTGCAGCGGGCGCGGATTTCGGCCTCGAAGCCGCTCTGGGCCGCATATTTCCAGAATACGTCGTCGTACGGGACGCTCTCGTTGAGCCAGGGTTTGGCGCCCAGGTTGAAGTGGATAATCTGGGGATTGTCAAAGGAGCGGATGCGCTCGTTGGGCATAGCGTCCCAGTTGGGATCCAGGTAGTGGATAGCGCCCCAGCAAAGGGCATTCAGGTAATCCTGGTCGGGGGCCACGGTGGCAAAATTGTAGCGGCGCATCCACTGCAGGAAGCGGCCGGCCATATCCAGCTGACGCAAGCGCTTGAGGTTCATCAGCAGCACGCCGCTGTTCACATAATTACGGTGGTCGACGCCCACATATTGGTCGATGTAACGCATGAAGGGAGCGATGTGCTGGATACTGTAGTCGGCACAAGCGCCGATGAGGTTGTTCCCGAGGGGCTCTTCCCACAGGCGGGAGATGTCGCCGGGAACCACTATGTCGGCATCCAGGTAGATACCTTTATCATATTGCGGGAACAGTTCCGGAATGAACAGGCGGAAGTAGATGGACAGTGAGGAGAAAGCCTGGAAGCGATGGTTGCGCAGGCGGCTGTCGGCCATGAAGCGGCTCAGACGGTCGGTAAGGGAGACAAACTCCAGCGTAAAGTTGGATTCCTCCAAGGGTTTGAGGCGCGAACGGCTCTCCTCGGAGAGATTGTCGTTGAGAATATGGATATGGTAGGCATAGCGGGGGCTCGCATTCTCCTTAATGGAAGCGAGGGCTACCGCCAGAAAAGGTGCATAAGCATCGTCGATGGAAAAGAAAACGGGAATGGTTTGCATATCGTACTGGTTTTTCTGGTGCAAAATTACCGCCCTCATCCGTCACAGGAAAAGAAATGTCATTGGGACGAACGAAAAGTGACCAAAGCCGCTATTTAGGGACAAAAGTGCCTATTTTGGGACGAACGAAGAAAAAATTGTATATTTGTCACACTAAATTGAGACCAAATGAAAACCATCTCAAAGACTTTCTATAGCATGCCCGTGAACGTTGTGTTCTTTGTGGCGGTCCCCTTGTTTTACTTTTTGTTTGTGCTGGCCTACGACCCCTTTGACATCTCCGAATTCCTGGATCTGGGGAAAGGCCGCTTTACCTTAAACCTCATTATTACGTCGCTCACGCTGCTGGGCGTGCTGGCCCTGTCCCGCATGCTGCTGTTCATCCTGCGGCGCGTCATAGACCTCAATTGGACGCTCTATATAATATGGTGCGTAGGAGAAACGGTGGTGTGCGGGCTGCTGTTCTCCATCCCCATGGGCATCGGCTGGGCTGGGCAGTACACCTACTTCGGCATCATGTCCACCTGTGTGCTGTACCTGGCCGGCATTGTGGTATTCCCCTACGCCATCTGCACCCTGGGCGTGCAGGCGTATGTGCTGTCCAGGCGGGCGGCGGGCGCCCCGGCGGTAGACGAGAAAACCCTCATCCGCTTCCAGGACGACATGAAACGCATCAAACTCATTGTCACCTCCAAGGCTGTGCTCTATATCCGGGCCGAGGAAAACTACGTGCACATTGTACACCTGGATAATGGGAAAGTGAAGGATTACGCCCTGCGTTCCTCCATGCGAGCGCTGGAAGAGGTGCTCTCCCGCCACGGCCTGGTACGCTGTCACCGTTCCTACTTTGTAAACGCGCAACATGTTGAGCTGGTGCGCAAAGACGCCGCCGGCTATGCCCTGGCCCAGCTGGACCAGAAGGGGCTGGAGCCGGTACCTGTATCCAAGCGCTACTACGAAGCCCTGACGGCCTTATTGTAATTTTGCGAAAAACTGCGTAAATTTGAAAACTGATTGCAATTAATACGTACAACTATAAAACCAAAACAAAATGTCAAAAAAAGGTAACAGCAGCTTTATTGCCATTTTAACGATGATCTTCCTCTTTGGTATGATCTCGTTCGTGACCAACCTGGCAGCTCCTATTGGAAACATCTGGAAGATGCAACCCGGTATCGAAGGTTCCAATACCTGGGGCATGATGGGTAACATGATGAACTTCCTGGCCTACGCCGTCATGGGTATCCCCGCCGGCGCTCTCCTCAAAAAGAAAGGCTACAAGTTCACTGCTCTGGCCGCTCTGCTGGTAGGCCTGCTGGGCGTATTTGTCCAGTTCCTCTCCGGTATCGTGGGCGTAGGCGCCACCATCGCCGGTCTTCCTGCCAACTTCTTTGTGTACCTGCTGGGCGCTTTCATCGCCGGCTTCTCCATGTGCATGCTCAACACCGTTGTGAACCCCATGCTCAAGATTCTGGGCGGCGCCCGATCCAACCAGTACATCCAGATTGGCGGTTCCTTCAACTCCATGATGGGCACCCTCACCCCCATGCTGGTAGGTGCTCTCATCGGCCAGCTCACCAAGGACTCCCTCATCTCCGACGTGAACCCCATGCTGTTCCTGGCCATGGGCGTGTTTGCTTTCGCCTTCATCGTGCTCCTCTTTGTCCCCATCGAGGACCCGGACGCCACCAAGTCGGCCGCTCCCGCCGAGAGCCCGCTCAAATTCCGCCACTTTGTGTATGGCATCATCGCCATCTTCCTGTATGTGGGTGTTGAGGTAGGTATCCCCGGAACCCTGAACTTCTACCTGGCCGACTCCGACAAGGGCGCAGGCCTGGATCCCCAGAACGCCGTCATGATTGCCGGTTTCATCGCCGGTATCTACTGGCTGCTCATGCTGGCCGGCCGTCTGGTCTCCAGCGTCATCAGCGGCAAGGTATCGGCCCGCACCCAGCTCACCTGCGTGTCGGCCGTGGCTCTCCTGTTCATGATTGTGGCCATCTTCCTGCCCTCCAGCGTTGCCATTCCCATGACCATCAAGGGTGTCCTCGCCAATATTCCTGTATCGGCCATCCTGCTGGTTCTCTGCGGTCTGTGCACCTCGGTTATGTGGGGCACCATCTTTGACCTGGCCGTAGAAGGCCTGGGCGCTGCCACAGAGAAGGCTTCCGGTATCTTCATGGCCATGGTGGTTGGCGGCGGTATTGTTCCGCTGGTCCAGAACGCCATCGCCGACGTTGCCGGTTACATGCCCAGCTACTGGGTACTGGCCGCCTCGGTTGCCTTCATCCTCTTCTTTGCCGTTTCCGGCTCCAAGATCAAAAAAGCATAAGTATACATGGCACAAGATTTAGTAATCGGTATTGACGTAGGCGGACAAACCACCAAATGCGGCATCGTGGATGCCCGTGGCACCGTATTGGCCCAAACCGTTATTCGCTCAGATAATTTCACCGTAGTAGAACCTTATATCGCCGAGCTGGCCGAAGCCCTCAACCGCATCATCGCCGAGGCAAAGGCCGAGGGCCGCATCCGCGGCATCGGCGTGGGCGCCCCCAACGGCAACTATTACACCGGCACCATCGAGAACGCCGTGAACCTGTCCTGGGGCGGAGACCGTACCATTCCCTTTGCCAAACTCCTGAGCGAGCAAATGAATGGCATTCCGGTGTCCCTAACCAACGATGCCAATGCCGCTGCAGTGGGAGAAATGACCTACGGCGCCGCCCGCGGCATGAAGAACTTCATCATGATTACCCTGGGCACCGGCGTGGGCTCCGGCATTGTGATTGACGGCAATGTGGTGTATGGCCACGACGGCTTTGCCGGCGAGCTGGGTCACACCTGCGCCGTGCGTCACAACGGTCGCCAGTGCAACTGCGGCAAAACCGGCTGCCTGGAAACCTATGCCAGCGCCACCGGCGTAGCCCGCACCGCCCGCGAATGGCTGGAAATGAGCGACGAGCCCTCCGAGCTTCGTTCCCTGGACAAGATTACCTCCAAGGACGTATTCGAGGCCGCCAAGGACGGCGACAAACTGGCCCTCAAGATCTTCGAGTACACCGGCCGCATCCTGGGTGAGAAATTCGCCGATTTCATCGAGTTCAGCGCCCCCGAGGCCATTGTGCTCTTCGGCGGCCTGGCCCGCGCCAAGGAATTCCTGCGCGATCCCATCCAGAAAGCCATGGACGAGAATGTGCTCCCGCTCTGGAGAGGCAAGGTAGACCTGGTATTCTCCCAGCTCAAAGAATCCGACGCCGCCATTCTGGGCGCCTCGGCCCTGGCCTGGGAACTGTAAGATTACCTGCTTATTGTGAATGGGATTAACTCGCCTTCGAGTTAATCCCATTTTTTACGCCCCGTAAACAAAAATGGCGGTTTTTGTGCACGAGATGCCTGTTTGGGCGGGCTGGTGAACAAAAATGGCGGCTTTTTGTGCACGAGATGCCTGTTTGGGCGGGCTGGTGAACAAAAATGGCGGCTATTTGTGCACGAGATGCCTGTTTGGGCGGGCTGGTGAACAAAAATGGCGGTTTTTGTGCACGAGATGCCTGTTTGGGCGGGCTGGTGAACAAAAATGGCGGCTTTTTGTGCACGAGATGCCTGTT
>CAJOHK010000012.1:52078-69071 GCA_905234285.1 uncultured Bacteroidales bacterium
CTGTTTGGGCGGGCTGGTGAACAAAAATGGCGGTTTTTGTGCACGAGCGAGGCAGTTGGGGAGATTTGTGGGGAGAATCTGTTAGGCGCGTGGACGTAAGTATCATATTATCAATGATTTAACTGATTATCCCCGGGCAAAAAAGCCCGGGGATAACACGCACTCCCTGCGTGAGAATGATCCGGCAGGGAGTTTATTGGCAAATAACCTCCATTACGCCTGTACTCTTCCCTGAGGCAAAGGCGCCGTAGTCGTAACCATTACGGTCGTGTTCCGATTCCGGCTCCCAATAGAAGATTCCCTTGAACCAAGACCAATCCTTGACGCCGTTCAGCAGATACTCTGCGGCAGCTTTTGCTTTGGCAGGATCCGACACCGGCATACCGAATTCTACCAGCATGACTGGCTTAGTATAGGCCTCGTACAGCCTCTTAAAATTAGCCACAGCTTGCTGGCAATAGGGTGTCCAGTCCGGATAACCGCCATTTGCCCAATAGGAGGGATACAGAGACAGGCCAATCATATCAAATTGAGCCCCAGCCTTGACCACCAGGTCATAGAACCATTTATTGGCCCCCCAATCCTGTGCGTTGCTATGATGGACAATAACGGCAGCATCCGGATAAACGGCCTTTACAGCAGCATAGCCGGCATTGACCAGCTTGGCAAAGGGCGCGCCGGCATTGGTATTTGTGACTTCTCCTGCCGGCCATAACATACCGGTATTGGTTTCATTCCCCACTTGCACCCAGGTAACGGACACGCCATTATCTTTAAGGGTACCAAGCACATCATTCGTGTGCTCTTTGACTTTAATTGCCAAATTATCTACATCCGTGGGCCAGCCGGCAGGAATGGTTTGTTTGTCAGGGTCGGCCCAAGTGTCGGAATAATGAAAATCTATCATGATGGCCAGACCTTGCGCCTGGGCTAATTTTGCCTTGGCAAGGACATCTTGTTTATTGCACCAGCCGCTTGATGGATTCACCCAAACGCGGTAGCGGACAGCATTGCATCCCAGTATCTTCATTAGCGCCGTACACTCGGTTTCCACTCCTTTACTGTCATAAAACTTGTATCCCTTATGAGCCATCTCCGTCGCCCAGCTGATATCGGCGCCCTTGGCAAAGGACACGGTGGTGGGCTGGGGGTCTGTGCCAGGATCCGTACCGGGGTTGGTTCCGGACTCCGGGGTGGTGTCCGTAGCGGGCTGCGTGGTGTTCTCACCGCAGGAAATGGCTACAAATAATGCAGCCATGAGAAGTAAAGTCTTTTTCATGGCTGCAAGATACTAATTATCTTGGGAATCTAAAACATCTGGGCTACGAAATCATCAGGCGAGATGATTTGTAAAGGACTTTGGAGGGTATTGTGGCTTAACAAGCCCTTATCCCGCGTTATAAAATAATCGCAAGCTCCTTGATAGGCACAAGCATATTGGGCATCGTCTTCAAAATCCCCGGAATAGTTCTCCAAGGCCCAGTCAATATCGCGAAAATCAATCCAGCTAAAATTCACGTAACGCCGTATTTGTTCCACAAAATCCCTGAAAGCCGAGAATGGCACGTGATACTTTTGTGACGAATAGTATGCATCGATAATGCTTTGCGTAGAGATTTGAGCCTCCAATAGATGCTTTGATACCGCCGTAAGAATATAATTCACCGGCACGCTATTACGTTCCGACACCAATAAATCCATTAAGACATTCGTGTCCAAAAAAACTTTAGTGAGCAGAATCATATGCACATAATATTAGCTAATCTGGGATCTGCGTCCAGCTCTTCCTGAGTGGGAGCTGGAATCATCCCGTTAAATGCAGCAATCTCGGGTGCAATCTGGAAATCCTTTGAGAGCTTGGGTATCTTGGCCGAAGAAACCTCTTCCAGCGCCGCCTCAACATAGGCGTTAAAAGACATATTCTTCTTTCTAGCGCACTGTTTAGCCCGTTCCATGATGTGCGGGGCTAGCCTGATTACAGTTTGAACTCTTGCGACCTGTTCCATAAATGATATCATTTTTACAAATGTAATCAATCACTTCAAATTATGCAAAAGAATCGAGGGTTTTTGCTCACCAGAACGGCAAATCGACCATCTCGTGAACAAAAAGGGGGTGTTTTTGTTCACCAGAACGCCCAAACCAGCTCCTCGTGCACAAAAAGGGCATGTTTTTGTTCACCAGAATGCCAAAACCAGCACCTCGTGAACAAAAAAGGGGTGTTTTTGTTCACCAGAACAGCAAAACCACCATCTCGTGCACAAGAAGGGGCGGTTTTTGTTCACCAGAACGGAAAATCGACCATCTCGTGCACAAGAAGGGGCGGTTTTTGTTCACCAGAACGGAAAATCGACCATCTCGTGCACAGAATCGGGCCAGATCTGAAATACAGACCTGGCCCGATATCGATAGGATGGGAACAATCTACAGCTCAAACACCACCGAGGAGTTGCCGCCGAGAGTGAGGGTACTGCCGTCGATGGAGGCCGAACCCAGCAAGGCGATGGGCTTTACGAAGGTCGCATCTGCTGTAGTGTTCACCATAACATTGTTGGCCGATACGTTGTGAACCACCAGCAGCTTCTGATTGCCAGAGGTCATGTACCAGGAGGCAATGGCACTACCGCCCAGACTCACCGGCTCCATTTTACCCTCTGCCAGGGCAGGATAGGTATTGCGCAGACGGCTCCAGGTCTTGTACACATTAAGGATAGACGCAGCCTCGGCCTCCTGGGCCTCAACAGAAATCTCGGCAGTGAGCATAGCGTCGTCCACCTTGTTCTCCACGCCCTTCTTGGCGCACTGAGTCCCAGCCTTGTCCCACATGATAGGTGTGCGCACATACTCGTCGCCGCCACCCTTGGTTCCATAATATCCCAACTCTTCTCCCTGATACACGAAGGGCTTTCCTGGGCCAGAAAGCAGGATGGCGCCGGCCTGTTTCATCCTGGCCAGATTCTTTCCCACATTGGAGCCAAAGCGGTCCTGGTCGTGGTTGGACAGGAAGAAAGAAGTGATGGCATCGGCGCGCATAGAAGTGTGATCGGTCACGTACTGAGCCACCTGGGTGGCAAAACCGGAAGCGTTCTTGTTGTTCAAGATATCGCCCACATTGTAACCATAGTCAAACTCAAAGCAGGAGGTGAGGCCCTTATAATAAGTCTTCTCCACGTTGTGACCGTCCCAGGCTTCGGCCACCATAAAAATGTTGTCGCTGTGACCGGCGTTTTTATAAGTAGCATTGCAGTGGTCGTACCACTTGCCCAAGAGCGTAATGTTGGAGCTGTTGTTGTAGGAGTTGATGCCGCCGCAAATGTGCTTTACGGCGTCCAGACGCAGGCCGTCCACACCCATATTGATCCATTTGTCGGCCGATGCCGCCAGATCCTGGAAGCAGGCATTGGTCTCGGCCACGCTCACATCCCCATAATTCAGGTCCGGCATCCAGTCGGAGAAGCAGCCCATATAATACAGGGTTTGGGTGCCACCGACATTGGAAAGGGTAATCTTGTACCGTCCGTTGCCGGTAAAGTAGAGGTCGCCACCGTTGGGTTGCATCTCGTAGGGCGTCCCTTCCACAAGGCTGCCACTGCCGGCGCCAAATTTGGCGTCCCAGCTGTCATCTTTACGGAGCAGCAGTCCGTGCTTTCCGCTCATTTCTACCACCAGATAATAGGTACCATCGCCATTGGCCACGAACTTGAGGGCTTGCCCGTTTCCACCATCTTTCCAGAACCAGAGATTCCAGCTGGCGCTGCCGGTCTTCACAGCATCGTCGGTTTTGGTAATGGTAATGACCGGCGAACCGGTGGTTGCCTGTTTCCATTCTCCGGACTGATAGGTAGTCCCTTTGAGCATGGGGAAATTCTTATAGTCGGTCGAAGGATTGGCGCTGAAGAAGTAGTAATCCCGGTACTTGCTGCCGGGGTCGGCAAGGGCTTTCTGGAACCAGGAATTATTCTTGCCGCTGTGATTGAGGACATAGTCCATGTAAATCTTGATCCCCTTGTCATGGGCAGCATTCAACAGTGCCTTAAAATCGGCCTCGGCCTTGGCCGATGTCTTTTCTCCCACGGCATACAGCGGATTCAGGGAATAGTAGTCATTCACGTCGTAGGCGTGGTAACTGCTGGTAGGATGGGCTGGGCTCAGCCAAAGGGCCGTTACGCCCAGGGCGTCCAGGTAGTCCAGCTTGTTCTGGATACCCTTGAAGTCGCCCACGCCATCCCCGTCGCTGTCGGCGAAGCTGTAAATGAGCAACTGGTATGTGGTGGAAGAGCGCTTGTTTCCGTCAAACTCGGCCGGTTGCGGCACAAAAGAGGCCTCTCCCTGGGTTACGTTTACCGTAGCATCCTTTCCCCCGGCCTTAATGGTTATGGTCGCTTTGCGGGATTCGGTGCTTTTATCAGCCGTGAGCGTAATGGCCCCGTTGCCGGTTCCAGAAACGGGTGTGAGATGCAGCCATGCAGCATCTGACGTTGCAGTCCATGCACCGGAAGTATTGATGGTCACATATTTGGTGCCGGTGCCGTCAAGGCCGAAGACAACCACAGTGGGGGAAACGGTTAAACTATCCTCTGTTGGCTCAGTCGTGTCGGGCTGCAGGTTCTTGCATCCGGGCGACACAAACAAAAGGCAGGACAGGCATACAATGATGCGGAAAAGGGCTTTCATACGCTCTTGTGTTTAAAATTGGCAGACTGGAGTCCGGTCAGGGGCTCCAGTCCGAAAAAGAATTGATTACAGCGTCACCTCACGCTTGCCAGTGGTGTAATTGTTATAGCTGGACGCCACGGTGAGCTCGGCGCCAACTTCTACGCCCACCTTATCGCGGGGAATGCTCATTTCAAACAGCACATAGTCGGGGTCATCCGCATCTTCTACGCCATACACTGTGACAAGGCCGGTAGCCGAACCGCTATTGTTGTCATAGATTTTAGACTGAGGATCAAGGCCATTCACAAATTCCACAGGATCTGAACCGGCTACTGCAGGATAGACAACCACATACGCCTCCAAACCAGGAATAGCGTCGTGCGTTGTGCCGGTTGACTCGTCCTTGTCAAAGTCAAACCCCACATAGAAGTAGCGACTATTGGTTATCTTGGACTTGGTAATCTTGAAGTATGCATAGATGTTGCTTGCATCGGATGACATCTTCCATTCCTTGATTCTGGTGTTGGCATCACCATTGGGACGGTTGCCGGAAAGGGCTTCGATATCGGCCCAGTCATCGAACTCACCGTCGATCTTAATGCCTTCTGCGGCAGCCGCAGCCTCGAGGGTGGCGTAGGCCTTGCCGTCACACCAGGCGTACAGCTTCACATCGTAGGTACCGGCCTCCACGACGATATTGCCGCCGTCCTGAACAAGGGCATCCAGGGCGCCGCCCCAGTTGATGGCCCAGCCATCGTTGGCGCGGAACTTCATCTCACCGGCAGTGAAGGTCACAGTACCTTCCCATGCACCCGACTCGCTGTTATAGACGAGGTCGGTGTCGGCATCCCAGCCACCGGCCTGAGCAGGGCCGATAACGCCGATACCATTGATGAGGGTGAGCTGGTAGGTCATCTCATTGAGGTCTACCTCAATCATGTAATAACCGGCCGTCTCGGGGGCGGGGCAGTTGTCGTCGCCCTGGCCAATCTGGCCTTCGCCCGTGCACTCCCAGTCACCGTCCCAGTTATCCTCGTTGGGCTTGAACTTGAACTCGCCGCTCAGGTAACCAAAGCCCTTGTACTGACCATTCTTGCCGGAGAGCTGATAGCAGCCGGACCAACCGGTGTCGCTGCCAATGGCGAAGATGTTATCCGGGAAAGCCGGGGCATCACCGGTAAACTCACCATTGAGGGTGATGGTCTCATTGAGGGCGTCGTACACCACCTTTACCTTGGCGTCACGACCCAGGGCAATATTGGCTCCGTTGAGCTCCACGGCGAAAGGCTCGCCCAGGCTGGCGAAGGCGCCGCCACGGTTCACGCCCCAATCCTCGTTCTGACGGATCTTGATTTCATCGGTAGCCGTGAGCTCGATTTCATCACTCTCCAGGAGCTGGTCATCGTTGACATACAGAATGATATCCGGGGCATTCCAGCTATTGATGGTGCCCACGACACCCCAGTAGGAGATCTCGGTACCAGCCTCGTTCACAATGATTACATCGCAGTCGGGACGGTAGTACACGTCATAGGTGCCTTCCACGCCGATCTTGATGTTGTCGCCATCGGCCACAGCCTTGACAGGGAGGCCCAGGACGGACTTACCGCCGCGGTTTACGCCCCAATCCTGATTGTAGCGCAGCTTGATTTCATCGCTGGCGGTAAGGGCCACGTTCTTGGCAACCAGGAACAGGCCGTCCTCCTTGAGGATGATATCCGGGCTTCCGCCCCAGCTGTTGATGGTACCAACCAGGCCCCAGCCCAGCTCGTCCACGGTAATGGTAGCAGCGGTGGGATCATAGGTTACCACATAGGTACCGGCCTCCACGGTGATGTTGTCGCCACCGGCCACAGCGGCGAAGGGCTCGCCTACAGCAACGAAGGTACCACCTACGTTCTCGTCCCAACCATGGTTGTGACGAATCTTGAAGCCACCCTCCAGCTTGGTAGCGGGAGACACCCACTTACCGTCGGTGAGAACCATATCCACATCTCCGGCCCATTCGTTGAAGTCACCGATCAGGGACCACACATTGCCGTCAGAAACGGTGATGGTGAGATTGGCAACATCCAGGACAACTTTGTAGAAGCCTTCGGACAGCTTGATGTCGTCGCCACCGGCCACAGCCTCGAAGGGCTCGCCCAGGGCTACCATCACGCCGCCGTAGTTCTCGTCCCAGCCGCCGTCTTTGCGCCACTTGAATTCGGTGTCGCCTTCGGCGGTGATATAAGCCGTCCAAATGTCGCCGTCGTTAGTGGCCAGGATATCGTTATCCCAGTCGCCGTTGAGGCCGATGATGTTCCAGCCCTTCACCGGTTCCGGCTGCGGTTCGGGTTCGTCGCCGCCGATGATGGCGCTGATCTTGAGCCCGCAGGCCTCGTTGACCACAGCCACGCCGGCATCGGGCGTCACGAAGAGATCGTAGACACCGGCCGCACCTACTTTGATGTTGGCGCCACCCTGCGTCACGTCGATATCGGCACCGATGGAGGTGAATTCACCGCCAAGGTTCACGCCCCAGTCTGCATCCTTACGGAACTTGAACTCGGAATCGGCGTCAAGGGTAATACCAAATGCGCAGTGGACCGTTCCGTTGGTAACCATGGCAAAGTCGGCATCCCAATTGGTGCCCATGAGCGCACCGATGACAGACCAGGTGCTGACCTCGGTAAGATCGGGATAAGGATCGTAAGCCAGGGAAACAATGGCCGTTCCGGCATCGGGATTCACAAACAGGTCATAGACACCGTCTGTTGCAATCTTGATGTTGGCGCCACCCTGAGTCACTTCAAACTCGGCATCCAGTGCAGCAAATTCGCCGCCCAGGTTCACATCCCAGCCCTGATCCTTGCGGAACTTGAACTCGTCACCAGCCTTGAGGGCTACGTGAGCAGCCACATGGTTGGTGCCGTCGGTCCACATGTTCAGGTCTTTATCCCAGTTGATTCCATAATTGGACAGGGAACCGGTTACGCCCCAAGGGCTATCCTGGGTGTATTCTGCGTACGGGCTGCCCTTGGCAATCTCTACATACACCGTGAAGGGGATATGGGCATCGGCGTCCATGTTGGCGCTGGCGAACACATTGCTCACCGAGGAACGAAGGACAATCTCGCCCGTTGCTTCGGCATCCTGCGGGGCACCGGCAGCAATAAGGGTGGTAATGAGGCTCTTCTTGCCCAGTTCCAGGGTATTCTCTACGTCCTTGGGGGTCTTGGCGCCCAGATTGATGTTGACATCCTTGCCGTTGAGCTTAACCAGGAACAGGCCATGGTAAACCAGTTTGGTATTCACGGCATCCTCTCCATAATAGTAGGTTGCCGGCGTATAGGTCACTACAATACCGTCTTCGGTATCGCTGGTGAGCAAGACAGGCTTCTGACCCTTGGAAGGGTTCACCATAATTTTCTCATCTTCTTTCATGCAACTGAAAGCCGAGAGAAGGAGCAAGCCTGCCGATAATACGGAAAATATCTTTTTCATAGCAATCATCGATTAATAACCAGGGTTCTGTTCGAGGTTGGGGTTAGCAGAACGGTCGCTCTCGAGAATAGGGTAGATGTAACGATTGGGATCGGCATCGAAAATACCCAGACGAATCTCGTCCTGACGGCGCTGGCCTTCCCAAAGATACTCGGCGGCCTTGTCCTTGAGGATGTATTCAACGGTCATGGAACCGCCGGGAGCAGCCAGACCGGCACGGTCGCGCAGAGCCTTGATGTAGCCGATAGCCGTTGCATCCGTGGTGGTGCCACCGTTGAGGCGGGCGTCGGACTCGGCATAGATGTAGTACATTTCCGGGAGACGGAAGATGGCAAAGTCGGCGCTGGAGAACTTCCAGAACACGTTATCTTCACCGCCACGGGGAATCACGTTGCCCTTGGAGTCAATCTTGGCCCATTTCCAGCAGCGCCAACCAGTAGTAGCATCGGTAGACAGATAGTTGGCGGCAGCGGCACCTGCATTGTAAAGCATAAGACGCTGGTCGCTGTTGGCGGGATCGTAGCCCAGGGTGCTGCCGTCACCGGCAAAACTGGGATTGGAAAGTTCGAAGTTCTCTTCTACGAATTCGGGGTTGATGTGATAACCGTTCCAAACCTCGGCCGATACATATTCTACGCTGGTAACACCCAGATAACCGGAAACGGTTTTGTTCATGGTGTCGTCAAAAGCACCGGAAGAGAGGGTGGTGGTACCGCCCCAGCTGCGGCTGTTGTTGGCATCGTAGTCGATGGCAAAGATGAATTCATCGGCGGAGCAGGTTTGGCCGTTGTCCTGCATGAACAGCTCGCGGTAGTTCGGGTGCAGGGAGTAGCCGTTTTCGATCACCTTCTGGGCGGCAGCCTTGGCATCGGCCCAGCGGGGGGTGCCGGTGTAAACCTGCGCGTTCAGGTAAAGACGGGCCAGCAGTGCCCAGGCAGCGTCCTTGGTGGGACGGGGATAGGCAACGGCACCCTTGGCAGGCATGTCGGAACCATCGGCTACCAGTTCCTTGAGTTGGCCTTCCAGCCAATCGAACAAACCGGAACGGCCTACCTGAATGGGCAGTTCGCCGCCGATATTCTCTTCCAGGGCGAGCGGCGGATTGCCGAACAGGTCCAGGAGGATGTAGTAGTACATGGCACGATGGAACTTAGCTTCGGCGCGGTACTGGTGCACCTGCTTGGCCATGTCGGTATGACCGCGGGCTTCCAGGCGGTCGTCGGAGGTCTGGAGCAGGAACTCATTGACCAGGGCCACGGCCTTGAGGCAACGGGTATACACGGCGATGAGGGCGTTGTTGTCGGCGTTGGTCCAGGTGTGGGCGGCCAGGTCGGGGATATAGGAGTCGTTGTTCCAGCCGATATCCTGGGACTTGGTGGGAAGATCGTTGAGCACCAGCCACTGGCGGATGAGCTCACTCTGTCCGGCATCGTCGAAGGAAAGGTCGGAGGCACCCGGATCGTTCTGGCTTACAAAGTTGTAGTAGGCATTGATATAGGACAAACCCATGAGGTAACTGGATGCGTCTTTGTACGCAGCCTCAGAGGTGAAGTCATAATCGTTCAGCGGCAGTGTGTCCAACTGCTTAATGCAGGAAGAAACGGAGAGGGCCGCAAAGGCAATGAATATGATATAAAACTTTTTCATTTTTCTTCCCTGATTAGAAATTGATACTCATACGGATGGTGTACAGACGGGGACGCGGGATAAAGTTGCTGTCTACGCCGTCGATGGAAGTAAGCTCGGGATCCAGACCGCTATAGGCGGTGAAGGTGCAGACGTTCTGCACGGAAGCAGCCAAACGGAGAGAATTGATCCAGTTCTTGTTGAACTTGAAGGTATATCCCAGGTTAATGTCATCGATCTTGAAGAAAGAGGCATTCTCCAGCCACAGGTCGGAGTAGGCCTGAGGAGTGGACATGGTTCCAATCCATTCGGGATACAGGAAGTCCTTGTTCAGATTGTTCAGGTAGCCCTTGGCAGACTCGTCGGTGAGGCCATAGGACGTGGCATATCCCTTGCGTACCTTATTGAGGGCATAATTGCCGATGGAACCGTGACCGTTCATGGAGAAGTCCCAGTTCTTGTACTTGAGGTGGGTATTCACACCAAAGAACAGCCAGGGGTTGGGGCTCTTGCCGGTAAGATAACGGTCGGCCTCGGTGATTTCGCCATCCTTGGAATTGTCATACAGGGCGTTAAAGATGGGCTGGCCATCCTGGTCGTAAACCTGACGGTACAGGTAGTAGGTGAAAGGAGCATAACCGGTCTTGTACACCGAGCTGTAACCTTCGTTGGAGCCCATGGTGCCACCAGTGTGAACAGAATACTTTTCTTCGTCGCCGGCCTGCAGGAGCTTGGTAATCTTGATATCCTGGAAGGTGACGTTACCACCGATGCTCCAGTGCCAGTTGCGGGTTTCGACAGGAACGAAGTTCAAGTTCAGCTCGACACCCTTATTGACGATGTTACCTACATTGGTGAGCACGCGGTTGGAGAAGTTGGTACCCAGCGGAGCGCTTACCTCGTTAAGGAGGTCGGAGGTGGTGCGATAGTAGGCTTCCACACTACCGGAGATGCGGTCTTGCAGGAATCCGAAGTCCAAACCCACGTTGAATGTCTCGGTGGTCTCCCACTTCAGGTTGGGGTTGTAGGCCAGCGGAGTCATGGTGTTATAGAACTTGTCACCCATGTTGTAGGTCATGAGCGGGTTGGTGCCCACGGCATAACGGGCCAGGTAAGGATAGTAGTTGGAGCCCACATCCTGCTGACCGGTACGGCCCCAGCCAAAGCGCAGCTTGAGGGCATCCACAGCCTTAACGTCCTTGAGGAAGCTCTCGTTCTTGATGTTCCAGGCAAGGGCGGCCGAAGGGAACAGGCCCCAGCGGTTCTTGGCGCTGAAACGGGAAGAGGCATCGGTACGGAGCGTTACGGTAAGGAGATAACGGCCCAGGATGCTGTAGTTGATGCGGCCGAAGAAGGACATGAGGTAGTATTCCTTCTTGTCGGGGAGCCACTCGGTAAAGATGTCGGCTTCCTGCCAGCGGGGCTCACGGTTCAAATAATTGGCATAACCGTAATTGACATAGTTGTGCTGCCAGGAGTAACCGGCCATGGCATCCAGGAAGGACCAGCCCCAGTCATGGGAATAGTCGGCATAGAGTTCCAGGAGGGTGTTGGAGTTGAAGTTCTCATACTTGTTGGCGGTGTCCGGGCTGGCAGCCAGGGCGTTGCGGGAACCAATCTTGTTGAACTTCTCACCATTGGTCTGGGCCACGTCATAACCCATGTTCAGGTTAACACGCAGGTCCTCGAAACCGTGAATCTTGTAGTCAATCTGGAGGTTGCCGATGGAACGGACAGAGGCGTTGCGGTCGGTATATTCATAGATAGCCGACAGCGGGTTGGTAGAGGCCATGGTGTTGGGGTCTCCGGTAGAGCCGTACCAGTTCCAGGGGGTCTTGCCGTCATCCATATATAAAGGCTTGGTGGGATCGAAAGACAGGGCATTTCCAACAGGATTGCTGGCCCAGTCGGTCTTCTGATAGATAGCTTTTACATTGGCATTGATGGACAGGTGCTTGTCAAAGAACTTGGGCGACAGGTTCACGTCCAAATTATAGCGGTCGTTCTCACCCACTTTGATGGTGGCCTGGTCCATGTTGAAACCAAAGCTTACGCGGGTGGGGATAATCTTGCCGCCGGTAACGGTGAGGTTGGCATCGACGGTAGAGCCCAGACGGTAAATCTGCTTTTGCCAGTCGGTGTTGTAGATTTGGCCATTGTAGCCCAGCAGCTTAGTGGCAGTAGGATAATACTTGGTCACATAGTCGTTGAACTCCTGGCCGCTCATGGTGTTGAAGAACTGGTAGTTCTGCTTCATGGAATAGCTTGCATTGAAGCTCACCTTTACACCGTCATGACCGGTACCCTTCTTGGTGGTGATGATGATAACACCGTTGGAAGCGCGGGAACCGTAGATGGCCGTGGCCGAAGCGTCCTTGAGCACGGAATAGCTCTCGATATCGTTGGGGTTCACAGAGGCCAGGGGGTTGCCCATACCGGCACCACCGTCTCCGGTGATAGGAACGCCGTCTATCACGATGAGAGGGTCGTTGCTTGCATTCAGGGATGCAGCGCCACGGATACGGATGGTAGCCGAAGCGCCGGGCTGTCCGGAAGGAGGCGTAACCATAAGGCCGGCCACCTTACCCATGAGCATCTGGTCCGGGGAGTTGATGGCGCCGCGGTTAATCTCATCGGCCTTAACGGTAGAAACAGAACCGGTGAGGTCGTTTTTCTTCACAGTACCGTAACCGATCACCACAACGTCGTCCAGGAACTCGGCGTCCTCGACGAGGGTGACGGTAGCGGGCATCTCGGAGGCCTTGAAGACCTGGGTGGAATACCCGATGCAGCTGATCTCGATCACTGCATTAGCACTGGAAACTTTAAGGAGGTAGTCGCCGTCGAGGCCGGTGGACGTACCGTTGGTCGTCCCCTGCTCAATGACCGTGGCTCCGATGACCGGACCCATGGCATCGACTACCACACCTTTAACCTGGTATCCGCCCTGGGCGAATACGGTAACGCAGGCTGCTAGCAGAACTGCGATTGCGGTTAAAATCCTTTTCATTTAGTGTGTAGTTAGTTAATAATATATAAATAGGTTTATTTGACTTTCACGAGTCTTACGCTCAGGGCGCCCAGCACCAGGAATGCTCCGGCCATGAGGAACATGGCGGGCTGGCCGCCTCCCACCAGGGAAAGCACGGCGCCTCCCGTTGCAGCGGCCACAATCTGGGGAATGCAGATGGTGCAGTTGAACAGGCCCAGATAGGAGCCGATGTAAGGGCTTCCTTCCAGCGCATTGGTAAGGAGCGTAAACGGGAGGGCCAGCATGGCCGCCCAGGCAGCACCGATAAGGAGGAAGCTGCCAAACAGCGGGATGCGGCTGGTAAAGAAGAACACGCTCACAAAGCCCACGGCGCCCATGAGGAGGGACACCACATAGGCCCATTTCACATTCTTGAAACGCGGCAACACCAGGGCCCAGAGCATGGCACCGACGGCCTGGACGGCAAAGAACACGCCTACCCAGTTAGCGGCATCCTGGTATTCGGGAGAGGCGGTGTCGGTGGTACCCCACACGTTAAAGGCGATGGCGCCGGGGGTATAGGTCCACATATACAGGAAGGCGGCCCAGCAGAAGAACTGCACCAGGCCCACGGTCCAGAATGCCTTGGGGGCTTCCAGCAGGAGCTTCATGAGGCCCTTATCGGCCTTGGCCTGCTGCCGCTGGGGATCGATGCCATGGAAATCGGCGTACTCCTTGGGCGGCATCTCCTTCACGCGGAGGAAGGTGTACAGCACGCACAGGATGAGGATGGCGGCGCCGCCATAGAAGGAATAGATTACGCTGTCCGGGACCACGCCTTTCTCGGCCGTATTGGCAATGCCGATCCAGGTGAGGAAGATGGGGAACAGAAAGCCCACCAGGCTGCCGGCGTTGCAAAGGAAGCTCTGGATGCTGTAGGCGGTGGTTTTCTGCTTCTCATTTACCATGTCGCCCACCATCATCTTGAAGGGCTGCATGGCCACGTTGATGGAGGTGTCCAGGAAGATGAGGGAGAACAGGCCGAACCACATGGCCATGTTCAGGCCCAGGAAAATGCGGGCGCTAAAGTGCAGGGAACCGGCATTGGGCAGGAAAACCATTACGAGCACGGCGATGAGGGCGCCGATGAGCAAATAGGGCTTGCGGCGGCCCATCTTGCACCAGGTGCGGTCGCTGTATTTGCCGATGAGCGGCTGGACGATCATGCCCATGAGTGGAGGCAGGATCCAGAAGAAAGACAGCTGGTGCGGGTCTGCGCCCAGGGTGGCAAAGATGCGGCTGATATTGGCGCTTTGCAGGGCATAAGCGATTTGCACGCCAAAAAAGCCGAAGCTCAAATCCACCATTTGGCGGAAGGATAAATCACGTTTCTGTGACATAGTGTTGTTAATTACGGGCCTTAAAGCACTCACAAAGGTATACATTATTTAATAGGAAGATTTACTGCTGTCGCAATGGGTGGCCGAATGGATATTTTTTTGCGACGAATGGAAATTCTCACTATTTTTGTACTATGAAAAAAAAGGGAACCGGCTGGATTATCCATGGCTTTGCACTGCTGCACGTAGTTGTAACAGTGTTGTGCACTTCCATGGGGATCAAGGACGCCCTGCTGCTCACCGCGCTCACCATGGCGCTGGCTGTCATCATCTGCTTCAGGGAAAACCTTACCGTGGAAATTACGGTTACGGTACTCATTCTGGTGAACGTATTCGGATTCGTGCTGGGGAACGTGGGCGCACAGGCGCTCATCGGCTTTTTACCGCATGTTTTGCAGCATGCCGTGTCCACGTTTGCAGTTACCGAGGTGCTGGGCTGGGCGCTGTACGCTTTTGCCCACGGCGTGTCCCCTTCCGGGGCCGCCGGGTACGAGCGGGAGCAGTCGTGGTACAAAAACGCCGGCTGGCTGGTTACTTCCATCGCCATCGTCTTCGGCCTGCGCATTTACATCGACGCCCATTATTCGGGCAACTTCCTGTTGGAGAATTCAGGCGCCACGGGCATCCTCATCCTCACCACAGTGCTGTCGCTGCTGTTCATGGTAAACTTTGCCATGCAGATGCAGCGGGAGGCATCGGCCCAGCGAACCCGTCGCCACGAGGCCGAGTTCCGCTACATGAACCTCAAGAACCAGGTGAACCCGCATTTCCTGTTCAACAGCCTCAACGTGCTGGATTCCATTGTGCATGACGGTACGCGGGAAGACGCCAGTGCCTATATTCAAAAGATGGCCGCCCTGTACCGCTACCTCATGAAGCAGGAAGGCCAGCGGCTGGTGCCCCTGAAGGAGGAAATTGATTTTGCCAAAACCTACTGGTCCCTCATGAAAATCCGGCATCAGGAAGGGATTCTGCTCAAAGATACCGTAGGAGATCAGATTCCTTCGGGCTTCATTGTCCCCTGCACCCTGCAGCTGCTGCTGGAGAACGCCATCAAGCACAACGCCATCTCGGCGGGCAATCCGCTGGTGGTCACCACCAGCATCAACGAGCAATCGCTCACCATCACTAACAACCGCATCCCCAAGGTCACGCCGGTGCGCAGCACGGGTATCGGCCTGCAGTATATCCGTAATCAGTTCAGAGACATAGCCGGCGCCGAGATTCTTGTAGAGGAGTCGGACCAGTCGTTCTCTGTGACCATCCCCATCATCAAAGAAGACACCGTGCTGGCATTCCCCCTGCACGACAAGCCTCAATGCGTATGAAAGCTCTCATCATCGAAGACGAACCCCTGGCACGGGAACACATGATCCGTATACTGGCCCAGCACTTCCCCCATGTAGAAGTGATAGGGGCCACCGGCTCGGTTACCGAATCTATCGGCTGGCTCAAGGCCAATCCGGCCCCGGACGTCATTTTCATGGACGTGGAACTGAGCGATGGCAGCAGTTTCGACATTTTCACCAATATGGACGTGCCGGCGCCTGTAATCATGACCACCGCCTATGACCAGTATGCCGTGCATGCCTTCGAGGTCAATGCGGTGGATTACTTGCTCAAGCCCATCGAGCTGCCGGCCCTGCAGCGCGCCATCGCACGCGTAGATGCCGGAGAGGTGGTCAAGCCTTCCAACGATAAGGTGCGCAATATGTTAGACCAGGTGCGCAAGGAGAAGTTTTTGATCAAGCTCAACGACCGCATTGTACCGGTCAGGGCGGCCGATATCGCCTACTTGTTCTCCGAGGACAAAAACTCCTACCTGGTTACTACCAGCGGGTCTTCCTACGTGCTGGACGACTCCCTGGACACCCTGGCCGAGAATCTGGACCCCGATACCTTCTTCCGCATTTCCCGCAGTTGCATCATCTCCGAGGGGGTGATAGACAGCGTGTCCAAACTCATGGGCGGCCGGTTGCGCATTTCCCTCAAGCGCGGGTATACGGCGGCCACCGATTTAACCGTTTCCCGCGCCCGCGTGGACGGGTTCCTGGAGTGGCTGGAGCGATAATTTTTTAGGCCGTGCACCCTAAGTTCATCCTCTTTTCCTATCCTGGCACACCGCTGGTGGGCACTTTCATCTATGGCCTGGTGGGCCAGCACAAAGAGCTCATCCCCGGCTATGGCAAGGTCCATGGCGGCGGGTGGTACTTGCTGGATTCTGATGCCCGCACCATCACCCTGTACGGCTCCTCCGGCGATTACGGCCCGGCCAACCTGGCCTTCCTCAACCGCATCCCTTCCTCCCTGCGCGGCTACCGCTTCTTCTACTCCCCCACCTGGCCGGGTACCGGTGCTGGTGCTGGCTACGGTGCTGGTGCTGGTTTGAACTCTGGCTCTTGCGCTGGCGCCGGTGCCGGTGCTGGTTTGAACTCTGGCTCTTGCGCTGGCGCCGGTGCCGGTGCTGGTTTTGGTGCCGGCCCTTCCGCCCTGGCCAACGAACTCCCCCTGGACGACGTGGAGTGGTTCTAGCTTCGCTTTTTCCCGTCCTCTCTCTCCTTAGTGAACAAAAACACCCCTCTTTTGTTCACGAGACGCCTCCTTTGACGTTCTGGGGCACAAATTGGGCCCTTTTTGTGCACGAGAAAGACGGTTTAGCTTTCTGGTGAACAAAACTACCCCTCTTTTGTGCACGAGGTGCCTCCTTTGACGTTCTGGGGCACAAATTGGGCCCTTTTTGTGCACGAGAAAGACGGTTTTGCTTTCTGGTGAACAAAACTACCCCTCTTTTGTTCACGAGACGCCTCCTTTGACGTTCTGGGGCACAAATTGGGCCCTTTTTGTGCACGAGAAA
>CAJOHK010000013.1 GCA_905234285.1 uncultured Bacteroidales bacterium
AAGCGCAATACAAATATAATCAAAAAGATTGACAAAAGCAATAGCTATTCCTTTGATTATCAAAAGAATAGCTATATTTTTAATGGCTATTGCAACGGAAGGAGGACTGGTGCCCCAGAGGGCCGATAAGAGGGCCGATGCCCTCTAGGGCACCAGTCCTCCCTCCTCTATTATCTATAAGATAAAAAAAGAAAGGAGGTGACCTAAGTCAACTTGACTTTTTGGTCACCTCCTTTTTTATGAGATTAAATGGGAAATTACTGAGCCTGGGCGGCTTGGGCCTGGGCCTGAAGCTCGGCCTGGAGGGATTCCAGGGTACGGTCATCGGGGATGCTCAGGGCCTTGCGAGCTTCAGGGGTGAGATCTACCACCTTGGTCTCGTCAAAATACAGAGCCTGAGACTGGTCGAACAGGGCCGTGAGGCCTTTGGCCTTGGCCAGGTCGGCGACCACCTTCTGGGCTTTCTCGTTAATGGGAGCAACCAGCTGCTGCTGTTGCTGCTGCAGTTCCTGGCTCACGTTCTGCTGGAACTCCTGGATGCGCTGCTGGATATCGGCCAGTTCACGCTCCTTGGATTCGCGAATGGCGGCGGTCCAGGTGGCCTGCTTCTGCTGATACTGGGCGTACTTGTTCTGGAATTCCTCGGTCATGGCGGCGTAGGTTTCCTCGGCCTCCTTCTGGGAAGTGTTCATCACTTCGCGGGCCTTGTCCATCTCGGGCATGAGCATTACCAGTTCATTGAAGTTAACGCGGCCCAGCTGCTGGGCACCTGCAGTGAGGGTCATGAATGCTGCAAAGGCAATGACAAAAAGTTTTTTCATACTATTGAGATATTATTTTGTTTTCTAGAATTGCTGACCTAAAACAAAGTGGAACTGGCTGCCGCCGTTGGTAGCGTCGTCAAAGCCGTAACCCCAGTCTACACCCAGCAGACCAATCATGGGCAGGAATACACGCACACCTACACCGGCGCTTCGTTTAATCTGGAACGGGTTGAAGTCCCGGATATCGCTCCAGCAGTTACCGCCCTCCAGGAATACCAGTGCAAAGATGGTAGACTGCGGCTGCAGGATAACAGGATAGCGGAGTTCCACGGTAAATTTATCGTAAACGTTACCCGCATAACTCTCGTGGCTCTGGCTGTAAGGCGTCACCTTCTTGGGCGTGAGGGAGTAGTCCTCGTAGCCGCGGAGAGAGATAATCTCGGCGCCGTAGGTCATGTAACCCGACATACCGTCACCACCCACCTGGAAGTTCTCGAAGGGAGAATAACCCCAGTTGCGGTTGTAGTAGCCCAGATAACCGAATTGGGCGCGGGTCATGAGCACCAGGTCTCCCACCAGTTTGGTGTACACCGTTCCGTTGAACTTCCACTTGTGGTACTCAATCCACTTGTAACGTTCGGCGGCGCTCCACGCATCGTAGTTGATATCCTTCCAGCTGCCCACCTTTTGCTTAACACGGTTGCCGGCATCGTCGTAGGTCCAGGTGTATTTGCGGAACAGCGAGAACGGCGGCGTAAGCTGCAGGGAGAGCGAGAACTCGGAACCCTGACGGGGATAGATCTGCTGGTCGGTGGAATTACGGGTAAGGGAGATGGTATAGCTCAAGTTGTGGGAAATACCATCGTTGAAGGCAAAGTAGCTGTTGGTCCAGTTGGTGAGCTTATAGGTTTGCCAACTGAGGTTGTTATAAAGGACAAAATAGTTGTCGGGCCACTTGAGACGCGTACCCAGACCGGCATTGAAACCAAACACCTCGAACATTTTGTCGGTAGAAAGGATGCCGATGGCCAGGTAGGAGTTGGTCATGCGGGAATAGTAACCCGAGACGCTGAGCGAAGTAGGCTTTTTGCCGAAGAGCCAGGGCTCCATGAAGCTGGCGCTGAGCGAGGTATAATAACGGCCGTTGGTCTGGAAACGGAAGGCAAGGTTTTGGGCATCGCCCAGCGGAACCGGTCTCCAGGCACCTTTCTCGAACAGACGGCGGGTCGAGAAGTTGTTGAAGCTGACACCCGCAGTGAGCACGAAGGTATTGCCGCCCCAACCGCCAGAGAGCTCCAGCTGCGAAGAAGGCTTTTCCGTTACATTATAAATAATGTCTACCGTATTGTTAAGCTGGTTGGGGATGATGGAATAACCCCCGGGGCCCATGATGGCCTCTGCGTCGAACTGACCCATGGAGGCAATCTCACGGATGGAACGCTCGAAGTCGGACTGACTGAACAGATAACCGGGACGGGTCATGAGCTGACGGCGTATCACCCGCTCATTGGTGAGGTCGTTGCCGTTGATGACAATGTCGTTCAGGTAGGCGGGCTTGCCTTCCGAGATGCGCATCTCCACGTCCACGGAGTCGTTCTGGATGTTCACCTCTACCGGAGTGACGTTGAAGAAGAGGTAACCGTTGTCACGGTACAGTTTGGAAATATCGTACTCCGTTTCCTTACCGCCGCCATGAAGGCGCTTCTCCATGGTAACCATGTCGTACACATCCCCCTTCTTGAGCTGGAGGATATTGTTGAGTGCCTCTGAGGGATAAACGGCATTACCGGTCCAGGTGATGTTGCGGAAGTAATATTTGCGTCCCTGGTCAAAGTCCATGTCAATGTCCAGGTGCTTGTCGTCTACAAAATAGACGGAGTCCCTGACCAGGCGGGCGTCTCGGTAACCGGCTTCATTGAAGGCGTCCAGGACGGTCTTGCGGTCGGTCTGGTATTCTTTTTCCTTGAATTTCTTGGACTTGAAGAAGTTGTACCACTTGTTGGACTTGGTGTCCTTCATGCTCTTGGCCAGTTTGTACTCCTTGACGTCCGTATTACCGCTGAAGTTGATGTGCCTAACGCGGATCTTATTGCCTTTGTTGACATTGAAGTTGACGCGGATGGCACTGCGGATAATGGTATCCTTTTCTACATTGACGTTAACGTCTACTTTCTGGAAACCTTTCTCCTTGTAGTAGCGCTTGATAATGTCTACCGAGGTCTTTTCTACGTAGTCCGAGAATTCCCGGCCGGGACGCAGGTTCAGGCGCTCCTGAAGGTCCTTCTTTTCCGAGTTTTTGACACCGGTGTAAATCCAGCGGGAAACACGGGGGCGTTCCTTGATACATACCTTGAACCAGGCTGTATCGGCGCTGGCGTTAAGGGAATCCAACACCATGGCCACATCCTCAAAGTAGCGCTGGGCCACCAGACGCTTGACCACCCGGGTAATGTCTTCTCCGGGAACCGTCACTTCCATGCCCGGCTGCAAGCCCGTGAGCTGGAGAATCTGGTGCTCGTTAAAATACTTGTTGCCATCTATGGAAACACCGCCCACAACATACTTGCGGGGGTGATTGTAATCTACCTCAATATTGCTGACAGTCTCCTGCGCCCGGGCGGTCCATACACCCAGGAGCAGCAAGGCCAGGCAGCATATCCTTCTTACAGTCATTAGCGCGAATTGTTATCTTGCAAAGATAAGTATTTTATTTCACTTTACCATAGCGGCGATCCCGGTGGGCATAGGCTTCCAGGGCTTCCCGGAACTGCGGTTTACGGAAATCGGGCCACAGGGTATCGGTAAAATAGAACTCCGTATAGGCCGATTGCCACAGCAGATAATTGGAGATGCGCAGCTCCCCCGACGTGCGGATGAGCAGGTCCGGTGCCGGAATGCCGGCCGTAACCAGATACTGCTCGAACCCTGGGGCATCCAGTGCCTGGAATTCCTCCGGGGAAAGGGAGGCGGCCGCCTTTTTCATGGCCTGCAGAATGTCCCACTGCCCGCTGTAACTGAGGAATACCACCAGCGTAGTCTTGGAATTGTTCCTGGAAGCGTCCTCCAGGGAATCGATGGCATGGTTCACTTTGTCGCTCAGGCGGGCGCGGTTACCCAGAACACGGAAACGGACGCCATGGGTCATGATGTTCTGCGCCTCCTTTTGAATGGAGAGCAGCATGAGTTCCATGAGGGTGCTTACCTCGGTTTGGGGGCGGTTCCAGTTTTCCTCCGAGAAGGCATAGAGGGACAGGTATTCGATACCGTCCTCTACGGCGGCTTCCAGGCAGGCGCGAACGCTTTCTACGCCGGCCTTATGACCAAACACGCGATCCTTACCCTGCGCCTGGGCCCATCGGCCGTTGCCGTCCATGATAATGGAAACGTGCCTGGGAAGTGCTTTGTCCATATATTATCCGTTGTTTCGCATATCCTCGCCCCAGAACAGCCGTGAAGTAAGGGCCTTCACAAAGCCGGACTCGGCGAGCCGGATGCGTTTGAGCGAAAATTGTGCCATCTCGATATGGATGGTCCATCCGGGCTGAATATCTACGGTACGATTGTCGTTGGACATGGTGGCCACCCCATCCCGGGACTCAAAGGAAATATCGATTTTGGAGGTTTCCGGAACTACGATGGGGCGCACGTTGAGGTTGTGCGGGGAGATAGGGGCAATGACCAGCACCTTGCTATCGGGCATACAAATGGGGCCTCCCACAGAGAGGGAATATGCCGTGGAGCCCGACGAGGTGGCCACAATGAGGCCGTCGGCCCAATAGGTGGGCAGCGGCTCGCCGTCGATGCTCACATGGATTCCCAGCACGGAGGAGCCGTTGCGGTGCAGGGCCACTTCGTTCACGGAGTAAGGGAGCATGCCGATGGACTTGCGGGCGTCGGGGCCCTTGAGCGTGGCATTGAGGACGGTGCGGTATTCGATCCTGAAATCGCCCTCCAGCAGGGCCTTGCGCACAGCCTCGGGCCTGTTCTCGCACAGGAAGCCGATGCGGCCGAAGTTCACGCCCAGGATGGGCAGGCCGATATCGGCCACTACATGGGCCGCCGAAAGGAAGGTGCCGTCGCCGCCCATGGAAAGCACCAGGTCGGTTTCCGGGAGGACATCGGCCTTGGTACGGATTTCGTATACTTCGAAGGTGGCGTCTTCGAGGTCCTTGATGAGGGCCTTCATGCGGGCATCGTCCCGCAGCTCATCCTTCAGAATGAAATAGCCTATTTTCATGACTGTCGTTAAAATGAACCGCCAAAATTAACACATTTTAAGTAAAAAACCTTATTTTTGTATACTTAATAAGTTCCTGATATGACCAGACTCAGTGTCAACATCAATAAAATTGCGACCATCCGCAATGCGCGCGGCGGCAATGTGCCGGACGTGACGCAGGCCGCCCTCCGCTGCGAAGCTTTCGGCGCCCAGGGCATCACCGTCCATCCCCGCCCCGACGAAAGGCACATCCGTTACGCCGACGTGCGGGAAATCCGCCCGCTCATCCAAACGGAGTTCAACATTGAAGGCAACCCCACCGTTCAAAGTTTCGTAGACCTGGTGCTGGAAGTGGTTCCGGACCAGGTGACGCTGGTCCCCGACGGGCACAACGCCCTCACCTCCAACGCCGGCTGGGACACCCTCAAGAACCGGGATTTGCTCACCGACCTTTGCAACACATTCAAGGCCAAGGGAATACGCACGTCCATTTTCATCGACCCGGTTCCCGCCATGGCCGAAGGAGCCGCCGCCTGCGGTGCCAACCGCGTGGAGCTGTATACCGCCGCTTATGCCGAGCAGTACCCGTTGAACCGTGAGCTGGCCATCGCCCCCTATCTGGAGGCAGCCAAGGCAGCCCGCGCCTGCGGCCTGGGGCTCAATGCCGGGCATGACCTTTCCCTGGAAAACCTGGCCTATTTTATCCAGACCATCCCCTGGACCGACGAAGTCTCCATCGGCCACGCGCTCATCAGCGATGCGCTTTATATGGGACTGGAGAAAACTATTCAGGCCTATCTTGGGGAAATACGCAAAAAATAACTACCTTTGTACCCTTGACCGAAATTATACATAAGCATTCATAATGAAAAAGATTATCCTTCTTTCCGGCGTCGCCGCCCTCATGGCCTTCGCCGCCTCCTGCAACCAGAATCAGGCTGCAGCCCCTGCTCAGACCGCATCCCAGGACAGTGTCGCCGTGGCCGGCAGCATCGTTTTCTTCAATATGGATAAGGTAATGGAAGGCTACGACATGGCCAACGACCTCAATTCCGTATTCGAGACCAAGACCAACGGCATCCAGGCCGAGATTGACCGCCGTGGCAGCAAGCTGGAGAAAGACGCCGCCGATTTCCAGAACAAGGTGGACAAAGGCCTCCTCACCACTTCCGTGGCCCAGGCCCAGTACCAGAAACTGCAGCAGCAACAGCAGGAATACCAGCAGTACGTGGTGCGCAAGCAGCAGGAAATGGCCGAAGAGCAGCAGGTGATGATGAACCAGATTGCCAACGCCATTGCCGAGTTCGTAGAGCAGTACAATGTAGAGCATGAGTATGCCCTCATCCTTGCCACCGGCGGCAGCATCCTCTCCACGCCCGTGGTTGTCGGAAGCGCTTCCCTCGACATCACCGAAGATCTCCTCTCCGGCCTCAACGCCGAGTACATCAAGACCAAGGAAACCAGCAAGAAATAATTCAGGATGAGGATTGCACTCCTGTCCAGTTTTTACCCCCTGCGGGGTGGCATTTCCCAGTTCAATGCAAGTATGTTTGCGGGACTGGGAAAGTGTCATTTAGTGAAGGCCTTCTCCTTCTCGCGCCAGTACCCCGACTTCCTGTTCCCGGGCAAAACCCAGTACGTAACCCCGGAGGACGAAGCCATGCCCGTACAGGCCGAAGCCCTGCTGGACACCGTCAATCCCTTCACCTGGCTCAAAACTGCCCGGGCCATCCGGGCCTGGAAACCGGACCTGCTGGTAATGAAATACTGGATGTCCTGGTTTGCCCCTTCCCTGGGTTACGTAGCCCGTCACTGCGGCTGCAAGAGCGTAGTGGTGCTGGACAACGTAATCCCCCACGAGGCCCACTGGTTCGACAAGCCTCTCACCCGCTATTTCCTCAAGGGATGCACGGGCTTTGTAAGCATGTCGGAGAGCGTGGAGAAGGACCTTTTGAGCCTTCGGCCCGATGCCCCGCATACGCTGCTCCCCCACCCGCTGTACAGCCACTTCGGCACCCCGCTTCCCCGGGAAGAAGCCGCCCGTATCCTGGGCCTCGACCCCGGCCGCAAAACACTCCTGTTCTTTGGACTCATCCGTGAGTACAAGGGCCTGGACATCCTGCTGGAAGCCTTCCGGGAACTGCCCCAGGACTATCAGCTGGTCATTGCCGGAGAGCCCTACGGCTCTTTCCAGAAATACCAGGATCTCATTGACTCCCTGCCCGGCAAGGACCGGGTGTATGTTTTCCCGGATTACGTCCGGGATTCGGAGGTCAAACGCTACTTTTCGGCGGCCGATGTGGCCGTCCTTCCCTACCGGAGCGCCACCCAGAGCGGCATCAGTTCCATCGCCTATCACTTCGGCGTCCCCCTGGTGGTCACCGACGTAGGCGGCCTCAAGGGCACTATTGGCGCCCGTGGCACGGGAATTGTCGCTGCCAGGCCGGACCCGGAAATCATCCGGCAGGAAATCCTGCGTTTCTTCCGGGAACCGGGCGTGCGGGAAAACTGCCTCAAGGCCATCGACGCAGAAAAGAGACGCCTGGACTGGGACGTTTTCTGTAAGAACCTCACAGACTTCGCCGCCACCCTTTAACGTGTAAAGCCATGAAAAGAATCATCACCCTCCTCGTCATCCTTCTCACCGCCGCTTCTTGGACGGCCGTGGCCCAGGAATATGTACCCACGCCGGTTACCGTTTCCAAGGAGAAAGTGAAACTGAACGGGAAACTGTACCTCTCGCACGTGGTGCTGGAGCGCCAGACCCTGTACAGCATTTCCAAGGCCTATGGAGTGAGCGAGGAAGAACTGTACGAGGCCAATCCGTCCCTCCGGGAAACCGGTCTGCAGAAGAATGCCATCCTGCTCATCCCCTACCGCGAGGCTGTGCCCGAGCAGCAGAACGTCCAACAGGAAGAGGAATACACCGAGCACACCGTGCGCTGGTATGAGGATATAGAAGACATTGCCCGCCGCTACGATGTTTCGGTGAAAGACATCATGGAGGCCAACGACCTCAAGAACCGCAAACTCACCACCCGTCAAACCCTGCGCATTCCTTTGAAGAAAGCCACCGCCGAGACGGGCCAGGAAACGCCGGCCACCCCGGAAGTCCCCACCGAAGATCCGGCAACCCAGGTGCCTGAAACACCCGTTGTGGCCGTGCCTGTTATGGAAACGGTACCCGTTGCTCCCGACACCTCCTACCTGCTTCGGCTTCGTCCCAAGGACAGTGTAGAGCTGTCGCTGGTGCTGCCGCTCCGCGCCGCTGGTGATGTAAGCGAGCTCAACATGGACTTCTATTCCGGCGCCCTGCTGGCCATCAAGGACCTGGAAGCCGAGGGCATCAAGGTACAGATGAACGTATACGACCTCATGGCCGGCATGCCACCCATCGACGCCCTGGTGCGCGGCGACTTTGTGCTGGGTCCCGTCGCTTCCCGCGATCTGGAAGCCGTGCTGCAGCGCATCAACGGACAAGTACCGGTCATTTCCCCGCTGGACCAGAAGGCCGGAACCTTAGCTGCCTTCTATAAGCCTTTTATCCAGGCCCCCACGCCCGCCGACAACCAGTACGAAGACCTGGCCCAGTGGGTAAGGGAGGACTTGGCCTGGGATAAGGACAAAGTCATTCTCATCACCGAGAAAGGCGCCAGCAACGTGGCTGCCTCCGTGGCCATCCGCAGCGCCATGGCCCAGCGCGGCCTGGAATACGAAATCCTGAACTACGCCATTGTAGAAGGTCGCGGCATCCCCGCCTTACTGGCCGAAAAGATGGCCGCCGAAGGCGTGAACCGCGTCATAGTGGCCTCAGAGAGCGAAGCCTTCATGGGTGACGTAGTGCGCAATCTGGGCATCATGCTGGGCAAGGGCTATGACATTGTGATGTACGCGCCCTCCAAGGTACGCACCTTCGACACCATCGACGGCAGCGCCTACCACGACGCCTTGCTACACCTCTGTACCTCTTATTATGTAGACTACAGCCAGCCGGAGGTAGACCGCTTTGTGCGCGCCTACCGAGCCCTCTTCCAGACCGAGCCCTCGCAGTTTGCCTTCCAGGGCTATGACACCGTGCACTTCTTCACCAGCCGCGTGGCCCGCTTCGGCTCCGACTGGTACAAACTGCTGGACAAGGAACGCGGCACCGGCCTCCACACCGACTTCCTCTTCCAGGCCGACGCCTTTGGCAATCTGCAGAACAAAGCCGTACGCCGGATTGTCTTCAGGAAAGACTACACCACCACCCTTCAGCGATAACGATTCATGGAAAGAACCAAATGCCTCATATTGGGCGGTGGCCCTGCCGGTTTTACGGCGGCCATTTATGCCTCCCGTGCCAACCTCTCCCCCATTCTGTATGAGGGCATCCAGCCGGGCGGCCAGCTCACCACCACCACCATCGTAGAAAACTTCCCTGGCTTTCCCGGCGGAGTAGACGCCAATACCCTCATGGAAAGCATGCGGGCCCAGGCCAAGAGCTTCGGGGCCGATGTCCGCCAAGGCACAGCCACCGCAGTAGACCTGGGCAAGCGTCCCTTCAAGGTAACCATAGACGCCGAGACCGTGATTGAGGCCGAGACCCTCATCGTTGCCACCGGCGCCCAGGCCAACTACCTGGGGCTGCCCTCGGAGGAGAAATACAAGGGCGGCGGCGTATCGGCCTGCGCTACCTGCGACGGTTTCTTTTACCGCAAACGCACCGTGGCCGTAGTGGGCGGCGGAGATACCGCCTGCGAGGAAGCCCTGTACCTGGCCAGCCTGGCCAAAAAGGTGTACATGATTGTGCGCCGGGATGTCTTCCGCGCCTCCAAGGCCATGCAGGAAAAGGTGTTTGCCACGCCCAACATCGAGGTGCTGTGGAACTGCATCGCCCAGGAAGTCCTGGGCGATGGAATGGCTGTTACAGGCGCCCGCCTGCTGAGAAAAGACGGCACTGTTTTTGATATCCAGATCGACGGATTTTTCCTTGGCATCGGCCACACGCCGGCATCGGCCCTGTTTGCGCCCTGGCTCACGCTGGACGGGAACGGGTATATTGTGACGGAAGGCAAATCGGCCGCCACTTCTGTTCCGGGCGTGTTTGCCGCCGGTGACGTGCAGGATTCCCGCTATCGGCAGGCCATTACGGCCGCTGCTTCGGGCTGCATGGCCGCCCAGGACGCCGAGAAATATCTTATTGCGCAACAAAACAATTAAAGATGAAAGTTTTCAAGATAGCCGCTGCGGCCGCCTGCTGCCTGGCGCTTTTCTTCTCCTGCAAGAGCCAATATGAGATACTGCTGGCATCCAACGACGTAGATGCCAAGTATAAGGCAGCCATGGAATACTTTAACATTAAGAAGTATAGCCGGGCCGCCCAGCTGTTCGAGTCCATGTCGGTGCTCACCAACGGTACTTCCCGCGACGATACCGTGCAGTACTACTGGGGTCTGTCCAATTATCGGCATAAGGACTACTACACGGCCGAATCCAACTTTGCCAAGTTCATCGAGAACTTCCCCCGCAGTCCGTTTACCCCGGATGCCCAGTTCTATCGCCTGGACTGCATGTATCGCGCCACCTACCGCTACGAGCTGGACCAGAACCCCACCCGTGCCTGCATGAACGCCATTTCCCAGTACATGCGTGAGAACGCCGACGACGAGGCCCACATGGTGGCCTGCGACGCCATGATGCGGGACCTGCAGGAAAGACTGGACCGCAAGGAGTTCGAGGCCGGTAAGCAGTATTACGTAATGGAAGACTACCTGGCCGCCCGCGTGAAATTGCGCAATGTGCTCAAGGACAACGCAAACAACGTGTACCGCGAGGATGTCCTCTATTACACCGCCATGTCCTCCTATCATTATGCGCGCCTGAGCGTGCGGGACAAACAGAAGGACCGCTACCTTACTTTTATTGACGACTACCTCAACTTTGTGGGTGAATACCCCGAGTCCAAGTACCGCGCCCAGCTGGACGGCCTGTATAAAAAGGTTCAAAAATAATTGAAACTTCAGCAAATAAAGCGCTGTACTTACTATAGATAACGATAATAAACTATATGGAAAACAAGAAGAAAGTTCCTACGAACACCATCACGCGCGACATCAAGAACCTGGCCGCGCCCACCGGAAACATTTATGAATCCGTGGTCATCCTTTACAAACGTGCCAACCAGATTGCCGTTGCCGAGAAGAAAGAACTCATGAAAAAACTGGAAGAGTTCCGCAACGACCGCGACACCATGGAAGAAGTGTTCGAGAACAAGGAGCAGATTGAAATCTCCAAGTACTACGAGCGCCAGCCCAAACCGGACCTGGTGGCCATCTCGGAATTCGAAAACGGAGACCTGTATTACCGCAAAGCGCAGAACGAGAATCCCATCGACATCAAAGGAGAATAAGGCATGCTTTACAGCCTCTCCGTCTCCAATTACATTCTGATAGGCTCTCTGGAAACCACTTTTCCAGAGGGTCTCATCATTATAACCGGAGAGACCGGCGCGGGTAAATCCATCCTGCTGGGTGCGCTGGCACTGGCCCTGGGGGCCAAGGCCGATGCCTCCATGGTGGGCCCGCAAGGAGAGAACTGTGTGGTAGAGGCCGAATTCAGCCTGGATGAGCCGGTGCGCGGCATCCTGGAGGCCAACGACCTCCCCTGCGAAGGTGACCGACTCATCATCCGGCGCGTCGTGGGCAAATCGGGCCGGTCCCGCAGCTTCGTGGGCGACGAGCCCATCCCCGTGGGAGTGCTGCAGGAATTGTCGGCCCGCCTGGTCGATATCCATTCCCAGCACCAGACCCTGCAGCTGGCCGACGGTCGCTTCAGGATGGAGGCGCTGGATTTGTACGCCGGTTGCGCAGACTTGAAAGCGTCCTGCGGCGCTGCCTGGGCGCAGGTTCTGTCCCTGCGTCGCCGGCTGGAAGATTTACGCGGCCGTCGCATCCAGGCCCAGAAGGACCGGGAGTACAACCAGGCGCTATGGGAAAAGCTTTCGCAGGCCCAATTGCGGGACGGCGAGCTGGAAGAGCTGGAGGCCGAGCAAAAGCAGCTGGCCCACGCCGAGGAAATCAAAGAACTGCTTTGCAACGCCGAGGCCCTTTTCTCCAACGAGATGGCGGCGCCCGCTTTACAGGTGCGCGAAGCCCAGAAGCTGCTGGAGAAAGCCGCCCGGTTCATTCCCTCGCTGGAAGAGCTAGTGCAGCGTTTGGAAAGCGCCCGGCTGGAGCTGGAAGACATCTCGGCCGAGGTGGAGAGCCTGAACAGCCGCACCGAGGCCTCCCCTGCCCGGCTGGAACAGGTAGAGGAAAGGCTCTCGCTGCTGTATGGGTTGATGCACAAGCATGGCGCAGGCACGCTTCAGGAACTCATTGCCGAACGCGACCGGCTAGAAGCCCTGGTGCTGGATGCCTCTTCGCTATCCGACGAGGAAGCATCGGCCCAAAAGGAATTGGCTTCGGCTGAGAAACAGCACCTGCAACTGGCGCAGGAACTGCACCGGAAACGTCAGGAGGCTGCGGGGGCTTTTGCCCAGGCCATCCAAACGCAGCTGCGGGCCTTGGAACTGGATCACGCCGTTTTCCAGGTGTCCCTGGAAGCCATCGAACCTGGCGCCGACGGCATGGACAGCGTCCAGTTTCTCTTTTCCTCTACGGGACGCACGCCCGGCGACGTGTCCAAATGGGCATCGGGCGGTGAACTGTCCCGCATCATGCTCAGCCTCAAGGCCATGATGGCCCGCTATCGGCAAATGCCCACGCTGGTGTTCGACGAGATAGATACCGGAGTCTCGGGCAGCGCCGCCGACAAAATGGGTTCCCTGGTATGCTCCATGGGCGCCGATATGCAGGTCTTTGCCATTACGCACCTGCCTCAGGTAGCCGCCAAGGGCCATGCGCATTATCTGGTTTCCAAGCAGCAGGATGTGACATCGGTGCGCTGCCTCGGCCCGGAGGAGCGCGTGCAGGAAATTGCCCGCATGCTCTCCGGCTCCACCATTACGCCTGCAGCCATTGCCAACGCCCAAGCCCTCTTAGCATCCTAGCCATGGCCGCTCCCGTCCGTCCCCTCCCCACGCTGGAAGAATTCCGCACGCAGCTGCGCCGGCACAGCCTCAAAGCCACGCGGCAGCGGCTGGCGGTGCATCAGGTGATGATGGAACTGGAGCATGCATCGGCCGATGAAGTGCGCGAGGAACTGGCCCGGCGGGGGTCTTGCGTTACCGTGGCGTCGGTGTACAACATTCTGTCGCAACTGGCCGATTGCCATATCTACGCCAGACGGTTGTCGGCTACCAACAAGATGTTCTTCGATATTGAGAACGGGCGGCACATCCATCTGTACGACCGCGAGAACCACACCTACCGCAACCTGGTCGATGATGAATTGTCCACCCTGGTAGCGGCGCACCTCAAGCGGAGAAAATTCAAGGGATACTCTATTGAAGATATTGACATACAGCTTATTGCTCGTCCAACCAGAAAAACCAAAACGCCATGAAGAAATATTTGCTGCCGCTGGTGGCCTGCCTGGCTGCCTGGTCCTGCAACCTCAAAGGGACCTATTATATCGAAAACGCCGACGACTTTGTTACCACCCGTGATTCCAAACTGGTGAACGACTACGGCGCCACCTATACGGTAACCGAAGATTCCAGCGGAAAGAAGTGGAAAGAGGAAGGCATGCGCAGCTATATCGTCTTTGACATCACAGACCGCGACTATAATATCACGCTCAAGAGCGTAACCCCGGCCATTATTTCTGAGCCCGTACAGAACGAGCTTGCCAACGAGGACCCGCACGATCCCATCTCCCCTGTCAAGGCTTTTGTCTCGGGCGGCTATCTGAACATGGTCATCAATTACTATGTCCAGAAAGGCAGCGACTTCCTGCACACCGTTTCCCTGCTGTATCAAAAACCGGAAGGCGGCGTCATGAATCTGTACCTGCTGCACGATGGCAACAATGAGAATCCTGCCTACATAGATGAAGATAAGCTGGAGACCGTTTCCAAAACCTATTGCTTCCCGCTCAAGGAACTGGTGAACAACACTTCCGGCCTGAGCAGCCTTACACTCACGATTGACTCCCTCATAGCCAAGTCCGACGAAGGCTACGAGGTCCGCCACACCCGGCTACTTAACATCTCCGTGAAATAATATTTGTAGGATTCAAAATTAATCCTTACATTTGCAGTCCCAAACACGGTGGATGTAGTTCAGTCGGTAGAGCATCGGATTGTGGTTCCGAGTGTCGTGGGTTCGAGCCCCATCATCCACCCGCTTCAAAAAGCCCTCGCGAAGAGGGCTTTTTTCGTATCCGGAATCCGGAGAAAATTGTTACCTTTGTGGTTGCGAAAAACTTCGTTAGATATGGCAAAACGTGAAATCAAGTTCTCCCTGGTGTACAGGGACATGTGGCAGAGTTCTGGCAGGTATCAGCCCCGGGTAGACCAACTGGTACGGGTAGCGCCGGCTATTGTAGATATGGGTTGCTTTGACCGCGTAGAAACCAATGGCGGTGCATTTGAGCAGGTGAATCTGCTCTACGGAGAGAATCCCAACATATCGGTGCGCAAGTGGACGGCCCCGTTCCATAAGGCGGGCATCCAGACGCATATGCTGGAGCGTGGCCTCAATGCCATCCGCATGTATCCCGTACCGGCCGATGTCCGTGAACTCATGTTCAAGGTCAAAAAGAAGCAAGGCACCGACATTGCCAGAAGCTTCTGCGGCCTCAACGACCATCGCAACCTGAAGCTTTCCATCGAGTTTGCCAAGAAGGGCGGCATGATTTCCCAGGCGGCCCTGTCCATCACCCACTCCCCCGTGCACACGGTAGAATACTACCTCAAGCTGGTGGATCAGCTGGTAGAATATGGCACGGACGAGATTTGCCTCAAGGATATGGCAGGCATCGGCCGGCCCACTGAACTCGGCCAAATTGTTGCCGGCATCAAGAAGGCCCATCCGGAAATCAAAGTGCAGTACCACGGCCACACCGGCCCCGGCTTCTCCCCGGCCTCCATGCTGGAAGTGGCCCGCGCCGGCGCCGATTACCTGGACGTGGCCGTGGAGCCTCTCTCCTGGGGCAAAGTGCATCCGGACGTAATCACCGTGCAGCAGATGATGCGGGCCGACGGCTTCCAGGTGAAGGACATCAACATGGATGCCTACATGGAAGTGCGCCGCCTCACGCAGGAATTCATCGACGACTTCCTGGGCTACTGGATTAACCCCACCAACTCCCAGATGACCTCCCTGCTGGTAGGCTGCGGCCTGCCCGGCGGCATGATGGGCTCCATGATGGCCGACCTCAAGGGCTTCCAGGGCGCCATCAACGCCGCCCAACGCGCCCACGGCCGTCCCGAGATGAGCCTGGACACCCTCATGGTCAAGCTCTTCGACGAAGTAGAATACGTATGGCCCCGCCTCGGCTACCCGCCGCTCGTGACCCCGTTCAGCCAGTATGTGAAAAACACGGCCCTCATGAACGTGTTCAATATGCTGCAGGACAAGCCCCGCTGGACCACCATCGACAAGGATACCTGGGGCATGATCCTGGGCAACATGGGCAAACTGCCCGGAGAACTGGCCCCCGAGATTGTGGCCCTGGCCAAGGAAAAGGGTCTGGAGTTCTACACCGGCAATCCCCAGGATAAGTACCCGAACGAACTGCCCAAGTTCCGCAAGATGATGGACGAGGAAGGCTGGGACTACGGCGAGGACGACGAAGAACTCCTGAACATGGCCATGTTCGAGCGCCAGTACCGGGATTACCGCAGCGGCATTGCCAAGGAGCGCTTCAACAAGGACCTGGCCGAGATGAAGGCCAAGGCCGGCGCCCCCATCGTGGTGGAGCGTCCCGTGGTAGAAATGCCCAAGTACAGCATAGAAGACTACATGGCCAAATATCCCAAGGCCACGCCGGTGCAGTGCCCCGTAAAGGGCCAGCTCCTGTGGGAACTGGATGTAGACGATGTCTCCAAAGCCCCCATCGTGGGCAAGGCCGTAAAAGCCGGCGAAGTCATCGGCCATGTGCAAACCTACTATGGCATGGAAGACCTGGTGTCTGCCGTAGACGGCTTTGTGGTGGCCGCCCCCGGCAAGCAGGGAGATAAAGTAGAAAAGGGCGAAATTGTTGCTTTTGTACAGTAGAATCTGTACCTTTGGGCCGATGCATGCGAAACGCGGATGGTTAACCCCATCCGCTTATGAAAATTAAAGATTTGTGCCCGGACGAGAGGCCCCGGGAAAAGATGCGCCAAAGAGGCGCCAAGGCCTTGTCTAACGCCGAGCTGCTGGCAATTCTGCTGGGCAGCGGTACCGGTGGATTAAGTGTCATTGATGTAGCGCAGGAAATCATGTCCTGTGCAGGTGGCCGATTGGCTCTGCTGCGAGCCATGCCGCTGGAGCGCTTAATGGCCCAGCGGGGCGTGGGAGAAGCCCGCGCCATTACCGTCACCGCCGCCCTGGAATTCGGCCGGCGCGCCTTCGAGGAACTGTCGCACCTGGACAAAAGGGCCATCACCTCACCGGAACTGGTATACCAGATCATGCTTCCGCTCCTGAAAAACCTGGACCACGAGGAGTGCTGGGTGCTGTTCCTCAACCGTGCCTGCCTGCTCCTCGGCAAGGAAATGGTGTGCTCCGGCAGCCTGGACGCCACCCTCATCGACACGGGCCGCATCCTTCGCCGCGCCATAGAAACGCAAGCCTCCACCGTTATTCTGGTGCACAACCATCCCTCCGGGAGCCCCTGCCCCGGCAATGCCGACATCACGCAGACAGAGCGCCTGCGCCGCGCCCTCAGTGCCGTAAGCATCCAACTCTACGACCACGTGGTAATAGCCGAAGACAGCTTCTACTCCTTCTCCGAGGAACGCTACGGCCATTGCCGGTAAACCAACACTACGATTATTTGTATAGTACGAAAAAATATACTATATTTGTCATGAAAACAGATAAAGATCAGCGACACTTCCTACTGCCGGTATCGGAATCAGAAACCGACCTGATTGAAGCCATACGTAATTATATTAGAAGTTATCCTAACGGCTATCCGGAACTACTGGACTATTATTTGATGTTTTAACCTACCCTTTTTAAGACTGGCGCTATGGAAATCGTAATGAAAAGAAATGACCGGGCTCAAATCACAGATGTCAAGAAAAGGCTTTCTGCAATTTACATGAAGATAACCTGGCGGGAGATTGCCCTGGACTATTTTGGCAAGTCTCCTTCCTGGCTCTATCATAAACTGGACGGCATAGACGGCAACGGCGGAAAGGGCGGTTTTACACAGGATGAGTTGTTCACCCTAAAAGGTGCCCTTTTGGATTTGTCCAATAAGATAAGGAAGGCAGCAGAGGAGTTATAGTTGGTGTTCCGGCGCCCTCACGCGCTTTGGGCGTCGAATGGAAGTACCTCACTAATAATGACTTACGCAAAACACCCTACCGGAAAATCGGCAGGGTGTTTTGCATAAATATCTGATTTACAGCAGATTCCATTCGACGGCAATTAGTAACATGGTCGTTGCCGCATCACACGAAAATAATTACTGATTCCATCCCTTGCCAGGGGTGAAAGGACAGTACTTAACCGTGTATCCAAGAATACCATTATCGGTACCTACGATAGAATCAACCACATACAAACCGAAGTAGTATTCATCATTATGTTGAACATCGGAAGACCAGGATATCCAAATGCAGGAAAAACGAAGAATGTATAGATTTCCCTTAACAGCAGCCATTGATTCGGCCCAACCAACAGAAGGCACCTTATCTGTATTTAAGTTTCCCAGACCATTGGCGTTCCCAAGAGAAAGAATCTCAGATTGAGTTTTACATGATGCCTGGTATGTACTTGTATTGCCACTTATAGACAAATTGTTATTTTTGTCTACAATTAGATACAGGGAGGTCGAAACATAACTCCTTCCATCTTCTTCCTCGATCTTTCCTAAATCTATTCTTCCGGTATCATTCCGTAGGTTGACCAAAATGGTACCCGCCGGATCGGGAACATTGCCAGAGGTGACATTACTATCTTTCTTACAACTCAAAAGACTTAAGGCTACCAGCAAAACTGTGGCAATAGAAACAATCTTTTTCATAGGCTATTATTTTTTGCAAATATACCCCCCCCCGCGACTTTTCCAAATTTTTCTGTGACTTTCCAGCGGCATCATTATCACCACCCGTGGACCTGGTCCAGCTTTTTTTGGACGAGGTCCACTTTCCGGGCTTGGACCTGGACCAAATTGGACAGGTGCCCCCCTCACATGGGTAGGGGCGTTTGGGCTTTTCGGCGAAAAAGTTTATATTTGTATGACTAACCAAGCACAAGAAGGCCATGAAAGTCATCAACATTGGAGAGAGCAATTCGGTACTCAACACCTTTATCGCAGAAATTCGCGATGTACATATCCAGAAGGACAGTCTGCGTTTCAGGGCCAACCTGGAAAGGGTGGGGGCTGTGTTTGCCTATGAGATTTCCAAAACGCTGGAGTACTCACTGAAAGACGTCACCACTCCCCTGGGCGTTGCCAGCGTGTCCACCTTTGACACGCCGCTGGTCATTTGCGCCATCCTGAGGGCCGGCCTGCCGCTCCAGAACGGCATGCTGGGCGTATTCGACCACGCCGAGAGCGCCTTCCTCTCCACCTTCCGCAAGGCCGGCAAAGGAGACTATTTCAAAGTGCACGCCGATTATTGCACCTGCCCTTCGCTGGAAGGCAAAACCCTCATCATCGCCGATCCCATGCTGGCCACCGGCGCTTCCATGGAATCGGCCCTCAAAAAGCTGGAGGAAGAAGGCGGCGAGGCCAAGACTTTCCACATCGTGTGCCCCGTTGCCAGCCGATATGCCGTGGACCAGCTGTGCCAGAAACTGGGCGACGAATATACCCTGTGGGTAGCGGCCATCGACGAGGAACTCACCAGCCACAACTACATTATCCCCGGCCTGGGAGATGCCGGAGACCTTGCTTTTGGCGGAAAACGTTAGATTACAGTTCCCGGCGTAACCGGGCTTTGGGAATATCCAGCTGCGCGCGGTACTTGGCTATAGTACGGCGCGCTACTTTATAGCCCTTGGCGCTGAGGCCGTCTACCAGCTCGTCGTCGGTGAGCGGGTTGTGCTTGTCTTCGCCGTCTACCATCTCGCGCAGGGCCTTTTTGATTTCGCGGGTGCTCACTTCCTCGCCGTCGGAATTCTCCAGGCCCTCTGAGAAGAAATATTTCAGGGGGAAAATGCCGAAGTGCGTCTCTATCCACTTGCTGTTTACCACGCGGGAAATGGTAGAGATATCAAAGCCTGTTTTCTCGGCGATATCCTTAAGGACCATGGGCCGGAGATTGCTCTCGTCCCCGTCTATGAAGTAGTCGTGCTGGTAATCGATAATGGCCTGCATGGTGCTTTGCAGGGTGTTCTGCCGCTGGCGCAGCGCCTCGATGAACCATTTGGCCGAGTCGATTTTCTGCTTCACAAAGGTGGCGGCTTCTTTATCGGCCCGGGATTCGGAGTAGCGGCCGTTCTCCATTATCTCGGAGTACTTGCGGTTGATGCGCAGCTCCGGGATGCTGAAGCGGGGCATGCTCAGGAGCAGCTGGCCGTTCACGTAGTCCAGGCGGAAATCCGGGACCACCTGCTGGGCCTGGTCGTTGTAAGAATCGTCGATTTGGCCGCCGGGCGAAGGATTGAGGCGGCGAATCTCGTCCAGGACGCCTTTCATCTCGTCCTCCGAGAGGTGCAGGCGGGTCATGATCTTTTGGAAGTGCCGGTTTTTGAAGGCCTCGAACTGGTCCTGGAGCACGCGGATGGCGTTGGCCACCGACGGCGTGCGCTTTTTATCTTCCAGCTGGATAAGGAGGCATTCCCGTAAATCGCGGGCGCCCACGCCGGAAGGCTCGAACTCCTGGATGACGTGCAGCATTTTTTCCACCTCATCGGCCGATGATTCCACGCCGGCTCGGAAGGCCAGGTCGTCTACCAGGGATTCGATATCCCGGCGCAGGTAGCCGTCCTCGTCCAGGGAGCCGATGATGAAATTGGCCACCGTGCGCTGATGCTCCGTAAGGTTGCGGTAGCCCAGCTGTTCCTGCAGGCTCTGGGTAAAGCTCTGCTTCACAGAGAAGGTGTTGTACTCCGGGCGCTCGTCCTTGCCCCAGTTGTTCACATGCAGGTTGTAGGAAGGAATGTCGTCGTCCTGGGGGCCATAGTTCTCTTCCAGGGAACCGCCGCTCTGTTCTTTTTCCTCCACCTCGGAGATGGAGACATCTCGCGGCTCATCCTCCCGCTTCTGGGGCTCGTCATCGATGACGGGGTTATCGTTAAGGACTTCCCGAACATGCTGCTCCAGAGCCTGCACCGGCATCTCGATCAGCTTGATGGTCTGAATCTGGAGCGGCGAGAGCTTTTGCTGAAGTTTTTGCTCGAGTCCCTGTTTGATGGCGGCCATGGCTTAGCGCGGATAGTTGATATTCTCCTTGATGATATAGGCCGTGGGATAGGTGCCCTTGAGCGCGTTGTAGATGCGAAGGGCCTCGTCCTTGGTGCGGAAATCGCCCAGGGTCACCTTATAATTGGGGCTTTCGAAGGTACGGTAAATGCCCACCTCGGGGAATTGCTGCTTCAGAACCCGTTCTATGGTTTCTGAGCGCACGCGGGCTTGCGGGGAATTGTCGTAGAAAACACGGATGCGATAACCGGGAATGGGTTTCTCGGCGTTGCTCCGGGTATAGTTCTCCAGGGCCTGCCTGACGGTTTGCGTTTGAACCACCTGTGCGCCGGGACCCAATACGGAAAGGATTTCCCGGCCCACGAGCGTAGAATCTACGGCCACTACACCGGTGGTGTCCTGGGCTTTTAGGGCTGCGGCACTCAGCAGCAGGGTGGTAAGGAGTATGAGAATTCTTTTCATGGCTACTTGGTAAACTGTGAGATCTCCAGGTCCTTATACTTGAAAGGAGCCCGGAGCACTCCGTTCTTTCTGATGGCCGCCTGGATGTTTACATCGGCCTTTAGGCCATCCAGGGAGCGTTTGGCGGCAATGACCAGCACGTCCAGAATGGATGCGCCCTCGTCCAGGACGATGGTGCAGGGAAGCTCGTACACTTGCTCGGTTTTTCCCTGGAGTTCGATGGAACCCGTAGTAAAATGGGCGATGGGTTTATCCTGGTAACGCACGGTGCCCGTAATGTCCTGCACGGCAAAACTCATGGCCGGGTTGTCAATGCCCAGCAAAAGCTTGGCGTCCATGGAGCGGGTAGAGGTGGGCAGGATATAGGCAATTCCCACGGATGTGAGCGAGATATCCTTCACTTTGGACATGCCGCAAGCGCAGCACAAAAGGGCTGCTACAATAAAGATGCCGATATGCTTACAGCGTTTCATCTGGCACAAAGGTAGTGATTTTTTTCGTATCTTTGCAGCCTATGACAAAAAGAGCATATATCGAAACCTACGGCTGCCAGATGAATGTCAATGACACCGAGGTCATTTTTTCCATTCTCAAAGACGCCGGCTATGAGCGCACGGAAAAGATGGAGGAGGCCGAGCTCATCCTGGCCAACACCTGCTCCATCCGCGACAACGCCGAGCAGCGCATCCGGGGCCGCATCGAAGTTTTCCATCAGCAAAAGAAACAGCGCCCGGAAGTACTGGTAGGCATTGTGGGCTGCATGGCCGAGCGCCTCAAAGACAAGCTGCTGGACACCGGCAAGGTAGACCTGGTGGTGGGCCCGGACGCCTATCGCTCCCTCCCCCGCCTGCTGGAAGCCGTGTCGCCCGACCATCCGCAGATTGACGTCCTCCTCTCCCGGGAGGAAACCTATGCCGACATTACCCCCGTCCGCACCGACCGCAATGGGATATCGGCCTTTATCTCCATCATGCGCGGATGCAACAACGTATGCTCTTACTGCGTGGTGCCCTATACCCGTGGCGCCGAGCGTTCCCGCGACGCCCATTCCATCGTGCGCGAAGCCTGCGACGTTTATGCCCGCGGCTACAAAGAAGTGACGCTGCTGGGGCAGAACGTAGACAGCTACCTGTGGAAGTCTTCGGCCGAAACAGTCGATTTTGCCGATTTGCTGGTAATGGTGGCCGCCATCGCCCCGGACCTTCGGGTGCGCTTTGCCACCTCCCATCCCAAGGACATCAGCGACAAGGTGATTTACACCATGGCCGCCCACCCCAACATTTGCCGGCACATTCACCTGCCTGTACAAAGCGGCAGCAGCCGCATGCTGGCTTTAATGCGCCGCAAGTATGACCGGGAGTGGTACCTGGAGCGGGTAGCCAAGATCCGTTCCGTGATGCCGGACTGCGGACTCACCACCGATGTCATCGCCGGCTTCTGCTCGGAAACCGAGGAGGACCACCAGGCCACTTTGAGCCTCATGGGCGCCGTCGGCTTTGACTGGGCCTTCATGTTCGCCTACTCTGACCGTCCGGGAACGCTGGCCAACCGCACCATGCAGGACGATGTTCCCGCCGATGTCAAGAACCGTCGGCTGAATGAGATTATCGAGCTCCAAAACCGCAAATCCCTGGAGCGGTACCGGGCGCAAATCGGCCAGAAGCATGTTGTGCTGGTAGAAGGTCCCTCCAAGCGCGATCCCGCCATGCTGTGCGGCCGCGCTTCCAACAACATGATGTGCGTGTTCCCCGCCGGCGACCTCAAACCCGGCGATTACACCGAGGTTACAGTTGTAGATTCCACTTCGGCCACGCTTATCTGCCAATAACACTGATCACTTAAATCACTATCGCTCAACACTTTACAGAAATTCAGTCCGGCTTTTTGCCGGACTGAATTTCTGTAATACGCTACCAATCAATCACATAAGTGATCGCGCATTTCTCGGGAAAAATACCTGTTGAAAAGTTTGTGGAAAATTTTGGAAGAAAGTGTAATAAAATGGAAAATCTTTCGTAACTTTGCAACCAAGCGTGAAAGTAGAAAGTTAAACCTAACAAAATGGTCAGATTCTTCGGCAAAGCCACCGGCAAGGTAGATGACAAGGGACGCGTCGTGTTCCCCGCCATCTTCCGTGACGCCATGGTGCGCGGTGGAGCAGAGGATCTGACGCTGGTTGTGAAAAAGAACGTCCAGCAATGTTGTCTGGACCTGTTTGCCTACGAGGAGTGGGTGCGCAGGAGCGACCTTGTGCTGGAAGGACTGGACCCGGAACTCAATACCGAAGACGCTGATTTTTGGACCAAGTACAATGACGGCGTTTTCACCCTTGTCCCGGACGGAAAGCTGGGCAGGCTCAATATCCCGTCAGAACTGCTTGAAAGTGCAGGTATTACCAAAGAGGTAGTATTCGGCGGTGTGGGCTACAAGCTGCAGATCTGGGCATCCGGTACGCGCGAAGCCAGCCTTCTCTCTGACGAGAAGTTCAAACAGACCGCATCGAGACTATCTTCCAAGAAATAAGGAGGGTCTCGAAATGTCAGAATATCATATCCCTGTGCTGTTGGAGGAGAGTATCTCTGCCCTCATCACAAATCCACACGGAACATACGCAGATGCCACTTTCGGAGGCGGTGGGCACACCGCTGCCATCCTTTCACGCTTACACGGTGACGGACGCGTCATCGCCTTCGATCGTGACTCTGACGCCCTGGCCAATGCCCCGGCCGATCCCCGCCTGACCCTCATCCACAACAACTTCCGCTTCATCGAGAATTACGCGGTACAGTTAAGCCGTCAAGCCGCTACGGGAGAGGCACTTTCTTCCGCGTCGCTTCGCGACCCTGTACGGGCAAATGCTCCAGAAAGCGCCTCTTCCTCCGCTATTTTTGACGGCATTTTGGCCGACCTGGGAGTAAGCAGCCATCAGTTTGACACGGCCGAGCGGGGATTCAGCTTCCGGTTTGAGGAAGCGCCGCTGGACATGCGCATGAACCAAGAGGCCAAGCTCACAGCCAAGGAAGTGGTAAATGGCTATGCCGAAGCCGACCTGGAGCGCATCCTCAAACTGTACGGAGAAGTGGACGGCGCCCGCAACATGGCCTGCCTCATTGCCCAGGCCCGCACACAAAAGGCCCTTGAAACCACCGGAGACCTGGACAGCGCCGTGGCTAAAATGCTGCCCAAGAACGCCGAGCACAAGGTGCTGGCCAAACTGTACCAGGCCCTGCGCATAGAAGTGAACCAGGAAATGCGTTCCCTGGAGAAGTTCCTGGAAGGCGCCGCCCGCAGCCTCAAGCCGGGCGGTCGGCTGGTAGTTATCACCTACCACAGCCTGGAGGACCGCATGGTAAAGAACTTTATCAAGACCGGAAACGTGGAAGGCGTGGCCGTTCAGGATATCTACGGGCACATCAGTACGCCCCTGGAGGCCGTGAACCGCAAACCCATCCTCCCGGAGGAAAGTGAAATCGCCGGAAACACCCGCGCCCGCAGCGCGAAGCTCCGTATAGCCGAAAGGAGGGCCGAAGCATGACGTTCAGGGAAATAGCCCATACCATAAGGAACACCTTCCGGGCCCTTCGCAACGGCGAATTCCTGCTGCGCGTACGGGCCGATAAATACTACATGCACATCATGTACCTGTTCCTCCTCATGTGGATTACCATCATGCTCAGCCTCCAGGTGGACAAGACGCTTACCCGCGCCGGAGCCAACAAGGCCGCCATCGAGGAGCTGCGCGTACACCATACCGAGAGCGAAGCAGCACTGGTAAAGCTGCGCAGCGCATCGGCCACCGAAACCCGCCTGCAGAAAATGGGCTCCAAGACCGCCCTTCCGCAGAAACCCGCCACCGTAGTTAAGAAAAAGTAATGGCACGGAAAGAGAGTGAAATAAAGGATACCGTACAGGGACGTGAGCGCATTCATGTGGTCATGTTCTTCATGTCCATGCTCTTCCTCTTCCTGGGGGCCTGGATTCTGGTGCGCATTGTGCACATCCAGACCAGCTATACGGTGGACGAGCGAGTGGTTGGCCTCTTCCGCCCGCGCGTACAGAAATATGTAGAGCATCCCGTGCGGGGAAGGATCCTGGCCACCGACGGCCGGCCGCTGGCTATATCGGCCCCGCTCTACGACATCCACATGGACTGCACCGTGCGCAAGCAGGAGTACAAGGACAAGGGCAAGGAAGAACAGGAAGCGGGCTGGCGGCTCAAGGCCCGCGAACTGGCGGTGAGCCTGAGCCGGGAGTTCCACGACAAGAGTGCCGACGACTGGGCCAAGGCCATCCTGGACGGCCGCGAGAAAGGCTCCAAATACCTGCTCATCCGCAAGAACGTAGACCTCACTACCCTGCGCAAACTGCAGGGCTTCCCGCTGTTCAAGGAAGGCGCCAACCACGGCGGCATCATTGTGGAACGCCACCCAGAGCGCATCTATCCCTACGATTCCCTGGCACGCCGCGTCATCGGCTACGTGAAGGAGAACAACCGCATCGGCCTGGAGAACAGCTTCGACAGCGAGTTGCACGGCCGCGAGGGTTATGAATGGCGCCGCGTAACGGACGACTATTCCTGGATCCGGGACCTGGACAGCGCCAAGGTGGAAGTGCAGGACGGGAACGACATCCGCACCACCCTCAACGTGGACTTCCAGGACATTGCCGACAAGGCCCTGCGCGCCCAGATTAACGAGAACGACGACATCCGCGCCGGCATTTGCATCATCATGGAAGCCAAGACCGGAGCCATCCGCGCCATGGTGAACCTCTCCCGCGGCGACACCCCCCAGACCACCCTGTGGGAGCGCGAGAACCTGGTCCTCACCCAAACCGGAGAGCAGGGCTCGGTGATGAAGACCGTTACGCTGCTCTCCGTAGTGGAAGACGGTTACGTGACCTCCCTGGAGCAGACCCTGCCCACCAATCACGGCTTTGTGCCCAAGCTGGGCATTAAGGGCAGACCCTCGGCCTATCCCCACGACGACCACATCAGCGACTACGAGCGCAACACCGGCCGGCGTGAAATTACCGTGATGCACGGCTTTGAGATTTCCTCCAACTACGTGTTCGCCACCCTGGCCGAGACCTATTACGGCAAGCGTCCGCAGGAATTCCTGGACCATGTGTACTCGTACCGGCTGGGCGAGGCCTTCGACTTTGACATCCCCGGCCTGCGCATGCCCTATGTCCCCCGCCCCGAGATGGAAGGCGTTTGGTCGCAGACCACCCTGGGCACCATGGCCTACGGCTATGCCATGAGCGTAACCCCGCTGCATGTGGTCACCTTCTACAACGGCATTGCCAATAAGGGCAAGATGATGAAACCCTACCTGGTAGAGAGCGTGGAAAAAGACGGCAAGGTAATCAAGAAATACGAGCCCAGCGCCCTCAACGCCAGCATTTGCTCCCCCGCTACGGCCGATACTGTCACTCGTGCCCTTCGCGCCGTTGTGAACACCGGTACCGCCACGCGCCTGAAATCGGCCAAACTGCCGGTGGCCGGTAAAACCGGTACGGCCCAGGTGGTGCTTACCCCCCAGGAGCGCAAAGGCAACCCGGACCCCTACCACGATCCCATGGGTCGCAAGAAGAACCAAGGTACGTTTGTGGGCTTCTTCCCCGCCGACAACCCTAAATATACCATTATGGTAACCGTTTATTCCTACCTCTCCGGCAAGAGCTTCTACGGCGGAACCATGCCCGCCCTGGCTATCAGGGAGATCGTAGACAAGATATACGCACTGGACGATGACTGGCGCCCGGAACTGCATCCTACCGCCACTGTACCCGTAATGACCGAAGCAAAATGAACTACCGCGATTACACCCTCATCACCGCCGATTCCCGGGAAGTGAAGCCCGGAGCCCTGTTCGTGGCCATCAAAGGCTCCGCCAGCGACGGTCATGACTACATAGCCCAGGCCATCGCCAACGGTGCCACCGGCATCATCTGTGAGCACCTCCCGGAGGATGATCTACCCGTGTGCGGGGGTGCACATGTCCCCCGGAGCGTATCATCTTCCGGAGTGCAGTTTGAGGTAGTGGAGAACAGCCGGGAGGCGCTGGCGCTGGCGGCGGACGAGTTTTACGGACATCCTTCCCGCAAGCTTACGCTGGTGGGCATTACCGGCACCAACGGCAAAACCACCACGGTGACGTTGCTGTACAGGCTTTTCATGCAGCTGGGGTACAACTGCGGCCTGCTATCGACCATTGCCAATTACGTGGGAACAAGGCGGGAAGAGACAAAGAACACTACCGTAGATCCCGTGACTCTGAACCGGCTGCTGACGCAGATGGTGGACGAGGGCTGCGAGTACTGCTTTATGGAGGTGAGCTCCATCGGCGTGGAACAGGACCGCGTGACGGGCCTGGACTTCAAGATGGGCATCTTCTCCAACCTCACCCACGACCACCTGGACTACCACAAGACCTTTGCCGAATACCTGCGCTGCAAGAAGCTCTTCTTTGACCGCCTGCCGGCCAAGGCAGTGGCCCTGGTGAACACCGACGACAAGCACGGCGACGTGATGGTGCAAAACACCAAGGCCCGCATAGTAAGCTACTCTGTGAAAGGCCTGGCCGACCACACCGCCCGCATCCTGGAACAGGGCGTAGACGGCATGCTGCTCAAAATTGACGGTGTAGAAACCTGGGTAAGGCTCATTGGCGAGCACAACGCCTACAACCTGCTGGCCATCTACAGCGCCGCCGTGGAACTGGGCGCCGACCAGACCGAGACGCTGGTAGCTCTGTCCAAGTTGGAATCGGCCCCCGGACGGCTGGAGAACCTTTCCGGCCCCCGCGGCATTACCGCCGTCATTGACTATGCGCACACGCCCGACGCCCTGGAGAACGTGCTCAAGGCCCTGCGCGCCATCGCCCCCAAGCGGCAGCTCATTTGCCTGTTCGGCTGCGGCGGCGACCGTGACAAGACCAAGCGCCCCGAGATGGCCGCCATTGCCGAACGCCTGGCCGACCGCCTCATCATCACCTCCGACAACCCCCGCACAGAAGTACCGGAGGCCATTATTGCCGATATCAAGGCCGGGCTCTCCCCTGCCGCCATGGGCAAAACGCTGTGCATCACCGACCGCAGGGAAGCCATCCGCACCGCCATTCTCACGGCACCGGAGAACGCCACCATCCTGCTGGCCGGCAAAGGACACGAAACCTATCAGGAAGTGGGACATGTGAAGTATCCCATGGACGAGAAAGAAATAGTTACTGAAACCTTCAAGTTGCTTGAAAAATGATTTATCATCTGTTCCAATACCTTGAGCGCGCCGGCGCAGACTTCCCCGGTATGGGCCTCATGCATTACCTGAGCTTCAGGGCCATACTGGCCGCCGTGACGGCAGTGCTGGTATCGCTCATTGCGGGCAAACGCATCATCGGCTGGCTGCAGCGCCAGCAGATTGGGGAAACCGTGCGCGACCTGGGCCTGGCCGACCAGATCCAGAAGAAAGGCACCCCTACCATGGGCGGCATTATCATCATCGTGAGCATCCTGAGCGGCGTGCTGCTGTGGTGCGACCTCAGCAACATCTACGTGATTCTGCTGCTGGTGAGCACCCTCTGGTGCGGAGCCCTGGGTTTTGCCGATGACTATATCAAGGTATTCAAGCACAATAAGGAAGGCATGTCGGAGAAAGGCAAGCTGGTGGGCCAGGTAGTACTGGGTTTCATCGTAGGCCTTACCGTATGGATGAGCCCCGACATTGTGGTACGCGAGAAGGTAGAAGTGAAAGAAAGCATCGAGCGCACCCTGGAGACAGAGACCACTGTTACCAGCGGCCGGTATGTTCAGGAGAACGTGGTCAAGAGCACCAAGACCACCATCCCCTTTGTGAAGAACCACGAGTTTGACTACCGCTGGCTCTCACCTTTCAAGGGCGCGTGGGGCTGGTACTGCAAATGGGCCATCTACGTGCTCATGATTGTGCTGGTAATTACCGCCTGCTCCAACGGCACCAATCTCACCGACGGCCTGGACGGTCTGGCGGCGGGAACATCGGCCGTGGTGGGCGTAGTACTGGGCATCATTGCCTGGCTGGGCGGCAACCTCATCGACTCGGGCTTCCTCAACATCATGTATATTCCGGGATCGGGCGAGATTGCCATCTTCATGAGTGCCTTCGTGGGCGCCCTCATCGGCTTCCTGTGGTACAATTCCTTCCCTGCACAGGTGTTCATGGGCGATACGGGCAGCCTCACCATTGGCGGTATCATTGGCGTGAGCGCCGTCCTTATGCGTAAGGAACTGCTGCTGCCCCTGCTGTGCGGCATCTTCTTTATGGAGAGCCTGTCGGTGCTGCTGCAGCGCGGCTGGTTCAAGTTCACCAAAAAGAAGTATGGAGAGGGTCACCGCATCTGGAGCATGACTCCCCTGCATCACCATTATCAAGACAAGAAGGCCCCAGAGGGACCCGTCCTGTTCCCCAAGCCGGTTCCCGCCCAGCACGAGGCAAAAATTACCGTGCGCTTCTGGATTGTGGGCCTGTTACTGGCTGTTAGTACGTTAGCTTTGTTGAAGATTCGATAGTTATGGCAAGAGTAGTTGTATTGGGTGGCGCCGAAAGTGGAGTAGGCGCAGCCGTATTGGCAAAAGTGAAAGGTTTTGATGTGTTCCTGAGCGACAAGGGACAGATCAAGGACGAATATGTGAAGACGCTCACCGACTGGAACATCCCGTTCGAGCAGGGCCAGCACACCGAGGAGCTCATCCTGAGTGCCGACGAAGTGGTGAAGAGCCCCGGCATCCCCGGAACGGTTCCCATGGTGCAGAAGATTCGCGAAAAAGGCATCCGCGTGGTGTCCGAGATTGAATTTGCCAGCCGCTACGACAAGGCCAAGAAGATTTGCATCACCGGCTCCAACGGCAAAACCACCACCACCAGCCTCATCTACTACCTGCTGCAGAACGCCGGCCTGAACGTAGGACTGGGCGGAAACATCGGCAAGAGCTATGCCTATCAGGTGGCTACCGAGCACTTTGACTACTATGTACTGGAAATCAGCAGCTTCCAGCTGGACGACATCTACGACTTCCGGCCCGATATTGCCATCATTACCAATATCACCCCGGACCACCTGGACCGCTACGACCACAAGATGGAGAATTACACGGCCGCCAAGTTCAACATTACCAAGAACTTGCGGGAAGATGACTGCTTTATCTTCGACTCCGACGACGAGATTACCGTAGGACACTTGTCCAAGATTGTGCTTCGATGCAAGATGCTTCCCTTCTCCCAGGAGAAGGAGGTTGAGCAGGGCGCCTTCGTGAAGAATGACAAGATTGTCCTCCGATATGACAAGGAGGAGACCGACCTGTTCCTGGACCAGCTGGCCCTGGGCGGGAAGCACAACATCTACAACTCCATGGCAGCGGCCCTGGCCGCCAAGGCTACCGGCATCACCAACGAGGTCATCCGGCAGTCACTGGCCACCTTCCAGCCCATCGAGCACCGCCTGGAGCCCGTCCTGAGCATCAAGGACGTGCTGTACATCAACGACTCCAAGGCCACCAACATTGACAGCGCGTGGTATGCGCTGGAATGCCAGAAACGGCCGGTAGTATGGATCCTGGGCGGTACCGACAAGGGCAACGACTACTCTGTACTGAACAGCCTGGTGAAGGAGAAGGTGAAGGGAATCGTTTGCTTGGGCGTAGACAACGCCAAGATCCACGCCGCCTTTGGAGGCATGGTATCCCGCATGGAAGACGCCCTGAGCGCCGAGGAAGCTGTGCAGAAGGCCTCAAAGATGGCCGAGGCCGGAGATGTGGTGCTCCTGAGCCCTTGCTGCGCCAGCTTTGACCTGTTTAAGAATTATGAAGACCGCGGCGAGCAGTTCAAGGCTGCCGTCCGCAAGCTTTAACTCCCCATGGAAGAACAAAAAGAAGATAGAATAGGCTCGCTGTTCAACCTCATGGACCGTTTCAGCGGGGACAAGGTGATTCTCCTGATCGCCTTGTTCCTGATGCTCATTTCCGTGATTTCCGTATTCAGCTCCACGCCGCTGCTGGCGCGGGAGATGGGCACGGACCGGATGAACATTATGGTAGACCAGCTGAAGGCCGTTGCACTGGGCTTCGTCCTTATCTTCGCGCTTTACTGGTTCGGCCGCGTGGAATGGTACCGGTGGCTGTCCAAGTTCGGCTTTGTGGTGAGCCTGGTCATCCTGGTCATTCTGGTGTTCAACCTCAACCTGGGACTGGTAAAGGCCGGCTCCATCAACGGCGCCCGGCGTATTCTGGTGGTCGCAGGCAAACAGATTCACGTATACGAATTTGTGAAGGTGTTCATGATCATGTATCTGGGATGGGCCCTGGACACCTTCAAGAACCAAGGCTTCAAATGGACCGCCATCCTGGCCGAGAAATTCGAGCGCCTGGCCTTCCTGGAACAGGATTTCTGGCAAAAGGTGGTGTATATTTACCTGCCCATCCTCCTTACCATCTTCATGGTAATGATGGGCTCCAACTCCAGCGCCCTGTTTATCGGCCTCATCATGATTCTGATGGTTCTGGTGGGCGGCATCAGCGGCAAGGAGATTGGCGCCACGCTGGCCGTCATGCTGGTGGGCGTGGGCCTCATGTTCGGCGCCTACAAGGCCGGTTTCCTGCAGAACAGCCGCATCGGCACGGCCATCAGCCGTATTACCCAGGACGATGACGCCACCATGCAGGTCCTCCTAACCTCGCCCAAGGGCTCCAAGGCCTGGAACGACGCCCGCGACGAGCTCAAGCAGCCCGTGAGCGCCATGCTGGCCATCAAAGAGGGCGGCTTCTGGGGCAAGGGCATCGGCAACAGCACGCAGAAGTATGCCACGCCGGTCATCTTTGGCGACTATATGTTCAGCTTCATCGTAGAAGAAACGGGGCTGTGGGGCGCTGCACTGCTCATTTTGCTGTACTTCAGCCTGCTGGCCCGCGGGACCATGGTAGCCAAGGAATGCGACAAATACTACGATAAGATGATAGTAACCGGGCTCATCATCCTGGTTACCGGACAAGCCTTCATGCACATGGCCGTGAACGTGCACCTGCCGTTTGTTCCGCAAACCGGACAAACCCTGCCCCTGGTGAGTCATGGAACCAACGCCCTGCTGGTCTTCAGCCTGGTGTTCGGCATCCTGCTCTCCATTTCCAAGGACGCGCGCGAGAACATGGCACGCAGGGAGGCCGAGGCCGAACCTATCATCGAGCATCATACAGAATGGACCCAAAATACCACGGAATAATGGAATACAAACGGATAGTGTCTGGGTGGACGAACCGCCTCAGGAATGTATGAATGGATGGGCTGAAACCTGGCTGCAGTAGATAGGAGCCGAGAAGGATTCTATCATGAAAAAGGAATAGATAGGACTATGAGAACGAGAAGAAGTATAAACATAGGATGCGTCTGTAGTAGTATAATAGCTACTGAAATAAGAAGAATAAAGATTGGATAAAGACTGGACGGTAGGCATATCTGGATATGGATTGCGGAAAGGAGACTGATGAGGAACTCGGCTGAAGTCAAGAGTAGGGTTAAGCTGTATTTGAGAGAGGGGATGAAGACGGTTTACAAATCTGTAATACATGAAATGTTTTCGGGATAGGCCATGAATCTCTTTAATTACATGAGGAACAACTGCAGCTTCTTCGATACGGTCCTGTTTCGGGGTATAAGTGAAGAGGAAGAAGTGAAATAAGAATAATTAAAAGAAACACTATCATCACCTGTGTAGTGCGAGTTGCTAAATGGCGATTGATGTAATGTAGGTAGATCAGGCGAGGGTTGTGTTGTAGTTTCACCTGTTTCATCTTCGTTATTCGTTAATGCTTCTTGAAACTGGCGAACAGCAGTTATTGGTTGAATAAACCGAACCGACTGTTGAGCTTCCATACCCAATCTATCAGCGAAGAGATGAAGGTTAACCTTAATAAATTTCAGTATGTCAGGAGCAACAAATGTCTTCCGTCGTTTGCTCTGTATACAGCTAAGGCAATCATTACGAGCAAATAATATTGAAGTTCCTACTGATGTACAAAGTCGTGCTATACCACTAATTCTAGAGGTTTTCTTTTTTTGAGTTCACTCTTCACTCAAGTGTTTCATCTATTTTCAGGGAAAAGAC
>CAJOHK010000014.1 GCA_905234285.1 uncultured Bacteroidales bacterium
CCCTATATAGCTACAAAGATAAGAAATATATTTGACAAAAAAAAGACCCTGGAAGGTCTTCTGATAAAAAAAATCGAAAAATATTGTGTCAAACTACCGGACACCAAAATGGCCTTTTGGTGTCCGTGTCTGTATCTGCCGCAGGCAGTTTGTGTTTTCTCTGGAATTTTAGTATATTTGAGGGTTTTAAAAGGAAACACATGCACAGAATATTTCTGCCCATCTATAAATTCTTTCAGAAGCATCAGATTCTGATGTACGTGGTGATGTTTGCCACGCTGGCATTCTTTGGCTATTTTGGCTTTCAACTGCGGTTCGAGGAAGACATCATTAAACTGCTGCCGCGTGCGGCAACGTCCAACGAACTGGCTTTCAGCGAAATTGAGCTAGCCGGGAAAATCTTTGTCCAGGTAACCTCGCGGGACCCCGAGAATCCCGTAGAGCCGGCGCGGCTGGGAGACGTCTCAGAAGAGTACTGCACCCTGCTGGAGCAGGCAGACAGCGCCACGCATTACATTTTGGGCAGCCTGTCTACGCTGGACACGGATACGGCCTTCGGGGCCATGGATTTTGCCATTTCTCACCTCCCCTCTTTTGTAGACGAAAGCTGGTACGCCGGCATTGAGCAGGCCCTGTCCCAGGATGCCATCAACCGGCAAATGGAGGAGAACTACGAGCTAATCATGGAGGACGAAACCGGCATGGCGTCCCAATTGGTGGCCATGGACCCGCTGAACCTGCGCACGGTAGTGTTGGGCGCCCTGCTGGACGACAGCAGCGCCATGGGCGGTTTCACCATGGAAGACGGCCATCTGTTCTGTCCCGACAAAACCGTAGCCCTGGCCTTTATCACGCCCTCGTTCGGCTACACCAATTCCGGTTATGGCACCCGTCTGGTGAACCTGATGCAAAAGGTCCAGAGAGAAGTAGAGGCCGCCAATCCCGATATCCGCATCTTGGTACATGGAAATGTATCCAACAGCGTGTCCAACGCCAGCACCATCAAGCGGGATCTGGCCTATACACTCGGCCTGAGCCTGCTCCTGATCCTGATCATCATGCTCATGAGCTTCCACAGCCTGTCCTGGGTGTGGCAGCAAGTGGTGCCCGTGATTTACGGCGCCGTATTTGCCATGGCCTGCCTGTATTGGATTAAGGGCGTGATGTCTCTCATGGCCCTGGGTATCAGTGCCATCGTACTGGGTGTGGCCATCAGCTACTGCCTGCACGTGCTCATCCACTTCTATTACGTGGGAGACGCCGAGAAAATGCTTCGGGAAGAGTCCACGCCCGTGTTCCTGGGCTGCCTTACCACCATCGGCGCGTTCATGGGACTGCTCTTTACAGAGAGTGACCTGCTTAGGGACTTCGGCCTGTTCAGCACCTTCGCCCTCATTGGCAATACCCTGTTTGCGCTCATTTTCCTGCCGCATTTCCTCCAGCCCAAGCAAATCAAGTTCAAGCGCCAGAAAGGTTTCCCGCTGGTTGAGCGCATCAACAACCTGCCCTGGGACCGTAACAAATGGATTATCGGCACGCTCATCGTGCTCATTATCGCGGGCGCTGCGTTTAGCCCCAAAGTCAAGTTTGACTCAGACCTTCGCAATCTGAACTTTATATCGGATGAAGTGCAGGAAAGCATGGACCTGTACAACACCAAAAACGCCGACGGCTATGCCCACCAGTATTTTGCCGCCTGGGGCATGGATCTGGAGAGCGCCTTGGAGTATAACAAAGGCCTGCACGAAACCCTGGACAGCTTAAAGGCCGAAGGCCTGGTGAAAGGCTACAGTCCCCTAACCCGCCTGCTCTTCATTTCCCAGAAGGACCAGGAAGCCCGCATCCGGGCATGGAAAGATTTCTGGACGCCCGCGCGCATCAAGGAGGTGCGCCGTAACCTTGCTGTGGCCGCCCGCAATTACGAGCTCCCGGAAGACCTGTTTGACAGCTTCATCAACCTCCTTGGGGCCGACTATGAGCCCGGAAACTTCATCGAGGCCGATATTATCCCTCCGGGGCTGCTGTCCAACTACGTAGAGAAGCAGGTGTCGGGGCGCTATATGGTGTTCACCGATATCTCTTATGAAAAAGAGGAAGAGGATCATGTGTGGCACACCGTAGCCGCCTGCGACCATGTGTTTGTGCTGGATCCCTTCTTCTATTGCCGGGATATGGTGGAAATTGTGCACGACGACTTCAATACTACCCTGTGGATTTCCAGCCTCTTTGTGCTGCTGGTGCTGCTCATCAGCTTCCGCAATCTCTGGATTGCCCTGGTGGCCTACTTCCCCATGTTCATCAGCTGGTACGTGATGCAGGGCTACATGGCCTTGTTCGGCCTGGAGTTCAACCTCATCAACATTGTGATATCCACCTTTATCTACGGTATTGGCGTAGACTACAGTATATTCGTGATGGAGGGATTGCTGGCCGAAGCCCGGCAAGGAGAAACCAAAATGCTGGAATTCCATAAAGTGGCCATCTTCTACAGTGCGCTGGTGCTGGCCATCGTGACCTTCTCGCTTATCTTTGCCCGTCACCCGTCCATTCATTCCATCGGCATCATTACCCTCATAGGAATGGCGTCTACCATCCTTATCACCTACTCCCTGCAGCCCTGGATTTTCCGGATGCTGTGCCGGGTGCCCTTCTTCAGGCGGGGGTTCCGCATTCCGGACCGTCCTAGAACAGACTAAAACATGAACCTTGACGCTGAACTATACCTGAACTTAATCCGCGGCGGCGCAGCCCGACTGGCCCAAGAGCGGCAAACCATCAACGACCTTAACGTGTTCCCTATCCCCGACGGTGATACGGGAGACAATATGTACATGACCATAGAAGCCGGAAGCCGGGCCGAAGGAAACCGCCTGGACCAGGCCGCCGATGCCGTCTCCCACGGGATGCTGATGGGCGCCAGGGGCAATTCCGGCGTCATCCTTTCCCGCATCTTCGCCGGTATGGCCAAAGGCTTCACCGGATTGCAGGAGGCCGATACCGCCGCCTTCACCCAGGCCATGCGCATGGGAGTCCAGGAGGCCTATCAGGCCGTTTCCCAGCCGGTAGAAGGAACCATCCTCACCGTCCTGCGCGAGGGAGTGGACGCCGCCGCCGGTTCGTCCACCCTGGAAGAATTCTTCGACCGCTGGATCAGTGGCATGGACCTGAGCCTGCAGCACACGCCGGAGCTCCTGGACGTCCTCAAAAAGGCCGGCGTGGTAGACAGCGGCGGCGCGGGCTTGCTGAGCATTGCCGAGGGCATGCGCGCTGCCCTGCACGGGGAAACACCTCTGGAACTGGAAACTGCGGCCCCGCAGGCCCAGGCCGTAGACTTTGGCGCCTTCACGGAAGACAGCATCCTGGAATTCGGTTATTGCACCGAGTTCCTCCTGCGCCTGCAAAAATCCAAAGTAGACCTGGACAGCTTTGACGAGAGCGTCATCGAGCACTGGCTGGAAGGCCAGGGCGATTCCCTGGTATTCTTCCGGGACGGCAGCATTGTCAAGGTGCACGTGCACACCAAGGACCCCGGCGCCGTTCTCACTAAATGCCGCGAATGGGGCGAGTTCCTCACCATCAAGGTAGAGAACATGACCCTCCAGCACCACGAGAACCACATGGACGAGCGCTATAAGCGCGCCCGCAAGGCCATGGGAATTGTGACCGTGGCGGCGGGCAAAGGCCTCACCCATACTTTCAAGGAAATGGGCGCCGACGTGGTCATCGAGGGCGGACAAACCATGAATCCTGCCGTAGACCGCTTCCTGAATGCCTTCCGCGAGACCAATGCCGACCTCATCCTGGTGTTCCCCAACAACAGCAACATCGTCCTTACAGCCCAGCAGGCGGCGGCCCTGTACAAAGATGCCCGCGTAGAAGTGATTCCCACCAAAACCCTGGGCGAAGGTTACTATGCCATGGCCAACCTGGATCAGGAAATGGACCCGGACACCCTCATACAAAGCCTCGCCGATGCGGCGGCATCGGTAACCACCGGCTTGGTTTCCCGTGCCATAAGAGACGCCGAGGGCGTGAGGGAAGGCGAGTATATCGGCATCCGGGGAAAAGATATTCTTTGCAGCGCCTCCAGTGCATCGGAAGCGGCCGTCGCCCTTGCCGCCAAACTGGATGCCGGCCATGCCGATATCTTCCTCCTCATTGCCGGAGAAGATGCCGCCGCAGGTGCCCCGGAGGCCCTTCAGGCCCACCTACAACAAAACTATCCCCTTGCCGAAGTCATCCTGCTTCAAGGGGATCAACCCGTATATGATTATATTCTTGTGCTATGCTAAAACTCTACACCGACTCCGACACTGACTTTACCCCCGCCCTTGCCCAAGCGCACGGATACACGGGCTTCATTTCCATGCCCTACAGTGTGGATGCCAAAACCATCTACCCGTACGAAGACTTCGACGTCTTTGACAGCCATGCTTTCTACGACATGCTCCGCGGCGGCGTCCTGCCCACCACCAGCGCCATTTCCAAGGAGCGTTACCAGGAAATCTTCGAGCCGGACTTTGCCGCCGGCCATGACATCCTGTACGTGCACTTCTCCCGTGCCATGACGGCCACCTTCGACGCCATGGACCAAGCCATCGAAGCGCTCAAGGCCAAGTACCCCGGCGTGCGCTTCGAGGAAATCGACTGCAAGGGCATTACCACCATCTGCTACCCTATCGTCTACAGCATCGGCGAACAATTCAAGGCCGGGAAAAGCCTGGACGAGCTCCTGGCCTGGGCAAAGGAGGAAGTGGACCACTGGGCCATGTACTTCTTTGCCAACGACCTCAAGTTCTTCCACCGCAGCGGCCGCGTAAGCGGTCTGGCCGCCACCATGGGCACCCTTATCGGCGTGCGTCCCCTCATCCACATGAGCCAGGAAGGCAAGATGGTCTCGGTGGGCACCGCCAAGGGCCGCGTCAAAGCCATCGAATACCTGGTGGGTAAAGTGGGCGAACTGGGCCTGGATGTTCAGAATCACATCCTGTGCATCGGACACTCCGACGCCCCCGAAATCGCGCATGAGGTGGGCCGCCTCATCGAGGAGCGCTATGGCAAACAGCATATTGTCTATGTGGATGTGAATCCCACCGCCGGCAGCCACTGCGGCCCCAACGGCGTGGGTGTATGCTTTCACGCCAAAAACAGATAGGAGGGCCCCGAATCTATGGTAGAAGTCAGAGAAGTGAAAACCCGTCAGGAACAAAGGGCGTTCCTGAACTTTCCCCTGGACTTGTACAAGGGCAACATGAATTTTGTGCCGCCGCTGTATGCCGACGAAAAAAAGATGTTCGGCAAGAACTATGTATATAACGATAGTTGCGACTGGACGGCGTTCGTGGCCTACAAGGACGGGGTGGCCGCAGGCCGGATTCAATGCATTATCCAAAAGGACGCCAACGCCAAAAACGGAGAAAAGCGATGCCGCTTCTGCCGCTTTGACGTGACGGACGACTTGGACGTGTCCCGCGCCCTGTTTGCCACTGCCGGGAAGTGGGCCCTGGAAAAAGGGATGGATACCCTGGTGGGGCCGCTCAACTTCTCCGACCTTGAGCGGGAGGGCATGCTGGTAGATGGTTTTGACGAGCCGGCCACCTTTGAGCAGAACTACAACTTTGCCTATTACAAGGACCATGTGGAATCGCTGGGCTTCCGCAAGGAAATTGACTGGACCGCCAGCCGCCTGTATGGTGCCGATAGCGCCGAAACTATGGAAGAGCTGGAGCAGCTTGTAGGCTTTATCTTCAAACGTTACAAACTGCACTACGGATCGGCCAAAAACGGCCCCGACCTTTTGAGAAAGTACGCCGACGGCATCTTCGACCTCCTGGACAAGTCCTATGAAGGCCTTTATGGGACGGTGCCCTTTACCGAGGGCATGCGCAAGCTGGTGCTGGAGAACTTTGCCCTGGTCATCAGTCCCAAATATACGGCCGTTATCCTGGACGAGAACGAGAAGATGGTCTGCTTCGGCCTGTCCTTCCCCGGTCTGGCCCGTGCCCTGGTGGGCACCCGCGGCAAATACACCCCCGCTACCCTGGCCAAACTGCTGTATGCCATCAAGAAGCCCGACATCATTGACCTGTGCCTGGTGGGCGTAGATCCGGACTATCTCAACCGGGGCGTCTCCGGTGCCCTTTCCCTGGCCATTATGAAGATGCTGCGCGACAACCCCGGGCTCAAGTGGGCCGACACCAACCTGAACCTGGAAAACAATTATGCCATCCAGAACCAGTGGCGCCGTTTCAAGCGCGACGAATGCAAGCGCTACCGCGCCTATGTGAAGGAACTCGTATGATTAAGATTATTGTAGACTGCTTCGGTGGCGACCACTGCCCCGAGGCGCCCGTAGAAGGCGCTTTGGCGGCGCTTTCGGCCAACCCCGACCTCTATGTCATCCTCACCGGCGACGAGGCCATCCTCGGCCAAGCGCTGGAAGGCAAGACGTATGACACCTCCCGCCTGGAGATTGTGCATGCGCCGGAGGTAATCGGCTGCGACGAGAAGCCCACCGATGTAGTGCGTCTCAAGCGCAATTCATCCATGATGAAGGCCATCATCCTCCTGAGAGACCGCGACGATATCGCCGCCATGGTGAGTACCGGTTCTACGGGCGCCCTGGTTACCGGCGCGCTGGTGCGTCTGGGCCGCATTCCCGGCGTCATCCGTCCGGCCTTCTGCCCCATCCTGCCCACCATGGACGGAGGGATCGTGGGTATCTGCGACAGCGGTGCCAATGTAGAAGTAACCTCGGCCCATCTGCGTCAGTTCGCCATCATGGCATCCCTTTACCTGGAGAACGTGTATGGCGTCAGGAAACCCCGCACCGCCCTGCTGAACGTTGGCAAGGAGGCCGAGAAAGGCGACGACGTCCGGCGCGAGACCTATGCCCTTCTGCGCCAGACCCCCTCGGTGAATTTTGTAGGAAACATGGAAAGCCGGGACCTGCTGAGCGGCAGCTATGACGTGGTGGTGGCCGACGGATTCAGCGGAAACGTGCTGGTGAAAACCACCGAAGGAACCGCCCTGGAGCTTCTGAAAAAGCTGAAAAAGGAAATCTTCTGCCGCACTATTTATAAGCTGGGCGCCCTCCTCATGAAAAAGATGTTTGCCGACATGAAGGCGTTCATGAACTACCAGAACTACGGTGGCAGCGTACTCCTGGGCACATCCAAGGTGGTGGTCAAGGGGCATGGCTCCTCCAAGGCCGTTGCCGTGGAAAAGTGCATCGAGCAGGCTTACCGGATGGAAGTTTCCGGTTTGTCCGCCAAAATTGAAAGCGAAATAGCACAATACGAACATTACGAAGATTAACCATGTTTGAAAAAGTACAATCCATCCTGGCGAAGCAGCTTCGTCTGGACCCTTCCAGGATAACGCCGGAGTCGCTTATCAAGAAAGACCTGGGCGCCGATTCCCTGGATATCCTTCAGCTTCTTATGCGCATTGAGGACCAGTACGGCATTGTTATTCCAGACCAGGCCCTGGCCAGCTTCGAAACGGTGGCCGACGTAGTCTCTTACCTGGAAAAGAATCAGGACATTCAGTTGTAATTTGACGGGATAATCAGTATATTTGCAGTCAAATTTTTTCTATCTATGGTGCAGGTCTATTGCAAAAACACCAAAGAAAGCAAAAGGTTCGCAGAGGGTACTTCCCTGCTCCAAATGCTTTCAGAATTCGAGTGTCACCGCCCCTACCCCATTGTCTCTGCCAAGGTGAACAATGTGTCTCAGGGCCTCAAATTCAGGGTCTACCAAAATAAGGACATCGAATTCATAGATGTCCGCGAACCGAGCGGCATGCGTGTGTATTGCCGCTCGCTTTGTTTTTTGCTGTACAAGGCTGCACAGGATACCTTCCCCGGCAGCAAGCTGTATATGGAGCATCCCATCTCCCACGGCTACTTCTGCCATCTGAGGAAGGCCGACGGCACCGAGTTCGTGCAGGAAGACCTGGACAAGCTGGAAGCCCGCATGAAAGAGCTGGTAGAGAAGGATATGCCCTTTCACCGCTACGACGTGCAAACCGAGCGTGCCCTCAAGGAGTTCCGCAAGGCCGGCTATAATGACAAAGTACGCCTGCTGGAAACTAGCGGCGAAGCCTACACCGACTATTACACCCTGGGAGAAACCTCAGACTATTATTACGGAAAACTGGTGCCCAGCACCGGCTATCTTACCGTCTGGGGCGTAACGCTGTACCACGACGGCCTGCTTCTGCGCGTTCCTTCCCATGAAGACCCCTCCCGTCTTGCTCCGTTCGTAGATCAGCCCAAGACCTTCGAGATGTTCAAGGAAAACCTCCGCTGGAACATTATCATGGGCCTGAGCACTGTGGGAGACGTAAACGAAGCCATTCTGGGTGGCCGCGCCAGCGAGCTCATCCAAATTGCCGAGGCCCTGCAGGAGAAGAAGATTGTCCAGATTGCCGAGGAGATAGACCGCCGTTACCGCAGCGAGAATCCGCTTAAGCTGGTGCTCATCACCGGCCCCTCTTCGTCGGGTAAAACCACCTTCTGCAAGCGCCTGGCCATTCAGCTCAAGGCCTGCGGTCTCAAGCCCATGTCCATGAGCACGGACGACTACTTTGTGAACCGGGCCGATACCCCCAAGTTCCCCGACGGCAGCTTCGACTTTGACAATTTTGACACCGTGGACCATGCCCTCATGGAGAGTGATATCATGAAGCTGATTAACGGTGAGGAAGTGTCTGTGCCCGAATACAATTTTGTTACGGGCCTCAGGGAATACAACGGTAAAAAGCTCAAATTGGGAGAAGGCCGCATCCTCCTCATTGAAGGCATCCATGCCCTCAATCCCGGCCTTACCAGCGACATCCCCGAGAGCGCCAAGTTCAAGATTTTCATCAATACGCTAACAGGCATCCTCCTGGACAACCACAACTGGATTCCTACAGAGGATAACCGCCTGCTGCGCCGTATCGTGCGTGACTACAACAAAGGCGCGTTCAGCGCCCGGGAATCCATCTCCAACTGGCAAAACGTTTTGGACGCCGAGCAAAAGTGGATTTATCCTTTCCAGGAGACGGCCGATGTGATGTTCAACAGCGCCTATCTCATTGAGTTTGCCGTGATGAAGAATCATGCCGAGCCCATCCTGCGCAGCGTGCCCCAGAACTGTGCCGAGTACGCCGAGGTGCACCGCCTCCTCAAGTTCATCCATTACTTTACCCCTGTGCCGGATAAAGAAATTCCCGCCACATCGCTGCTACGGGAATTTATCGGCGGTTAAGCTATTACCGGATTGGCATAGATGTGAAGCAGAATGTCCCGAACTTCCTCGGGATATTCTTTTTTTACTGTAATGTCGTCGATGTGCTGGACAAAGGCGTCTTTCTCGGCATCCGTATAGGTATGCTCACGTTTTCCGGAAAGCAAATCGGCGGCAATGTAGTTGTTGGGGTACAGTCTGTAGGCCGGACGGATGCGGGAGTCAATCAGACTGGCCACTTCCCTATTAAAGGCCGCAGCAGGAAGGCCCCGGAAGGCTTCCAGTTCTGAGCGGCGGAGGGGTTCACACACCTCCAGGTGGACGCGTCCCTTGAACTGCAGAATGCCGGACAGGATGCTGTTGAAATCCTCGCCGGGTTTCTTGATATAAGGCTGCCCCGAGGATACGGCATACAGTTCCAGGGCTTTGAGCTCATCGCAGGGCTCCCATTCATAAGAAATGGACAGGGGGGCAATGTGCAGGCTGTCCAGGGCTTCCACTTTGTCGGGCCCTCCGCTCATGCCGAACATCTTGATGATGCCCTGGTCCGTGGCATCGTGGCCGTCCTTTGTGCGGCCGTTGCGCTGGGCAATCCAGGAACTCTCTTTTTTCTCCTGAATGCTATAGCGGATATACTCCGATACATGCTGGGATTTTTGCAGGAAGTCGCGGGGAGATGCCACCGTGCTGGGACGCTCGATGCGGAACATCTTGTTGCTCTTGCCGATGTCGATGACCAGCTGTCCCTGCATGAGGTTGGCACCGAAGGTGATTTCCGAGGTCCGGCGTCCTGCATCGAGCAGCAAGACTTGTAGGAAGGCGGCATCCAGCATGATATCCCGGTGATTGGACACAAAGAGATAATCCATGCCGGGATCCAGCCTTTCCATGCCGTTTACCGTGAGCCCGCTGGTGGTTTTGTGCGCCAGCGACCAAATGGCATCGTACATGAATTTGCGCTGAAACTCTTCGGCCGAGCGGCAGCTGCCCAGCAATGCGGCGATTTCCTGCACCGGACGGCCCGGAAACAGGAATTCACAGACCAGGGGGAAATACTTGTCGGCCACCATTCGCTGCATGGCGGCAGGAATCTCGGCATCGTTGTAAGGGCGGATGTCGTCAAACATGTTTTGCGCGCTTGTCTATAAATTTAACAGGCTTGCGGCTCTTGGCCGGGTAGTTGATGCGTGCAATCTCTTCCTTGGGCAGGATTTCGATGCGCGGCGCTACTCGGATACGGGAGCGGAAGCGGTCCTTGAGGTCCTTGACGGGATCGAACTCTGGCTGGAACTTGAGGCCCAGCTGCACCACTACATCGTCGGTGCCGGCATCGCTGTCCTGCACCACCACAACGTAATTCTCTACATAGGGCGTATTGTCCAGCACGTCGTTCACTGCCGGCGGATAGAGGGTGGTGCCCTTGAGCTTGATCATGTTGTTTTTTCGGCCCACCAGCGGGGTAAGACGGTAGCTGTATCGGCCACACTTGCACTGCTCGGTGATTTTGGCGGCCATGTCGCCGGTGCGGAAACGCAGGAGGGGCATGCCTTCTACGCCAAGCGTGGTTACCACTATCTCGCCTACCTCGCCGTCGGCCACGGGAAGGTCGTCCTCGCCGATAATCTCCACAATGATGAGCTCGGGGTGAACGTGTCCGCCGCAGCCGTAAGGGCATTCGCTGAAGGTGGCACCCATCTCGGTGGAGCTGTAGGTGGCAAAGAGATCCACGTCCCATTTCTCCTTGATGCGACGACCCAGCAGGTTGAGTTGGAAGTTCTGATCCCGCAGGCCTTCTCCAATGCCGATGATGCGCTTGATGCTGGAGTTTTTGTAATCAATGCCGTGCTCCTCGGCGTACTGGATGAGCCGCAGGATGAAGGACGGCACGCACATGATGGTGTCGGGCTTCAGGCGCTGGATGGTGTCCCACTGCAGTTCGGGGATGCCGTTGCCCACGCGGATGATGCTGGCGCCCATCTCCCGGATGCCCAGGAAATAGGCCAGGCCGGCCATGAAGCGCTTGTCAATAGTGGTCATGAGCTGCACAATGTCTCCAGGCTTGAGACCGGCGCACTCGAAGCTCTTTTTCTCGTTGTAGGCCAGGCGCTGCAGGTCTTTTTCCGTGCAGCCGAAGGTGACGGGATCGCCCAACGTGCCAGAGGTGGTCACATAGTCTACAATCTTTTCCTTGGGGCAGCAGAGGAACTCGTCATTGAAAAGCTGCAGGTCCTTCTTTTCGGTGAAAGGAATCTTCTGCAGGTCCTCGATGGTGTTAATTTTATTAATGTCGATATGGTAGCGCTCGAACATCCGTTTGTAGTATACGGAATGCTCCTGAAGGTACTGCAGGTCCTTCTTGAGCAGGTCTTCCTGGAAGGCCTTGATGGCTTCGGGTTTTTGAAATTCTATGTCCATAGATTAGAATGACATGGTGTGGAGCCACTCGGTGAACATTTTTTGCCAGGTGGCGGTATGGGCGTCCATGCGGGAGGTGTCGGCGCCAAAGCCGTGCCCGCCCGTTTCAAACTGTACGTAGATATGCGGAATGTGGTGCTGGCGCAGGGCCGAATCCAGCAAGACGGAATTGTGGTAATCTACCACGGGGTCATCTGTGCAGTTGAGCAGGAACACCGGCGGAACTCCCTCGTGCACATGCTTTTCCATTGAAAGGGAATCCTTCAGCTCCTTTTTACGGGAAGATCCTTCTCCCAGGAGGCCCAGGCGGGAGCGGCGGTGGACGTAGCGCTCGTCGCTCAACGTGACAACCGGATAAATGGGGGCCACAAAGTCCGGGCGCAGGGAAACCTCCGGATGCAGGTTGTATTTGCTAAGGAAGTTGGTGGTATAGAATTCGGCCGAGGTCATGACCAGGTGGCCGCCGGCGCTGAATCCCATGACGCCCACAGGACCATCGTAGCGTTCCCGGACCAGCTGGATGGCGCGTTGCAGGTCACAGATCATATCCGGATGACGGTTTCCGCGAAGGACACTGCGGTACTTGGCCACAAACTCAAATTTCCCGGCCACACGATAACGGAGGACATAGGCGGCATACCCTTCTGAGGCCAGCCACTGGGCCACGGCGGTGCCTTCGGCTTTGGTGTCCAGCCAGTGGTAGGAGCCACCGGGGCATACGATGATGGCGGCCTTGGGCGTACCTTCCTCCGGTAAAAACTCGGTGAGCGTTACCTGTTTGGCTTTGCAGGCCGTTCCGGCCCAAATCTTTTCCTGTGCGCCGGCTGCAATGCTAAGGAGCAGGAGCGCAGTAACTACAACACTTCTCTTCATATCTTTTGGTATATCAAGTTCTGTGGCAGAGCACAATGCACTGCCGTTAGATAGGATTCTTCATTGGCAATACGGGCCGTTACCTGAATGTCGGGCCTGGAAAGGGCCACCAGCAGCGCATAGACGCCGCAGCCGGCGTTCTCCAGGACCAGTTCTCCGGTAGGAAGGACGTCAATCTGGGCATAAACCGCTGCCCGGAGCACCTTTCGGCATTCGGCCTGGGCTTCATGTCCCTTGTACTGATACTGCAATTTGACCCAGGGGGCACAGTAGGCGGCGGTTTCCCGCTCCCGGCGAATCTGGCTGTACCAGTCTATATACAGGTGGCGCATGTCGCGTGTGAAGTCTCTGATTTCAACATCCTTGGGGACGCGGATACGCTTCCCGACCTCCAGGCTGAGCCCGGCCTTGCGAAGCATGAAATCGTGCTTGGGAAGGGCATAATTGAGGCCGTGTAAGCATAAAGGCAGGATGTCCATATCCAGCTCCAGGGCCGAGAGGAAGGGGCCTCTATGGAAACGCTGGATGGTATTGTCAAGGGTACGGGTCCCTTCTGGGAAAACCACAATAGAGTAGCCGCGATCCACCAGATCCTTGACGTGGGGGCCGTTGTTGTAATGGCCGTTGGAGACGGGATAGAACTCGGCCTTTCTGAGCAGGTATCCGTACAGCGGGAAGTTCCATACCCAGTCGTTGGTGTTGAAGATGACCTTATGGTTGAGAGCCAGGATGGCCAGGATGTCAAAGTGGCTCTGGTGGTTGCATACATAGATGGCCGGCTTGGAGAAGTCTTCTCCGTACGGGTTATACAGCGTATACGGGCAGCCAGGGATAAGCTTGAGGGCCAGTTTGGCTGTCTTGTGCAGGACCCTATGGAAATGCTCCTTCTTTTGCTCGGTGGTTTTGCCGATAAGGAAATAAAAGAAGGCCCAGATGGAGAGCGAAATGAGCGTCACAAAGAACATCAGAGCAATGTACGCGGTACTGAGAAGGCTGCACAGCGTAAGCGGGGCCTTGCGCGGCACCCCCCTCTTGGTGGTTAGCCAGCGGAACACCAGCGGCGGCAGATAATAGGCCATGAGCACCACAGTAATCATGCCGATAACCGTTACCAGCCCCAGGGAATGCATGGCGGGATGTTTGGCCAGCACCAGCGCTCCAATGCCGATAAACATGATGAGGGCGCTTAGCACAACCGCATTTTTGTAGGAATGCAGGATCTTTTTGCCGGTGGCCCGCTCGTACATGAGCCCCTCGGTGATAAAGATGGTATAGTCATCCCCCTGGCCGAAGATGAAGGTGGCCAGGATAATGTTCACGATATTGAACTGCAGCCCCGCCAGGCCCATGATTCCCTGAATCCAGATCCAGCTCACGGCCAGCGGAAGGAAGCTGATGATACTGAGCTCCAGAGAGCCGAAGCTGAGCCACAGGAAGAAGAACACAATAAGTGAGCACAGCAGGCCGATGGTGTCAAAATCCTGCTGCAGGGAGGCTACCAGGGCATTTCCTACGTTTTCCTGCGGGGCAAAGTCTACTGTCTGGAAGTACGCGCGCTCCTGCGGCTCCCACTGCTGGTCCAGTGCATCGAAGAAGGGCTGGAATGCGTGGGCGGTAAAGCCCTGTGCCAGGCCGGCGTTAATGATTTGATCAGAGACCTCCGGATGTGCTTCCCAGAAGGCATTCCATCGGGCCAGGCGCTCATCCTGCTCCTCCTCTGAGGGCAGCGGGAAGGCATCGGCCTTGGGCTGCAGGCTTTCCAGAATGGCGAATCCGCGGGCCTGGTCGGCGGTCATATAGTTGATATGGTGTAAATCGGCGTCGAAGCTTACTCTCTGGCCCAGGTACAGGAACAGGCCGGTGAGCACGATAAAGGCCGCAAAGGCGAAGCTCCGGGAACGGAGGCCCAGGTGAAGATGTCGGTCAAAGTCCAGCTTGATGGCCTGGCGCGGCCCCTTGGCAGCGGGTACAAACACTGGCAAGAACACCAGCACAAAGAGGATGGTACCCACCAGCATCATGGCGCCGATAAAGCCGAAGTCGTGCAGGGCGTCGGCCTTCAGGAGCAGCAGGCTCAGGAAGGCGCCCACGGTGGTAATGTTGCCCACCAGCAGCGGATTCACCTGCTCGGACAGGGCCTGCCGTTTGTCTGGCTGGTATTTGAGGTGATCTACGTAATGCAGCGGATAATTGACGGCTATGCCGATGATGGTGCAGCCAATCCCCAGCACAATGAGACTCACGCTGCTTTTGAACAGCGCAATGATGCCCAGGGCGATGAGGGCGCCGGTGGCAATGGAAATGAGTATCCAGAGTACATCGGCCAGGCGTTTGTAGCTGAACCACAGGACTATGCAGATGAGAATGGCGGCTATGGCCAGCGCCAGCACCGAATCCTTTTTAATGCGCCTGGCGTTTTCTACGGCCACCTCCGGACCGCCGGTGGTAAAGAGGGTTACATCTGGATAAGCTTCGCTGACTGCCTGCTTGACCTCATTGACCCGTTCTATCCACTGGGCATTACCGGCGGTCTCGCTGCCGCCATAGGGTGAAGTCAGGAAAAGGATGCCGGTGTTGTCTTCTGGTGCAAAGAGCCAGCCGTCTACCATTTCTGACTGTGGCATGGCCTTTTGAAAGCGCTTGAGAACGGGGCTGTACAGGTCCAGGGGATCTGTGCGCATATATTGCTGCTGAATGGCATTGGCGCCATAGAGGGCCAGTTTGTTCTGCGCCATGCGCTCCTGTACATAGCCCGAGCAGGTCAGGAGGGAATCCATGCGCGTGTAGTCCTCTTTTTCCAGGAAGTAGGGCCAGTTGGCGCTAATGAACCCCAGCACTTCCTGGACTTGAGTACCAGCCTGGGATTCTACGGGGGCATCCGGGAAACGGGTATTCCACTGGTTGGCAAAGGCATCCATGGCATCCAGTTTCTGGTCCATGTCCTGCCCTTGGAAAAAGACGGCCAGGGTTTCCTGCCCTTGAGTTTGCAGCAATTGTTCCCGTTGCTCCTGCGGCAGGAAGGCCGAAATGTCCTCCTGAAGCTGCAGCCGCAGTGCACTGAGGGCACTTAGCAGGATTATTCCCAGCAGAATGGCCGCTGCCACGCGTTTGTGCGCCGACAGCCAGTCATACATATGTAGAATAAACGCCTTCACGGGAGCTTTTGTATAGAATACAAATTTACAAATTTATCCCTAAAAAGTATCATGAACCGAGAACAATTCTAGCCGTCGAATACAATTGGCTAATAATCAATTGGTTGCGAAAAACACCCTGCCGATTTTTCGGTAGGGTGATTTACATAATATGCAGATATTCAATCACTTCCATTCTACGCCTATGGCGCCCGTAGGTAACCAGCACCGTTATCTGTACCCCAACGTCCCATCGGCTGGACCGTTGGGCAAGAATTTAGCGGAGGAGTTTGCTAAGGAGCATGCGGGGGTAGCCGTAGAACATGGCCACGAACAGGAGGAGTGTGTTCAGGACCGAGATGCGGGCAAAGTCTTTTCCGGGGCGAAAGTGAGTGACCCGGTTTTCCGGGTAATCTACTTTAACGGGAACCGAAACCAGTTTGAGCCCTTTCCAGGCACTGAATACCAATAGGGTGAGCTCGGCCTCATAACGTGCACTTAAAAGTCCTAAACTAGGAAGGTCATTCAGGGGGTAGAGCCGATATCCAGTCTGGGTGTCGGGAAGCTTCTTCCAGGTGTAAAGGGTATACCAGAAATTGGAAAACTTGTTGGCAAAAGTGCTGCTGCCAGCCATGCCGTGGGCCTGGATGTTTCGGCTCCCCACCACCAGGGTCCTTGGAGCCTTGGCTGCCAGTAAAGTGGGGATGTCTTCGGGGAAATGTTGTCCGTCACTGTCCAGGGTAATTACATACTCAAAACCCTGTTCTCGGGCCCACTCAAAACCAGTTTTTAGCGCCCTCCCCTTGCCTTGATTAATCGCATGATGAACTACAAACAGAGCATTCTCAGCGCCGTCCGGGCACAAAAGTGGGGTGTTTGGTGTCCGGGTGGCGGCCAGGGCGTTGTCAAGGAGGGCGGCGGTGCCGTCGGTGCTTCCGTCATCGACCACCAGTACAGGGAGCCCCTGGGAGAGGGCCCGCTCCAACACATTGGCCAGGGTGCCGGCGTTGTTGTAGGTGGGGATGAGGATGAGGGTGTCCATCAATCAGACGGAAAGCGTCATTTTTGCGCAGAGTGTTTCGTCGGGAAGGGACAGCAGGACCTCGGCCGTAGAAGGGTCTTTAAAAGTCCAAATGTAGCGCAGGGATCCTACAGAAGGCAGCACTGGAACTAAAAACTTGATGTCCTTGGCGCCCTTGAGACTGCGGTCCATCAAATCCAGGGCCATTTGCACCAGCGTGACGCCGGGCGTAATGGGATAGCCGGGGAAATGGGCCTTGTAAATGGGACTCTCGGGAAGAAGGCGCACGGTGGCACTCCCCTCTTCCCGGGATACAATTTCGTATAAGATACCTTGAAGAAGCATAGTCTTAGTTGAACAGGGTCTCTGAAAGTTCGGGATTCCTTACCAGTTTGGTAAAGCGGAGCTTGGTCCAACCGCCGTCCGGGGCTACCATCAGCACTTCCTGTGCCTGGAGACTGGTGCTGTCTACAGTAAGGATAATACGGGAAAACAGCTGCTTAAGGTCCCTGCGGATGGGCTCCAGGGTAACGGTGAGCTGGGCGCCGTTTTCCAGCACCGTTGCTTTGAAATCGGCATCAGAGGGCAAGCGGAAGCGGCGGGGGCTCTCTCCGTCGAATACCGTAAGGCGCGTGACGGGCGATGTCACTTCCCAACGCACTTTGTCGCGCCCTGGCTCTCCAGATTCTCCTCAAGGAGTGGCGAATGCTTCACCTGTTCCCAACTGGCTTGCAGCGAGGCCGGCAGGTTCACTTCGCGGATGCGCTGGAGTAAATCGGCCTCCTGCGCCCCGGCTAAAGTGCAGATGAAAAGGCACAAAGCAGAAAGGATCTTCTTCATCGGGCAATGAAGGCGCAGCCTGTGAGGATAAGGAAAATGCCCACCCACTGCGTCCAGACTATGGTTTCATGGAACAGCAGTGCGGCAACAATGATGCCAAAGAGGTAACTCAGCGACGAGAGCGGATACACCTGGCTGAAGGGATAATTCCGGAGCATGTAAATCCACTCTACCGTGGCCGATATGCCGATTACTCCGGCAAGCAGCAGCCACCAGTTGGTGAGCAGGCTGTCGCGGAAGAAGGTCCAGGTCCAGCTGAAGGTGCCCATCTTTTGGGCGGCCATCTTGAAAGAAGACTGGCAGCCGCACATGAGCAGCGCCTGCGTAATGGAGAGGAACAGCAGCTTAAACATGGTTACAGGCAGTTAAAACTACAGCAATGGCGCGCTCTGCGCCGGGAAGGCCGCTCTGGTCCATGCGCGGGGTGCGCTCGTCCAGCCAGCAGACAAGGGCCGATTGGATATCGCCCAAACGGATTTGGGTAATGGCGTCGTCCAGGGCGCTCAGGAAAGAGCGTCCGGTGTGGGAATAGGTGGCGTTGTAGCCGTGGCAGCCGAGGCAGATGGCAATGAGCGATCCGGGCGTATTGTGCGTGCTTTGCATGAAATGCACGGGGCGCATGGTGCCATCGTCCAGGCCCAGCACACCGCATAGAAAGGCCTCGGAATTCTCCATGCAGCCATAGTCGGTGGCGGTGATGACGGCATCGGGATTCTCCAGTCCAGCCTGCCTCAGGGCCTGCGTAGAGCACCAGACCGCCCGCTTGAGCAATCGGCCCAGCCGACGGGCCTCCAGAGGCGAAATCACCTCGCGGAAGTCGGGGTCGTCATGGCCCAGACAAACCAGGGATTGGATTTTTACGTCTCTCATGGCTTGGAAATAATCATGGATGAATCGTTTCCGCCGAAGCCGAAGGCATTGCAAATGATGTGCGAAAGAAACTCTTTGCGCTGCTCGGTATAAGGCGTGACGCAGGCGGGATCGGGGGTGTTCCAGTTTAGCTGCGGTGGAATGAAGCCGTGCTGCAGGGCCAGGAGACAGAAGACCGCCTCGATGGACCCGGACGCACTGGTGGTGTGCCCCGTGAAGGGCTTGGTGGAAGAAACGGGCGGTAACTGCCCGCCGAAGATCCGGCGCAGCGCCGTGGTCTCCGAAGCGTCGTTGTTGGGCGTACCCGTGCCGTGCGCATTCACGTAGTCGATTTGCGATGGCTGCAGTCCGGCACGCTCCAGCGCCTGTTTCATGGCCAGATAGGCGCCCTCACCGTTCTCGGACGATGCCGTCTGGTGAAAAGCGTCGCAGGCATTGCCGAAACCGCTGAGCCGGGCCAGGACGTTGGCCCCGCGGGCCTTGGCCGATGCGGCCGTTTCCAGCACCAGATAGGCGGCACCCTCTCCCAGATTGAGGCCGGCGCGGGTGGCGTCGAAGGGACGGCAGGGCTGCCGGTCCAGGATCATGAGGGAATTGAAGCCGTTCAGGTGGTAGTTGGAAAGGCTTTCGCTGCCACCAGCCACTACGCAATGGTATCGGCCGGCACGGATGAGGTTGGCGCCATAAATGATGGCATTAAGGGCCGATGAGCAAGCTGTAGAAAGCGTAGTGGCCCACTCAAAGCCTAAGAGCCGCGCTGCCAGATCGGTAGAAACACCGCAACTGTGCCAGGACGGATAAGTTGGGAACACTTTCTCTGTAAGGTCCATGCATCCCACCGTAGTGCCAGAAATCAGAGGAATACCGCCTAGAAGCGGCACCTTATCCGGAGATGTGCCCTTTTCTGGAGCATTTGCCCGTACAGGGTCGCGAAGCGACGCGGAAGAAAAGGGTACATCGCAGGAGCATAGGGCCGCTTCCTGCAAGGCTTCCTGTAATGCCACCACAGACAGCAGGCTGGTGCGGGGCCAGGTGTCGGGGACGCCGCACAGGGCGGCCAGTTCCTGGTTGGAAAGCGGCACCTCCCCTACCGGGAAATCCTTCTGCGAGGTTTCCAGGTAGCGGACGGGCCCGAGGCCCGGGCGGCCGGCACGCAATGCCTCCAGGGTAACGGCTTTGCCGCACCCCAGCGCGCTCACTACGCCTGCTCCCGTTATGACCAGTGGCTCAATCACTTATTTGGTGCGGTTGGCGGCCACATAAGAGGCCATGGTGGCGATGCTGGTGAACACGGCCTTGCCATCGGCCGGGGTGGCCAGGCGAATGCCGTAGTTCTTCTCCAGAAGTACGATAAGCTCCAGCACATCGATGGAATCCAGGCCCAGGCCTTCGTCGCCGAAGAGCGGGGCGTTGTCCTCGATGTCCTCCGGGGTCATGCCTTCCAGATTGAGTGCATCTATTACTTTGAGTTTGATCTCGTTAATCAGTTGTTCCATATATTATATGTCGTTATTATCAATTAACCAGGCTTCTGCCGTCCATTCGGTGTCGGAGGGGCAGTCTATCCAGGCTACAATGGCCGAGCGGGTCTCGCGGTCCAGGAAGGCCTGGCGAACAATGGCCTGGATTTGCGCCTTGTCAAAGGCTTCCAGTACATAGGCCGAAGATTCTCCGGCATATTTGTTCCGGATGGCTATCTCTCCCGTTACGATATTGGGGAGCGTATAAACAAACAGCGCCGGCGAGGGGAAATCGGCCATGGAATCGGCGTAGTGGCGGTCGTTGGCCACGCAGCCTTCCCGGCTGAAGACCAGCACCGCACGGTCCTGACGCGGTGTAAAGCGGTCGGGCGCCCCTGCTACCAGCATTTCTGTAAGGAGAAAACCCAGTTTGGACGCAATGTCCATTTTGAAGAACTTGGGATAGTCTCCGGCCAGTTCCCGGTACAGTTGGGAAAGGTTGGCACCGGAAGGGATGGTTACCTGCTTCATCGGGCACCTCCTTTTCTAAAGAGCAGTGCGCCGTTGACGCCGCCAAAGCCCGAGAGCAATTTGACAAAGGAATTCCCTTGGGCCGGACGTTCTTTGGCCGATACATTCACGGGGACACTCACGCCCAGCGTCTCAAAGCCCTTGGTGGGCAGTACCACGCCGGTCTCCAGGGCCAGTATGGAAATGATGCTCTCCAGTATGCCGGCAGCCCCCATAGTGTGGCCGAAAACGCCTTTGAGGGCATTCACGGGCATGTTTTGCAGGCCGGCCCGGTACAGGGCGATGGCTTCCATCTCGTCATTATAACGGGTTGCCGTGCCATGCACGTTCACAAATGCCACATCCTCCGGCCGGGCATGCTGCAGGACATAGCGCAGGGCATTGTAGCTGCCCTCGCCGGTACGGGACGGGCCGGAGATATGGTTGGCGTCGTTGCGAATGCAGCCGCTGACGAGTTCCCATTGAGAAGCGTCAGCATGGCTGGATAAGACCATGGCGGCGGCGGCTTCGCCTAGATTGAGGCCGTCGCGGGCCGCGTCAAAGGGCTTGCAGGCTGTGAGGGACAACGCCTTAAGGGACTGGAACCCCGTCACGATGAACCGGGACTGCACCTCGGCGCCTGCCACTATTACGTGGTCATACTGGCCGCTCTGAATCATGCGCATGCCCTGCACCAGGGCCGCCAGGCCCGAGATGCAGGCATTGGACACCACCGTAGGCTGGGTGGTGACGCCCAGGGCATTGGCCAGCCGGCGCGCCTGGACAGCCAGGGAGACATCGGCTTTGCCCAAGACTTCCACGTTCCCCTTGATGGTAGAAAGCACCAGGCCGGTGCGGGGACTGGAGGCATCGATACCGGCTTCTTTCACAGCCGCCGATGCCGCATCGCGGACAATTTGGTCAAACAAGACGCCCTTCCCCACACAATCCCTGCTCAGTAAGGAAGCATAGTACGGCTCCGGGTAGCCGGTATGCAGGCATAGGGCAGTACGTCCCTGACGCACTGCGCGGAACACGTCTTGCGGCGTATTCCCCAGGGGTGTTACCACTCCGCTTCCTATGCAGTAGACCGGTGTCATTCGGGCAGGGCCGACTTTAAGTTGGCGGTGGCTATGACTTCATTGCCGCACTTAACCACAACGTCTACAAGGGTAATCTTGAACACTTCCTGACGGACAATGACCTCAGTCTCCATGCGCTCCCCTGCTTGGGGCAAACGGATAATCTCCAGTTTGCGCACCTGACCGATAAAGCCGATGCTCACCGGTACGTGCATGATGCACTTGCTGATATATCCCACGCGGGCGGCGCTGGCCTGGGCCATATGTTCTATCAGGCCGGCAGCGGCCAGATGGTCCCCTTCCATGAGCAGGTTTTTCCCCACTTCGGGGGTAAAAGCCACGATGGCCGACTCTGGCGTATAGTTTTCCAGGGAGTCTACAAAACGGAAGGGCGGCTGCTGAGGCAGAAGCTCGCCGATGGGTATGTCACTAAACGGTTTCATGCCGCCAAAAATCGTAAAAGTTGTACCATTGATCGGGGTACTGGCGTACCACGCTCTCCAAAACCTGGGCATAGGCCCCGGCAAGGGCCTGTACTTTCTCCTGGTGGGTTCCCTCTGCGGGAACATCCAGGCGCTTTAAAATGACCTTATACAGGTGCACGCCCACCTTCATCACGAAGGGCACCAGCACGGGTGCTTCCCGCTGCACCGCCAGGTTAAACGGGCCCAGGGGAAAATCGGCTGACTCACCGAAGAAAGGCACGCTGACGGCCTTGTGAGACCCGAAAAGGCGGTCGGCCGGCAGGGAGACCATCTCTCCGTCGGCCAGGGCGTTGTTAAGGGCGAAGAGGTGGGACATGTCGTCCGAGACAGGAATCATCTCTACCTGGGTATTCCCGAACACGCGCGCCCGGTTTTGCATGATGGTAGCCGTTTCGCCGGCATACACCAGCACCTTGTGGGGGCGGGGCGAGGGCAACATATAGCCGGCCATCTCATAGTTGCCCACATGCGAACTGAGCATAATCACAGGACCGTCCTTCATGGTGAGCCCGTAATAAATGTTCAAGTCCGTGGACTGCATCCCGAAGGAGCGGCCGGCATACACGGCAAAGCGGTCCATGACCACCTTGCCCATATTGTACATGTTGCGGAACACGTACAGGGCGCTGCGCAGACGGCCGTAGCCGATTCTATTGCGAAAGAAACTGTATGAGGCACTGCTGGTGCTCCCGTTTAGAAGATAGAACGGAATAGTGATGAAAGTAATGCCGTACATCACGCGCATGGGCACCCATCGGAATAAGCCGATGAGCGCCCGCTGCATCCAGGGCGTTCCGTCCGTGGAACCTTTCCAGCTCTTATGAGATGCTTTAGGCAATATGGGCCTGAATGAACTGGCAGAACTGGTCCAGGGTGTGGAGTTCCTTGAAGTCTTCGGGCTTCATCTTATAGCCGAACTGGTCTTCTACCAGCACAACTACGTCTACTACTTCCAGGGAATCGATTCCCAGGTCTTCTTTGAGACGGGCGTCGGGGGAAAGCTTGTCTTCTTCAATTTCCAGGTCTTCTACCAGGAACGTGTTTACTTTCTCGTAAATTTCTTCGATGCTCATAATAACAATTTTTAGATTTTAGTATAGTTAAACAATCTTTTTACAAACCATAATGCTGTGTCCGTGATTTCCCAGGCCGTCGTGAATGGTCTCTACCTGCAGGCCGGCTTCCTGCACAAGGCGGGTGAAGTCGTCGGAGTGGTACATCTTGGAGTTGCCGTTGGCCATGACCGTGAAATACAGGCTGGTCATGGTAAGGCAGAAGGCGGCGGGCTCGTACTTTTGACGGTCCCAGAAGGTTTCCATGATAAGAAGGCGGGTATTCCCGTCCATGACCTCGGCGGCGCGCCGGAGGATGCTCAGGATCTGGGGCTCGCTGAAGCAGTCCAGGAACTGGCTCATCCAGATGACGTCCGGGTGCAGGTCCTGCGGGAACTGGTTGGCGGGGTCCAGCAGGTTGGTGCCGAATCCGTGGATTCGCGCGGCATTGGGGTCTTGGGCGGTGGCCTTTTTCATGAGGCCGATTTGCTGGGGAAGATCCACGATGGTTACCTCGACCTTAGGATCATAGGCCACGCACCGCTGGGCAAAGCGGCCTGTATTGCCGCCCACATCCATAATTTTGCCAGGTTTCCCGGCAAAGACGATGGGCAGCGCCAGGTCAAAGGCGTTGTCGCTGTAAAAATGGTCAAAGCCAAACCAACTCTTTTGCACTTGCTCCGGCAGGGAGGAAAGGCCCTCGTAGATGGTGGGCCAGGGGCCGAAGTGCTCCAGGCCGGCGGGCCTGCCTTCCAGCAGGGATTCCTCCATTTTGAAGAAGCCCTGGTAGTTGACATCGTGGTTGAAGTCCAGGTTCACGCGGGTGGCGGGGTCTGTGACGAGGAACCAGCCGGTTTTAGTGATGGAGTACTTGTCGGTTTCCAGATTAATCTTGACCGTTCCAATGGATAGGGAGGCCTCCAGCAATACCTTGACGGCATAATTGGAGAGACCCGTTGCCTCCACCACCTCCTGGAGAGTCATCTCCCGGTTGCGGAGATGGTCCAGAATGCCGAATTTGACCATGAGGCGGCTGGTCTGGAACACGAGGGGGCCAAAGGCGATAAACTCGGCCAGACGCTGCGCTTCGCGGGCATTATACGGATCTTGAGAATAGGTTTTCTCAATATTGGGAAACAAATTCATCGAATCAAAAAATATTTGCAAATATAGTGTATTTCCCTATTATTTCCTAACTTTGCATATTGTGAACATAATTATAAAAGATATGGATAAAAAAGGACCTATTTCACAATTCATTACCCATCATTACCGCCATTTCAACAGCGCTGCCCTGGTAGATGCAGCCAAGGCCTACGAAGACCTGCTGAACAAGGGCGGCAAGATGTTCCTGGCCATGGCCGGCGCCATGAGTACCGCAGAGCTCGGCCTCTCCCTGGCCGCCATGATCCGCGAGGACAAGATTTCCTTCGTGTGCTGCAGCGCCAACAACCTGGAAGAGGACATCATGAACCTGGTGGCCCACAACCACTATTATCGTGTTCCCGGTTACCGGGACCTTACTCCCGCCCAGGAGCAGGAGCTTATTAACAACCACTACAACCGCGTCACCGATACCTGCATCCCCGAGGAAGAAGCTTTCCGCCGTCTGGAAAAGCACCTGGTAGAGGTTTGGGACAAAGCCAAGGCCGAAGGCAAGCGCTATCTCCCCTACGAATTCATCTATCAGATGATCCGCAGCGGTGTCCTGGAGCAGTACTATGAGATTGACCCCAAGGACAGCTGGGTGGTGGCCGCCTGTGAAAAGAACATCCCCATCATTTGCCCCGCCTGGGAAGACTGCACCACCGGTAACATCTTTACCGCTCACGTAATTCGCGGAGAATATGATCCGCACATGGTCATCCAGGGCGTAGAGGTAATGATGTTCCTGGTAGACTGGTACAAGAAGAACGCACCTGGCGTAGGTTTCTTCCAGATTGGCGGCGGTACCGCCGGCGATTTCCCCATCTGCTGCGTTCCCATGATGGAGCAGGACCTGGGCTGGGAAGGCACTCCCCTCTGGGCCTACTTCTGCCAAATCTCCGATTCTACCACCAGTTACGGTTCCTATTCCGGCGCCGTCCCCAACGAGAAAATTACCTGGGGCAAGCTGGCACCCGAAACACCCAAGTTCATCGTAGAGTCCGACGCCACCATTGTGGCCCCGCTCATCTTCGCCTATGTCCTTGGCTGGTAAGCAACACTTACTTTACAGCATCAGGAGCCTGTTCCACAGAAAAGAGCAGGCTCCTTCTTCTATATCGGAACAAGGCCCGCTGCGTGCTCTCCCCCTCTCCCCGGAAGAGACTCGGCAGATGAAGATCCGGGTAGACCGCTGGGTGCAGGGAAAGGGTTACCGGATGCCCGATTCTACCATTGAGGACTGCGCCTGCCGCATGGGCTGTCACTCCGTGCAGCTTCACCGCTATTGCCTCAACCAGCTGGGCATGGATTTTCGCACCTGGCGCACCCGGCTGCGTATGGAAGATGCGAAGGCGCTGCTCCTTCAGGAGCCAGACACCTCCGCATCTCATATAGGAATTATGGTGGGAGTCAAGGACCGCAGCAACTTTCTGCGGCAATTCTTCAGCTATGTTGGCGTAACGCCGGAGCAGTGGCGCCGCCAAAACGGCATTTAGCGCTTGATGCGTCCCAAACCGCTTTTATGCGTATTCAGTGATTCGTACTGAAGATTGCGCACATCCACGTCGCCCGCACCGGAAATCTGAACATCGACCACCTGGGCAATGCCGCTGATTTTGGCATCTCCGGCACCGTTCACCGATACCGACAGATCGTTAACGCTGATATTCTTGAGGTCGATGTCACCGGCGCCGTTTACTTCTACGGAAATCTTGGCCAGACTGGCATTCTGGACCGTGATGTCTCCAGCTCCGTTTACCTCTACGCTTAAGGCGTCACTGCCGTTGTAGCCGTCCATGTCAAAATCGGCGGCACCGTTCACGGTTACCTCGACCAGCCTGGGGGCTGTCACATTGACCTTGATGCTGGCTTTGCGAATCTGCACCTTGTCTTTGGTTTGCAGGACCAGTACGCTGTCCTTTACCTGGAAGTCCAGTTTCTCTACCACGTCCTGGTTGGTAATTACTTCCACCTTATACGTGTCGCCCTGGATAAAGTTCACATCGGCGTATCCGTTTACAAGGATGGAAGAGAAATCCTTGAGATCGTCCATGGGAAGGGTTACCTCTTCTCCTTTGGAAACATAAACCTTGTGGCTGCCATTGCCGCTGTAGCTCACAAACTGGCAGGAAACCAGGGTAAGCAAAGCTAAAGTAATACTTGCGATCTTTTTCATATCTTTTTAGTCTTTAAATATTTCTGCATCTAATCCCAATAACTTAAGCCGCTGTTTGATGGCGGGGACGTCCTTGTCCAGGAATTCCTGGCGCTGGACTTTAAGGATTTGCTTCCGGGCATCCGGCGCCACAAAGTAACCGATGCCGCGTTTGTTGTAGATGATGCCGTCGGCGGTGAGTTTCTCGTAGGAGCGCATCATGGTATTGGGGTTCACCCCAATGTCGGCGCCGTATTCCCGCACGGAGGGAATGCGGTCCTCCCCCTTGAGTTCGCCGGACAGGATGCGGTCGCACAGGGTGTCGGCAATCTGGAGGAAAATAGGTTTATCGGCGTTAAAATCCATAGTCTAGTGTTTTAAAGTCTTGATGCGATAGTAGATGCCGATGGCCAGGCCCGCTACTAAGAGGAAGTCTACCACGGTTCCCCAGCTGATGACGCTGTTCAAAAAATCCAGGATTACGGCAGGGTCGTCGCTGTTGCTGCTGCCGTATTGGGCCAGCATGGGAGACCAGGTATTAAGGGCGAAGTGCGAGAAAATGGGCGTGAAGATGGCGCTGGCTGCCATGGTGATGGCAAGGCCGCTGGCAATCTTCCACTTGCGGAAGCAGATGCCGCAAAGCAGGAAGTACAGCAGGTTACCCATGAATTGAAGGATTACAGGAAGGGCCAGGACGCTCAGATTGAACTGGAAGCCTTCTTCGCTGGCAGCCGAAAGCACGTTCCCGATTTCCTGCGATGCGGGAACCCAGCCTACCAGGATGGCGTCGCCGGCCGTGTGGTCCAGCAGGGCAATGATGCCGTCCAGGGCCAGATAGGAGACGATATAGGCAAGCGGCAGCAGAATGACCGTGATGATGATCATGGAAATGGCTTTCTCCAGGGCCGATGCCGGGATCATGAGCCAGGCTTGGCCGGCCTGCTTTTGGGTGAGATAGCCGTAGGTGCGGGTTTGATAGAACACCAGGAACAGGCTGCCAAAGGCAAAGAAGCACAGACGGGCGGCGATACCGGGAGCCTGCCAGGAACCGGTGAACACCAGGGAGCCCAGTACCCAGATTACATAGCAGATGACGCTGATGCCGCCCAGCATGATGGCTGCCTTTCCGTTATTGTGCCACAGCTGCTTGAGGTCATATTTGAAGTAGTTCCAGAAACGCTGGAAGGTAAAAGTCTCGTTAATCATGGCTTACTTGGAAAAAAAGGGTTTAACAAGGTCCTTGTGGGCATGTACGGTATTGAAGAAGGCTTCCAGGTTTACCTTGGATTCCTCTCCGGTGGTATTGGGCAGTACCTGGATGCATCCGCCGGGGATTTGCTCCATGTACAGGGCATCGGAGTGAATCTGGTTGCCATAGTCGAAGAACAGTTTGCTGCTGATTTCTTCCAGGGAGGCGTTAACCAGCACTTCCTGCTTGTCCAGGATGATGATGGGGTCAATCACGTTTTCCAGGTCGCGAACCTGATGGGTAGAGATGATGACGGCGCTTTCCTCAGAGGTGTACTTGGTAACAGCCTTGCGGAACTGGGACTTGGAAGGAATGTCCAGGCCGTTGGTGGGCTCGTCCATATAATAATAACGGGCGTTGCACGCGAGGGCGAAGGCAATCCAGGTCTTTTTGAGCTGGCCGGCGCTCATGGAGTCCATCTTTTGCTGTGCGTCTACCTCAAAGCCCTGGAGGATTTCCAGGAACTTATTATGGTCGTAGGCCGGCCACATGGCACCGGTTTCCAGTGCGAAGCACTCGGCCTTAGCGTGCACGGCGGCTACTTCGTCGGGTAGATAGAATTGCTCGGCCAGCAGGGAGGGCTGGCGCTGGAAGGGATCGCGACCATCTACTTCGATACTCCCCTGCTGGGGTTTCTTGAGGCCGCACAAAAGGGTGAGGAGGGTGGTTTTACCTACGCCGTTCTCTCCCAGGAGTCCGTAGATATTGCCGCTGCGCACCTCCAGGGAGATGTTCTTCAGGACCGGTTTGGAACCGTAGCTGAAACTGATTTTGTCAACGTTTATCATATCTTTGCGAGTGTATTAGTTTATTAGTACACCGCAAAGGTAGTAACATTTTTCTAATCTACAAACTTTTTTGCAAAAAAAAATGAGAAAAATGATTGGACTAATTTTGGCCGAAGTAGTTTTTGATATTCTGCGCCATTTCATGGGCAAGCCTTGCGCGGGCTTCCCTGGAATACCAGGCAATGTGCGGGCTCAGAATGAGGCGCTCCGGATGCTGCAAATGCAGGAGCGGACTGTCGGCCGGAAGGGGTTCCTTGATGTACACATCCAAGGCGGCCCCGGCGATGATTCCTTCGTTTAACGCACGTGAAAGGTCGTTTTCTACAGCGATCCCTCCCCTGCCGGTATTCACCAGTATGGCCGTTGGTTTCATTTGCCTGAACTGATCATATCCTATGAGGCCGGCCGTGCGTTCGTTGTAAGGCGCATGGATGGAAATCACATCGGATTGGGCCAGTAATTCTGCCAGGCTCACGCAGGGATACTCCTTGCAATGACCCGTCCCAGAAGTGGAATAATAAATCACATTCATCCCAATGGCTTTTCCTATAGCCGCCACCTTTTGTCCAATGGCACCCATTCCCACTATTCCCAGGACTTTTCCGGCCAATTCCGTAAAGGGATGAGCATAGTCCACGTGGACGGGATTCCGGCTATAAGCGCCACTTTGTACGAACTCCTGATAATGGAAGGCGCGTCCGCTCAGATTCAGAATATGCATCCAGGCAATCTGGGCTACAGAGTCGGTAGAATAGGCCGCCACATTGCGAACTGCCACTCCCCGGGCCTCGCAGAGCTTAACATCAATATTATTAATGCCCGTCCCGGCCTCGCAGATGAGTTTAAGCTTGGGGGCGGCATCCAGAAAAGCCTGATCTACAATGACTTTGTTAAGGCAGGCCACATCGGCATCCTGCACTCGTTCGCGGGCTTCCTGGGCGGTAGAGCTGGGATAGCACACCAATTCCCCAAGGGCGGCCATCTCCTCCAGAGAGACATCGCCCATGCTGATAGCATCAAGAAAAACGATCTTCATGGACACAAAAATACGATTTTTTTGTATATTTACCCCTTGTAATGGCAACTGTACAGGAAATATTGGCCCGTATAGACGAAAAAGCGCCCTATAGCATGGTGGTAGAAGCCTCTGTGCGGGACTATTGTGTCCTGGCCTTGCAGTTCCTCCGTGGGCAGGCCGATTATGGCCGCTACTTCGAGAGCCGGTTGCCCAACCCCATGCCGGCATTGGAGCAGGAACTGCTTGCCCGCAAATATGCCGGGGAACGTTACTGCATCCAACTCTATCAACCCTCAGAGGAAGCCTTGCTGGCCGATGTAATTGCCGATCTGGCCTTTGCCCAATCCCAGCGGCTCACCCTGGCTACTCCGTCCACACCCCAGGCCGATGACCGCGAACGCGCATGCGTATACATTACGGCCGTTTATACGCTATTTGCCCTTTCCCTGCACGCTCGCACAGACTTTGCCGTACTCTTCCTGGAAGCCTGGGAAAACTTCAATCTATATGCAAGTGCCAGGACTGTACGTAAGCATTACGACAAGTCCTGGCACTCGAGATACAATCCTTTGTTCTATCCGCTGGGATAGGTTTTATGCGCCCAGGCGTTCGGCCAGACGCTTGCGGATTTCCTGGAGGAACTGGAGGGAAGTGAGTCCCTTGGGGGTGATACCCTCGGAGAGGTTCACCAGGTCCTTGGTCTCCAGACCCTCGTTCAGGGTGTCAAAGCAGGCCTGTTCCAGCTGGTTGGCGTAGTTCACCAGTTCGGGCAGGTTGTCCAGCTCTCCCCTCTTGCGGAAGGCACCGCTCCAGGCAAAGATGGTAGCCATGGGGTTGGTGGAAGTTTCTTCGCCCTTGAGGTACTTGTAATAGTGGCGGGTCACGGTGCCGTGGGCGGCCTCGTACTCGTACTTGCCGTCGGGGCTTACCAGGACCGAGGTCATCATGGCCAGGGAACCAAAGGCGGTGGAGACCATATCGGACATTACGTCGCCGTCGTAGTTCTTGCAGGCCCAGATAAAGCCGCCCTCGGAGCGCATTACGCGGGCCACGGCGTCGTCAATGAGGGTGTAGAAGTACTCGATGCCGGCGGCCTCGAATTGCTCTTTATATTCGGCCTCGTAGATTTCCTCGAAGATGGCCTTGAAGCGGCCGTCGTACTTCTTGGAGATGGTGTCCTTGGTGGCAAACCAGAGGTTCTCCTTCACGTCCAGGGCATATTTGAAGCAGGAGTGGGCAAAGCTGCGGATACTGGCGTCGGTGTTGTGCATGCCTTCAATAACGCCGGGACCCGAGAACTCGTGGATCACTTCTTCGATGCGCTCGCCGGATACGCCTTCGAACACCAGCTTGGCCACGCCGGGCTCATGGGTCTGGATTTCCACGTCACGGTACACGTCGCCATAGGCGTGGCGGGCAATGGTGATGGGTTTTTTCCAGAACTTCACGGCAGGGTGAATGGAAGGGATGGTGATGGGTGTACGGAACACGGTTCCGTCCAGCATGGCGCGGATGGTGCCATTGGGGCTCTTCCACATCTGGTGCAGGTTGTACTCGCTCATGCGCTGCACATTGGGGGTAATGGTAGCGCACTTTACAGCCACACCGTACTTCTTGGTGGCATTGGCGCTGTCGATAGTTACCTGATCGGAGGTCTTGTCGCGGTACGGGAGGCCCAGGTCGTAGTATTCGGTCTTCAGGTCCACAAAGGGAAGGATGAGTTCATCCTTGATCATTTTCCAGAGGATTCTGGTCATCTCATCGCCGTCCATTTCTACGAGCGGCGTAGTCATTTTAATCTTTGCCATTATTTGAGGTTTTTATAGTAATTCATGAGGCAGCCGTCGGCCAGAATCTGGCGTTCGTCGGCGGTTAAATTCTTGAAATAGAGATGGATGGGCGTGCTGCGGCCGTCGCGGGTAATAACGCGGGCGTCAATTTCCTCGGCGCCGCCCAGGATGGCCTCCCGGATGCCGGGCACAAATACATAGTCCCCCACCTCGTACTCGAAGGGCGTTTCGGGAGAAATGGTAAACGGCACGATACCCCAGTTGATGCAGTTGCTGCGGTAGCGCTTGGTAGCGTACTCGTAGCAGATGTTGGCGTCGCCGCCCAGCACCTTCTGGCAGCTGGCAGCCTGCTCGCGGGCGCTGCCGTCGCCGGGCTTGTTGGCAAACACGCAAGAGCCGAAGGATGTGCTCTCGGCCGATGTGCCAGCCACGGAGAGGGCTTTCTGCAGGTCCTCGGAGAGGACGCCGGCGCGGCGGTTGCGGTCGTCTTCCTGGATGCGCTTGCTGCGGCCCACATACTCGGGCACGCGGCGACTGAGGGCAAACTCGGAGAGCTTGAGCGGATTGGAACGATAGCTGGAGGTCTCGCCGGAAGGAATGAGCTCGTCGGTGGTGGTCACGGGGTCGTGGATTACGGCGGCCAGTTCCAGGAGCATGTTCTCCTGCATGGCGGGCATCACTGGCCAGTCCTTGATATTGGGGCCGTAGCGCAGTTCCACGCTCAAATCGGCCTTGCCGAAGCCGTTGTAAATGCGCTTCTCGTAGATGCGGCCGTCAAAGCTGTAAGGCTTGTGGTCGTCGGTGTATTCGATGTCCGTCGCAGCCGTGATAACGCCGCCGTTGGCTGCCGTCGCGGCAATGCTGCGGGCATCCATCAGGGCTACCATGGAAATCTGACCCTGACCAGGCTTGGAGCCTTCACGGTTGGGGAAGTTGCGGGTGGTGTGGCGGATGGAAAGGCCATTGTTGCTGGGTACGTCTCCGGCACCGAAGCAAGGGCCGCAGAAGGCGGGTTTAATGACCACGCCGGCTTCCAGCAGTTCTTCGGCAATGTGATTGCGCGTGGTGGCCAGATACACGGGCGTGCTCTGCGGGTAGGCGCTCATGGTAAAGTAGTCGTTGCCGATGGACTTGCCCCTAAGGATGGTGGCAGCCTCGCTCAGGTTGTCGTAGGTGCCGCCGGAGCAACCGGCAATGATGCCCTGGTCGGCATGGACTTTTCCGTCCTTAATCTTGGACAGCAGGTCGGGATGCACTTTATCGCCGAAACGCATTTTGGTATCTTCTTCCACGGCCTTGAGCACCTTTTCGGGGTTGGCCTGCAGTTCGTGGATGCTAACGGCGTTGGACGGGTGGTAAGGCAGGGCAATCATGCTCTCCTGCTTACTGAGGTCGATGGTGACCATGGAGTCATAGTATGCCACCTTGCCGGGCTGGAGCTCTTTGTATGCCTCGGGGCGGTTATGCATCTGGAAGTACTTCTGAACCTCTTCATCCGTAATCCAAATACTTGACAGGCAAGTGGTTTCGGTGGTCATTACGTCGATGCCGTTACGGAAGTCAATGGGCAGTTCCTTCACGCCAGGGCCGGCAAATTCCAGCACCTTGTTCTTCACAAAGCCGCTCTCAAACGTGGCTTTTACCAGGCTGATAGCCACATCGTGCGGGCCGATACCGCGGCGGGGCTTGCCCTCCAACCATACCAGCACCACCTCGGGGGCGTTGATGTCCCAGGTGTTCTTGAGCAGCTGCTTTACCAGCTCGCCGCCGCCCTCGCCGACACCCATGTTGCCCAGAGAGCCATAACGGGTGTGGGAGTCGGATCCCAGAATCATGTTGCCGCAGGCGGTGAGGGCCTCGCGAGCATACTGGTGGATAACCGCCTGGTTGGCAGGCACATAGATGCCGCCGTATTTCTTGGCAGCGCTCAGACCGAACACATGGTCGTCCTCGTTGATGGTGCCGCCCACCGCACAAAGGGAATTGTGGCAGTTGGTCATGGCATAGGGCAGCGGGAAGGTCTCCAGGCCACTGGCACGGGCCGTCTGGATAATGCCCACATACGTTATATCGTGGGAAACCATGGCGTCAAAACGGATGCGAAGTTTGTTTCCCTTTGACCCGTCTACGTCGTGACTCCGCAGAATCTGGTAGGCAATGGTGTTTTCGCGGGCCTCGTCTTTGCCTAGAGGCCCTTCCTGGGCGATGGTCTTGCCATCGAGGAGATAAACTCCATTAGGGTTTAGTGTTATCATAGTATAGAATCTGTAAATATTGTCAATGCCAACATATCGGCCGCCCCGCCGGGGGAAATGCCCTCGGCTGCGTAGCGGTCGCATAATGATTTCAATTTTTCTTCTGTATAGTCTTCCAGCACGGCTTTGGCCTCCTGCTTAACCAGCTCTGCCCTATCTTTACCCACCCGTTTAATCACGCAGGTGTCGTCCAGCGTGGACAGGATGCGCAGCAATAATGCCTGTTTGGCCGTATTTTCATGCCGAATCTTCCGGTAAAACGGCAGCCAGTCCTCGAAGAGGTCCCGGTAGCCGGTAAGCGCGATGCGACGGGCGCCAATGACCGTCGAATGCAACTTACTATCAATCAATGAGTTAAACAAAACACCCTGGGCGATTTCCGGAAGGGTATTTTGCATAAACGACTTAAAATCAATACTTTCCATTCGACGGGCCGCGGCGTTTACGGCCAGGCCCAGGGCAAAGATGGCACCGCGGTGGGTGTTTACACCGCCCGTGGCTGCCAGCATGGCATTCTCGGCGTCAATGCCGGCCTGGCGAAGTTCATCGGCCGAGGAGGCCAGCGCCATCCGGGACCAAAAAGGCCGAAGGGAGGCAATCCCCCGCTGCATGGTGCCGTAGTCCATGTCTTTGTGCGCGCCGGGGCCGTCGGGACCCACCAGACCGGGTTTCATGGGCGTGTCCAGCTCCAGGCGAAGGGACCTTTCGGCCAGAAAAGCCAGCAGGAAAGGCTGCGAAGTAACCGGCACCAGGGCCGCGGCCGAAGCAAAATCCCCTGCTTCCAGGGCCGAGCGGACCGCGCTGGCCGAAATGCTCTCCAGGCGCGGAATCTCCACCACCTGAATGCCCCGGGGCGGGAGCATCTCCTTCATGAGCGCATTATACTTAGCCGTAAGCGGGTCCTGGGGCTCAGAGCCCACAAAGCGCACTGTGACACCCAATGCGGGCGCAATGTAACGGGCAAACAGGTCCAGGTCCAGGCGCATCTGCGTTTCTGAGGCATCGGAGAGGTCTTTGAGGAAATAGGTGGGGAAAGTAGCGGCCGATATCTGATAATCGGAGCCCTCTACAACCACCGAAGAACCAGCGCCAGCCTCCATCATGGCCTTGCGCTCGGAATAGAGAAAAGCCGAAGCGTCCTCCTTCACAGGGATCACAAACAGCTTATCGACTTGGTCGGCGGCCTTTTCCAGTAGGTATTGGTGACCCCGGGTAAATGGATTGGCGTTCATGATAATGACGCCGATGCGGGATCCTTCGCTTTGCCCGACAAGGCAACGCAATCCGGCGCAATACTGCTCCAGACCGCGGCCGTTTTCCAGCAGAATGGCCAGAGGGGCTTGCGCCAGCAGGTGAAAGCCCAAACTCTCAAAGATGCTTTGGTATTCCGGCTTGGTAAAGACTTTTAGCTGATGGATGCCCTGCCGGGCAGCCAGGGCCACTAATGCCGAGACCAGCGGCCCCATCAGCCCTTCGGAGCGGGCCTCCTGGGCTACGGCAACGCATTTAATGATATCCCGGGATAATCCGGCACCGGCAAGGATGCGCCCCTCAGCGTCTTGAATGGTGAGATACACATCAAGCGCTTCCATCCGAAGCCCGTTTGCTTCGAGGAAACGCTCCACCATTCTGCGGAAGAAAGGAGATGACAAAGGCATCTCCTGTATGTTCATTCTTTCGTATGCTTCCATCACTGCAGGCTTCCCAATACTCCCGGTATGACCTACTTATGAAATACAGCACGAAGGTAAGGAATTATTACCTAATTGCCAAGGTTTTGTTTCAAATTATCAGGATAATCTGGAAATGAGTTCATCACCCAAAGCTTCCTTGGCCCGAATGTGTTCCAGAACGGCTGTAACAAAGGAATTGGATTCAAAGTCGCCGCGCACCTCAGAGAAGTCCATTTCCTTGATTTGCCGGGAACCGTCGGCGCCGAATCCCGTCATGGAGGCCAGGTTGAATTCCTTGCGGGCATCCTCGTACAGTTCCTTATCCAGGCCAATCACCGCCTCTTTCCAGCGCTTCACAATATCGATTACCTGGGCGGCGGTAATGCTCTCCAGCGGATAGCCGAAGAAGGGGCCGAATTTGTCGTAGGCCCAGGTCCACTCGGCATCGTAATAATTCGCGTGCAGGGATTGGAAGCTTTCCGACAATTCGGCGAGGCTAAGGCTCCCGGCCTCGGCCTTGTCCAGAATTTCCCTAACCTGAGAGATGGGAGCGATGAGGCCGCACAAATCCACCCATTTTCCGTCGCCGTAAGGGCACGTGGGCTTCAGGGCCTTGCGAATGGCCTCGGCGGAGGCACCGGCGGGCAGGTTTTCCAGGCGTTTGATGATGGAGTTCCCCAGGAACTTGGTAATGGCCGTCTGGTAATAGCGGATGCCGTTGCGCAGGCTTCCATTGCGGATTTTGGTGCTGTGGTAGGAATAGATGTCGGACAGCTCGCCGGACGAATACTGCAAGTTTTGCAACAGCTCAATTCCCTTGAACATCTTCTGGATGGTGTAAGGGCTCAGGAGGTTGTAGTTGATGCAGTCCAGGCGGTCGGGATCCTTGCTCATAGTCATTCACCATTTGCTTAATCTTTTGCAGGAGCTCCTCCTGCGTATGGGTTTTGGCCCGCATGCAGTAGCGGACCTCGTTGCCGCACAACAGGCATTTTCTGGGAGCCAGGCCGATTGCCTCCCGGCCCACTCCCGGCACGTCAATGTCCATGAGCCGCCCCAGCGGGTGCGAGGCTTCAATCTGGCAGGCGCGTCGCTTGGTTTCTACCGCTGCCATAGCAACGAGGAAATAGCCCTCGAACCCCGTTGGCAGGTCCCGCAACTCCTCATACTCCGGCCGAAATACCTCCCGCACAGCTGCCACGCCCGCCTGAGCAATTACCTGGGAAAGCGCATTTCTCTTCTCGGCCCCAGGCAGCTGCACGGTAAGGCATACCAAAGAACAGCTGGGGTGTTGCCCCAGCAGTTCCTTTTGGTGCGCAGCACGGGCGTCCCGGCTGGCCAGCAATTCTTGTAGAGTCGGTTTACTCAATATTGTAAATCTTATCCAGCACGGAGCCGTCGCGGTTCATCACTACACCCACCACTTTGTTGCCGAAGGGCAGCGGATCGGGCGTGCCAATAATGGAAGATGCCTTTGCGGCCAGGTCCTTGATGTCCACCACATTAAGCCCGGCGTCCTCAAGCTTCTCTTTAATCTCTGGACGGCCGGGATTCACGGCAATGCCGTACTCGGTAACCACCACATCTACGGACTTACCCGGAGTGATGAGAGTGGTCACTTTGGGCACGACGCAAGGGATGCGGCCGCGGAGCAGCGGGCACACAATAATGCTCAGGGCGCTGTCGGCCGCCGTATCCTGATGGCCGCCAATGGCGCCACGGATAATACCGTCACTGCCCACCAGCACGTTCACGTTGAACTGCGTATCCACTTCCAGGGCGCTCAGAATCACAATATCCAGCGCGTGAGTGGCGGAACCCAGGTGCTGACCAGAAGCATACTCAACGGCCGAGACCTCCTTGTGCAGCGGATCCACCGCAATGGATTCGGCCGCCACTTTGTCAAAGGACTGCACGTCGATGAGTTTGCCAATGAGGCCTTCCTCATGCAACTTGACCATGTGTGCGGTAATGCCGCCCAGGGCAAACGAGGCTTTGATTCCCCGCTGCAGCATCTCTTCGCGGATGTACTTGACGGCGGCCAGTGATGCGCCGCCGGTACCGGTCTGGATGCTAAAGCCATCCTGGAAGTAACCTGAGTTAATAATCACTTTAGCAGCCTGTTTGGCCAGCAGGATATCGCGTGGATTCTTGGAATCACGGATGGCGCCGGCGGCAATCTTGGAGCTGTCGCCCACGCTGTCTACCACCACCACGCTCTCTACGTCGGCGGCCGATATGGACTGGGGCATATTGGGATAGGCCACCAGGTCGTCGGTGATTACCACCACGTGCTTGGCATAGCGGGCATCCGGGAGGGCATAGCCAAGCGAGCCGCAGATGCTTTTGCTGCCGTGGCCGGTTGCATTACCCAGCTCGTCGGAGGACGATGCGCCCAGGAACGCCACGTCAATCTTGAGTTCCCCATTGGCAATGGCGCTGCCGCGGCCGCCGTGGCTGCGGAAAACCACCGGCTCGGCCAGCAGGCCATGCGAGATGGCATCGGCCAAAGCACCGCGAAGACCGCTGGTGGAGATGCCGGTAATGACGCCGGCTTTGATGTGCTCGATGAGCGGCGCGTGTACGTCGGACAGGCTGGAGGCGGCCAATTTGAGGTCTTTAAAGCCCATCTGGGCCAGTTTGTCTACCACCAGATTCACCACTTTGTCGCCGCCGCGGAAGTGATGGTGGAAGGAAATGGTCTGGCCATTCTGCAGCCCGGAGCGCTTGATGGCTTCTTCCAGGCTTACTAACTTACTGTTTCTCATAGCGCTTCCTCCTTATCGATAACGCCGGCGGCAATGGCCAGGGCGATGGTTCGCTCGGCGCGGATTACCACGGGACGGTCTACCATTTTGCCGTTGACCGCAATGACGCCGCTGCCCTTGGCCTGGGCTTCCTTGATGGCAGCCACTACGGCGCGGGCTTTGGTGATTTCTTTCTCGGTGGGGGTAAAGACCTCATTCACCACCTCAATCTGGCGGGGGTTGATGATGGATTTGCCATCGAAGCCCAGGGTTTTGATGAGCTCCACTTCCTTGCGGAAGGTCTCCATATCGTCCAGGTTGGAGTACACGGTGTCGAAGCAGGCGATGCCGGCAGCGCGGGCGGCCACCACAATCTGCTCACGGGCCAGCAGCAGCTCGGCGCCGCCGGGCGTACGGTTGGTCTTGAGGTTGGCGCTGTAGTCCTCGGCGCCCAGGGCAATACCCATCATGCGCTTGCTGGCGGTTGCGATGGCATAGGCGTTTACCACACCCAGCGCGCTCTCGATGGCGGCCATGATCTGGGTCTCCCCCACCCGGCCGATTTCCTGTTCCACTTTGAGGATTTCGGCCTCCAGTTCCTTCACTTCTTCGGCGGTCTCGGTCTTGGGCATACGGATTACGTCCACACCGGCCTTTACCACGGCTTCTACATCCTTTTTTCCGTAGGGCGTATTCAAAGGATTGATACGCACTACCATCTCCGTGTTGCCGTAATCGATGCTCTTGAGGGCGTTGTGCACCAAAAGGCGCGCAGCGTCCTTCTCGGCCATGGTTACAGAGTCTTCCAGGTCCAGCATAATGCTGTCGGGGCCGTAGATGTGGGCATCGGCCATCATTCCGGGATTGTTGCCCGGAACGAACATCATGGTTCTCCTTAGTCTTTCCATACGTCTTTTCCCGTTGCCCGGACGGCCGCCGCTGTTACGCGTGCCCGGATGGTACAATCCAATGCGCCCTTATCGATGGCCTGCACATGTGCGTCCTTGACGCCCAGGGCCTCCAGGGTCTCTGTAATGACGGCCTTGATCTGCCGCCCGAACTGCGCCGCTACAGAGCTCTGCAGCTCTATTTGCAAGCCTTCTCCAGGCTCAATGGTGACCATAATGTCACCGCTTTCCAATGTTCCAGCTGTCGCGTTTTTCATACTATGCCTGATGTGCGGGACGTAACAGGTCCAGCACTACTTTTACGGGGTTAAAGGTTTCGATGGGAACCTCTACGAAGAGGGTGTTCCAATCGCTCATGGCGCCGTTCCACAGGCCGGGGAGTTCCAGGGCCTTGAGCTCGCGGCCTTCGAAGCTCTTGGAGCTCATGAAGCCGGCTTCCGGGTCCACGTGCTTGAGGAGGTCGAAGTGCTTGCCCTGGTAGTCCAGCAGGCAGCACACCAAATCTACGGGGTTGAAGTGGGTGGCGTGGCTCATGGCCTCCATGGCGCCGGCGTCATCCTTATTGATTTGTACGCTTTCCAGGATTTGCAGGCTGGTGCAGCCGTCCTTGCCGGCAATCACGTAGGGGCCGCCGCCGGGCTCGCCCTCGTTCTTGACCATGCCGCAGACGCGGATGGGGCGGTTGAGCTTGGCGCGCAGCATGTCTACACGCTCTTTCTCGCTGTGGGCCAGCGGCATCTGGATGCACAGTTCCTTGTCCAGGAAGTTCTCTATTTCGTTGCAAAGGGCCACCGAGGGATCGGCGTCCAGTTTGCGCAGATAGGCAAAGATGCGGTCCCTGAGTTCCAGGGCGCAGCCCATGAGCACTTGCTTGTACTGGGCCGTTACAGGAAGGAGTTTCTCGTGGGCTACATTGTCGATATTCTTGATGCTCACCAGCTCGTCCTGCACCTTGTTAAGGTTGTAGATGAGGGCGCCGTGGCCGGCCGGGCGGAACAGCAGGCTGCCGTCGGCCTTGCGGAAAGGCTTGTTCTCCGGGTCTACGGCAATGGTATCCGTGGCTTTGTCCTGGAAAGTGAACTGGATGTTGTATTTTACGCCATAACGCTTCTCGTAGGCTTCCTTGATGGCGCCGATGGCAATCTCGAACAGGGTCTGATGCTCAGGCGAGATGGTAACCGTGAGGTTGCAGCTGCCGTCGGCGTTCTTCATGTATTCCTGGGCCTCTACCAAATGCTCGGCAATGGCGGTGCGCACTTCCTGGGGGTAGCGATGGAAATCCAGCACGCCCTTGGGCTTGGCGCCATACGCCAGGCCATCGTCCTTGAGGAGCTTGCGCAGGGTGGCCTTGCGATATTCGGGGGTGTCCTCCGGCTCGCCGAAAAGTTCCGGCGTATAGAAGGCGAAGTCCTTGATGCGGGCGGCCAGTTTGGCGCCGGGAGCATCGGCGGGCAAATCCTTGCCTTCTTCCAGCGTGGCCAGACCGCTGAACATGTCCTTAAACATGCGGGAAGCGGCGCCCGAAGCCGGGACAAACTTGCTTTTGCCGCGAACGTCGGCCTGCTTGTAATATGCTACAGCCTCCTGGACAGCCTCCGGCGAAAGGACCTTGATGCCGCGATCCGGCGTGGCGGGGCCTACGATCTTCATCCAGGGGAAACCCGATTTGAAATGCTCGATCTGTTCTTTGACCTGACGCAGGGAGGCGCCGCGTGCCTCTATCTGCTGAATGTCTTTTTGGCTAAACATAGTGCTATAGTGGTTATCGATATAAAATTCTCGGCGGTAGTTGTACTCGCTGCGCAGCTTCTCAAAACTGTCCGGGTTACTGCGGAAGAGGAAATCGTCGGTGAAGATGGGATAGTTGTACTGCAGAACGGCGGCAATTTCCCCCTGCGTGCGCCCCCACAGGTCTATGGAGACGGGATTGAGGGCCTCGTCCTCCGTGACGGGCCTGAAGTGCTTGAGGGCCTCGATGCCAAAGTGCCGGGCAATGGCCTGAACGGCCATGGCGGTGCCGTTTTGCTTGCCCTGATAAGAATAGCCGGCAATGTGCGGCGTGGCAATGTCGCATACCTCTATGAGGTTGGGGTTTACAAAGGGCTCGTTGCACCAGGTGTCCAGCACCAGCGCGCCCAGTTTGGGACGGGCGTGCAGCAGGGCGGGCTCGTCTACCACCTCTCCGCGGGATGCGTTAATGAAGATGGCACCCGGTTGAATCTTTTCAAAGAAATCTGTGCTGGCCATGCCGCGGGTGGTCTCGTCCAGGGGAACGTGCATGGTAACTACGGTGGCCTGCGCCAGAAGTTCATCCATGCTCACAAAGCCCTCGGGGCCTTCTTTGGCAGCGCGCGGAGGGTCGCAGAGCAGCACTTTGAAGCCCAGGCTGCGGGCCATGGCCTCTACCTTTTTGCCCACATTTCCCACCCCGATGATGCCGATGGTGGCATCGGCCAGCTTGATGGCCCTTCGGGATGCAATGCCGTATAGGGCGCTGAAGACATAGTCGGCCACGCCGCCTGCGTTGCAACCTTCGGCGTTTTGCACCTCTACGCCATGCTGGGCGCACCAAGCCAGGTCTATGTGGTCTGTGCCGATGGTGGCACTAGCAATCATTTGCACTTTGGTGCCGCCCAGGGTTTCTTCATTGCACTTGGTGCGGGTGCGAATGATGAGGGCATCGGCGTCCATCATGACGTTGCGGTCGATGGCTCGGCCATCTACGTACACAACCTCTGCGTAGGGCTCCAGCACACCTTTGAGGAAAGGAATATTGGTATCGGCGACAATTTTCATCTTAGTCTTTCTTATATCGTACAAATATAGTCAAGAATCCTTATCTTTGCAAGTATGAGACACGTGTCAAAGATTGTTTTGCTGCTGGCCGTGCTGGGCATGGCCGCTTGCGCACCCAAGGCTTTCACCCCGGCCGAGCGCCAGATTATCGAGGGGCAGGATTCCCTGATGTACGTGACCACCTGGCCGCTGGACAGCGCCGTTCTGCGCACGCCCGCCATAGATTTCGGCCCGGCCGAGCTGGCCTCTCCCCTGCTGGAGACGCTCAAGGCCAAGATGCTGTATACGGTGCAAGACCCTTCCCAGGACGGCGTGGGCATTGCGGCGCCTCAGGTGGGTATCGGCCGCCGGCTCGTGTGCGTGCAGCGCTTTGACAAGCCCGATGAGCCGTTCGAGTGCTACGTGAACGTTCGCATTGACAGCCTCTCCGGCGCCGTGGTTTTCGGGCCCGAGGGATGCCTGTCAGTCCCCGGCCTTCGCGGTGTTGTTCCGCGTAATGAAGTGGTGTACCTGTCTTATCTTAAACCGGGTGCACTTGATCCCGCCGAGCGAGTATCTGAGCGGATAGAAGGCTTTACTGCCGTCATTTTCCAGCACGAGTGCGACCACCTGGACGGTGTGCTGTACATCGATAAAGCCGTAGAAATTAGCGAAAGATAAGAAATATGAAAAAAGTTCTGCTTTGGATTGTCGGCATTCTTGCCGCACTTTGCCTTGCCGTCGCCTGCATTTGGGGCGGCGAACTGGCCACCCTCCGTTCCGTGCAATCCGTGGACGGGAACAAGTATCTGTATACCATGGACTACAAGGCCGCCTATGATCTGGACGACCTGATTTCCAAGGATATAGATGAGAACGGCAAGCTGCTGGACTATGTGATTGGCCGCATCGGCAAGGGCCTTCCCATCAAGATGAAGAGCGCGCAGGTGGCCGACGAAAACGGAGAGATGCAGACGATGAACTGCACCAGTTTCCAGGCCGCCAAGGCCGATGGATCCGGGTTCTGGTATGGCCGCAACTACGACTTCTTCAAGAACCCCACCATGGTCACGGTGTCCCATCCCAAGAAAGGCTACGCTTCCATTGCCGTGAGCGATATGTCCCACTTCGGCTACTCGCTGGAAAAGCTGCCCACCTCGTTTATGGCGTCTTTGAGCTGCCTGGCTTCTATTTACGCGCCGGTCGATGGCATTAACGAAAAGGGGCTCTGCACCTCTATCATGGCCCTTCCCAAGCAGGCCGCCTGCCAGGAATCCGGCAAGCACAAGGTGGGGACCACCATCCTTATGCGTCTGTGGCTGGACCGCTGCGCAACAGTATCCGAGGCTCTGGAACTTTTGTCTGGCGTTGACGTCCGCCACGATGCCGCCGTGGGCTCTGGCTACCACTACATGGTGGCCGATGCTGGCGGGGACTGCGCCGTGGTAGAATTCGACAAAGAAGACGGTTGGAAAACCATGATTGTCCAGAAGCCTGCCGACAAGAATCACATGCTGGTCACCAATCACCTGCTCTCCGAGAAATATTATACCACCGAACCGGATCCCGCCGTGGGCAACCCACACAGCAAGAGCTGGTGGCGTTACAAGAGTGCAGGTGCCTTCCTCCAGGAGCACAACGGCATTCTGACGCTCGAAGATGCCCAGGAGTGCCTGTCAATGGTTCACTGGAAAGACCTCGTTTGGGAAAACGGCACTGTGGAAGACACGCAGTACAGCAACGTTTACGATCAGTCCAACATCACGCTCTTCCTCCGCAACTGGAACAATTACGAGCACACTTACCAGTTTGGGCTTTGATTTGCTTTTCCGGGCCGCGTGGGCGTATGGTCGCGTGGGCGTAAAGTATTATCTCACAACGAGTTAACCATTTATCCCCGGGCGTTTTCGTCTGGGGATAAATGGTTAAAATATTAATAATGAGCATTTTACAACCACGGAAAACATCTGACATTTGCCGGCTTATAACACTCAACTGTAAAAAAAATTAAAAAAAGTATTGCGCAATCAAAAAAAGTCCTTACCTTTGTAATCCCGAAAGGGAAATGGGGTATTAGCTCAGTTGGTAGAGCGTTTGAATGGCATTCAAAAGGTCAGGAGTTCGATTCTCCTATGCTCCACAAAACCAACTGATAATCAGCGACTTAAGGCACTTACGCAGAAAATTACGCAGAAAATTACATAAGCTTCTGCGTATTTTTTTTGTATTCCCCCCTCCTCTACTCTGGTCTACTATGAAGAGGTCACTCCCGGGGTCGAACCGGAAACTATCCACGCCATACGTCCGGAAATACACAAAAAAATCCTGCCCCCCGAAAGGAAGGCAGGACTCGAATTGCGTCTCCGGCCCGAAGGCCAGATTAGGATTATTTCACCCGGTGGACTACTCGCCCGCGACCCACTTGGTCTCGGCCAGCATGGTGCCGGACTTCTCGCCGGTGCTGGAGTTGACGTAGTAGTAGCGGAAGAAAATCTTCGGGGCAGCTGCGCTGGGTGCACCGTTCTTGGCCACGTAGTCAGCGCGGATGTCCACGGCCGCGGCGGTGGGCTCTTCCACCATCTTGATGGCAGAGGCCTTTGCGTGTGCGCGGGACACACCGTTCGACTGACCCTCGGAGGCCTCGATGACCAGATAGATGCCGCCGTTGTCGGCCAGCGCCTGATCCAGTTTGAAGGTGAAGGTGTCACCCTGGCACACGATGGTGGCGCTGGAGGGGTTCTCGACGCCCAGGAGGGTCGGAGGCACAACCACCGGCTGGCCGCCGCAGGCGACAATCCAGTAGTTCAGGCGGGTGAACAGGTTGGCTCCGGAGATCTTGGCGCCGGTGCCGAGGACGCTGCGGCCCTCCATCGACGGCATGTCCTCCCATAGACAAATTTTAGTTCATGACTACAAATAATACATTAATATGCTGGCCGTGTTAATCTATTTTTGTATATTTACTGGCAAATAATGAACATCACATGGTAAACACTGAACAGAGTCACAGCTTAAATCGACTGAAAATCGTGCTCGTTGAGCAAGGGAAAAGTGGCCGATGGCTCGCGGAGCGGTTAAACAAAAGCGAGCATACCATTTCCCGATGGTGCCAGAATAAGACGCAGCCATCGGTCGCACAACTGAATGTAATTGCACAAATCTTGTGTGTTGATATACGGACTCTAATCAATCCAACCGAATAATTCTCGTAATAATGGACGTCTTATACAAAAATAACAGCAAAGAGATATTTGCGCCACTTAAGGAGAAGTGGCTAGTAAATAAGCCGGAAGAAGAAGTGCGCCAGAAGTATATCTGTCGTTTGGTTGACCACTATGGTTACTCATTGGAACAGATGGCTCAGGAGATGCAGGTTACCAACTCACAACGGGGCCAAGGCGCTGCTCGTGCCGATATCGTCGTTTGGAGAACTCCCAAAGATAAAAACGAGAACAAGTATCCTTTAATAGTTGTTGAATGCAAAGCCGAATCTGTAACGATTCGTAAAGAAGACTATTATCAAGGGATGAATTACGCATCTTGGCTTCATGCAGACTTTTTTGTTACAACGAACTTGAAAGAGACTCGTATTTTCAAGATTGTCACTGGTGAAATTCCCGATAGATTGGAAGAAATAATTGATATACCAGATATATCAAAAGCGACCAATCAAAAAGAGATTGATAAACTGCTAAAGCAAGCCAAAGCATTTACCCGAGACGAGTTTTCGCGACTACTTTTTAAGTGTCACAATATTATTCGCAATAATGACAAACTGTCCCCTGAAGCCGCATTTGATGAGATAAGTAAGATTCTATTTATAAAGATTCGGTATGAAAGGGAGAATGATGAGGGCCAGATTTTTTCCCATAATCGCTTCGTTGAGAACAGAAAGGCATACGAAAAACTGAATAAGGAAATGGGGGTTATCGATCCCGTTCCTTTTTATCAGAATCTATTCGAAAGGACAAAATTACAGTTTGCTAGTGATCACTTGTTTGATGATAATGCGAAGATTGAGATCCGCGAGAACAGTTTTGAACAAATCGTTAAAGAACTTGAAATTTATAATTTGTCTACCACATCTGATGATGTCAAAGGTATTGCTTTTGAACAGTTTCTTGGAAAAACATTTAGAGGAGAGTTGGGGCAGTTCTTTACCCCGAGAACCATCGTTGATTTTATGGTCTCCATCCTTGATCCTCAGGAAGGTGAATTAGTATGTGACCCTTGTTGCGGTAGTGGGGGCTTTCTTATAAAGGCATTTGAGCATGTCCGAGATAAGATTGAAAGAGATGTCGAAAGTCAAAAAGAAAAGATCAAAGCACTTTTTTATGGCGCTGATTATGACAACTTGCCGGAACAGGAAAAAATGGAAGTAGAGGCCGAGGTATCAGAAAAGTTCTCCATCATGAATGAAGAACTTAATGTCAACAATGAAAGAGGTCGCCTTTACTCGCTATCACATAATTGCATCTATGGAACCGATGCAAACCCGCGCATGGCACGCACAGCCAAAATGAATATGATTATGCACGGGGATGGTCATGGCGGAGTGCACCATCATGATGGGCTTTTGAACGTGAATGGCATTTTTGAAAACCGTTTTGATGTTATTTTGACTAATCCTCCTTTTGGCGCAAGAGTAGATAAAGATTTAACGATATCCGAAGTCGACAAGTTTACGGATCAAGCAATGATTGATGAGTACACAAAACGATATGGAGAGGACTACAAGAGCGCACTGAAACAAGTTAATGACAATATCGGCAAACCTCTATTAAGTTTGTATAAGATTGATAATGGTCTCACAGAAGTCCTTTTCATAGAACGTTGTTTGAATTTACTTAAACCAGGAGGTCGAATGGGGATTGTTTTGCCTGAAGGAGTTCTGAACAATACCAATCTTCAGAAAGTACGCGACTTCGTGGAGAGCAGGGCGAAGATTCTATTAATCGTTTCGATTCCTCAAGACGTTTTTATGGCTTCTGGCGCTACGGTTAAACCGAGTCTTATGTTTTTCAAGAAGTTTACTATGGAAGAAGCTAAAGTTTATGCAGAGATCAAAGCTAATGCTGAAATTGATTATGACTCTAAATACTCGTCTGAAATATCAGCGATAAATGAGAAACTTTCTAAAAAAGGCAAGAAGGCATTATCTAAAGAGGAGAAAAACGATCTTAATGCAAGAAAGAAAAAGATTTTGGAACAGCGTATTAATGAGGTCAAGTCAACGATAAAGGAGCAATTCGACTACGAAATACCCATCGCAGAAGTACAAAAAGCGGGCATCAGCACTACTGGTGCGCCAATTGAAAATGAATTGATCCCATTGGCAGAAGAATTCACTCCCTACCGAAAAAAGATGGTGTTATGGACGGTTCCCTCTATAGAAACGACCTATTCTATTTCCGAAGATGGCATTCTTTCTCGTATTCGTTCTATAGACGGAGTTCCATTTGTGCCTGAGGTGTTTTACAAGGATAGTGAGAAGTAGTTATGTCGCATAATAATTCATATTTCAAGTTGATTCATTTCCGAGATGTCACTCAATGGTATGTTGGTTACTATTTGAATGATGTTGGGATTAGTTCTTCATATCCTCTTATACCATTGCGAGACATCATCTCTCCCAAAAGGATTCTCATCAAAAAAGAGGATTATGATGGGGAAACGCCAATCGTCGAAAAGATTGTATTTAAGACTGGACAAATAGTTTTTAGGGAGAAGAGGACAACAGGCATGAATCTTTATGCACTGAAGCAGAATGATTTACTTGTTTCAAGTATTAACTTTCATCAGGGAGCGACAGCTTTAAATACTTTTGGGAATGTTGTAGCATCAACGCATTACCAGTCGTATGTAATCAACACGGAACTAGTCATGCCAGAATACTTGACTATGGTTTTGCGATCTGCATCCTTTTTGTCAATAGTTTCCGGTAAAAAAGCTAATGGGATAAAAAACGAATCAGGATACGATTTCATTAGTGCTTTCAAGATACCCGTTCCATCATTGGTTGCCCAAAAGAGCATAGTAAAAGCATATAACGATCGTATTCTACTCGCGAGCACGTTGGATAATGAGATAATCCGATTAGATAATAGTATTGATGAATATATATTAACCGAATTAGGGATTAAACAAACGACGCGCAAGAGTGATGATGGGGCATACTCTTATAGTCATAATAATCAATTAAACTATATGTCTTTTTCTCGGTTTAAAGATTTAGAAAGATGGGATAGTTATAACTGCAGATTAATTGCTAACTCTTCTTTTTACCCGAATGTAAGACTATCAATGATAACAAAATCAAAACCACAATATGGTGCTGGTTATAGCTCTAGGAAGTATGATGGCGTGGTCAGATATATTAGGATTACAGATATTAATGATGATGGCTCACTAAATGATGAAAAAGTATCTGCAAATGGTTATTCCATTAAGTATTTATTGAAAGAGAACGATTTCCTAATTGCTCGTTCTGGAAATACCGTTGGTAAAACTTTTTTGTATAAAAAGGAATTTGGTAAATCAATTTACGCTGGATATTTGATTAAATTCGAATTGGATGTTGAAAAGGTGTTACCCGAATACTTGTTGTACTATACAAAGAGTTCAGTCTATAAGAGTTGGATTAATAGCAACATGCGTGTTTCGGCCCAGCCCAATATTAATAGCCAACAGTATTTGGATTCGCCAATTGTTCTGCCACCAATCGCTATTCAGAGAATTATTGTAGATTATATCAAGAAACAAAAAAAGAAAATAACGCAGTTAAAGGAGCACACAAAAAGCCTTCGTGAAGAAGCATTACAGGAATTTGAGAAAGCCATATTTGAATAGTTATGCGTTTAATATCTCTCTATATTGAGGAGTATAAGAATATAAAGAATCAGACGTTTGACTTCTCTGGTAACACTGGCTATATTGCACTAATTGGCCTCAATGGCTCTGGTAAAAGTAATCTTTTAGAAGCCATCGGTTTGATTTTTAATGGTCTTCTAAATAGGGACTATCGCAAAATAGCCAAAGATTTATATCAAATTGATTGCTAATGTGTTAGAAATTTTGTATCTTTGATATGGTAAAAAGAATTCCCCCAATCGCCCTGGAAAAGCAAAAATTGGAGGAATCGAACA
>CAJOHK010000015.1 GCA_905234285.1 uncultured Bacteroidales bacterium
CACGCCGTTATCGTCGGCGGCAGGAAGGGCCTTCTTCCAACGGAGTATCCCCACCGGCTGCGTTGCGTAGGGGATGCCTTTCCAGATAATCAGTTCGTCGGTCTCCCTGCCAATGAAGGTGCCGTTGTTGCATTTAATGTTGGTTATCATAATTATTCTTCAGTTTCTTTTAGAAAACAGGCCACAAGTCCGTAGGTGATGGTGGGACGGATCCAGATTTCCACCATCATATAACTGGTGAATTCATCGGTGGGTTCCAGGATGATATCCACGTTATAAAGCGCCGCAATGAGCATATCCACCAGGAAGATGGCCCACAGGTTGCCCTTGGTGTAGCTCTTCCAGTCCTTGCGGGAATAGAAATAAGTGAGAAGCATAAGCAGCAACACCGAAAGGACCAGGCAGGCTTTCTGGATGGGATAACTTGCCAGATGCGGAGAGAACATCACGTCCCTCAGGAGCACGGTGATGCCAACGCATACCGTGCTCCAGTAGTTGAACTGCTTTGTGGTTATGCGGCCGCCGAGGAAATACATCCACATCATCACCAGACAGGCAATGTAGAAAAGGTTGAGGATAAGTTCCGGCCACGCGTTTTCCAGGCCGAAATGCCATACGCCGTAAAGCATTATTCCTACGGAGAGAACGGCGGCCACTGCAGTAACCACGATATTGAAGATGTCGGATTTGTTATTAAATCTGATGTTCATAGTTTAAAGTATGTTTATTTGTTTTTGTCGTCTATCATATGCACGTCGCGCTGCGGGAACGGGATGGTGATGCCGTTTTCGGCCAGGATCTTATAAATGAGTTCCTTGCACTGGTACCTGTATTCAATTTGCTCCGACACCAGCACGTACTGTCTCACCGCTACGTTCACGGAACTGTCCCCGAAGTCGTCAAACCGGATATAATGTCCGTATGAAGGTTCAACTATATCCCGGCCGAACTTGTCCTTGGTCTTTAGCACCTCCAGGCCCTTTTCCAGCGCTTCTCTCACCTTTTGGAAGTTGGTGCCGTATGCAACGCCCACTTTGATGATAGTGAGCTCATACGCATTATTGCGGGTGAGGTTGGTGAAGTTCTTGCCGAACAGGGAAGAGTTCAGGAAAGCCACCTGGGTGCCGAAGAGGGTTTCTACAAGGGTGGTCTGGTAGTTGATATCCACCACCTTACCCCTGATGCCGTCGCACTCAATCCAGTCACCGACCCTTAATCGGCCGCCCATGAGCTGGATGCCGTATATGAAGTTGTTCAGGATATCCTTGAGCGCCAGACCGATACCGGCCGACAGACCGCCGGCAATAAGGCCGAGGGAATTGGTGGGGATGTTCAGCGTAACGACAAAGATGTCCAAGTACATAAACCATACAGACACGCTGATAAGGCTGTTGCCCAGAGCCAGGTTAACCTCGTCGTTGCGCACCGTCTTCCTATTGTTCTTACGCAAGAAAATGCGGTACTTGAGGGTCTGGAAGATGGTGTGCAGCGCCTTATTCAGATAACGGAACACAAAGAACATCCCCGTGAGGAACAAGATGCTGAACATGGATACAGCCATCTCTCCCTGACGCAGGAATGGCTCGCGGAAGATGATTCTGTAAAGGTCGTTGAATTCAAAAATGTTCAGCGCCCAGTAAATGCAGGCGGGAATGGAGCATAATACAAGCAGCGGGAGAATAACTTCCCTGAGGAGGTCATAAAACCATGTGGCGCCGAACAGAAGCTGCTCCTTGGCCGGTCCTGTGATGTAGCTGAGCTTGTTTTTCTGGGCAGCAATACGCTTATTGAGCCGCTGTTTCTTATAGAGGACCATCAGATCCCAGACACAAGCTATGCCAAGCACCAGCGCCAACTGGAAGTACCACCACACAAGGATAATGAGCGCCAGGAAGATGAATCCTTTAATGCTTATTCCCAGAGCAACGGCTGTAATGCCAAAGGAAACCCATCCGGTTATTATATCTGTCTTGTCGGCCTTTTTGCGGTTCAGGATATTGGTCAGAAGCTGCCACAGTGCCATCGCCATCAGGAACGGCGGGAAGAAGAAATTCAGGAAGGCATTGGGGACAAACAAAACCCTGCAGCTAATCACGAACAGGGCCGTGAAAATGGTGGGCAGGAAGATCCTTGCGCTGTATTTAAGCTTTTCGGGATCCAGGCGCACAAGAAGGGCGGTGTAGATGGCCGTGAGCAGGAACATGAAGGTCTCCATGATATTTATGCTCTTGCGCAGGATATCGTCGTCCGTACTCTCGTAGCTCAGGATGATGAACAGTACTGAGGCCAGAAGCAGTGCCAGATAACGCTTCTGGCCCTTTTTCACTGTTTCCCTCACCGGCTTGATAAACTTGCATATGGGCAGTAAAATGAGCGCCGATATTGCCCACAGCACAAAGAAGGCCAGGAAATACAGCATCATCCAGTATAGCTTGGCCGAGTTGGCCAGCTGGCTGTTCTTGCTGATTTCGTCTACGCTATATTCTATCTTATCTTCTGTGAACAGTTGCTGAATGAAGACCAGACTGTATTTTTCGCCTATGGCCCTCCATGCTTCTTTCCAGTAGTAGCTGGGGCGCTCCAGAATAACATTCCAGGGGGTCTGTCCCTCTACAAACACTTTGTTCTGAAGAATTCCATAGTAATCCCTTGCATAGTCATAAGATTCCTCCATGCGCAGGCGGGCTTCCCTGTAATGGGTGCTGTCGGCCATCACTATTTCACGTGTCCCGGCATACATTTTAAGCAGTTCCGAGGCATACAGAAGGCAGGAATCGCGGTCGGCCTGACCGTTGTCACTGAGGATGAATGCCGTGTCCTGGGCCAGGATGGCCTCTACCTGCTCCTGAAGCTCCTGCTGCAGGAGACTCTCATTCTCCATCAGGTGCACATCCAGTGAATCGTTGTGGTAGGCCAGGCTGTCGGGCACCACTTCTACCTCACGGAGTTCCGGGGGAAGTCGGCGCAGGGACTCGATAAGGCGCGCATACCGGTTTATTTCCACATCCAGGGTGGCCACTATCCGGTCATAGGGTGTGCGGTTCTTGTTAAAGTCGTTGTATTCCTCTGTAACCTTCTCCAGTGCATAACTGATGTCAAAGGTATAGCTCTGCTTCTGGGAATACAGCATCAGGGACAGGTCATTGCACTTTTTGACAATGTCCACCATCCTCTTGTGCTGCACTTCATACTTGCTTTCCATATTGGAGCGAGTCTTGTCTATGAGCAGATAGTCATGATACAGTTCGCGGCGCAGATTGGAAAGCGTTGCATCCAGCCCCATCCCGGTAAATACGGCCATGGCCGGCACTGTAATCAAAAGCAGTGGTACAAGGATACTGAAGAGTTTGCGCTTATTCATAAGTGTAGTATTCTATTCTGCATATTTACTCATTATATAGTAAAATAACAATAAGGAAAAGGCTTCGGAATGCAAGTTTTGCTAATTCCGAAACCTTTTTGCAAATTCTGAAACTCAAAGAGGGAAAAAACTACTTTTTAGTACTGCGTATCCAAGCCGTCACAGTGGTTCCCATGTTCTGTTTGAACGTAGCGCTGAAGGTGCTGTAGCTGTGGAACCCGCTCTCGAAAGCCAGTTGCTGGGCGGTAACAATGCGCTGGCTGGCTACGGCCTTTTGATACAGCTTAATGAAGTGACGGACACGCAGTCCGTTGATGTAAGCATTATAGGTGAGCCCCTGCTGGGCAAAATGCTGGCTCAGATAGTAACGGTTTGTCCCGATGATTTGGGCAAGCTGGGCCAGGGTGAGGTCATGCTGCAAATAAAGCTGCCCGTCCTCGCAACGTTTTTTCAGTAGGGGACCGATAGAAGCAGGGATAGCCGGCGGTGCCGATGCCGACGGGGGAGTATTCTCGCTCAGTTGCTGCAAGGTTTCTACCCGCCACAGCAGCAGCGCTATAATGATGATACAGTCTATTTGGAAAAGAAACACCAAAACCAAGTTTCCTTCCGTGGTGCAGCTGTACATAACGAAGAACAGCAGGAATCCGGCCAAAACCAGCATGCTCTGCCAAACCTCTTTGTGCTCCATGTCTGCATAATTGTCCCGGAGCCATCGCCCATAGTCCCGGACGCCGAAGAACATATACACCACAAGCAGCGCATATAGAGAAACGATGTAAATGGCAATGGCGGGGAAAAGAGCTTTGTCGCCGCGGATGATACTCAGGACCGATAATACAACGGCTGGGATCAGCATGGGCCATACGGGCCATATGGGGCGGCGCCGGTCCTGCAACATAGACAGCATGATGCCTGCAATACTGGGAATGAGTAACACGATGTCCAGGACGCACACGATGACATAATTGGTATGCGAAGGATGAAAGATGTATATAATCCAAAAAAGATGGCTCATTGCGCAAACTGTCAAGAAAGCAGCCGCCCACCGGCGCAGACGCACGGGAGACGTTACCTCCGGCGCAATAGCGTTACCGCGCCGTAACAGCAGATAAAGTGCTGCTACAACGCTCAGCATAATTACACCCCCGTAGAGGATAAGATAGGATGTGTTTTTTAGTATCGTTAGCTCTTCCATTTCGCAGTGCTAAGTTATAAAAAACTTTCGAAATAGAATGAGGGAATCAAGAATAATGGATCACGTCCAAAAGTATGTGTTTAAGCGTAGATATTCTGTAGTCTAAAGAGGAAGTAGTTTATATCTGACACCCCTCTGAGTTGAGCACGGAAGGTCGAAGGACTCTGCGGAAGCATTCGTAGCACGGTTGTCAAAGAAGTTGATTATCTCCGTTTCTCTGTCCCTAAGAGTGGCAGCAATGACCTTGAATGCATCAAAGCCGGAGTTCTCCACCTCCAGATACCATTTGGCGAGTCGAGTATTCGCAAGAGACCTTCTCGGGGTATTCGCATAGATCTTCCTGAGCTTATGTGTCAGCCAGTATGCCTGTTCCAAGTCCGGATACTGTTCGAAGAGTATCTTGGCTCTTTCCTTCTGGGAGTCAGTCCACTTCTCCGCTGACTTGAACAGGAGATATCTGCTTCTGACAAGAAGTTGAGGTCTGGTATCACCATTCGAGAACACTTCCGGAGGTATGACTTCACCCGTGGATTTTATCCATAGTTTGCGTTCATGCTCAGCTTTGAGGGCCTCCCAGCGGTGTCCGATGCGCATCTCCTGGATAGCATCGAGGGCAAGCTTCTGGACATGGAACCGGTCTATCGTGCGCTTGGTGTTGCGGAACTCCATGATGGCGATATTCTTCATCGAGGAGGACAGGTCAAGCGTGATTTCCTCCACCAGGTCCCGCTTCTCCTGAGGAATGTGATCCAGAGCCTCTCTGACTACTTCGGCCTTCGTCCCTGCCACAATGGCGGCAAGTGCGCCTTTCCGGCCGTGAGCGTCCTTGTTGGTAAGCACCGTGTACAGTTCACCGTCGCTCAGCGAGGTCTCGTCAATGCTCATGTTCGGGCCGACGTTCTCGGGAAAGACCAGCCATTCTCCTGCATGAGGGCGCTCCTCCCAGTCGAAGTATCCGCTCAGATAGTCTCGGTATTGACGCTCAAGTAGATGGCCGTCTATGTAGTAGTACCGCTCAAGCGATGAAGCTGCGATCGGGTACGTATCCAAATGTCTCTTTTAAAAAAGCGGCAAACTCAACAGTATGCCGTGTCCCTTCCGTTACTTGTTCCCGACGCTCTTCCCGGTCTGTTCATCCACCCAGCGCCTGCGACGCAGAATAAGAGCTACACGTCTGTCCCTTAGAGGAAAATCATTTATCCTCGATGACTCGTAGAACCCGTTTGGACGGTATGTGTGTCCCTCCTCCGGGGAACGGAACTCATTATGCTCTTCCAGATGAATGACCACCTCCCCACGCTCCAAACCTTTGCGCTCTTTCTCGCCTATGGCACGCTCTTCTACACGTACTACATCAAAATAATCAAGAATGGTGGGTGGAAGCATCAAACTTACCAACTCCTGAAGGACAGATAATGAAGACATATGTGAATACCTTTTGTAACGTTCATACAAAGGTACTCACTTATTCTCAATTACAATCTTAAACACAGGGTTTTGGACTTGGTCCAGAATAATCTTCAAAAGTGCTCACAAAAAATGGCCGGGGTTACCGGCCATTATCTGTGGAGGTGAGCGGACTCGAACCGCTGTCCAAACGTCGCACCAGGCGGCTTTCTACATGTTTATCCATCCTTTGGTTTTTGTGCGGTCCCTGCCGAAGGGCGGGCGAAGAGCGCCTTAGCCTTTGAGTCTTAGCCGGCTTTAAAGGCGTCCACCGGAGCGTCCCGGTTTGGATGATACCCCTTGATCGGCCGATACCGGGCGGAAAGTCCGAGGGATACTCGTCGGCCCCGCAGCCTTGGCGAGGCGGATTAAGCTAATTTGCTTGGCAAATTAAGCAGCGAGTGCATAGTTGTTGTTGGCAACTGATTTTTTGAGGTCTGAGATTTACGGGCAAGGCCTCCACGCCCGACATGCTTACCGTCCAGCATCAGCGCTGTCAAAACCAAAACACCCCCGCTGAACGAGACCGCAAAGTTACGCAAAAAATGGATAATGGCAAGATAGAATTATTCAAACACTTTGGTCCAGGTTTCCGGAATGCCTGAATCCCCACGGGCCCATCGGTTGGTTTGGACGCTTTCATGGTGGGAGTTCAGGTAAAAGGTCCCGGTGGACGGAACATTCATAAACCACTGATAATGGGTAGTGATGGTGTCAAAGTCGATGGTGGTACAGCGCATGGAAGTGAGGCTGGTGCAGTCGTAGAACATTTCCCGGCAGGATTGGCTGTCCAGCCTCGTGGAAACAATGTCCGGGCCGGTTATCAGGTTGGAGCATCCGCTGAACATGCGTTGAAAGGCATAGGCCATTACTCTTTCTGCAGGCAGTTTGATGGATGCCCCGGAAGTAATACCCGTGCAATTCTGGAACATATAGGCGTAGCACCCTCGTTTGGTTTCCATGGTGCTCAAATCCAGCGTTTTCATAGGATGCAAACGTACGCCCGTATGTCCCGCGAATAGATGTGAGAAGGCATACTCTCCCATATAGAATGAATTCTCTTCCTTGATTAAGGAGCTGATATCTCCATAAACATAGAAGCTGGCTGTTCCGCCAAAGCTGTTCCATGCCGATGCGCTGCTGTAAGTGCCCTCCTCACCGACCCATACAATTATATCCCCGGCCTGGACATTGATGGAAGCACCTGCGGTGGTAGAGGTAAGGCTATTCCAGGTACGCCCGGCGTCTTTACTATAGGACAGGGTGCGGGTGATGGACTCGTCGGAGGCGGTCCAGGTAATGGTTCCGTCACTGATAACCTCAAAGCAGAGGGGCTGGAAGAAGGACGCTGGCAGGTTAAGGGCGCCCCACGCCTGGACGTTAGTACTCAGCTGAATGCCAGTAGCATCGCCTCCCAGTTCAATACTCAGGCGGGTAATGATTCCCTTGCGCAGGCTCACCATGGTGGTTTGTCCCAAGTAGGTCTCGGAATAATCGCCTTGAGTGGCTGTCCAGCTGGCGGTAACCCTGTAATTGCCCGGCAACAGATAGATGTCATTTTCTTTGGTCCCCGGTGTGCTGCTAGCTATGACCGTGGCGCTTCCCGGCGTACGGTTGCTCCAGCCGCGATCCAGCATGGTGTCGTTGTTGGCCAGGATATCCAGCGTTCCGCTCACATAAGGGGTGATGCGAATATCGATGTCGCTCACAGTATATCCGCTGGCAGCCGATACGTTCACCTGACCCAGTCGTGCCAGCACATGCTTGAAATTGAGCTGCGTTACGTCCCGGAACGAGCCGTGGGTCCGATAGGCGCATACCACATCGGTTGCCGTGTTGGTAACGTCCAGGTAAGTGGTATGGTCGGCATGCCGAAGCGGGATGTTGGAAGCATAGAAATAGTAGTCGGGATTGGTAAGGGGCCACCATTTGTTACCAGAGAATACATCGCCCGTCCGGGAGAAGGGGACGGAGGTCCAGATTTCCTCTTCCTGGTTGTTTTCTCCCAGGGTGACAGCCGAGGCGTAGAAACTCTGAAGCTCGGTAACAGGGGTGGCTTTGGTGCGCATGGGAGCTACTTCTTCGCTAAAGACAACCTGCCGTTGCAGGTCTTCGGGAAGGATGTTTGGCTTCTGTTTATGGCAGGATGCTGCCAGTAAAATGGTTGCAAATAGGAAAAATTGTGGTTTCATAGTTTGATGGGTTTAATCCCAATACCAGCCTTGGTTTTGGGGAAGTGGATGATCGCAAATATGGAGGACAAACATACCTCTTCCGTCTCCGGGATGCAGGTACAGTTCCACGTTCTCGGAAGGGTCAAAGTAAAGGGTCTTTTCATCGGTGGCATACCAGTAGGTGGAGGTCTGGGACACAAAGCGGAGTGGAACCTCTATGCTGTTGAGCAGGTTCCGGTATCCCGTGGCATCCGTAGGGATGCTCCCCAGGCTGCCCAGCCGGCAGGTGGCGGTTTCTCCGTCGACGGGTGTGATACTGCTTATGTCCAGCCAGTCGTTGAAGTTGCTGCTGCTGTTGAAGCGAGTGCCTACCGGGTAGGTGCCTACGTGCCGTAGCACGCGTTCGCCCATCTCGGGATAGTCCGGTGTGGCCGACAGCACTGGATACAGGCGCAGGGTATAGGTGTTCAGCTTCTGGGCCCGCCCCCACACGTACAGGTGCAGACGGATATAGCCGCTGGCAATCTTTTGGGAGAGGACTGACCCGTCAACGGGGTTGCAGACCCGGGCAAACACCGAGATACTTCCGGCACTGTAGCTGGCTCGGGAGACATTCCGAAGGGAAAGGCGCATGTTCCAGGAAGAGGGCGTTCCACCGGCCGATACCGTCCCGGGCGTTCCCTGGGCGATAGCGCCCACCTCGCCGGCAGCATTGTCGAATTCGGCCGCGAGCTGCACGTGGTCGGCGGCCGAAGCCAGCACAAAGGGCGACATGGACCGCGTATCGCCGAGATCATTGTCGGGAACGCCGCTGTAGTTCCAACCACTGGTCCCGGACGGCCTTCTATACAAGGAATAGTCGTTGAGGCATTGCGTGAACTGCGTTACAGAGGTGAAATATCGGAATGGATTGTAGGCGTAAAGCGTTCCATTCCCGGCGGTCATGTTAAGGTTGGGGATAACCACCAGGAAATCATCTACGGCAAAGCGCTCTCCTGACGGCTCTGGCAATCCTTCGAAGGTCTTCAGACGCGCATGGAGCAGCAGCGATTCTTCTCCCAGAACTCCTTCGCCTTCAATGAGATCATTCTTGGAAATGGGCACGATAGGGAAGAGCCGTTCTGCAATGAGCCCACGGTCCAGCTGCGTCCCTACGGCCTCCTCGGCATCGGCCGACGCTAGCTTAAAGACCGGAGGAAGAAGGGAAATAGATGCCTCGCCATCTACATAAAGGCTGGCCTGGCTCGGCACGCTCCAGGGCAACATGTTAATGTTCAGGGACACCTCGTCCATGAGGATGCCCTGGGCATTCAGGATTTGAATGCTGGCCGTTCCCGGGAAGAGCGTGGAAACCGTTACGGAACCGTCTTCCTGCACGGGCGAAATGCGGATTTTGTCGGTATCTGTGGTAACAAACTGATAGCCGCTCATGGGAAGTCCGCTCGCCGCATCCATAGCCCGCAAGATGCCTTTCTGGGCTATGAAATGGGGCTCGTAGGTCTTCCATCGCCCCTCTACCGGCAGTGGCCTGACGGTAACGGTAAGCGGATCCGACAGAACCTGTCCGTCCAGGGTAGCCATATCCAGTTCTACCGTCAATCCATCGGGCGCCGATGCAGGAGCGCTGAAACTCAGCTTGCCACAGCGAAGTGTCCCTGCCGAGGCTCCGTCGGCAAAATTGGCGGTGAGGCCGCTTTCAAAGCCATATTCCTGCCCAGTAATGGCGGCGCCGGAATGGCGTAATTGCCAACCGTACGGATGTACGGAAAGGTCCTTGGCCCCCAGAATGCCCTGCCCGTCGTCCGTGCCGTTTGTAAAGAACGTGTACACATCGGCACTTCGGGATTGATAGACGGTGAGCTCGGTCAAAGGCTGTCCCTGGGCGTTCAGGAACTGCAGGCGGCGGGCGTCGTTCCATCCGTCCTGACGGGTAATGCGCCAGTCTCCTTCCAGGAATAGCCCGTTCCAGCTAAGGGTCAGGCTGGCATGGTACAGGCGGTTCCCGCACACGCTAAAGTCGTTGAATTCGTTATCGCCCAGGTACACCCGGTACAAAACGGGGCCCGAGACGCCGTCCTCGCTGCCGTCTTTATAGGCCGAGAATTCCAGGTAGGTACACAGTGCTTCCTTGCCGGCGGGAATCTTGTCGGCCTGCGTCAATCCGGCTCCTGCCAGTATACCCTGTCGGTTTTCGGGCACGTACAGCGTAACCAGAGAAGAATGGGATGCCAGGCGTTCCCCAGCGGGGAAAATGTGTACGTCGGTTTCTTCCGTATAGATATCGGCCGACGAGCGGGCGCGGCTTCCGTCCCTGTCGAAGGGGTAGAGGACGCGGGCCACATTCCGAAGGTGAAGGGTTTCGTTGCGCATGCCGGTGCTTCCCATCGCCTGATGGTCTACTTCCACCCTGACCCTGGCCAGCAGCCTGTGCAGCGGCACCAAAACGCTTTCCCCGCTACCGTTATATTCTCCGCTTCCGGCCATGGGGATGCCGCCGGCATCGAGGAGGGCGAAGGAGGGGAGTGTGCACGACAAATCCTCCATGTCCTGCAGCAGGGGAGGAAAGGCGCTGCGCTGGTCTCCCAGATTGGCCAGCAGGTACACGGCATAGGAGCGTCCGTGCAGCACTTTTACCTTTTCTTCCGGAAGATCCTCATAGGACACGTAGCCCTTTTTCATTAGCAGGCCGCTGCCGTGCTCGTAGACGGCGTAGGAAACGGTATGGATGGCCTGTTCGGCAGCCTCTGTTTCCGTGAGGATGCTCTTGGTGGGCGGCTCCGGCGAGACCAGTCTCATGACGATGTCTGTGTCAGGAGGGACCGGGACGCCTTCCCGCTGCGTACAGGCACACAGCAGAAGGAGCAGGGATATACCTAAATACTTTTTCATGCAAATCATCTTGGTGTTGAGTGCGAGGCTTTAGATTTCATAATCAATGGTGGCTCCTTCTTCCCATTCGCTGATGGTGAGCGAAATCCGGGATTGCACATAGTCAATTTCCAGCAGCAGGTCGGGCAGGTCTTCCAGCTCCCAGCTGAATCCGTCAATCTGGCTGAGCAGGCTCCATAAGCTGAACTCGTCCACAAAGCCTTCCTGGTCGTACAGTCCAGGCCGGGCCCAGAGCTCCAGCGTGAGGGAATGGTCGGCTTGTCGGGGTACGATGACCGAGAACACGCCGGCCCGCTCCTCCGGGGGCGTATATCGGAAGGAGCCCTGGACGGGGTTGCCGCTTTCCATGTCCAGCCCGCAGGTGTGGCTGCGCAGGATCACCTGGAAGGGAAACTGCCCGCCGCCTTGGGGAAATGCATCGAACATAAAGAAGCGGATCGTAATCCTGGAATGGCTCTTGCGCAGGCGAACAGGAATGGTTTCACGCTCGTCCAAGGCCGATGTCTGGTAGGAGAAGTGGTAGATGGGATCTCCGTTCTGCCCTTCATTCACCACCCATCGGCCCGGCCCTTCCTGATGGCTGCGCAGGAAACCCACCATCCCGTAGCCGCTCACGGCTTCGCGCCGCTTGATGGCAAGGGAAAAGCTCTGGTCCTTTAACGCCCTCAGAGAGGTGGTATCGGCCGCCAGAGGCTTTCCCTCTGGGTATTCTGCCGCTGTTATGTATACCCGTTCCATCTGCCTCACGTCGTGTCCGTCTTCCACGTCAAAGAACAGGAAGCTGGGACAGTCTGTCCGGTCCTCCAGGATCCATTTCCCGCAGGACGGCAGGCCCAGGGCCAAAACGACGAGGGTGATGAACTTATTCACGGCTTAAATCATGCGTTAGATTTCATAATTGAGGGTTAGTTCATCGTCCCAGGGATTGACGCTGATGGTCACTGCGATTTTTCCCGCCGTAGTGGGATCGTCGTCATCGTCGTCGTCATTTCCCAGCATGGTAATGAGTATGGATTGGATGTCGTAGGTGTGGTTGCCTTCGATGACCGGCAGGGTAAATACGTAATAGGTGTTTTCTTTGTTGTAGGCCTCTCCGTTTACGGTCCCGCTCACCGATGCATGCAAAACCAGACGCGTGTGGCGGGGACTCCAGGTGTCGGAATTGGAGTCGGCAACGGTAGGATTGGGGTACACATACCAGCTGCGTCCCACGTTTTCGCTGGTGGGAACCGTCCCGTTGTTACTGCAGGTGATGGAAAGGTTGCGGTCGCTAATGAGGCCGTCCACATTGGACGATTGCCAGGTGAGGCGGTTGTTCCAGCGACTTTCGGCCGATAAGGAAGGGGAGGAGCGGTTGTAATTGACCGTATTTACTACATTTTTGAGGTATAGGCCCTTGATGGTAAGGGTGCAGTTCTCCAGTGCGGTTCCCTGGAAATTGGCATATACCTTTTGCAAGGAAACACGCGCGCCAAGCCTGCTCACATCAATATGGACGGGGGTACGGGTGCCTTCCGGATTGTCTAGTTTGTAGGGCTGTACGTCCACCAGACTGTTATAACCGGTCATGACGACGCCGGTGAGCCGGTTGTCCGAGAGGGCCGATGCCTTGGTTTTGAGTTCCTCCTCGGTGTTTACATAAAGCCTGGGGGCATTCACCACCGCCCAAACAATCTTTTTACCGGTGAGGGTAGAAAGCTTGATGCCGGCATTGATTTCGTTGGCGTCCACACTGTAGCGGTCGGTCTCCTTGATGCCGTCGCTTTGCCGGAATACAAATACTTGTACCGAAAGCACTTTGGAAAAACGGGTTTCGCCGGACGGCGCCTTGGTTTGGGGCAGCACCTGGATGCTGAGCTGCCCCTCGGGGGCTTCCACAGTCGCAGGTTCTGACGATGCGGGAGTTTTCTGGCAGGCGGCCAGGCCCAGCAGGCACAGTGCCGCCCAAAGGATAGGTTTTTTCATGAATGATTGAATATTAATAAGATGATAAGTCTTCGTCTTCTTTGTTGAGTGCATATCGTTGGATAAGTACATAAATCTCGGGATCCAGGTTGCCCCGGAATACGTAGGAATGGTCTTCTCGGCAGGCATCCAGGTAGCACTGCACAGCCTTCTGGTCATCCTCGGCCCGGGCATAGAGCAGCGCCAGCATATAGTTCACCTGCGGTGTGCGCGGCAATTCCTGCAGGATGGCCATGGCCGATGCATTATAATCCAGGGAGACATAGGCAATGGCGGTGTTGTAGTCCCGGTATTCCCGCAGGTATTCCAGCGCCAGCCGGTAGTCCCGCTCCTTAAGCGCTTCCAGTCCTTTCCGGTACACGGTGTCAGGTTCAGTGGTATGGACCGAATCTTTAACCATGCCTTTCCGGTGCAGGAAGAAGTCAAACTTGACAGTCCTGAGCCTGGGGTACAGCTTTTCCCGGAGGTAAGGGTAAAAGGACTCTTTTTGCAAGGCGGTTTCCCGCTGGTCCAGATTCTGGATTTCCAGGACTTTGAGATAGTTCTGTACCTGCTGGCGCGTGAGCACCGTATCTTCGTCTACCAGGAAGGAAAGCATGCTCCAGTTTTCTCCGTTGGACCGGGACCGGAAGGGGATGCCCGGGGCCGATGCCGCCATCATGCGCGATTCCTGCCCGTCTTCCTGTACGGTAACGCTGAAGTTGTTCCGTCTCACGGAGTCCCGGTAATGCCGGATGAACGCGTCAAAGAAGTCGGCCACGGCCGATGCCCTTTTCTTGGACAGCAGCAGATTCGCCTTGAGCTCTCCTTCCGGCGACGCCGATGCGGCAATCACGATGGAATCCAGGTCGAAGGTCCGGTTTTCCAGCAGTTCCAGGATGTTTCCCTTGATGCGGGACAGTTCCTGCAGGTTGTTGCCCAAAGTGGGATCTACCAGGGCTTTCCCAGTGGCGAAATCTACGTAACAGGCCGTATTGGCGGCAGCTTTCCGCTCGATAATCTTTGTGAGATAACGTTCATGGTCGTCCACGAAGGCAGAGAGCGAACTCACATAGAAGGTGAGCGGCTCCGTTCTGGCCATAGTGTACAGGCGCGTGTCGCCTTCATAGATTTCTCCCGAGAGGATGATATCTATTTTGCGCAACTTGGGGCGGGTGAGTACGGTTTGGGTATAATGGTACACAAAATCCCCGTTCAGCTCCTGAATTACGGTGTCCAGGCGAATCCCGCTTTCCTCAATGGGTACTTTCACATATTTGGCATACATCTGCGGCCGACGTGCTTTCCTGCGCTCGTTGAGCCTGATGGAAAAATAGTTGGTATAATGGTCCAGGGCCTGCTGCTCGGTGACGCCAAAAAGGGAGTGGAAGGCTTCGTCCGATACGTAACTGCTGTCCTCCTTGAAGCGGTATAGCTCGGGTAAATTGCGTTGGATGAAGATTTCCAGGTTCCTCAAGTCCACGAACCGGCTGCTGTCGGTGATGATGGACCTCAGGAATCGGTTATACTGTTCATAGCCCCGCAGCTGCGCCCTTCTGAAGTCCCGTCCGGTTATGAGGACGGGCTCCAGCCGGATAGAATCGCCCAGAATGAACATGTCGGGCATGAAGCGAAGCTGCCAACGGCTGTCCTGCATGGCGGCGGGGACAATGACCTCGAAACGAAGGTCAATCCGTCCGTGCCTTTCGGCTACGTTACGGAAGCGGGCGGTGATGACGGCCGCGTCGATGATATCTGTAGCCACCATCTCGCCGGACGAGCTGTCCCTAACGGCCTTCATAATGAGTACCTCGTTTCCGGCATCATCCTTCACTTTCAACGTATCGCGCCGGGCAACTTGGATAATCTTGCGCTCCTCTTCCAGCTCGTTGCGGGACAAGGCCAGCGTAGCCGCCATCTCTTTCCGCTGAATCCTGCGCAGTTTGGCCGGTGTTCCGCATCCGTACACCAGACTCACCGCTAGCAGCAGGCCGATAACATGCTTACTCCAGTCCATTCCTAGAAGATCCATTGGATAGCGATGCGCGCATCGGGAACGATGAACGCCTTCTCTCCCTGTTCTACAATGACTCCGCATTTGGGACAGGCGTAGGTGGTGTACTTTTTCCATCCACCCCAGAAGCCCACGCCCAAATCAAGGTTCCAGCTCCCGCTGATCATAATGGCGTAGCCGCCGTACAGTCCGGCGCCCCAGGCATCTCCCTCCTCAGTTTCCCGGCGTACAATGCCGCCCCAGTTGTATTCCGACCAGCGTGCGTCCGTGCCGGCCCACCAGCCGGAATACACATGCCAGGGCCACCATCGGGCACCAGCCCAGTAGGACTGCTGCCGGCATTGGAACTGCTTTTCCGGGTTCGATTTATTCCAGGTCCAGGGGTTTAGTTCGGCACCCACATGCACAGAGAACTTCTGAGCCACGGCAACGGAGGCTTCGGCATTGAGGGTGCCCAGTGACAGCCAGTCCACGGCATTGGTCCCCAGTGCAAAGCGTTGGGCATGGCAAGGGAGAGTCGGCAGCACTAAGGCCAGCAGGAGCAGGAAACGGCGGCTCATGGCTAATAATCCTTTTGCGGTTGCATGGTGGCGCTAGCATCTTCACGGGGAAGGATACTCACGCTGCGGGCCAGGATGTCCATGCTGGAACGCTCCTCATTGTCCTGGGTGGTATACTTCTTTATTCTTACACGGCCAATCACCTCTACCCATAAGCCTTTTTGCAGCAGATACAGGTCCTTAATCACAGGGCCCTCCCAGGCCGATACGTTGAACCAGGTATTCTCTATGGTCGAGTTCCGGTCCTTGTCAACGACGCTGGCTTCGGTGACTACCGAGAAGTTGCAAACCGTGTTGCCGTTAAAGGACTTGGTCTCTGCTCGGCCCACCACCCCTCTTAATACGATTCTGTTTAGAAATTCCATGACTTTGCATTTAACAGTTGAACATGTGTCCGGGCCGGTGCGCACCAGTGGCTCGGAAGCGATTGCAAAGTAAGGCTGGCTTTCCCGCAAATACACGTCTGGCGTGGTCGGGAGCTGCACATTTTTATGTTTCGAAGTATTTTTATCTGTTTTTTATGCGGTATCACAAGAAAAAACGCACATCATAAGAATCTTTCTTACGATGCGCGTTTTTTGCGGTTTCACAGAAACAGAAAAACTTTGAGAAATGTTTTTTACGATTCTTGGAAAAGTGCCTCCCGCCATGCATCTTTGCGTTCATTGGTGTTATGACGCGCAAAAAACTGAAATACTGTCATGCGGGCTTTTGCCTGCAGTGTGGACGGATTCTGGATCCGGCCCTGGGCAGGGCAGACCGGAAGTTCTGCAGCCCCGCGTGCAAGAACGAGTACTGGAATCTCCAGAAGAATCCCCGCCATAAAGCATTCATGAAGCGCATTCTGAGTATCCTCAACCGCAATTATGACATTCTCCATAGGCTCCTGCAGATGGGCGTAACCTCCATCGACCGGATCACCTTGGCGCAACTGGGCTTCAATCTCCAGTATGTAACCCATTACCAGCGCCTGGGCTCGCGCCAGTTCTACGGCTGCTTTGACATCCAGTTCGAACTCACGCCTACCCGCATCTGGCACATCGTCTGCGTAACCACCGAAGCCCTGGCCGAATAAGGGCTGTATAATGTAACTTACTGTGTGTTAGGTGATTATAGAAATTCAGTCCGGCTAATGGCCGGACTGAATTTTCGTAAAGTGCTGTGCTGTAGGAAGTTGCGTTTTGCAAAGGTGGGCTGCTTTTCTCAAGCGTCCTAGGCAACTTTCTTTTGCTTGTTGGGGTCTTTGAAGAGGATCCAGAAAAGGATGCCTACCACGAAGGCGTAGCCGGCGAAGATATACCAGGCGTTGGGCCAGGAGGGGGTTGCGGCGTTGTATACGGTGGCGTCTACCACTGCGCCGGCAGCCAGGGTGCCGATGGTGGCGCCCAGACCGTTGGTCATGAGCATGAACAGACCCTGGGCGCTGGAACGGATGTCCGGAGCGGCGTTTTGCTCTACATACAGGGAACCGGAGATATTGAAGAAGTCAAAGGCAAAACCGTACACGATGCAGCTGAGGACAAAGAGCAGTACACCCGGCATGGCAGGGTTACCCAAGCCGAAGAATCCGAAGCGGAATACCCAGGCAAACATGGCAATGAGCATCACGTTCTTGATGCCGAATTTCTTCATGCAGAACGGAATGAGAAGGATGCAAAGGGTTTCCGAAGCCTGGGAAATGGCGATAAGGGCGTTGGAATTCTTGACGGCAAAGCTGTCGGCAAAAGCAGGGTCTGCGGCGAAGGAACCCAGGAACGTGTTGGCGTAGCCGTTGGTAATTTGCAGGGAAGCGCCCAGGAGCATACTAAAGATGAAGAAGATGGCGAACTGGCTATCCTTAAACAGGGAGAAAGCCTTGAGGCCGAAGGCATCGGCCAGGGATTCGTCCTTTTTGGTTTTGTCGATAGGGCAGGCCGGCATGGTGAGGGCGTAGCCGCACAGCACCAGAGACAGGATGCCGGAGGAGATGAGCTGATGATAGCTCTCCTGCATGCGCAGGCCATCTCCTACCACCAGGAAGTTGGTGAGCAGCATGCTGCAGATGAAACCCACGGTGCCGAACACACGGATGGGCGGGAAATCCTTCACGGGATCCATGCCTTCCTTGGCCATGGCGTTGTAGGAAACGGAGTTAACCAGGGCGATAGTGGGCATGAAGAAGGCCACGCTAAGGCTGTACAGGATGAACAGCGGGGCAAACTCGATGGCGTCTCCGGCAATCATGCAGTAAATGCCGGCGCCGGCCATAAACAGGCCTGCGAAGCCGTGGCACATGGAGAGCACCTTCTGGGCCTCCATCTTTTTGTCGGCCACAATGCCCATGAGGGTGGGCATGAAGATGGAAACGATGCCCTGCATGGCGAAGAACCATTTAATCTGGGAACCCAGCCCGATGTTGCCCAAGTAGCGGCCCAGGGAAGTAAGGTAGGCGCCCCAGACGGCGAACTCCAGGAAGAGCATCAGGACCAGTTTGAAGGTAATGGGTTTGATTTTAGTTTGCATAGTGTAAAGTGTTATTGAATTCCAATCATACAAATATAGGAAATTTTCCGTATTTTTGCAGAATAAAAGAGAGGAGATGTTCAAATTTGTCCGTACTGCCAATGACCCTGCTTCCACCGCCCGGGCGGGGGTGATTTCCACCGATCACGGGGAAATCCAAACGCCCATTTTTATGCCCGTAGGCACGGTTGGTTCGGTCAAAGGCGTGTACCATAAGGACTTGGAGCGGGATATCAGGGCCCAAATCATTCTTGGAAACACCTATCACCTGTACCTGAGGCCCGGTTTGGACACCCTTTACAAGGCCGGCGGCCTGCACAAGTTTGAGCATTGGGACCATCCCATCCTCACCGACAGCGGCGGTTTCCAGATTTTCTCTCTTGCGCCCATTCGCAAACTCACGCCAGAGGGCTGCAAGTTCTCCTCCCACATTGACGGCAGCAAGCACATCTTCACCCCAGAGAATAACGTAGATACGCAGCGCATCATTGGCGCCGATATCATGATGGCGCTGGACGAGTGCTGCCCCGGCGATGCCGATGAACGCTATGCCGCCAAGTCCCTCCAACTCACGCAGGGCTGGCTGGAGCGCTTTGCCAAGCATTTTGATGAGACGGAACCCCTGTACGGATACCAGCAGGTGATGTTCCCCATCATTCAGGGCTGCGTGTATCCCAATCTGCGCCAACAGGCCGTGGAGCACGCGCTCAAGCTGGATAATGCCAACCGCGGCGGCTATGCCGTGGGCGGTCTGGCGGTAGGGGAGCCCACAGAAAAGATGTATGAGATGCTGGAGATTACCTGCCCGCTGTTGCCGCAGGATAAGCCGCGATACCTCATGGGTGTAGGTACGCCCGCCAACATCTTGGAAGGCATCGCCCGCGGAATCGACATGTTCGACTGCGTAATGCCTACCCGGAACGGCCGCAATGGCATGCTTTTCACATGGGAGGGCATCATGAACATGCGAAACGCCAAATGGACCGACGATTTCTCGGAGCTGGATCCCTCGGGAGCCTCCTTCGTAGACCATTATTACACCAAGGCCTATCTCCATCATCTGTTTATTGCCAAGGAGATGTTTGCCGCCATGGTGGCCACAGAACACAATCTGGCTTTTTATCTGGATCTGGTGCGTACGGCGCGCCTTCACATCGAGGCCGGGGACTTCCTTTCCTGGAAGAATGCTACCGTCCCTAAACTCATGCAGCGCCTATGATCAAGTTTAAGGGACTCCAGAAGCTGGACTGGTATATTATCCGCAAATTCCTCTTTACTTTCTTCCTCTCCATCCTTATGATGGCGCTCATCGTCATCATCTTTGACGTGAGTGAGAAAATTGAGGATTTTGTGCGCAAGGAAGCCCCGCTCAAGGCAATTGTCTTTGACTATTATCTCAACTTTATCCCGTACTTCATGAACATGTATTCGCCCATGTTCGTGTTCCTGACGGTGATTTTCTTCACGTCCAAGATGACGCAGAACTCAGAGATCATAGCCATCCTTTCCAGCGGCATCAGTTATCATCGGCTCATGGTGCCGTATATAGTGTCGGCTGCCATCATTGCCCTTTTGTCGCTGGGGCTGGGCTTGTGGGTCATCCCAAAAGCCAACGGGACGCGGGTCGATTTTGAGCAAAAATACAATCCCTACCGAAAGGTCAAGGCCGGCCACGATATGCACTACAAGCTGGAGAACGACCATTTTGTATATATCGAGAGCTTCAGCGCCTACAACAGCACGGCCTACAACTTTACCATGGAAGACCTCCACGGCGGCCGCATGCATTCCAAGATGTCGGCCGAAAGCGCCCAGTACGATACCGTCACTGGCGTGTGGCACCTGCGCAACTGGTTCATCCGGGATTATGACGAAGGCATGAACGACCGCATTCGCTCGGGCCGGCAGCTGGATACCGTGTTCAGCCTCACCCGGGACGATTTCTTCCGCAACCGCTATACCATCCAGCGCCTGAACCAGAAAGAGCTCAACGAGCTCATCCGGACGCAGATCCAACGCGGTGATGCCTCAGTGAACGGTGCGCAAATCGAGAAGAACAACCGTTTTTCACTCCCGGTATCGGCCTTTATCCTAACCATTATCGGCGTATCTCTTTGTACCAAAAAGCGTAGGGGAGGCATGGGGTGGAACCTGGCGGCCGGTACGGCGCTGGGCTTTTCCTATATCCTGTTTATGCAGTTCAGCGAGATGTTCGTTTTTACGGATACCTTGCCCGCCTATATCGCAATCTGGCTACCAAACTACCTCTATGCCATTATTGCAGCTGTGCTGTATATAAAAGCCCCTAAATAAATGATTGTTAAGATTGTAAACCATTCTCAATGGCCTTGTCCGTCTTATGCTACGCCCCTCTCGGCCGGCATGGATCTCAAGGCTGATATCCAGGTGCCCATCATCCTCCAACCCCTGCAGCGGACGCTGGTTCCCACGGGCCTTTTCATTGCCCTTCCCGCCGGTTATGAGGCGCAGGTGCGTCCCCGCAGCGGCCTGGCAGCCAAGCACGGCATCACCGTTCTCAATACCCCCGGCACCATCGACGCCGATTACAGGGGAGAGATAAAGGTAATTCTGGTCAATCTCTCCGACCAGCCCTTTGAGATTGCCCCCGGAGAACGCATTGCCCAAATGGTCATAGCCCGCCACGAGCAAGTGGAATGGGATCCCGTAGAAGTTTTAGATGAAACCACCCGCGGAGCCGGTGGTTTTGGAAGTACAGGAAAGTAATATGAATATCAGCGAATTATATACCCTGTTCCTGGCCTCTGCCGGTGTGAACACCGATACCCGTACCATTAAGGAAGGCCAATTGTTCTTTGCCCTCAAGGGGGAGAATTTTGACGGAAACGCCTTTGCGTTGCAGGCACTGGAAGCCGGCGCCAGCCATGCGGTGGTGAATGATACCCTGGACGCCCAGGATCCCCGCCTCATCAAAGTGCCCGATACCCTTAAAGCACTGCAGGAACTGGCGGCCTGGCACCGTAAGCAGCTCGGCATCCCCGTCATCGGCCTCACGGGCACCAACGGCAAAACCACCACCAAAGAGCTTATCAAGGCTGTCCTGTCGGCCAAATACCGCGTTACTGCCACCGAGGGCAACCTGAACAACGATATCGGCGTGCCGCTATCCGTTCTCAAAATTGGACCGGAAACAGAGCTGGCCATCATCGAGATGGGCGCCAGTCACCCGGAGGACCTTCGTCCGCTGCTGGCGGTGGCGCAGCCCACCCACGGCCTCATTACCAACGTGGGAAAGGCCCACCTGCTGGGTTTTGGCAGCTTTGAGGGCGTAAAACACGCAAAAGGCCTGCTGTACGATTACCTCAAGGAGCACGACGGAACGGCCTTCGCCAATGCCGACGACCCCGTGCTGGTAGACATGCTCTGGGAACGGGAAATGAGCATGATTCCTTATGGCATGGAGGGTATGAAAGTGCTGCCGTCCAGCCCGGAACATCCTTTCCTCCGCTTGCAGTCCGACCGATGGGAACTGGACACGCAACTGGTGGGCGCCTACAATGCCGCCAACGTGCTGGCCGCCCTCAAACTGGCCTGGTTCTTTGGGGTACCCGAGGCCGATGCCCTGCGTGCCATTGCTTCATACACTCCTTCCAATAACCGCAGCCAACTGCTTAAGACAGAGAAGAATACCGTTATTGTAGATGCCTACAATGCCAATCCGTCTTCCATGGCCGTTGCCCTGGATAACCTGGCTTTGTGCGAGGGCCGTAAAGTGGCGTTGCTGGGCGATATGCGCGAGTTGGGCGGGGATGCCGCCGCCGAGCACAAGAAGGTGGTGGACCGCCTGCAGGGGGAAGCCTATTTAGTAGGTGTGGAATTCACCAAGGCGGCGCAGGGGACAGGCATCCCTTGCTTTGCCACCTCCGATGAGCTGGCAGCATACCTGCAGCAGCACCCCCTGGAGGGATGCACGGTTTTGGTAAAAGGGTCCCGCGGAACCCGTATGGAAAAGGTTATAGCCGCGCTTTAGTGATAACCCACCGGGTCAAGAAGGCTACAGCCGTACCCGCCAGCAGGCCGAAAACGGCGCCTACCAGCACATCGCCCAGGAAATGGGCGGCCATCATGATCCGGCTCACAGAGACCAGCGTGGCCCAGACGAAAACGGAGATACCCAAGATCTTGGCGGTCTTGGGTTTTCCGTACCATTTCATGGCCCAGGAGAGCAGGCTGGCAAAGCCGAAGACATTGCTGGCATGGCTGGAAAAGAAGCCAAAAAAACCGCCGGCGTGCCCGTATGGCCAATGCAGGCCGTTTTCTATCATCCAGGTATTGTAGCAGGGCCGCAGCCGTTCAAAGACGTATTTGAGCTCGGCCGAGGTGCGGTCGCACAGAACGATGGTGAGAATCAGAGCCACAGTCCATGCCAGTCCCTTTTTCCAGCCCATGTGCCACACAATGAACAGCATGATGAGGAAATAGGCTGGAAACCAGATGCGCACATCCGACATCAGGAGCCAGAACTGGTCCGATGCAGGGGAGTGCAGGCTGTTGATCCAGAGCGTCGCTTGCTGGTCCCATTGTATGAGGCCGTCCAGACTCATTTGGTAAGGGCTTTCCAGAGTTCTTCCTTGAGTTCATTCAGGCCGGTTTGCGCTACCGACGAAATAAACACGTGGGGAATGTCCTTGGGCAGTTTCTTCTCGATCTTGAGTACCTGTTTGGCGTCAATGAGATCCGTTTTGGTGATGGCAAGGACACGGTCTTTCACCAGCAGCTCGGGATTGTACTCCTGCAGCTCGTTCAGCAGCACCTGGTAGCCCTTGTTTACATCGGGCTCATCGGCCGCCACCATAAAGAGCAGCACGCTGTTGCGCTCAATGTGCCGCAGGAAGCGCATGCCGATGCCCTTTCCCTCATGTGCGCCCTCGATGATGCCGGGGATGTCGGCCATCACAAACGATCGGTCGTCATAATAGCGCACGATGCCCAGATTGGGCTCCAGCGTGGTGAAGGCGTAATTGGCAATCTTGGGTTTGGCCGATGTAATGGCGGCCAGGAGGGTGCTCTTGCCGGCATTGGGGAAGCCCACCAGACCTACGTCGGCCAGGACTTTGAGCTCCAGAATGAACCAGCCTTCTACGCCTTCCTCGCCGGGTTGGGCATAGCGGGGCGTCTGGTTGGTGGCGCTCTTGAAATGGTCGTTGCCCCACCCGCCGCGGCCGCCGGGACACAGGATGTACTCCTGGCCGGGTTCCACCAGCTCGGTAATCACTTCTTCGGTCTCGGCATCCTTAACTACAACGCCTTGTGGAACTTCCAGCACTATGTCGGTGCCATTTTTGCCGCGTTTGAGGGCCTCGGCGCCGTTTCCGCCGTTCTCGGCCCGCACAACCTTGCGGTAGCGCAGGTGAATGAGCGTCCACAGCTGGGGATTCACCCTAAGGATAATGTGACCGCCCCGGCCGCCGTCGCCGCCGTCAGGTCCGCCTTTGGGAACATATTTAGCCCGGTGCAGATGGGCGCTGCCGGCACCGCCGTGGCCACTGGCGCAAAAAATGCGTACGTAATCTATGAAGTTACTTTCTGCCATGCTGTTATTTGCTTCGGAGCAGAACTTGTTTGAGCCCCAGCCAGCACAGGTGCTTAGCTTCTTCGGTAGGAAGGAGTTCATAGGGGACCAGGTTGCATATTCTCTTGTTCAGCTCGTCCTGGACGCCGTTCCCGTCAATGTATCCGGCAGTTTCCAGGGACGTCATCCAGTGCAGGTGCTCACCGGCCGCCAGGTATTCCATGACCTGGTAATCGGCCTTGCTGCCGCCAAAGTGGACCGGTTTTTCGGGATCTAAAACGTCGGGGATGCTCTCGGCGGCTGATCCGCGCAGTCTTTCCGGGCACAGTTGCACCAGAGTAGGGGCAAACAGGCTTCGGGCGATTTCGCCGGCTTGCTTGCGCATGAGCTCATGCCGGTTGAGCAGCTGGTTGCCACCGCGGGAACGGATGCTGCGGCTTCTCTCCTGCCACCTTTGGAGGGCACTCTGGCCGTCTGGTCCTACGGGCATGCTGTCGATGGCCTTGGCTTTCAGGCTCTTGCCACTTACAACATCCTGGTTCCAAATACACTCAGGCTGGCCAAACGGATGGAGAACTTCAACTCCCTCCGGACAATAGCTTCGGTTATAGAAGTCAATGAGCTCCAACATCTGCCGGTCGGCCTGGGTGGCGCGCAGCAGCACGCAAAGGCGGGACAGGTCTTTCCCGTAGCGGGAGGCCTCCTGCAGCAACTGTACGGCAATTTCTACGTTCTTTGGGCCGTTGTCCACGCAGATAATCACGTAGGTAAGGGAGGGAAGTGCCATGGCAAATTCCAGCCAGAACTGCGAGGTCCCCATGCTGGCGCTGGACCACTCGATGTTGGCATTGTAGCGCAGGGCGGGCGTGCGGGTGAGGAAATCGCCCTTGATGGCTTCGATATTGGGATCGTATACCTTGAAGGTATTGGGGATGGGCTGCATGTCCTTGCCGATGAAAGAACCGAACTCATACACATAGCGGAGCGCTTCCTGGCCCATCTCGCCAAAGCCGATGAGTATGGACGTACAACTGCTGCGCACATAACCCAGGGACTCGCCCTTATTGTTTTTGGCAATGTCGGCGAAGTGGATGGGGTGCAGCTGCGGCTGGTTCTGCTTGATTTCGTTGAAGGACATCTCCGGCAGGTTCAGGACGCGGATGCGGTCTCCCATATCGGCCAAAAGGGACGTGTAGCTGTTCGCTTTCCTTCTGTAGCACAGGATTTTGGCCTTTACCGTATTGTCCATGGTGAGGTACTTGAGCAGTTGGACGTTGTCTTCCTCGTTGGGCGATACCAGGTACAGCGTGGTGCGGGGGTTTTCCAGCCAGGGTTTCAGTCTGGGAAGGCCGATGGCGCTGCACAGGCTGCCTTTGGCTTCGGTTTCATGCGGCATGTCACCCTTCAGCAGGACAAATCGGCTGCTGCCCAGCTGGTTTTCCAGAGAAAGCTCTTTCTTGTGCCCAAAGATGTTGGAGATGAGGTCGCCGATGGAAATCTCGGCGCGCACATCGGCAGCGATGGGGAAATCTACCAGAATCACGTTTCCCTGATCCGATTGATCCTTGGCGGCCTCCCATTCTCCCAGAATGGATTTGGCGAAGGCCTTGGAATGATTGTCCAGGCCCAGGAAAATATGATTCTTGCGATTCTTTTGGGCCTCCAGAGCGTGGGACATAAGCCAGGTACGGTCCCGCAGGCGGCGCGGCAGAATGAGCAGCACCAGGCTCAGGGTGAAGGCAATGATAAGAAGGAAGGTGCTGATGTAGGCCAGCATGAGGCCCGGCTCATGAAAGACGACCGCGGCTACAATGTCGTCAAAGACTATGGAGTGGCCGATGAACATCTCGAGTGCCGCTATCATCGATACTACCACCAGTTGGATCCAGTTGCCTTCAGTAACCGTGTGGGCCGACATGGCGAGCACGACAACATGAATGGCTGTTCCAGCTGCCAGCAGCAGGCCGAATATGGCTGCGATGCCTAGGCGTTTTCCTTTGCGGTTCAGGTGGATAATCAGCTGAATGAAGCCGGCGGTGAACACCAACATGAAGAGGGCCCATGCAATCATGACGGGCGTAGAGATGGGGAAGTCCGAAACGGGGGGATGGTGCATAACTGTTTGTTCTCCGTTTTATCTATATGACAAAGTTAAGAAAAATACTCAAAAGATAATGTGCATTCTTAGTGAAAATAACCCGAAATATATCGTAATGCGATATTAACATTGTTGTTATATAGTATAACAATATTGTTTCTGTGGTTGATATTAAATTTGTTTTTGGCAAATAGTGTAGAAAGGAGAAATACTTGTATGAAATCGCGAAAATTACTATCTTTGAAAGATGAAAGATGTGCTGGTAACAGACTTTTCCGGTATGGTGCAAGCCGAGGATTTCCTGCCATTGTTGCAAGCGCAACGAGCAGGTGTGGTCTATAAAAACTGGACTGCTTTGGAGGGAACCCACTGCTACTGCAGCCCCGATGCACAGGCACAAATCCTGGCCGGGTTGCCGGACCAACTGCCCCGGCTTCGCTGGATAGACAGTGGAGACTTTCACTACATGAGTCTCCTCTTGGCTTCCCGGGAAAAGGAGCCCTTTCACCTGGTGTTGCTGGACCATCACCCCGACAACCAGGAGCCTGCCTTCGGCGGGGTGCTCAGTTGCGGCAGTTGGGTCAAGGTGCTCAGGGAAGAGAACCCCTGGCTGAGGGACATCCTTTCTGTGGGGCCGGATGGCTGCCCGCAGGCTATTCCGGAAGGGTGGCTGGAGGCAAGGAGGGGAGAGCGCGTGTACGTATCGCTGGACAAGGATATCATGGACCAGCGGTGGGCACGCACGGACTGGACGCAGGGAACCCATACGCTGGATCAGGTGAAAGACCTCTTGCTGCAGCTGCTGGAAGGACCGGTAAATGTAGTGGCGGTAGATGTGTGCGGTGGCATGGCTCCAGAGAAAGGCGCCCGCCCGGAAGACCTAAAGATTAACAGGGAAACTAATATTGAATTATATAAACTTATAACCACTTATCTAAAGTAATACTAAAAATATGTCAGAAACGGAAAATCTGCAAAAGACCTGTTTGTATGACGCGCATGTAGCCCTGGGTGCCAAGATGAGCCCCTTTGCCGGTTTCATGATGCCCATCCAGTATAGCTCCATTACCCAGGAGCATCTGGCCGTCCGCCAGAAAGTGGGCATGTTCGACGTGTCCCACATGGGCGAAGTCTTTGTAAAAGGTCCCGAGGCCGAGGCTTTTATCAACCACATCTTCACCAACGAGATTCGTGGCTTCGAGCCCGGTAAAGTCCTCTACGGCATGATGTGCTATCCTGACGGCGGCACAGTGGACGATTTACTGGTATACCGTGAGTATCTGGCCAACCATTTCCTCCTGGTAATCAACGCCGCCAATATCGACAAGGACTTTGCCTGGATTGAGGAGCAGGCCAAGGCATTCGACTGCAAGCTGGACAACGCGTCCCCGCGCATCGGCCAAATAGCCGTTCAGGGACCGGACGCCGAGAAAACCGTCATCGATGTGCTGGGGTACAAAGAGGCGGCCGATTTGGGCTTCTATACCTTCTGTGATGTTGAATACAAGGGCGAGCGCCTCATCCTGAGCCGCACCGGCTATACCGGAGAAGATGGTTTTGAACTGTATACCACCCCGGATAATATCGTAGAGATATGGGACCGCCTGCTCAAGGCCGGTGTAGAGCCCTGCGGCCTGGGTTGCCGCGACACCCTGCGCTTTGAGGCCGGCCTTCCGCTGTACGGCGACGAACTGAGCCCGGAAATCAGCCCCGTTATGGCCGGCCTGGGCATGTTCTGCAAATTTGAAAAGGATTTCATCGGCAAAGAGGCCCTGCTGGACCAGAAGGCCGGGAACCTCGCTCGCAAGCTGGTGGGCATCGAAATCGAGGACAAGGCTATCCCGCGTGCCGGTTATCCTGTTCAGCTGGAAGACGGCACCGAGGTGGGCATCGTTACCACCGGCTATCATTCCATCTCCCTGGACAAGAGCATCTGCTTTGCCCTGGTAGACAAGGCCTATACCGCCCTGGACACCCCGCTCTGGATTGCCATTCGCAAGAAAGTATTCCCCGGCAAGGTGGTCAAAAAGCGTTTTTATCAGACAAACTACAAAAAATAATATCACTATGTCAAAAGTAATTGAAGGACTCAAGTATTCCGAATCCCACGAGTGGGTTAAAGTAGAAGGTAATGTAGCCTTTATTGGCGTATCCGATTTTGCCCAGAAGGAAATGGGTGACATCACTTATGTAGATATGCCCGAGGAAGGCGACGACGTGCTGGCCGGAGAAGAATTCGGCGCCCTGGAAAGCGTGAAGGCCGCTTCGGACCTCATTTCCCCGGTTTCCGGCACCGTGGTGCTGGTGAACGCCGCTCTGGAGGATGCTCCCGAGGCCATCAACGAGGATGCCTACGCCAACTGGATCATCAAGGTAGAGATGTCTCTCCCTTCGGAGCTGGACAAACTAATGGATGCGGCCGCCTATAAGGCTTTTATCGGCGAGTAATCCCGTTTCCATGGCTCAGTTTGCCTTTTTCCCGCACACGTCGGCCGACGTGGAGGCCATGCTGCAAAAGATAGGCGTCCAAAAGCTGGAGGACCTGTACAGCGATGTGCCGGCGGAATTCCTCAAGAAGGGCGCCTATGCCCTTCCCGACGCACTGTCGGAGCAGGAAATCCGTGACTATTTTACTGCTCTGGAGCAGATGAACGCCCATCTGAAGGTGTTCGTTGGCCAGGGCGCCTATGACCATTACACGCCGTCGGTGATTCCGTACCTCACCCAAAGGTCCGAGTTCCTTACGGCCTATACACCGTATCAGTGCGAGATTTCGCAGGGAACCCTGCGCTATATCTTCGAGTACCAGAGCATGATTTGCGCGCTCACGGGGCTGGACATTGCCAACGCTTCGCTCTACGATGGCCCTACCGCTGCCGCCGAAGCCATGAAGATGGCCATCGCCTGCACGCGCAAGAAAACCCGCGTACTCCTTTCCCGCACCCTCCTTCCCCAGGTGGTGAAGGTAGTGGAGACCTATGCCCGTTTCCATGGAGTAGAGATCGGCTTCATCAAGGCTCAGGAGGGTGAAACCTCTCTGGAGGACCTTCAGGCCCAGCTTGCCCAGGATAATGTGGCCGGTGCCATCGTTCCTTCGGTGAACCGATACGGCATAGTGGAAAGCCATGCCGGTTTTGCCGATGCCTTGCACGATGCCAAAGCCCTGCTCATCGAGTACTGCGACCCTTCGGCCCTTGCCGTGGTAAAGACACCCGGCGAATGGGACGCCGATATCGCCATCGGCGACGGCCAGCCGCTGGGCCTTCCGCTATGCTATGGCGGCCCTTATGTGGGTTTCATGGCTGTAAAGAAGGACTGCATGCGCAAGATGCCCGGCCGTATTGTGGGCCAGACGGTAGACAAGGACGGCAAACGTGTCTTTGTGCTCACCCTTCAGGCCCGCGAGCAGCACATCAAACGCGAGAAAGCCACGTCTAATATTTGCTCCAACGAGAGTCTTATGGCCCTCTGGGTAACCATTTACCTGTCGCTCATGGGTCCTCAGGGTCTCAGGGAGGTAAACCGTATCAGCTGTGACGGCGCCCATTATCTATATAATGAGCTCCTGGCCACCGGTAAATTCGAGGAAGTGTTCCCCGGAAAGCCTTTCCTCAAGGAGTTTGTCCTCAAAAGCAAGGTGGCGGGTTTGCCGCAGAAGTTGCAAAAGGCCGGCTTCTTTGCCGCGCTGGAAACGGAAGAGGGCTATGTTAGTTTCTGCGTCACCGAGAAACGCACCAAGGAAGAAATCGACCTTTTGGTCAAAACGGTAAAGGAGGGCTAAACTATGAAATACTACGATAAGCTCATCTTCGAACTTTCCAAAGAAGGCCGCTGCGGTTATTCCTTGCCTGCCAACCGCTTTCCGCAGGCGTCCGAACTCCCTGCCGGGCTTTGCCGCAAGGCTCCGCTTCCGCTGCCGGAAGTGTCGGAACCCGATGTGGTGCGTCACTACAACAATCTCTCCCAGATGAACTTCGGCGTGGATACCGGCTTTTATCCGCTGGGCTCCTGCACCATGAAGTACAATCCCAAGATCAACGAGGAAATGGCCGCCCTCCCGGGCTTCGCCGCTTTGCATCCCCTTATGCCCAAGGAACTCACCCAGGGCGCCAATAAGGTGTACGAGGAAATGGAGAAGTGCCTGGGCGCCATTACCGGCATGGCCCGCTTTACGCTGGATCCCTGCGCGGGTGCCCACGGTGAGCTAACCGGCCTCATGATCATGCGCCAGTATCACCTTAGTAGGGGCGATATGGGCCGAACCAAAGTCATTGTCCCCGACAGTGCCCATGGCACCAACCCCGCATCGGCCGCTGTCTGCGGTCTGGAGGTGGTGGAGGTGAAGTCCCTGGAGAACGGCCGCGTGGATGTAGAGGCCCTGAAACCCCTTCTGGATAGTTCCGTGGCCGGCATGATGATGACCAACCCCAATACCCTGGGCCTCTTTGAGACGCAAATCAAGGAAATTTCCGCCTTGGTGCACGGCGTGGGAGGCCTCATGTACTACGACGGTGCCAACATGAACCCGCTCATGGGAGTGGTCCGTCCCGGCGATATGGGCTTTGACATCATGCATCTGAACCTGCACAAGACCTTCTCTACGCCCCACGGCGGTGGTGGTCCAGGCAGTGGCCCCGTGGGCGTTCAGGCCTATCTGGCCGATTGCCTGCCTGCCATCAAAGTGTCCGGTTTCCATGGTAACTTCGGCGTAATCCTCCGGGCCTATGCCTACATCCTTTCCCTGGGCAAGCAGAACCTCAGGAAGGTAGGGGAGTACTCGGTGTTAAGCGCCAATTATATCAAAGAATGCCTCAAGGACGTGTACAAGCTCCCCATTGAGGGCGTATGCAAGCATGAGTTTGTCTTTGACGGCCTCATCGACGACGGCGCCCACGACGATGTTCCCGGCGCCACCACCCTGGATGTAGCCAAGCGGCTGCTGGATTACGGCTTCCACGCCCCCACCATCTATTTCCCGCTCCTGTTCCACCAGGCCCTCATGATTGAGCCCACCGAAACCGAGAGCAAGGAAACCATCGATGCCTTTATTGAGGTGATGAGAAAGATTGCCGCCGAGGCTGCCCAGGATCCCATGATCCTTCATGACGCCCCGCACAACACGCCCATCTCCCGGCCCGACGAAACCACCGCTGCACGCAATCCTATCCTCAAGTATCAGGATACCCTTTAATGGAAAGGACCCTGCATACCATTCTGGACGGCTTCCAAAAGCCCGAGCTGGAGGACCTGGGGAATATCCTCGGGAACGACCTCAGCCCCCACCTGCGCAAATCCCAGCTGGTGGAGCAGCTGCACGCCTATCTCAGGCAGGAACCGCGGGAGTGGATGTCTCACCTGATGGAACGGGACGTCCGCTTGCTTCGGGAACTGGTCAAAGCCGGCCCGGAGAAGGTCCAGTATCAGGATTTCGCCGATTATCCCTCCCTCTTGGAAGTAACCGGACTGGTAGAATACGACGACTCCGACGAGCACTTCCACAAAGTATGGATTAGCCGGGAGATGTACGATATTGTGTCAAAGGACGTTGACAAGGTCATTCATTCCGGCGAGCGCAACGGCCAGTTTGCCATTGAGCGCGTTGGTTTGGGTTTCCTGAATTTGTACGGGATTGTTCCTACCGATCGCTTCATGGACCTGATGATTGATTGGTATGAGCATTATTCGGGTTATGGGACCGCCTATAACCGGCTCACCAAAATGTTGCACCGAAGCCCACTGGTAAAGATTTATCGCTACAACGACGAGTGGGGGGACTATCTGTGCTCGCCCTGTGTAGACAATGTAGAAGAACTCTTCACCGTACGTGCACACATGGAAAAGCTGGGTTTGGAAAAGGGCCTGGCTCCCATGAGCGCCCTGGATGCCCACATGGCCGGAGCCGGAGCGCCTTACTTTACGGTGGGTACCAAAACCAAGGAAGGCATGATGCTGGAGGCTATGTACCGCCGCCTGGGCTATGACGGATTCGACCTGGTGAAAGCCCTGCACGATACCTGGATGGAAGCGCAGTACCAGTGGGATCGCAACGACGCCCTGTTTAACGCCCTTCTTGCCAGCGACAAAGGCGCCGTCATGAACGATGCCAGCTGGAAGTCCTGCTGCGAGATTGTGTGCGATTATGCCGACAGCATTCCCAAGTGGTGTCTGTGCGGTCGGTCGGCCAGGGAAACCGGCTTGTGCCTGGCGCAGAGGGAGCAACTGCCCGATGTGAACCCGTCGCCTCAGGAGCACGTCTCTGAGGCCCCGGAGGGGGAGGACTATCCCCACTGGCAAATGCCTGAGCCAACCATCAGTGCAGGCTATGCCTCTGAGATGAATTCCGACGGTTATCCGCTGGGTTTTGCCATTCCGCATGTGGCGCCCAATGATCCCTGCCCATGTGGCAGCGGACTCCGCTATTGCCGATGCCATGGAAAATACCTTTCCTAACAAGATGGAAATCAAACCTATTGCTTATTACCGGGGCTCTTTCGGCTCCAAATTCGGCATTCCCAGGCAGGGAACGCTGGTAAAGGAGTTGAAGGGGCGCATTGTATTCTGCGAATCCTATGGTGTGCAGGAAGCCCTGCGCGGACTGGAAGGTTTCTCGCACCTTTGGCTCATCTGGGGTTTCAGCGCCAACAAGCCGGCTAAAGGGGAGTGGCAGCCCACGGTTCGTCCACCGCGCCTGGGCGGCAATGTGGCTATGGGCGTATGGGCTACGCGCTCTCCCTATCGGCCCAATCCGTTGGGCCTGTCCTGTGTGGCACTGGAGCGTATTGATGGTACGGAACTTGTTATTAGTGGAGCCGACCTGATGGACGGGACGCCCATTTATGACATCAAGCCCTATATCGCTTATGCCGACAGTCACCCGGACGCCTGCTGTGGCTTTGCCGCAGAAGCCCCTTCGGCCAGGCTACAGGTGGTGATTCCCCCCGAACTGCCGTTAAACAGCCGCCAGCGCCGGGAATTGGAGGCTGCACTGGCCCTGGATCCCCGCCCCGCCTATCAGAATATACCGGATAAAGAATATGCTTTTCCCTATGACGGTGCCGATGTGCGCTTTACGGTAAAAGATGGAATAGTAACAGTAACAGAATACAAAAGATGAAACGCATTGCGCTGATGGCCGCCCTTTCCCTGCTGCTACCGCTGTCCGTTATGGCTCAGGACCAGCCGGAGAAGATTAACAAGAAGAACCTTATAATCAAGGAATGGAACACCGACCCCAAGGGAGGAAACAAAGTCCTTGACCATGTGACTACCTATAGCCCCGACGGCCGTAAGATGGAGGAGACCGAGTATAATTCTGACGGCCAAAAGTGGCGCAAGCGCTACGAGTACGATGCCGCCGGAAAGGTGGCCGTAGAATATGTTTACGACAACCGTAACAGGCTCCAGACCTACAAGAAGTTCGAGTACAACGAGTTTAACCGCAAAAAAGTACAGTATACCTATAGCGCCAAAGGTAAATTGTTAACCATCAAGCACTATGAGTATATAGCCAAGCCAGCCGAGTAATTACAGGCTGTTGCGAAACTGAGACGGGGTGAGCCCCGTCTTTTTTTTGAAGAAGCGCGAGAAATAGGATTGGTCGTCAATGCCCACCCTGGCGGCCACGTCTACAATGGAGACGCTGCGGTCGGCCAGGAGCTTTTTGGCCAGGTTTAGCCGGGCAATCTCAATCCAGTCAATGGCCGTACGGCGCGTGTGGCTTTTCACGGTCTTGTTCAGATAGTTGGGCGTAACCCCCAGCATGGAAGCATAGGCCGAGACGCCCATAGGGGCTTTATCCTTGTCGAAGACCATCTGGAGGAATTTTTCGGGAACAATAGCTATGCGTCCGCCGGGCCGAATCTGGTTAAGAATGAGGTCCATGGCACTTTGCAGGAATCGATTGTCCTTGTCCTTGAAGGCGGCCTCCATGCGTTGGAACAGTGCGCCCATGAACACGGCATCATCAAACCAAAAGCTCTGTAATACGGCCTCGTTGCTACGAAGAACAGGATAGGAAGCGTCTTTGAGAAAATCGATGGCGAAAAAGCCGTCGAATCCCTTTGCATCGCACACATGCTTCACAATAATCTCTTTATCCCCAGGGATCAGAAACAGTTGTCCGGGATTGAGCAGGTAATTCTTTCCGGCTACTTCCAGGAGCGCTTCACCTTCCATTAGGAAGGAAAAACTCATGTTCCCCTGCTTATAGTTCTTGTGGTTGTATTCGGTGTGGCCGTCCACCTTATAACGTTTGATAAAGAACAGGTTATTCATAGTTTAGTGGTTATTAGAAGTCTACGTCAATGCCCACGGTAACGGCAAATTTCTTACTCTCCGGCGTGCGGTGGGTCAGGCGCCAGTAGAAGTCTACGCGCAAGATACGAAGGATGTTGGAGATGCCTACACTAACCTCTACATAGGGGATTTCCAATGTGGAGGCGGTTTCCGGTAGTTTGAAGGGTGCATTTACCGAGTTGTCCTTGGAGAGGGAGCCCCAGATGCATCGGACCATGGCCACCTCACGCAAGTCAAGCTTTTTCACCCACGGAATTTTGCCCAGGAAGAAGCCGTTAAAGTTATGCTCGTAATAGCCGGTTATCCACCGGTCCGAGATGAATTCGTAGTAGTCCATACAGGCAGCGGCCGTGCGGTCAAAGAAAAAGGTCTGGTTACCCTCGTGCAGCTTAAGCATTTGGAAAGGAACACTGCCGAAGATCATGCCGCCTTCGGCGTTGAGCCGGCCGTAACCCAGGGAAAAAGACGGGGTTTTCCAGACAATCTGGGCACGGAGCCGCCAGTAATCAAAATCGTCCGGGGTAATGCCCTTGAAACCCTTGGTTACATTGATGTAAAACTCCGGGTATTTGGAGAACATGTAGGACTTATCGTAGAAGTCGCGGTTCACGCGCTCGTCGGGTCCGGCGATTCTTAGCTCGGCATTGATGACATTGGCCGAAAAGCTTTCCTGGATGCTGCCGTCGGTCTTGATGAAGGGAACGACGGGATTGCCCCAGATGCGGTAGTGCTTGAGGTGCAGGTTGCCGTTGAGCTGGATGTTGAATTCCTGGTCGTACTTGACGTCAATCATCTCCATCATGCTCTGCCGGTTGGTGTGATCCGATGTAAAGATGGACGAGAACATGTTCTGGGCCGTGAAAACACCCGTTCCGCTGCTGAACTGCATGAAGTCCTTTTGGTAGTGGAAGGTAAGCTTGCTGGTTTTTTCGCGGTTGATCATCCATTCCACGTTGACTTCCCATTTGGGCTTGAGGTCCTTGAATCCCAGGGCAAAGTAGCCGCCAAGCCTTACCTTGGGCCACAGGTATTTGGTGGTGCGACCGCCCAGCTGCATGCGGAAGCCCTCGGAATCGTTATAGGAGAAGGATCGGGCCCACCGGCCGAATTCCATCTTCCAGGGGCGTACCTCATAGTAGTTGGTAATGAGGGTATAGAAAATCCCGTAATTCCACTTGTAGAACGAGGTTTCCTGGAAGTCTTCCACCATGTTGTAGATGCCTTGTTCACGTTTTGTGAGGGCATAGGGACGGGCTGCTTCCCAATAGGCATCATCGCCGGGAATAACGTCACGCATGACCACCGTATTCTCTGCGGTGAGGGCGTCGGGGTCTTCTACGGGCTTGAACACTGGCTCGTCGTAGTGAATGTGCCGGTTGCCCAGGAAAGAGAGGATCCTGGATGAATCACTCACGGCGATGGAGAAATCGATGAACAGGCGCTCATCTCCGTAGAACCATCGGCCATCTGCCGTGCGGCGGTTGTCAATGTCTATGTTGATGTGCCTGATCCAGTTCACGTTAGAGGCCTTGGACAGCCGGCAATGTACCGAACGGATGCCGAAATCCTGTGCGTCAATTTGCATCTCTCCGTCCAGGGTGGGGGAGGTGACCAGCTTTTTGGGATGGAAGCGCAGCACATAGGTTTTGCGGTTATCTACGTCCAGGCTGTCTACCAGGAAGTAATTGTAGAAGATTTGCGAGCTGGTAACGGCCGGATTGGGGATATCCAAGTTAAAGACGCTGATGCTGTTCTTGTAGAAATTGGTCTTGAGGAGATAGGAGCCGGTAAACTGGCGCAGCATATTATCCTCTTCCAGGCCCGAGATTCGGCTGGCGCGCATCACTTCGCGGTTAAACAAGGGATCCTTGGAGTGATACATGTCCGAAACATTCTCCGAGATCATGGCGGGGATGAAGGGCTTGCCGGTAATGGCCGAAGTGTCCGAGTACTGCTGCATGAATCCCAGGTTCTTATTCAGGAACTTGGTTTTGAGGAGCCCCTCCATGTTGGTGATATCCATCTCTATCTTGGAGTAGAGCCGGCTTTCCCAGTCGGGTGCATTGTCAGGATCGTTTACCTCCAGACTCTTGTCCAGCTTGCGCAGGATGGATTTGATGTACCGGTTGTCGGGCTTTACATAGGCGGCATTGAGCTGCCGGTAATCTGGTTTTAAAGAAAAATTGAGCTCGGTGAAGGCTCCCTTGTGAACGGGTTTGGACTGGCTCTCGTAGCCAATCATCTGGGCGGTGAGGACCAGGGCATCCGGCGAGCGGGTTTCCAGGCTGTATCGGCCTTCCAGGTCTGTGGAGATGCCGATAGTGGTGCCGTCAAAGTATACGCCCACAAAGGGGAGTGGCTCGCCGGTCTCTGCGTCTACTACTTTGCGCAGCCGCTACAAGGGCCACGCAAAGAAATGACAGTATGAGTACCGCCTTCTTTAGCATTGTCCAAATTTAAGAAATAAATCTTAATTGTACAACAGTCTGATTAGTGCCAGTTTGGATTTTTCCGGAAGAATTCGTGTGAGGAAACCTACGGCGGCATAATCGAGCCGGGGAATGACGCGGACGGCCATTTTCTTTTTGCGCAACTGCTTTAGGATGGCCTTGGCAATTACAGCGGGGGCCATACCGCCTAATTCGTCTTTCTCTATCTTTTGCAGGTTCCGTCCCATCTGGGCCTTGTAAGGAGATTGGGCATCCTGGGCGGCAGTCGTGAGCTTGCGGGCTTTTGTAAAGCCGGTGGATACGTCTCCGGGAAGGACGCTGCAGCATTGGATGCCGGTCCCCTTCAGTTCAAGGGAAAGGGATTCGCTCAAGGAGAGGAGGGCGGCCTTCACCGAGGCATAGAAGCCTTGGAAGGGGAGCTGCAGGATGGCCATGACAGAAGTGACCGTGATAATGCGGCCGCTGCCTTGCTTACGGAATACGGGCAGACAGGCCTGGATGGTCTTGAGGGCGCCAAAATAGTTGGTTTCGAACTGGGCGCGGGCTTCTTCTTCTGTGGTTCCCTCAATGGGGCCGAAGATACCGTTGCCGGCATTGCACACCACCGCATCCAAATGGCCTTCGGCCTCTACGATTTGCTTCACGACATCGGCCGTTTGGGCGGCATTGTTCACGTCCAGCTGTACGGGCACAATCCCGGGATGGGACGTTTGCACGGATCCGCGGCGGCTTCCGGCGTATACTTTCATGCCGGCCTGGGCCAGCAACAGGGCGGTGGCGGCGCCAATTCCGCTGCTCCCGCCGGTGACAAGGACTATTTCCATAGATTGGATCTTTTTTCAAAGTGAGTGGGAATGGGCATGTCGTAGACACTGCTGCGAAGGAAATCCTTGAATGCCTCCTCCGGTACGGCGTCCTGCTGTTCTACCGTGATGGTGGGGCCGATGCCCATGCGTGGATGGGTGCCCCTCTTGTTGTCCAGCTCGTGGAAGAGCCGGGCAAAGCGTACGCGATAATCCACCAGCCCCAAAGCGTAGTAGAACCAGGAATTATGGCCGAAGAAACGGATGGGGACAATGGGGACGTGGGCCTTGCGGATGAGCTTGATGGCGGCGTCCTGCCACTCACGCTCGCTCAGGGACCAGTGCTCCCGGGGTTTTAAATCGGCCACGGCACCCGAAGGGAACAGGGCCAGCGGCTCTCCTGAACGAATTTGCAGCAGCGCGTTTTTGACGCCGTTGATGCTGGTAGAAGTGGCTCCCGTGCGCTTGGACAACGTGGGATTCACAGAGATGAAATTGGGCGCCAGCCCGTGGATCCACATGAGCATCTCGTTCACCATGACCTTGGTGTTGGGACGCACGTGGCCCAGGATGTCCACCAGGACCATCCCGTCCAGGTGCCCGTATACATGATTGGCTATGACAATAAAGGGTCCCTCCGGGAACGCCAGCCTTTCCGGATTGCCAATGAGGAAATCCAGGTCAAAATAGTCCAGAAGGGCTTTTGCAAAGTCGGGGCCCGGGGGAATGCCCAAATCCTCTACGTGCTGGTGAGCATTGTTCACATGGTAGATTCCGGTAACAGCAAGTGCCACCTTGTAAAGCAGTTTTCCCCATCTTCCTTTGAAAATAGGGGATAAATCGGCGGCTTGCTCTGCTGTAATGACCATGGGCTATTCTTTTTCCTGCTTTTTGGGCGGGTCTATTTTGGAATAGTACTTGGCATCCCGGAAGAAACTCACCAGATAGAAGACGATGATGATAACGGCAACTGCTACGGCAATGTAGTCAAAGAGGCCGATCATGAAGTCGTTGTGGAAAATCGTCATGGGTTTCTTCCATTTGCTCAGCCAGGGAATGTAGATAAAGGCGATGTTTACGAGAATGAGCAAAAGCCGGAACTCGGTGGGTCCCAGGCCGCCATAAGTAAGGCGCATTTCTCCCTTGAGGTGGCAGTCTATGTAAACATAGATGCTAATCATGAAATAGGCTACCAGGGCCAGCATGGCAAAACTCATGTTAACCAATGGACTACAGCCCACGCCGATGAACATGATGGTCTCGTTGATGATATCAACGTTATGGTCGATGAAGAAGCCATAAGTTTTGCGCTGGGTATTGCGCACGCGGGCCAGGCTTCCGTCCAGGGAATCGCCGAACCAGTTGATGACCAAGCCCAGGCAGGAAAGCCACAGCCAGTTGAGATTAAGGTTGGAAAGACAATAGCCTGCGGCCATCACCAGTGATCCCAGAAAGCCTACAAGGGTTAACATATCGGAAGTGACCCACGCCGGCATACGCTCGGCCAGCCACACCAGAACTTTTTTCTCATATTGGCTCAGCAGAGAGGTTTGTATGCGCCGGGCCTGTTTCTTCTCTTCACTCATAATGTGTGTACACGTCATTTCAATCGTACAAAAATAAACATTTTTCGTCAATTATTATTAAATTAGCAGCATGAAAGTGACACGTATCATTGTTTGTATAGTGGCTGGCCTTCTTCTGGTATCGGCTGGTATTTATGGTCTCTTCTTCCTTCGCAGCCGCATGGAGGAAAAGCGGTGGCTGGCCCTGGGCCCCATCGAGAATCATCCGGTGCGTATCTATGACGTAAAATTTGCCCGGGAATTCAATGATATGAACAAGAAGCAACTGGAGGTGGCCCAGGCCATTGGCGTCCCTCCGGTGGCCGACAGAGAAGCCGCCGAGCATCTCAAAAGCCGTCTGGTAAAGCTGGAAGATACCGACACCTACGTCATCGGGGAGCTGTCACATTCTATCCCGTATCTCATCCCTTCGGCCAAGGAATTGCTGGACCTCATCGGCAAGAATTTTCAGGATTCCCTGGCATCCAAAGGCCTCAATCCCAATAAACTGGTAGTCTCTTCCGTCCTCAGGACAGAGGCCGATATCAAGAGCCTCCGCAAGGGCAACCTCAACGCCTCGGAGAATTCTACCCACCGTTACGGCACCACCTTCGACCTTTCCTACTGGCGTTATGTCAAGGTGCCCGACCTTCGCGGAAGACCCTACGAAGATGTCCCGCCCGAGTATCTCCGGGCAGTGCTGAGTCAGGTGCTCAAGGATTTACACGACCAGCCGGGCCTGTGCTATATCAAGTACGAGAAAAAGCAGTCCTGCTTCCACATTACTGTTCGGCGCTAGCCGCTTTCTTCTTTTTTGAGAAGCGCTTGAGGATGTCCCGCATGTGCTTCCAGCCCAACGCCATGAAGCTGAGGGAATGCCGTTGGATTTTTTCCGGGTACATCTGTGTAAAGTCTATCAGGATGCCTGAATCATAGACATCGGCAAACTCGTCGTTGATACCCGTCCCAAAATAGATCATGGAAGGCGACAGGTTCATATAGGTGTTTACCAGCGGGGGAATGAATACACCGTGTTGTTGAACCTCGGCCTTGAGGATACGGTAGCCTTCCTTAAAATCTTTTCCCTTGAACAGCTTGGAATACGTTTTGGGATCTTTTACTTTAACTTCCTTGCGAATGTGGATGAGGCGGCTCTTTTTGCCGAAATACTTGTGCAGGAAGTACTGGATGAGTTCGCGTGCGGGCTCCGGATACTCGGGATAAATGGTGGCTTTGCCAAAGAAATATTTGATGCGTTTTTTATAGAGCACGCCCAGGGCGGCAATGCCGTCGAACAGATTGTCCAGTGCGTACAGACTCTTGGCTCCGGCCTTGGAGCTCTGATACTCCACCGATACAAAACTGCGTCCCAATTCCAGCGTGTGGGGCAAATAATCCCGCATAAACTTGTGCGAGAATTCGAACATGTGGGCCGATGTGAGGATGGGTTGGCCGTTCTTGTCAAAAACGGCCTCGTCGCATAGGCAGAAGCGATATCCGCCAATGATTTCCTGGGCCTCGGGATCCCACAGGACCAGCTGCTTGTACCCATAGGCGGGATCCGTGTCAAACTTATCAATGTCAAGGGACTCTCCGGTGCCGCCGCCGTCGTTGCGGAAGGCAATTTCCCTTAACCGGCCGATTTCACGGATGACATTCACGGCTTCCGGGCCCACTACATACAGTTCATTACTGGCACGGTTGGTGGTGCGGAGCAAGGTTTCCGGGGTTAGCTCGGCCTTGAGGAGGTCTCTTTGGACAGGATCTATGATGGGCTTTTTCATGGGTTACAGCGAGTATACAAGTTCTTTTACCCAGGCGGCCCACTCGGCCGGACGGCGGGAGTTGTCAAAGGTGGTCCAGGGAATGGGTTTCCCAATGACCATACGGTAGGTTTTGTTACGGGTGCGTTTGAGTTCATCTACCAGCAGCAGGGTAGAGAGCGGCACTTTTTTATTGATGCCGGTAACGCTGCCCAGCCAGTCCAGGAAGTAAAAACGCCAGGTGTTGCGGCCATAAAAGTGTACGGGGACGACATCCCGCTGGAACTGGACGCTCTTGGTTACAAAGGTTTTATGCCACTCGACATCCTGGATTTTTCCATGCTTGCGGCGGGAAACCCGGCCGGCCGGATACAGAATCATGCTGGCGTTGCTGCCGAAGATGGCATCTGTCTGCTGGGAAAGGGAACGGTAACTGGCATCCTTGGTGACCCTCAGTTTGTCTACGGCTACAAAGCAACTGCGCAGGGGTTTCAATTCCATGAGCAGTTCGTTGGCCATGATGCGTACCTCGCCGTTTAGATGCCGGCCAAAGACATACAGGAGGGCCAGGGAGTCGTTGCCGCCCTGGGAATGGTTGGCTACAATGGTGTATCGGCCATTCTTGTCAAGGTTCTCCAGGCCTTCTACCTGCACTTTTACGTTGAGGTAATTCCTGGATGTGTCCTCGGCGAAGTCTATGCCCGTGAAACCGCGGTCGATGCACTTGTTTAACCATTTTTCATGCAGGATGTGGCGGGCCAGCCAAATGGCCCACCCGGGAACCTTGTTTCCCAGGCGGTCTCTCAAGAGACGTTCCACACTTACATACTTGTCTTCCATTCTTCCGTAAAACATGCTAATTTACTTCAATTTTGCGACAAATACAAAAATTTGTAACTTTGCTGGACTATGAGCCGAAGTTGGAAAGAAATCCTTACGAAGTTTGCGATGTTTTCTGTAACCAGCGTTGCAGGAACCATCGTAGACCTGGTGTTTCACTGGGCTCTGAGCGCCTATGTTTTCCGGGGCAATTACTGGGGCAGTTTCTGGGTGGCACCCACTATTTCCTTCGAGTTGTCGGCCGTTACCAACTTCCTTATCGCCTATTTCTTTGTTTGGAAAGAGCGCATCAGCCAGCGTTCCGTGCGCTCATTCTGGCGCCATTTTGCCGCCTATAATGCGGCTACCATCGGCGCATTCCTCATTAAACTTATGGCCATGCAGGGCTTCCATTTCCTGTTTGTGAGCCTGTGCTGGCTGCAGGAATGGTCGTTTGAACCGGCCCTGTGCAACCTGCTGGGCATGTGCTTCTCGGGCGTGTTCAATTTCTACATGAGCGAGTTTGTTATCTTTAATAAGAAGAAACCCGAAGAATGAGACGGCGGCTGTTTTTTTATCTGCTGGTGTTCCTCCTGGTTTGCGCCTGCGGGCAAAACGGACACAAGGAACAGGAAGCAGAGACGATCTCGCAAAAGGATACCGTTTATCCGCTGGGCTTTTGCACCGATTCGTTCAGGGTGGTATCCGGAAAAATAGCCAACGGTGACAACTTTGTGGCCTGGGTGAGCCGTCTGGGTCTGGCTCCCGAGAAAGCCCATGCGCTTACCGCCGCCTGCGATACTGTCTTCGATGTAAGGAAACTCCGCGCTGGCAACAGCTGGAAGGCTTATTACAGGGATTCCGTTGCGCTAGATTATATTGTCTACGACAACAGCCGGGTGCAGCAAACCGTTTTCTGCTGTGCCGATTCCCTGGCAGTGTGGAAATACCGTAAACCCGTAGAGACCGTGGAAAAGCGGGCCGATGTCACCATCAACTCGTCTTTATGGAACGACATGATGGCCGCCGGCGCTTCGCCCGACCTCATTCTCCTGCTCTCTGACATCTATGCCTGGACGGTGGATTTCTTCGGCCTTCAAAAAGGCGACCGTTTCCGTCTGGTCTATCTGGAAAACCGCTGTGAGGGCGAGTCAGTGGGCATCGCGCACGTTCAGTTTGCCCAGTTTATCCGGGACACCACCTGCCTCTCGGCCCTCTATTTTGACCAGGGCGACGGGGGCAATACTTATTGGAACGAGAAAGGAGAGAGCTTGCGCAAGGCCTTCTTAAAGGCCCCGCTCAAATTTACCCGTATCTCTTCCGGTTATTCCCTGCACCGTCTCCACCCCGTACATGGCGTGGTGCGCCCCCACACTGGGGTGGACTATGCGGCGCCTACGGGCACTCCCGTCATGAGTATCGGCGACGGAACGGTAATCAGTGCAGGCTGGGGAAGCGGTGGCGCCGGCAATACCGTGAAGGTGCGCCACAATTCGGTGTACACCACTGCCTATCTGCATTTGTCCAAGATTGCCGTGAAGGCGGGTCAGCGCGTGTCCCAGGGGCAGGTTATCGGCTATGTGGGCATGACGGGAACCGCTACCGGTCCTCATCTGGATTTCCGCGTATGGAAGAATGGCTCGCCCGTGAATCCGCTTAAGCTGGAATCGCCGCCTGCAGAGCCTATCCAGGCCCAGAATCGTCCTGCCCTGGATTCCTTATTTCACCACTACACCCGGAATATCCTCCCATAGGGTGGTGTAGTGCGGGGACTGATGCTCCCGTGCCATCCGAATGATTCCGTCTCCCTGCGCGCCAAACAGAATGGCGCCGGGGCCAAAGCTGGCGTGAATGCGGTCTATGGCGCCGGACAGCCGGGCATCCCGATCCGAGGCTTCGGCGTCCTGGAAAAGGGACGGCGTATAATCCCGGGCCTGTACCAGTTTGGTAATGACCACACCGGCCTTCTTATAGGCAAATCCGGGACGGAAGAGTTTGCGGCAGGCATCGGCCGATGCCAGGATCAGGGTTTTGTGCTCGGCCGTGGCTTCGGGAAGGGTCACGTACACGCCGCCGGTGGTTTGCGGGGCGTCCTCCTTGAAGCGGTTGGTCATGGCAAAGACAGCCATCTCCAGCGCCAGCGAGCCCTGTTTCCGCAGTTTGGACACGGCCATCTCGGCAAAATTGGCCACTTGCTCGGCCAGTTCGGGCAGGGTTTTGAGCTCGTGGGCAAAGGAGCGGGAGACACAGATGGTCTGTTTGGGCTCTATAAGGTCTTCGAATTCTATGCAGGGAATGCCTTTTAGCTCGTTCCAGGTGCGGAATCCCGGCAGCATGAAGAGTTTGCGTACGGCGGTTTCTGGTAGTTGGGTGTAATCCCAGGCTGTTTTGATGCCCAGCGTTTCCAGTTTCTTCACCGATCGGCGCCCGATGCCCCATACGTCCTCTACCGGGAATATTTTGAGCACTTTTTCAAGGTCCTGCGGCCGATTCAGGTAGCATCCGCCTTCCAGTTTAGGATATTGCTTGCACAGCTTGGAGGCAATTTTTGCCAGGGTTTTGGTGGGGGCGATGCCCACCGACACCGGGATGGCCGTGAGTCTTCGGCAGGTACGGGAAATCTGCTTGGCGTAGGCATCGAAATCCACGTCCATGCCGTTCAAATCCAGAAAAGCCTCGTCAATGGAGTACGGCTCTACAGAAGGAGCAAAGAGATGTAAAACCTCCTGTACGCGGCGGGACATGTCGCCGTAAAGGGAAAAGTTGGACGAGAACACCGCAACGTGGTTCCGTTCTACGATATCCCGAATTTTGAAATAGGGATCGCCCATTTTGATGCCCAGCGCCTTGGCCTCGTTGGAACGGGCCACGGCACAGCCGTCGTTGTTGGACAAGACAACCACCGGTTTTCCGTTCAGTTCCGGACGGAAAACCCTTTCGCAGGAGGCGAAGAAGTTGTTGCAGTCGGCCAGGGCGTACATAGGGGAAAATGTACTAGGCTTTTTTGATGATGTAGGTAACTACGCCCCAGATGAGAAAATCGTTCTCGGGTCCCACCGGAATGGGTTTATAATGGGAATTATGTGCGTTGCAAGGCATCAGTACGGCCCCGTTCTCTCCAATAACCACCCGTTTTACGGTATATTCTCCATCTATGAAACAAACGGCCTTGCAGTTGTTGTAAGGCTCCACGGCGCGGTCTACTATGATGATATCGCCCTCGTCCATATCGGCATCTACCATGGAAACGCCGTCAATGCGGAAGAAAAAGGTAGAAGCCGAATGCCGGGCTTTTCACGGAAATCCTCGGCGGGGGAGGGAAAGCCCGCCTTAATCTCTCCCATGAAGGAAAACTCATGGGCTTCTTCATTTGACAGGGGTTGCGGAATCATAGTACGAAGGTACGCATAAAAATTGGATAATAGGAAAAATGTTGTTTTATATGATTCCGAAAAAAGTACGGAAATCTACTAAAAATATTAGGAGTTTTAAAAAGAATCATTATCTTTGCAATAGAAAACCAAACGACCGATGGACCATGAAACAGAAGCTAACGGCAAAAGAAGAGGAGCTGATGAACATTATTTGGGCGCATGAGCCCTTGTTTATCAGGGATTTAATTAGCTATATGCCAGAACCCAAGCCTCATTACAATACAGTAGCTACCCTGGTGAAGTTCCTGGAGGAAAAAGGCTTTGTAGAGAGAGAGCCCATGGCCAATTCTTTCCGCTATAAGGTAAAAATCAGCGAGCGTCAGTATCACGGGGACACGGTTTCAGAGGTGGTAGCCCGCTATTACGACAATTCATACCTGAGCCTGGTGTCACAATTTGTAGAAGAAGACAAAATGGACCTCGGGGAATTGAAACAGCTCATTGCCCAAATCGAAAACAATAAGAAATGAGTCCGTTCCTTTTATATATTGCGCGGGCCGGGCTCTATCTGAGCCTCTTGCACGCCTTCTACCTGCTGGTGATGCGGCGTACCACCTTCTTCCGGCTCAACCGTGTGCTTTTGCTGCTGGGCTCCTATCTGTGCCTGCTGCTGCCGCTCGTCCGGCTCCGTACGCTCCAGTCGGCCACGGTCAGTGCCTCAAACCTCACGATGGTTGCCGTAGGAGGGGAGTCGGAAGCTGTTGTTGCACCGGCTGTGTTCCCTTGGTGGCAATGCCTTTGGGCCGTATATGCGGCAGGGGTCATGGTCACCTTGCTCTCTTTTCTGGTATCGTCCTGGAAAATGGGACGTCTCATCTGCCAAGGTGAGGAATCGCAGCGGGAGGGCTGCCGGCTGGTGCTGCTGGAGCAGGATATTCCTTCCTTCAGCTGGGGCCGATGCGTGGTGATGAGCCGCAAGGACCTGGCCGAGAATCCGGCCATCTTTACCCACGAGCGCATGCATGTGCAGTGCAGACACTCGCTGGATCTGCTGCTCTTCCTGCCGTTCCAGCTCTTCTTCTGGTGGAATCCGCTGGTATGGATTACCCGGGAGGAACTGCGCCTCCTGCACGAGTATGAGGCCGATGAAGGCGTCCTTCAGAAAGGCATCGATGCTACTCAATATCAATTACTTCTTGTGCGAAAAGCCGTAGGGGAGCAGCGTTTTACCCTGGCCAACGGTTTCCAGCACACCAAACTCAAAAACCGTATTGCTATGATGTTCAAATCTACTTCTTCGGCTTGGATGCGCTGGTCGTACCTGGCCCTGATTCCCGTTCTGGCGATGGTCATGTTCGCCTGCAATCCTACTAAGAAAAATAAGGCTAAAGCCCCCGCAGTGGCCGAGGAAGCTATTGAGGCCCAGACTGGCGCTCCCGAGGAGGCAGTTGCCGCAGAGGAAGCCGCCGTTTCCTTCTCCGAACTGGAAAACAAGCCCACTTTTAACGGCGGCGATGCCAATGAATTTGCCAAGTGGGTGTTCTCCCAGCTCCAGTATCCGGAGCAGGCCAAGAAAGACGGCGCCCAGGGCCGTGTGATGGTCCAGTTCACCATCGGCACCGACGGCTTAGTCCGTGATGCTCAGGTGCTACGTGGCGTTCGCGAAGATTTGGATGCCGAAGCCCTCCGTGTGATCTCGTCCTCTCCCAAGTGGGAACCCGGCTATAATGCCGAAGGCAAAGCGGTGCCGGTCCACTTCACCATGCCCGTCGTATATAAGCTCCAGTAAGCCTTTGCCGCACTGGCTTGGCTCTGTGGTGTTCATCTAACTATTTAATTGTCAATAATTTATGATAATTCAGTCCGGCAAAAAGCCGGACTGAATTTCTGTAATTGTCTCAGTATTAGTTGGTTAAGTGATTACGTACTCCGGGCGATATCAGAAGACTTTGAACCCAAATCCGTCAAAGAAATCGGCGTAGCGTTCATTGTGCAGGTCGGTGCCTATTGTGTCGAACATGTCTTCGGCCAATAAGGCCTCGCAGCGGACGCTTACCGCCTCTCCGTACAAGCCTTCCAGTGAGCCGACGTTACGCTGGAACAACGCGCCGGCCTCCTTGAGGCTGTGATAGCGGTCCATGTCCAGATAGAGATAGCGCTCCGGATGCGCCAGCACGGGTTGGTAACCCATATTCAGCAGGCGCCGGATCTCCTCCTCGGGAACAATAGGACCGATGCGGCTGGCCTTGTGAATGGGCAGCTCAATGAGAATATGATTTCCTTCCCAAGGAAGCAGCCAGCCTTTTTCCAGCGTCTCCGGCCAGGTCTCGGGGATAAGCCGATACTCCATGGATGGCGTCAGTTCCAACGGGATTTCCCGCTTCCGGAGTTCTTCTTGCAGCAGTTTGCATGCGGCAACAATATCTTCTGGGACATTGGGGTATTTGCCCACCCTGTGCGATGTGCATATGGCCTTTCGGAAGCCCCATGACACTTGCCTCCGGGCCAGCGCGACAGATTCCTCCAGGCTGGCGGCTCCGTCATCCAGGCAGGGTAGAATGTGGCAATGGCAGTCGGTCCTTGAATCAATCATGCTAGAATGGAATTAACATAGCTTCGCAGCCTTCCAGAAGGTCCTGGAAGGTGGTTTCAAAATCGCCCGTATACCAAGGGTCGGCTACGTCGCGCCCCACGCCGGTGTAGGACATCATGAGGTGGATCTTTCCCTCGGGGTCGGAGGGGATGATGCGGCGGATGAGCCGCAGGTTGGATGCGTCCATGCAGATGATGCGGTCAAAGCGGTCATAGTCGGCCCGGGTAACCTGACGGGCGCGTTTCCCGGGGTCGAACCAAACGCCGTGCTGGTTCAGGCAGCGTTTGGCCGGCGGATAGATGGGGTTGCCGATTTCTTCGGTGGAAACGGCGGCCGACTCAATATAGAATTGCCTGTCAAGGCCTTTTGCTTTTACCAAGGCCTTAAAGATGAACTCTGCCATGGCGCTCCGGCAGATGTTTCCGTGGCAGACAAATAATACGCTCATCATCTTTATTCGGCCTTAGGAATTGCGCTTGCGGACCACTCCTACGTAGGTGAGCAGGACAATATTCATCATGAGCGAGTAAAGGATGGCCGGAATGGCCATTTCTTCGTTGGCAAAGATCAGGGGGCTGGAGGCAATGGCAATGGCCTGTGCCGCATTCTGCATACCCACTTCAATAATGACCGTCCTGCGCTGCTGGGCACTGTTTTTCACCAGCCGGGAAAGGGCCGACGAGCAGCCGATAGCAACCAGAATCAAGGCCGTAACGCAGAGCCCCAGCACGCCGATATTCTCCAGGATAGTCCGGTGGTGCTGAATATAAAAAACTGTAATGAGCACAAGCAGGAGAGGAAAGGCCAGTTTGGTAAGGACCTTGTCAATCTTTTCGGCAGCTTTGGGCCAGGCATAGTGAAGGCCGATGCCCAGAAGGACCGGAAGCAGCATGAGCACCAGGTTCTGTTTGATGAGATTTCCCACCGGCAGAACGATGCCAACGCTTTGGCCCACCAGTTGCGTGGCCCAGTTCATGATGAACGGGATGGTGAAAAGGGTAACGATGCTGCTGATGGCCGTGAGCGTGACCGAAAGGGCCACGTCTCCCTGGGCCAACTTGGAGAATACATTGGAGGAGCTGCCGCCCGGGCAGCAGGCAATGAGCACCAGGCCGATGAAAAACACCGGCGGCAGGTGAAACAGGTAGGCCAGCCCCAGTGCAATCAGGGGCAGCAGCACCAGTTGCCCAAACAGCGCCACGGCAATGGGCCATGGATGGCGAAACACTTTGCCAAAGTCTTCGAACCTGAGTGCAAGACCCAGGTCGAACATCAGCAGGGTCAAAATCGGCAGTACAATCCAAATAGTATTCATGCAATCCTCTCAATTATCATTTCCGGAACGCGAAGGTACAAATTTCTTTTTGTATATTTGCTTCCGAACATAGTCGCCAAGAAGTTTTTATGAGTATGCATATCCATGAAGAAGCCGCGCGCTGTCTGTTATGCGCAGATGCGCCCTGCAGCAAAGCCTGCAAAAATAGTGATCCCGCCAGAGCCATCCGCGCCGTCCGCTTTGGAAATGAAGCCATTGCCGGCCGATGGGTAGCCCAGGCCGATGAAGCCGAGCTGGAAGCCGCCGAAAAGGCCTGTATCCACTACGACCGTCCCATCCGCATTCGGGAGATGGTAAAGGCTTTGCCCGCCGCCATGCCCAGCTCCGACCGGCCGTCCCTTGCCATCGACTTCTGCGGCATCCACTGCGAGAATCCTTTCTTCCTGGCCTCCTCGGCCGTATGTACCAACTATGAAATGGTAGCCCGGGCTTTTGAGGCTGGCTGGGCCGGTGTATTTTACAAGACTATCTGCCTGCAGGAGATCCGGGAAGTGTCTCCCCGATTCGATGCCGTGCGCAACGATGCCAACAGCAGCTTCATCGGCTTCCGGAATATGGAGCAGCTCAGCGAGAATCCCGTAGAGATGGACTTTGACATCCTCCGGCGCCTGAAGCAGAATTATCCCACCAAGCTGGTTATTGCCTCCATCATGGGTCAGTCCGAGGAGGATTGGGCTACCTTGGCCAAGATGGCCGAGCAGGCCGGCTGCGATGCCGTAGAACTCAACTTCTCCTGCCCGCAGATGCGTCTGACCGGCATGGGCTCCGATGTGGGCCAGGACTCTGAGCTGGTCACCTTCTTCACCGCCTGCGTCAAGCGCAGCGTTAAGATTCCCGTTATCCCCAAGATGACGCCCAACATTGCCCATATCTCCGAACCTGCCATGGCGGCTGTCCTGGGCGGGGCCGATGCCATATCGGCCATCAATACCATCAAGAGCGTAACGCTGGGGGATGGCTCTGAGGTGAACGGGTGCCAGACTGGCTCCGGCTATTCCGGTAAAGCCGTCAAACCCATTGCTCTGCGGCACATCCTGGCCATGGTCAAGAACCCCATCATCGGCCACAAAGATTTGAGCGGTGTGGGCGGCATCGAGACATGGCGGGACGCGCTGGAATTCATCCAGCTGGGTTGCCGCAACGTGCAGGTGTGCACGTCCGTGATGCAGTATGGCTACCGCATCATTGACGACATGATCCTGGGCCTGCAGCACTATATGGCGCAGCGGGGCATCGGCAACCTGGCCGATTTGGTGGGAGAACTGCTGCCCAAGTTCTATCTTCCGCACGACTTGGACCGCGATACCGTTGTCTACCCCAAGATGGACCGCGAAAAGTGCATCGGCTGCGGCCGCTGCTACACTTCCTGCATGGACGGTGGCCACCAGGCCATCACCTTCGGCGAAGACCGTCAGCCCAAAGTCAACGGTTCCAAGTGCGTCGGCTGTCTCCTTTGCCGGCTGGTTTGCCCCACTGGCGCCATTAGCCCTTCAAAGAGAATTCAGAAAAAGTCCTAGTTGGTTGCCATGAAAAAAGTATTCTGCTTCTTTACCTGCCTGGCCCTCTCCGTGGCCGCCATGGCCCAGTCGGCCGAAGAAATCCTTGAAAAAATGGATGAGGTCTTTGGCCAGTACGAGAATAGTGGCATAGCCATGACGGTGCAAACCAAAATTCCCATCCTGGGATTTGTGACCATGAAAGCCTATAGCATGGATAAGAAATCACGCATGGAGACCAGGATGTTTGGGGTGGACCTGATCATCTGGGACGACGGCGTGACGGAATGGACGTATAACTCCAAGAACAACGAGCTGGAGATTGCCAATTCCAAACCCTCTTCCGGCGAAGACGGAGATGCCGATATGTTCAAAGGCGTGGCCGATGGCTACGATGTCTCCATCAAAAAGGAAACGGACGAAGCCTGGTACATCCTGTGTAAAAAGTCCAAGACCAATACCAATAAAGAAGACCCCAAGAACATGGAAATTGTAGTGGCTAAGGGCTCCTACCATCCCATCAGTCTCACCACCAAGATCAGCGGGACCACCCTAACCATGAAAGACCTTTCCTTCAACGTCACCGAGGACCAGGTTACTTTTGATCCCAAGCAATACGCTTCGGCAAAAGTGGTGGACAAAAGGAATATCGTTCGCTAAGATATTAACCGGAAGAATTTCCCGGCAGGCATGTCGGATTATGCGTTTTCGTCCCGATAGATTCTCTCAAAAATGGCCCGGAGTGAGTCTGTGTCGTGGATGATGGCCCTCAACTCCGAGAGCGGAGCCTCGTTGGGAGAGCCCGGAATGAGGAGATGCAGGTATCCGCCCTCGGCATATTTCTCGTGCAGGTGTTCCAGCGTGCGCTGCCAATGCCCTTCTTTGTCCAGTTCGGGATAATGGGACAGGCCGAATTGCACCGTCCGGCGGATGATGGTGATGGGCTCAATCATCCTGTCGGCCTCGGCCACCAGGCATCCGTAGAGGCTGCGGGGAGGCGTTTGGGCCGATGCCCGATGGTCCTCGGCGGCCTGGGCGATGGTCTCTATCTGCGCGGGCGTAAACCATTCTGAGAGACGTTTGTCGGCCCGGATGATTCTTCCACTCTCCAGATGATGCGTTTTCCGGTCCACCGACAGCCCTAAATCGTGGCACGCTGCCGCCGTATAGAGCATTTCTTCATCAATGTCATAGGCCTTTCCCATGGCCAGGGCGCGCGAGATGACGTTTTGGGCATGGTCTTCCTTGTGCGCTTTGTCAAAAGCGGCATAACGGGGAATGACCTCGTTCTCGACATAGGCTTTTAGGGATGCTCGCATCTTTATTACGCTTCAAACGTGATACTCTCGATTCTTAGGCGCAGGGTTCCGGAGGGGACTTGCGCTTCGGCGATTTCTCCCACCTTCTTGCCCATGAGGGCGGCGCCAATTGGAGATTCGGCAGAACTACCGATAACAGCAAGACTGCGATGGCAGTACGGTTGTGCTCCGTTCTCTTCATTAATCCTTATTGATTTCGTTTCCTTTTACGGATTTCTACAATCAGGGCTAAAGCGCTTACCAATACTCCCAGGAACCCAATTAGCAGGAGTATCAGATTAAAGTTTTCCTTTGCAAAAGAAATAATCGAATCCATAATGGTGACCGCAATATCGGCTCCTTCAAATTAATCTCGTTTCATGGCACAAATTTACAAAACTATTCCGCGTTAACCAAGTCTCTGCAGGGCGCGCACAAATAGAATTGTCACAAATTTGCTATTCAGACATAATCTTTGTATTTTTGGGAACAAAACAACATGCTATGAATCTTAAAGAACCCTTTGTAATAACCATCAGCCGGGAAATTGGCTCTGGAGGCCACACGGTAGGCCGTATCCTGGCAGAGAAACTGAATACTTTTTATTTTGACAAGTATCTCATAGAATCCCTGGAAAAGAGGTTCAACCTTACAGCAAGCGGGATAGAGAAGCTAAAGGGAGAAAAGAAAAACTGGCTGGCCGATTTCATCCAGTTCATCACCCCTGTTCCTTCGGCCAAAACGCTGGGCATAGACCAGCGCTATACGCAGGAGTTCCGGATGGATGTTACTACGGATGATATCTATAAGGCCGAGACCGAGATTCTCAAGGAACTGTCCAAGGAAGGTTCCTGTGTCATTGCTGGCCGCTCCGGTTTCTTTGTTTTCAAAGACCACCCCAATTGCCTGAATGTGTTCATTACCGCTCCGGAGGAAAACCGTGTCCGGCGCGTAATGGCAAAGCAGGGTCTGACAGAAGAATCGGCCAAGGCCCTCGTTAAGGACATAGACCAGACGCGGGAAAACTACATCCGGCGCTATACCGGTACCAGCCGCTACGATGCCCGTAACTATGACCTTGTGCTCAATGCCCATGGTCACACCGAAGAGGAACTGGCAAACATTATTCTATCCTATATTCAGGATTGTTAGATGTCGCATACGGGCTCTTCCAAAATGGGTTAACGATGAATGAATCTTTTGGGAAGCGCTTTGCGATTGAGGAAGATGTAGGTTGTGTTAAGGGCGATATAATCCCGTGACATATACCAGATTCCCTGATAGGGACCGCTCTTGCCCCACGTGTTCTTTACCAGATAGTAGGGTTTGCCCTGCTCGTCCACAGCCTTGCCATAGATAAGCATCACGTGGTCATAAGTAAAAGTCCAGTTATCCCACTGTTCCTGCCTGAGCTCCTGGGTGGGGACGACCCCGTCGGGTAAGTAAGCCACGCATTCCTTCCGGTAGAAATCCCCTGATACGTCGCCGCCCCACGCTACAGTGTAGCCCGCATCCAGCGCCTTGTCAAGAACATTCATCAGTTTTTCAATGGGAATGTTATAACTGGGCTTGAGCCTCCATTTGTAGGGCGATTCAATGACAAACCATTCATTGAACGGATGATGGGTAAAACTGGTCAGGCTCACGTATTCGTTCAAGTCCAGCCCAAGGCTTTCGGCAAAGGTCTTGGGTGTATATGTCTTGCCCTCGTAGACGAATGAATCGGGACAAGCCCCGACATATTTGTCGATGACGGCCTGAACGTTCTCCTGCCAGCCTGGCTTGGGCGTTTTGTTTCTCAGTGGTGCCTGCTCTTCTGTGGTGAATCGGTTGAGCTCCGGCTTTCCTTCACTCCAGACAATACTGCTAACTTCCCGCTCCAACTCCGGGAAGAAAACCCTGAAGTTGGCCAGCGAATCGCCCGTGAGGGAGCCGGGCGCGGGCATGGCCTCTTCCGGGCAAATGCCGTAGCGGCGGATGACCTCTACGACGTCGTCACAGGAGCCTCCTTCCGAAATTTGGCTGAAGCCGTGCATACGGACGTAATGAGTGGCGTTGTCCATATAGTCCTTGTTCACTACGAACATCTCACACAGGTCGTAGGTCTTTCCCGTCTTACGGAGAATCTCGCTCTCCAGATAACCCAGTGTCCCATAGTTCCAGCAGGTCCCGCTGCGGAACTGGTTTTTTACGCTGGTGATGGGAAGCTCCTTGACGGTGGTGAAGGTCTTGGTTTCCTGTGCCGAAGCGGCAACCGCAAAAAGCATCATGCAGGCGATGGTCAGAAATCGTTTCATAATTATTTGGTTCTGTTTAAAGATAGGGGGCCTCCCTGGCTTATCTAAGGCCGAAAGTCCGACCGCATAACATCAACCAGACACGCGGCTTGAGACATCTTCTGCGGGTTGGTCCCTGGTAAGCCCTGCGGGACCTCTGTTCCAAGTTGGCCGAATAGTCGTTCCCAGTAGGATGGCATGGTCCCGTCCGGGGATTTGAAGTTCATGGGCTCGCTTTCGAAAACGGGCTTCCCTTCGGTATCCAGATAGCTTCTCTGGACTAGTTCTGTGCAGTAGAAATCTTCATTGTCCGGAAGGAAGCAGAAATCGTAAGCCCGACCGCAGAAGGTCTTCGCTCTTTCGACGGCAGCATCGACGTCCACCCCTTTAACCCGTTTAACCAGGAAGGTAGGATAACGGCCATCCCGCCGCGTAAAATCACGCAGGAAGGTATCCAGCGGATGCCTGTCTACGCCATGAACTGTGGTGGCGTCAATGATCCAAACGCTGTCGGCCTTTACTTCGGCAATGGCCACATGAATCAGATTCAAGGCGCTTTGTTCACCTGTAGCCGAAGAGATAGCCTCATCCATTGAGCCGATTTCGGCAGAAAAGCCTGCAGGAAGGCCGACAAAAATGAGATCGCCGTTTTGCAGGCGGTCTTGATTCTGCCGACAGCTGAAGGCCAAGAGTAGAATGAAGAAAACAGGAAGTATCCGTTTCATTCTACAAATATCGTCATTTTGGTGAAATATGTAAAGAATACGCGGAAATAATGACTACCTTCTAAGGAAGCGTCTGGCGAATAATGCTGTTTTACACAGTTTCATAGATACAAAAGTTCCAGCGAAAAGAAAAAATGACTATCTTGCATCGTAATAAATATATGGTGAAAAAGCATTTTTCTCGAAATCCCCATCTGCAAGCAGATGGCAGTCAGGAATTATTGCATTTAATGACCCATGAATAACAAATCATTTTCAAACAGGCTCTTCCTCTCCGGCTACCCGCAGTTGGCAGAAATGCTGGATGAAACAAAGCTGGTAGATTTGGCTGGTTGCGGGGTTGGGTTTCTCCGTATACACTAAACAAAATCTGAAGCGACACAGTCCGCATTTATTTGTATCTTGGTGTTGTTATGAACATTGACGCTATATTGACTGCTCTTCTGATCCCATTTGCCGGTACTGCACTGGGATCGGCCTTTGTGTTTTTTATGAAGAAGGAGATTCCGGCCTACTTGCAGAAAGCGCTGCTGGGGTTTGCATCCGGCGTGATGGTTGCCGCTTCCGTGTGGTCGCTGCTGATTCCGTCCATGGAGATGGGGTCAGGGAGTGTCTGGCCTGCGGTTATCGGCCTGCTGGGAGGATTTGCTTTCCTGCTCCTGATTGACTATGTAACGCCGCACATCCATGCGTCCGGTGAGGCCGAAGGCCCTCAAAGCAGTCTTTCCCGCACCACCAAACTTGCCCTCGCGGTTACCATCCATAACTTCCCTGAAGGAATGGCTGTTGGCGTAGCTATCGCGGGTGCCATGAATTCCGGATTCAGTATGGCCGGTGCATTGGCCTTGTCGCTGGGTATCGCCATCCAAAACATCCCAGAGGGAGCCATCATCTCCATGCCGCTCCGAGCTGCCGGAAACGGCCGATGGAAAGCGTTTGGCGTGGGAAGTCTCAGCGGTATTGTAGAGCCGATTGGCGGAGCTCTGGTGCTGTTGCTGGCATCGGCCGTAACTCCATTGATGCCGTATCTGCTGGCGTTTGCTGCAGGTGCTATGCTTTACGTGGTCGTTGAAGAACTGATTCCGGAAACCGCGGAAGGCAAACACTCAAATCTGGGCACCATAGGCTTTGCGCTGGGTTTTGCGCTGATGATGGTGCTGGATGTGCTAATGGGATAATCTTATTGTTCTATAGAAAAGAAGTATTATAATTTCTATTCGCTTGCGGGGATAACGGTGCTTGTGACCGTCGCCTCGATAAGAGTGAGCAGCAAGTGTTTCATCGCTGTTTCTTCTTACTGAACACGGGCCACCAACTGTCATCGCCATAGTCCTGCCCGATGCCGGAAAGGATGGTCACGCCATAGCGCTTGGCGCCGCGAAACTCGGCCCGCGGGGAACGCCGGCTGCACGGACACCTTCGCTAACGCCACGTTCATTGCCGTAGGCCTGTGCAGAGTCAATGTGTCTATAGCCAAGGTCAATGGCAGCTTTGACGGCAGCTGCAGCCTCATTGTCGGGAATCAGCCAGGTTCCTAATCCCAGCTTGGGAATCTGGACCCCATTGTAAAGGGGGTAAGTCTCTTGAAGAATCATATGCGGTCGGTTCATTTTCGCTAAGGTAGCAATATTTTCCACTCCTGCCAACTTCCCGCTTTGTTTCTTCAATTATTTTTCTAACTTTTTAACAATGAATCAATTGCACCTTATTTGGAGAAGGAATTGTGGCCTTACTGCGAAAAAGTCCTAATCGACGACACTTTTCTTCTAAAATATTCAGATTCAGATCATTATCTTTGTGGCTCAATTACACAAGGATATGAATTTCAATGGAATTATAGTCGGGGCGGCCGTGTTCCTGAGCATCGGCATCTGCCATCCGGCAGTCATCAAGATGGAATATTATTGGGGTATGCAATGCTGGTGGATCTGGCTGGTGGCGGGATTGGGATTCTCGGTCCTGTCCCTGTTTGTAGAGAATGATACGCTTTCCACCATTTGCGGCGGTTTTGCCTTTTCCTGCCTATGGGGCATCGGCGAAATGTTCCAGCAGGAGAAGCGTGTGCTCCGTGGCTGGTTTCCGGAGAACCCGGCACGGCACGAATACTACGAGCGCCGTCGGCTTGAAATGAAAGGTAAACTATGAAACGGATTGCTCTGACTATACTCTGCCTGCTGATTGCAATGACAGTGTTGGCGCAGGAGAAGAAGCTTCTGCGCGGCTTCGATGGTGGAATGATGGTCCACACCGGTTATCTTTCCGGCAATCTGGATGCCATCGGATATCAGGCAAAAGGGGCTCCTTTGGGCATTGGCGGTGCCATGACCACGCTCCTGATGTTCGAAGAGCCTGCATCGGCCTGGGCGCCAGTTGACGGAACCCGTTACCACCGGCAGGGCTTCATGGCTATCGACCCGTTCGTGGGCTGTGACTTCATAGTGGCCGGCCCCACGCACCTTACCCTCAAAGTGGACTATCTCTGCGCCCTCAGCGAATCAAAACTCCTTCCGCACGGCCCCCGCGTCTATATCGGCTTCCTGTTTTATCACTGACAATCTCGCCAGCAGGTACGGATTTCAATTCGGCATCAAATAATAAGTTTCTCCCGAAGCCGCCCTTGGGTTTTGGCTTCTCAAAACTTATGAATCAACTTGTTCCATGGGACGTACGCGGCAGCAACGGAGAAATGCCCTCTTAATGGGTTTGAGGCCGTAAGTTTCACGACTGAAAGTTACGAAGAATTCCCCAAATAATCTGTAAATTTGCATCCGATATGAGATAGAGATGAAAAAGAAAAGAACCAACCCCTACAAGGAAGCCAATGAGGCCTTCCTGGCCGAGAAAGCCAAGGAAGAGGGGATTGTTGTGCTGGACAACGGCGTGATGTACCGCGTACTGGAAGAAGGCCACGGAACTAAGAAACCCACGCCCAGAAGCATCGTTTACGTGCATTATACGGGCAAGCTCATTGACGAAACCGTCTTCGACACCACGGAAGGGGACCAGCTCCCGGCACTGTTCATGGTGGGCGATCTCATCATGGGTTGGCAAATCGCCCTTACACGTATGCACGAGGGTGATAAGTGGGAAGTCTATATTCCCGCCAAGTGGGGCTATGGTGCCACAAAGATGGACGATATCCCTGCCCACAGCACGCTCATATTCGAACTCCAACTGGTCAAGATAGAACGATAATCACAGAAAACAATGAAAAGATTTGCCTTATTTCTTGCCGTAGCGGCCTTATTCGGCCTCAATTCCTGCAAACAGCCCATCAATCCGCTGGAGGATTCCAGTGGTTTTGTGGCCATTACCGACGTGGTTCCCGATGTGATTCTGGAAATCCGGTATTACGGGACCTATAACTTTGTGGGAACCCGCATCGACGGATACAAAGCCCCCACGGCATGGCTCACCCGCGAGGCGGCCGACAGCCTGAAGGCGGTAAGCGATGATGTGATGAAGCTGGGCTATCGGCTCAAGATTTACGACGCCTATCGGCCTCAATGTGCGGTGGACCATTTCGTCCGTTGGTCAAAAGATCCGGCCGACACGCTTACCAAGCGTTATTTTTACCCGATGCTGGACAAGCCTGTGCTGTTTGAACAGGATTACATTATGGAGAAATCC
>CAJOHK010000016.1 GCA_905234285.1 uncultured Bacteroidales bacterium
TAGTCTTTCATTATTATACAGGCTCTTAGCTCAGTTGGTTAGAGCGCTACACTGATAATGTAGAGGTCGGCAGTTCAACTCTGCCAGGGCCTACCAAAACGCCGGCCACCAGACCGGCGTTTTTTGTTCCCCGGGGGTATAGCTCAGCTGGTAGAGCACATGCTTTGCAAGCATGGGGTCGCCGGTTCGAATCCGACTACCTCCACCCAAAAAAGGACAATCGCTAACGCGGTTGCCCTTTTTTTATGCAGGTAGTCAACTGGATGCCGCGCAGCGGAATCCGAGGACCTGCATCCGTCGAATGCAACTAATTGATAGTTAGCTCATTAACTAAAACACCCTACCGATTTTCCGGTAGGGTGTTTTTAATAACTCGCTGTTAATCAGCTGCTTACATTCGACGGGCTGTGACGGCGTTATTTCTTCTTCTTGGGTTCAATAAACCGCGAGTAGCCAACCTGGATGGCCAGGAAGTCTATGCTTCGGGAAATGTTGAATTGGGACACTTTAGCCGTGTTGCCCGTGTTGGTTTTGAACTGCTTGGTGTAGTTATAGCCTGCACTGACGATGGGGATGCTCACAAACAGGCAGCTCTTGTCCTTTAATCTGTAGCATGCACCGGCGGCCAAATTGATTCCCACGCCCCAATGGTCGGAGACACGTTCTTTGCCTGTGTTGGGGTGGGGGTCTACGTTAATCTTTTTGTCGTTCTCGTCCTTTACGGCTTTACCTTTCTCGTCCACCTGGTAGTCTACGATGGGGCAGGAATGTACGCGGCTGAATTTACCGTACAGACGGGCTTCGCCAAATACAGCCAGGCGCTGGCTGCCAAAGAAAGACAAATACTTGCGAAGGAACAGGGAGCCGCCCCAGGAATTGCTCACCATATGGCGGCTGAGCACCTTGATGTTGGATTGATCAACCGCGTTCTGATTTTCAGTGAAATTACTGACAATATCCCTCAGGTCAAGCTTGAGGTCAGTGTCTACCTGGTAACCGCTATAGTCTGCGCGCAAGCCCAGCGAGAGGTCGGGGGCAATAAAGTAAGCGGCGCTGGGAGAGACACTGTAGGCATACAGCTTTCCGTTGCCGATGTTGAGCAGGGAAAGAATGGCATAGCCGTCGTTATCGGCCTCGCCGCCTACCACAAAACTGCGGAATCCGCCCTTAATGCCGATGGAGTAGCTTCCCTTGGGGATAAATACTGTACTCTCTTGATTGGGGTCTTTGAAACGATTGAGCGTTTTTTGAATGATATTCTCTTTCTTTTTACCTACTACCGTCTCTTCTTCCTGGGCAAACACAGGGATGCTGAGCAGCACCAGGGCCAGGCAAAACAATTTTTCCATAGGTTATGGATTATATGGTTATAATCTTATTAGTCCAGCCCGCCGTTGAGGGCATAATCGGCCTTCACTTCCTCATAGAAGGCGGCCACCGACGTATCTACGTATGGAACCAGCCACAGGAAGCCGATACCGGCGGTGAGGCAGCTCAGGATGAACCAGCCCAGGAAGCCCAGGTAGAGCCAGAAGAGGTCGAACTTATGGCCGCGCATCATCATGCGGCTGCGGTGGATGGCTTCGCTGGCGGTGAGCTCGGGATACTCTTCCAGGATAAAAGGCGTCATGGAGTAGGAGAACAACTTGATGATGCCCGGAATGAGGAGCAGCAGCGACCAAAGGCAAGTGAGGATATAGCTCAGGAGCATGCCCCATACCTTGTGCCAATAATTGCTGAAAGCAAAGTGGAGGGTGTTGGAAAACAGGTCGTTGTCTTCGGCCACCAGCAGGCGGCGGTATGCGTTGAGGAAGCCCAGCATGAGCGGGAACATGAGCAGTACCTGCACCAGGAACGAAATACTGGAAGACTGTTGCATGCGCGTCTGGGCCTCCAGCCATTCGGGGTCCTGCATGATGGAGGCGAGCTGCCGCAGCGAATTGCCGCTCATATAGCTCAGTTGCTCCTGCTGGATGGCCTGCGCTTTGGCCATAAGGTAGGAAGTGGGGCCGACGGCTGCACTCAGCACCAGGAAGTATAGTAAAGTAACCACAACGGCTTTTCCCCAGTTCCCCCGTAGGGCGGCCAGGGCTTCGTTCTTGAATTGGGCGTTGGTCTTCATGGGTACAAATTGATTAGTATTGACAAATTTACATTTTTTTCTCAAATTTGTACGAATAAAATCTATGTACCATGATTTGGATTGTTATTGCCGTTGTGGCCGTTCTGGTGCTCTGGGTTATCTCTGTCCAGAACAAACTCGTTAAAAGCGACGAAATTTGCAACAATGCCCTTAAGCAAATTAACGTTCAGCAAATCAGCCGTTTCGATGCCCTCAAGGCGCTCATCAAGCTCACCCGGGAGTATGCATCGTACGAGGCCGATACCCTGGAAAAGATTGTCAAGGAGCGCAAGATTGTGTCCTCGCCCAGCCCTTCCGTGGCCGATATCAACGCCAACGAGGAAGCCCTGGCCGCCATCGGCGCCAAGCTCATCGCCGTGGCCGAGGCCTACCCGGACCTGAAGGCCAGCACCAACTACCAGGAAACCATGCGCTCCATCAAGGAGTACGAGGAAAACGTCCGCCTCTCCCGCATGACCTTCAACGACACCGTTACCCGCTTCAACCAGGAAGTGCGCATGTTCCCCACTTCGGTTGTGGCCGGCGTCCTGGGCTTTGCCAAGCGCGACTACCTGGCCGACGACGTCTCCAAAAAAGATTACCCCGATTTCTAGGCCATGAAAAGGCTGTTTGTCCTACTGGCCGCCGCACTCATCTGTCTGGGTGCGGCGGCTCATACCATCCACGACCTGGACATTACTGTAGAGGTAAACCAGGACGGATCGGCCTGGGTAACCCAGCGCTGGGATGTGGAAGTGAGCTCCGAGAACACCGAATGGTATATTCCGGTGGGTAATCTGGGGGCCATGACCATCGGCGAGCTGAGCGTCTCGGAGAATGGCCAGGCGTTCGAGAGCCTGGGCGACCACTGGGATGTAGACCGCTCCCGCAGCTGGAAGGCCGCCAAGTGCGGTATCGTTCGCAAATCAAGTGGCGCCGAACTCTGCTGGGGCCTGGGCGACTCGGGTCGGCATCATTGGGTGGTGCGGTACTTTCTCACCGGCCTGGTGCAGGCCTTCGACGATGCCGATGCCTTCAACTTCATGTTCGTGAATCCCGGCATGAACCGTCCGCCGCTGCATGCCAAGGTGACTATCGTCCCGGCTTTTGACTGCCCCGTCTGGACCTATGACAACACCCGCGTCTGGGCCTTCGGCTTCTACGGAGACATCAACGTAGTGGATGGCAAAGTGGTGGCCGAGAGCTCGGAGAGTTTCTCTTCGTCCTCCAAACTCATTGCCCTGGTCAAGTTCGAGAAAGGCCTCTTCCAGCCTTCCGTGGTCAAGGGCGGCCCCTTTCAGGACTTCCTGGACAAAGCGCTGGACGGCAGTTCCTACGGGGAGGAAGACGATTCCATGCCCGTCTGGTTTGCCATCCTCTTCGGCCTTTTCTTTGTAGGCTTCTTCCTCCTTCTCATTTATATTGTGATTGCATCGGCCCTGGGCTATAAATGGAAGAAGTCCCTCTTCGGCTGCACAAAGATTGACGGCTGGTACCGCGACATTCCGCTGGAAGGCAATCTCTTTGCCGCCGAGTACCTCCTGGTTAAGGGGAAGCGCTTTGAGGTGTCGGCTCCGGCGCAGAACATCATCGGCGCGTTCTTCCTTCGCTGGGTTATGAACGGCCAGCTAAAGGTGGAACCGGATCCCAACTCTTCCAAGCGTGTGAACCTGTCATTCCTGGTCGATACGGTAAGCTCCGACGACGTAGAGGAGGACCTGTTCCAGATGGCCCGCAGTGCGTCCGGCGAGAACCTCGTACTGGAAAAAGGCGAATTCGAGAAATGGAGCACCAAGAACTATAAGAAAATCACCGCTTGGCCCGACAGGGCTGTAGCCCGCGGCAAAAGCTGGTTCCGTGGCAAGGGGTATTTCTCGGCCGACGGGGTTTGCACTGAGGAAGGGGCGGTCCAGGCCTGCCACGTTGTAGAGTTCCGGAACTTCCTCAAGGAGTTCACCCTCTCCGACCAGCGCGAGGCCATAGAGGTGAAGCTCTGGAAAGACTATCTGGTCTATGCCCAGCTATTCGGCATTGCCGACAAAGTGGCCAAGCAGTTCAAGAAACTGTATCCGGCCGAGTTTGACCAGTTGGCCCGGGAAGCCGGCGTAGATTCCCGCACGCTGCTGTGGACCATGTACTGGACCAACAGCATGAGCACCAAGGCGTTTAACAGCGCCGCCAGCCGGGCCGGCAACATCAACGGAACCGGCGGCCACTCCAGCTTCGGCGGCGGTGGCGGCTTCTCCGGCGGCGGATTCGGCGGCGGTGGCCGCTAATCGACCTTTTTGCTCAATCACTTAAGGCTTTAGTAGTCAGTTGCTTATGAAAATTCAGTCCGGCTATTTGCCGGACCGAATTTCTGTAAAGCGCTGTAATTCAGCTATTTAAGTGATCGCGCTATTTGTGGCCACGCCACAGGGCGGTCATTTCTTCCAGGGTTTTGCCCTTGGTTTCGGGGACCAGGCGCCAGACAAAGACGGCGGCCACCACGCAAATGAGGCCATAGAGGGCATAGGCAAAGAAATGGCCGAAGCTATCGCCCATGGCACCCAGCTTCATGTTGTACATGGGCACAAAGGTGGAGCTCACGATGAAGTTGAAGATCCACTGGAAGGCAACGGCAATGGCTGTGGCCTGGCTGCGGATGGTGTTAGGGAAGAGCTCGGAAATGTATACCCAGCAAATGGGTCCCCAGCTGAACATGAAGCATGCGCTGTAGAGCATGATGCTGATCACAGGCACGACGGCCGGCAGGGTGGTCACATTCGAAAGAGCCACACCCAGGGCACCCAGGGCCATACCCAGGGAGCCGGTGATGAGCAGCGGCTTTCGGCCCAGCTTCTCCACGGTGAACACCGCCACCAGCGTGAAGGAAATGTTAATCACGCCCATGATTACGGTGAACAGCATGTTGTTGCTTACGCCCATGGATTCAAAGATGCGCGGCGCAAAATACAGCACGGCATTGATGCCGATCACCTGCTGGAAAACGGAGAGCATGCAGCCGATGAACACCACCAGGAAGCCATAGGCGAAGAGCTTCTCCTGCTTTTTGTCGCTCCCGCTGGAGACGGTAGCCTTGATTTCCTGCAGGATTTCGCCGGCACGTTCGGCTCCGTTGATCTTGGTGAGTACGGCCAGCGCTTTTTCGTCCTGCCCGTGGATGGCCAGGTAGCGCGGCGTCTCCGGTACCAGCAGGATGAGCAGCGCGAACAGCCCGGCGGGCACGGCTTCGGACACGAACATCACCCTCCAGCCGATGGCATTGGTCCATGCCACCACATTGGGATCGGAGGCATGGCTCTTAATGATCAGGAAGTTCACGAAGTACACCACCAGCTGGCCGAAGATAATGGCGAACTGGTTCCAGGACACCAGCTTACCGCGCTTGGAAGCCGGTGCCACCTCGGCAATGTACATCGGGCACAGGGCCGATGCCAGCCCCACACCGATGCCGCCCAGTACGCGGTAGCAGTTGAACGCTACCAGCAGACCTTTGGAGGCGGCACCCTTCTCGAAGAAGAGGAACTCGGGGTAGTAGGACCCCAGGGCGCTCAGGAAGAAGAGAATGCCGGCCACGAAGAGGCTCTTCTTGCGGCCCAGCCGGGAGGCCAGGATGCCGGACAGCAGGGCGCCGATGATGCAGCCAATGAGAGCGCTGGAGGTGGTGAAACCATGCCAGCCGTCGGAGTACACAAAGTCTCCGGCACTCTGGAAAAATGCCTGCAGACCACGCTCTGCGCCGGAAATGACGGCGGTGTCATAGCCAAAGAGCAGGCCACCGATTACGGCTACCAGCACAATCCCGAACAGATAGGCCGGGCTGCCTTGGTCATTACTGCGCATATAGATTCAGCATGGTTTCGTACAGTTCCTGCTTGCCGGAGGCAACTACGGGTTCGCCGTTCTTCTTGGCGTAGTCGTAGAGCTCTTCAAGCGTAGCCTTGCCTTCCTCGAACTTTTTGCCGAGGCCCTTGTCGAAGGAAGCGTAGCGCTCTTTGACCATGCCGGGCAGCGGGCTCTCTTCCAGGATGGCGGCTGCGTTCAGGAGGGCGTGGGCCATGGCATCCATGGCGCTGATGTGGGCGATGAAGATGTCCTCGGGGTCGGTGGAGCTGCGGCGCAGCTTGGCGTCAAAGTTGGTGCCGCCGTCCTTGAAGCCACCGTTACGGATGATCTGCATCATGGCCTGGGTAAGGTCGAAGGCGTCTACCGGGAACTGGTCGGTGTCCCAGCCGTTCTGGGCGTCGCCGCGGTTGGCGTCGATAGAGCCCAGGAAGCCGTTGTCCACGGCCACGGTGAGCTCGTGCTCGAAGGTGTGGCCGGCCAGGGTGGCGTGGTTCACCTCGATGTTCACCTTAAAGTCCTTCTCCAGACCGTTGGCGCGCAGGAAGCCGATCACGGTCTCGGTGTCCACATCGTACTGATGCTTGGTGGGCTCCATGGGCTTGGGTTCGATGAGGAAGGTGCCCTTGAAGCCGTTGGCGCGGGCATAGTCGCGAGCAGCCTTGAGCATCTGGGCCAGGTGGTCCTTCTCCCGCTGCATCTGGGTGTTCAGGAGGGTGTAGTAGCCTTCGCGGCCGCCCCAGAACACATAGCTGGTGCCGCCCAGCTTGATGGTGGCGTCAATGGCGTTCTTGATCTGAACGGCTGCGCGGGCCACCACGTCGAACTGAGGGTTGGTGGCAGCGCCGTTCATGTAGCGCTTGTTGCCAAAGACATTGGCGGTGCCCCAGAGGTTCTTGATGCCGGTTTCGGCCATCTTCTCCTTGAGGTAGTCGGTGATGTCCTTCATGCGGGCTTCGTACTCGGCAATGTCCTCGCAGTCCTCGATGATGTCTACATCGTGGAAGCAGAAATAACCGATACCCAGTTTGCTCATGATCTCAAAGCCGGCATCGGCCTTGGCACGGGCGCGCTCGTAGGGGCACTCGGGTTTGTCCCACTCGTAGCTGCGGGTCTGTCCACCGAAGGGGTCTCCGGATGCCTGACCCAGCGTGTGCCACCAGGCCATTGCGAATTTGAGCCAATCCTTCATGGGTTTGCCCATGACCACGCGGTCGGCCTCATAATAATGGAATGCAAGCGGGTTCTTGCTGGCGGTTCCCTCGAAGGGAATCTTTCCGATCATCGGAAAATACTCTTTAGCCATAAACAGTTATTGGTTGATAATTATTTGTTCAAATAGGATTTCCAGCGCTCGTAGGCCTCGCGGTACTCGGCCTGGTGGTCGGGCCTTATAATGGCCAGGCGCTCCAGCGTGGCAAAGGCCTCGTGCCGGTCCTTATAGATGCCGGCCCCTATGCCCGCGCCCTTGGCTGCGCCCACCGATCCGTCGGTGTCGTACAGCTCGATGGTGGCGCCGCTAACGCCCGAGAGGGTGTCGCGGAAAATCGGGCTCTGGAACATGTTGGCCATGCCGGCGTGGATTTTATCGACCTTCAGGCCCATCTGCTCCATGATTTCTATGCCGTACTGGAAGGAGAACACGATGCCCTCCTGTGCGGCACGCAGCAGATGCGCTCGATTGTGGGTGTTAAAGTTTACGCCATGCACGCTGCAGCCGGTTTCGCGATTTTCCAACATGCGCTCGGCACCGTTGCCGAAGGGAAGGATGGATACGCCGCCTGCGCCGATGGGTGCCTGCGCGGCCAGTTCGTTCATCTGCACGTAGGACATGCCTTCATCGGCCACGTTGCGACGCATCCAGGAGTTGAGGATGCCGGTGCCGTTGATGCACAGCAGTACGCCCAGGCGGGGGGCCTTGGCCGAATGGTTCACGTGCGCAAAGGTATTTACGCGGCTTTTAGGGTCGTAATTCACCTGGCCGATGACGCCATACACCACGCCGCTGGTGCCGGCGGTCGAGGCAATCTCTCCGGGCTCGAACACGTTGAGGCTCAGGGCGTTGTTGGGCTGGTCGCCGGCACGGTAGGTGACGGGGATGCCCTCCGGCAGGCCCAGCTGCTCGGCCGCCGCCTTGATGAGGGTGCCCTGCAGGCCGAAGGTAGGGCGGCGCTGCGGAAGGATGATCTCGTCAAAGCCGAAGTAGTCCAGAAGTTCGGCCGAGGGTTTATCGGCCTGGAAGTCCCAGAAGATTCCCTCGGAGAGGCCGCTCACGGTGGTGCTGGCGATGCCGGTGAGGCGCATGGCAATGTAGTCGCCGGGAAGCATGATTTTCCAGATGCGCTTGAACACGTCGGGCTCATGCTCTTTTACCCAGGCCAGCTTGGCGGCGGTGAAGTTGCCGGGGGAGTTGAGCAGGTGCTCCAGGCACCAGCCCTTTCCCAGTTCGTTGAATGCTTTTTGGCCGTAGGGGACGGCGCGGGAGTCGCACCAGATGATGGACGGCCGCAGCACGTTATGGTCTTTGTCTATGCAAACCAGACCATGCATCTGATAGGATATGCCGATGGCCTTGATATCCTCCTTGTCCACCTGGGCCTCCTTGGCCTGGGCCAGCACGTCGTCCGTGGCCCGTTTGAGGTTGCCCATCCACATCCAGGGATCCTGCTCGGCCCAGCCGGGCTGCCTGGCAATGATGGGGGCTTCATTCTTGGGGTAGAACGCCGTAGCTATGCATTTTCCGTTATCGGCCTGCACCAGCGAGGCTTTTACAGAGGAACTGCCAATATCGTAGCCTAATAGATACATGGTTAAAAGGTTTTAGCTTTCACATGCAAAGATAGTGATTTTTCTAAATATGTTGTATCGTTTCCTTGAAATTATTTTCTATGGTCACTTAACCTACTCTGTCTCAGCCACTTATACAAAAGAAGTCCGGCAAAAAGCCGGACTGAATATCTGTAAAGTGTTGATTATTAGTGTGTTAAATGAACGCTAAATAAACAAACCGTCCTTCATGTGGCAGGTCCGGTCGCACAGGACGGCCAAATCGGGGTCGTGGGTGACAATGACGATGGTTTGTCCCAGGGCGTCCCGCAGCTGGAAGAAGAGCTGGTGAATCTCGGCCTTGGTGTGGGTGTCCAGGTTGCCGGTGGGCTCGTCGGCAAAGAGGATGGCGGGGGAGTTCACCAGGGCGCGGCCGATGGCAACCCGCTGCTGCTCGCCGCCAGAGAGCTGGGAGGGTTTGTGCCCTGAGCGGGCTTCCAGGCCCACTTTCTTCAGCAGATCCATTGCTTTTTCCCGCGCTTCTTTGGCCGATGCGCCCCCGATGAGAGCCGGAATCATCACGTTCTCCAGGGCCGAGAACTCGGGCAGCAGATGATGCGCCTGGAACACAAAGCCGATGCGGCGGTTCCTAAAGGCCGACAGTTCCCTGGAGCCCAGTTGCAGCACATCGGTGCCGTCTACGATGAGGCTGCCGGCATCGGGGGTGAGCAGGGTGCCCAGGATTTGGAGCAGGGTGGTTTTTCCGGCGCCCGATGCCCCCATAATGGACACTACCTGCCCGGGTTCCACCGTAAAGTCCACACCTTTTAGCACCTCCAAAGTGCCAAAAGACTTCCGTATACCGCTGGCTTGAATCATCATAGGTTGCAAAGATACAAAAAATAGTGTATTTTTGCAGTCCTTTCGGGGTGTGGCGCAGTTGGCTAGCGCATCTGGTTTGGGACCAGAGGGTCGCAAGTTCGAGTCTTGTCACCCCGACACTGAAAGAGATTGACCTAAAAGTCAATATGACTTAGGTCTGTCTCTTTTTTGAGTGCAGCCCCGTTCGCTTAACGTGTTGTAAATCAATCTCTTCCTAATATTCAGTCCGGCAAAAAGCCGGACTGAGTTTCTGTAAATTACTGATTGATAATCACTTAAGTGATCGTTGGTTTACAGATCCAGAAGGCCGGCGGGGATTTCCAGGGTGAGGGTTTGGCGGGATTCGTCTACGGCCAGCACCAGATCCGGGTGCAGGGGGAGCAGCACTTGGCGGCCATCGGCCAGGTCTACGTAGAGGCAGGGGTTGCCGGGGATGTCTTCGTAATCGGCCACTGTGCCCACGGTGGAGCCATCGGCCTGGAGGATGGTCCAGCCGGTGAAGTCCTGGTCTTCTTCTTCCTCGAAGTAATCGGCGTAGACGGAGGCGCCGGTGAGCTCGTCGGCGTCCTTTAACGAATGGACCCCTGTCAGGTGCACCAGAGCGCGGTTATTGCCCCTGGGGGTGAAGGATTCAAAATAAAAGGGAACCGGAAGTCCATCAAATTCGATGAACACCGGTTCCTCTAGGTCGATATCTTCCGGCAGGATGTCCAGGAAGCTAAGCAGCAGCTGGCCATCGGTGCCGTTGGATTTCAGTACCTGGGCGACTCGCAGCATTATTCGGCAGGAGTCTCCACAGCCTCGGCAGCGGGAGCCTCGGCGGCAGCTTCCTCGGAGGCCTTCTTGGCAGCCTCTTCGGCTTCGGCCTTCTTGGCGGCGATAGCCTTGGCACGGGCTTCGTTAACCTCGGCCTCGGCCTTCTTGGCGGCCTGAGCCTTGGCGATAGCCTCGTTCTTGATTCCCGTCTTCTTGGCAGCAATCTTCTCGTCGCGCTGGGCTTTCCAAGCGGCGAACTTGGCGTCGGCCTGGGCCTCGGTGAGGGCACCCTTGGCTACGCCTTCTGCGAGGTGCTTGCGAAGGAGCACGCCCTCGTAGGAGAGAATGCGGCGAGCAGTGAGCGTGGGCTGAGCACCTACCTTGAGCCAAGCCAGGGCCTTTTCACCGTCCAGGACGATGGTGGCGGGGTTGGTGTTGGGGTTGTAGGAGCCGAGCTGCTCGATGAATTTACCGTCGCGCGGTGCGCGGGAATCGGCCACAACAATGTGGAAGAATGCGAAATTCTTCTTTCCGTGGCGCTGAAGTCTGATTTTAACAGCCATTGTGAATCTGTTTTAAATAATTAATAGTTTGCGTATTGCCCCATCTCGTGGAAGCCTGCAAAGATAGGAATAATTTCTGAGGATTAAAAATTTTTTGCGGGCAGCAACATTGAAGCCCCAAAATGCATCTTTTATATGCTATGAAACGAATCGTATCCATCCTTGCCCTTTCGGTTCTGCTGGCCTGGGGCATGCAGGCGCAAGAGCGCGTAGAAATTAATATGTATATCGGCGGGTACAACGGGGAGTATCTCAAGGTGAAGGAGACCGCGGCCGAGGGAATGACGCTGTCTTCCCTGTACGAGCCCAAGTACCGGATAACCACAGGACCCGTCTTCACCCTGGACTCGCACTTTAAGATTAACCGGATTGTCCGCGTGGGGCTCCAGTTGGATGCCTGCCCCATGCGCGCGTCGTCCTATACCAGGATTACCGGCAATACGGAAGAATTCAAAAAAACCCTGTTCTATATTCTGCCGCAGGCCAAAATATGCATCCCCAGCCCCCGTCACTTCCGCATGTATGGAAAAGTGGCGGCCGGTATTCAGGTGAACAGTATTTTAGAAGAGGGACATCCCGTCAAGTTTGCCTGGGAGGTAATCCCCTTCGGCTGTCAATGGGGTGGCCAGCGTGTCTATGGCACCGCCGAAATCTGCTACGGTTCCGTGGTACGCGGGGCCCGGATTGGCATGGGTTTTAGTTTTTAAGCAGTGAAGAACATGAAAAAATATATCCTTATCATTACCGCCGCCCTTGCGGCCATAGCCTGTACCAAAGGCAATTATTCCGAGAACTCTGTAGGTGGACACAATCTGTATTCTCTCTCGGAAGGGGGAAACTACATGATGTATATAGCCGACAACCTGGTAACCGACGCCCTGGACGAGCTGGAACTGGCCCTGAGCGTAAACCAAACCCTGAAGGATATGGGCAAGAGCACCCGTTACCTCATAACCGGTCCGCAGGATCTGGAACAGGTGGGCTCTTCCTGGAAGGTGATCTCCAACGCCAGCCACATGCTGGGAATGACCATGGTAAACACCGCCGCCGACACCTGGGAGCTCACGTTCAGCAACGACTATAGTTTTGACAACGACAGCTACCCCACCACCCTGGTGATGCAACTGGTCCGCGGAGCCGAGGGCAGCCGTTCTTTCCACTATAACTGGAGCGCCGTATACAGCGGCACCCGCTCGGAGAAAGAGCCCTACTCCTGCAGTTTCAAGACGGTGGGCGCCATGGAATACAGCTGCACCGCCAACCAGGCCGGGTGGAACAACGTAGTGGGCAAACTGAGCATGGAAGTGTACAAGAATAAGGAAATAATCGATTTGTGCCTCCTCACCTTTACCGGCAATCCCGCCAACGCCCAATTTGTTCGGGGGCTGTAAAAAAGTGGTAAAAAGTTTTGGGATTCCAAAAAAGCTTTCTATCTTTGCAGTCCCAAATAATTGCGGGTGTGGTGAAATGGTAGACACGCCACTTTGAGGGGGTGGTGGGCATTAGCCCGTGGAAGTTCGACTCTTCTCACCCGCACAAAAATCAGGAAGCCAGGCAGATGAGCCTGGCTTTTCTACTTGTATCCAATCACCTTGTGCCGGCTTTGGCAAAAGTGCTATCTTGCTCTGTTTCAGTCACTTAAAACAATGCGGGCTGCCCGAACCGACTTTGAAGAGGTGTCACGGGCACAAGTTATTCATAACTTGAGTGAACGCCGGATTAGCGGCTAAAGATGATGGGGATGGTGTAGGTGGTGCGGACGGGGTTGCCATTGAGCTTGGCGGGGCGCCACTTGGGGCTGCTGCGCACTACGCGCAGGGCCTCGGCGTCCAGCAGCGGGTCCACGCTCTGGACAATCTCCGTTTCCTGTACGCCACCGTCGCGGCCCACCACAAATTTCACCTTCACCGTTCCTTCGGCCGAGCAGCCGGCTGGGTACTTCACGTGTGCCGCCACCCACGCGATAAAAGTTTCCACATCTCCGTTTTTGAAGCTGGGATGACGCTCGGCGGCGCGCTGGGCGATGGTGGCATCGTGCGTACGGCTTTTTCCGTGGTAGACCAGCCGGGCGTTTTTCATCTCGATGGTCTGCTGGTTGTACACCGTGCGCTTGCCCATCACCTCCAGGGTGTCACCTTGAAGGATCTGCAGCTGGTAGAAGCTGCGGGTGCCACCCACGGTGTCTCGCACGCCGTAAAGCAGCACGCGGCCGGTGCGGTCCTTCAGGTACAGATTGCCGTTGGAAGGATTGCGAATGTAATCTACCACACCTCTAAGAATATAGGTAGTGGTGTCGGTGTCACTCTTTTTGAGGAAGGACTTGACGGAAATCCTTTCCTGGGCCTGGGTGGCAACCCCCAGCAGCAGGCTCAAAGCCAGAACAAACAGCTTTTTCATTATTCGGCGTGAATCATTAACATCTTTTTGATGAGCCCGAACATGCCGTAAGGCATATAGCGGAACTTCAGGTCAATCCAGGTGGGCGTCTTGACCACGGCGCGCTCGTGGCTGAAGGCCAGGAAACTGCGCTCGCTGTGATAGCTGCCCATGCCGGAATTGCCAACACCGCCGAACGGGATGTTGGGGTTGGCAATGTGCATGATGGTATCGTTGATGCAGGCGCCACCCGAGGTAGTGCGGCCGATGATATCCCAACCTGCCTCGGCCGACCCAAAGTAGTAGAACGCCAGCGGTTTCTCGCGCTGGTTCACAAAGGCAACCACCTCGGAGCGGTCCTTGAAGGTGAGGATGGGGAAGATGGGGCCGAAGATTTCCTCGGTCATTACGGGGGCATCGGGGGAGACGCCGTCCAGCAGGGTGGGTTCCATCCACAGACGGGACTTGTCAAAGTGGCCGCCCACTACCACTTTGCCATCGGCCAGGTAGCTTTCCAGGCGCTCGAAGGCGCTTTCTTTCACGATGTGTACAAACTTGTCGGACTGCTCGGTGCCCTGCGGATACAGCCCCGCCAGCTCCTGCTTGAAAGCCTCGATGAAGGCCTCTTTAATATCCTCATGCAGGAAAAGGTAGTCCGGAGCGATGCAGGTTTGGCCGCTGTTGAGGCACTTGCCCCAGGCGATGCGGCGGGCGGCCAGCTTGAGGTTGGCGTCCTTGTCCACGATGCACGGGCTCTTGCCGCCCAGTTCCAACACCATCGGCGTAAGGTATTGGGCCTGTGCGGCCATGGCGATGCGTCCCAGCGAAGGGCTGCCGGTGAGGAACACCAGGTCGTAGCGGTGCTTGAACAGTTCGCCGTTCACCAGGCGGTTGCCCTGCACCACGCCCACGTATTCGTCGGCGAAGGTATCGGCGATGAACGCCTCGATGACCTTGGAGATGGTGGGCACATAGGGCGACGGCTTCAGGATGGCGGTGCATCCGGCGGCGATGGCACCCACCAGCGGGTTCAGCAGCAGCTGCACGGGGTAGTTCCAGGGGCTAACGATGAGGGTGCATCCCAGCGGCTCGCGCACGATGTAGCTGGACGACGGCATGCCGGTAAGCGGCGTGGGTTTGCTCTTGCGCCGGGCCCATTTATCCACCTTCTTGATGGCTTCGCCAATCTCGCCGTACACCAGGCCGAGCTCGGTCATGAAGGCTTCCTCGTAGCTTTTGTGCAAATCCTGCCACAGGGCCTCGCAAAGGGGCTTCTCCCATTTGTGTAGGCCTGCATTAAAGGCCTTGAGTTGCGCCTTGCGCCATTTGACGTCCCGGGTAGCGCCCGTAGCATAAAAGGCCCGCTGCTTCTCTACCAGTTCCTGAATTCTTTCTGCCGATGTGTTTTCCAGTGCCATAATTTATAATTCCTTTGCAAAAAGATTTTCTTTGTAAATCGTCGCTCTGCGACCCCTCCCATTACGAGGGCCCTTCGGGCCTTTCTGTGGGCCCCTCCCTCTTATGCGGCCGAGGGTGGCCACAGATTTACAAAGAAAAACTTTTTTCCATTACATATTATTTTCTACCAGTAAAATGATTCATTACAGTGTACAGGCCGCACACGTCGCCAAAGATAAAGTTGAACCATCGGTGCGGGAAGATGCCTTGCATGAGGCGGATAAAGTGCTCCGGGAAGTTGATGCCGCGGTAACCCAGGTTCCATTCAATGGCACGGAGGGTCTTGCGGGCCACCTCTTCCGGCGGCAGGATCCTGAAGAAGGAATGGATGCCGTCGAACATGCCGGTATTGATGAAATACGGGGCAATGGTGGTCACTTTCACAGGGCTTTTCTCGCGTTCCAGCTCGATGCGCAGGCTCTGGCTCCAGCCGATGGCCGCCCATTTGGAGCTGGCATACAGCGACATTTTGGGCAGGGCCAGCATGCCGGCCGACGAAGTGATGTTGCAGATGTGCCCCTCGCCGCGGGCCTTCATGTCTTTCAAGTATCTGAGCGTCACAAACATGGCGCCCTTGGTGTTGATATCGAAGGTGCGGTTGATATCCTGGTCGGTTTGCTCGGCGAAGGTCTTGTTGTTGGTAATGATGCCGGCGTTGTTGATGAGGATGTCTACGTCGCCGCAGGCGGCTTTGGTGGATTCATAAGCCAGGTCGATGGAAGCGGGATCGGAGATATCGGCCTTATGTCCGTATACGGGGCCCTTGGCCGAAAGTTCTGTCACGGTTGCGTCGATGGCCGCTTCGTTGATGTCCCACACAACTACCTTTTTGGCGCCTTTTTCCAGGCAGCGCCGGGCCATGATTTTCCCAATTCCGGAGCACCCTCCGGTAATCAGGACGGTTTTTCCCTGAATCTTCATGTCTTCTTCTTAGGTTTTAGCGGACACAAAGATACTAAGATTTTTTATAAATGAAAAGACAGTTTGGCGCCGTCCGGTCCCACTTCCAGCGAGGCCTCGGCGCCCATCAGCAGGGGTTGTTTCTGGGCTCCATGCCCGGCTGGAAAGCCGCAGCAGACAGGGATCCCAAGCGGTTTCAGGTACTGGATAAACAATTCTTCGGGACTATTGTAAGCGATGTCGGGCGTGCATCCCTCGAAGGTGCCCAGGACTACGCCTTTGCATCTTTTGAGCGCTCCCTGCAGCAGGAGGATGTTCATCTGTCGGTCCATATTGTGGTAGGTCTCTTCTACCTCCTCAATAAAGAGGATGAAGTCCTGGTCCCGGGTGGTGTCGGCCTCTGTGCCCAGGAGCGGGGTAAAGGTGCAGAGGTTGCCGCCGGTGAGGGGGGCCGATGCCTGCCCTTCGATGTTGCAGGGGTGGCTCGGCAACTGGTACGCGGGCACATCTCCTGCCAGCAACTCCTTCAGGAGGAGGCTGTTGGTGTCGGCGCCTTTTCCTTCGGCCAGGTGTTTGCCCATAGCGCCGTGAATGCCCACGACGCCGGCTTTGTTTTCCAATGCCAATAGAGTGGTAATATCACTGAAGCCGATGAGCCACTTGGGGTTTTGTGCCATTAGGCCGATGAGGCCTTTCCCCAACATTTGCAGGGTGCCGTAACCGCCCCGGTTGCACACGATGGCCTTGATGGAAGGATCCTCGTAAGCATCCTTCAGGTCCTGCAAGCGTTCTTCCAGGGTGCCGGCGTAGCTTTTCAAGTGACGTTTTCCCACGTTTTTGCCAATTACCGGCTCATAGCCCCAATCCCGCAGCACGTCCGCCGCGCCATCCACAAAGACACTTCCGGTCACAAAGGACGGCGACACCAGTGCCACCCTGTCTCCCGGCTTCAAGAACGCCGGCACTTTACATTTCTGTTCCATACTGCAAATATACAGTTTTTCGGCCAAGGTTTATAAGCGGTCAGCTAAATAATTGATCATCAGTGAATTATAACAATTCAGTCCGGCTTTTTGCCGGACTGAATATCTGTAAGTGCCTCAGGCATAGCGAATTAAGTGACCCTAGATAAGGGGCTGTTCGGCGGCGTCGCCTCCCTGGTTGTTCTGGAAGAACTTTTTGCCGTTACGGGCAGGCTTGCCTTCACCTTCATGCTTACCGAAGTTGCCTTGCTCGCCGTCGGGGGCCATGCGGGGGCCGCCCTGTCCCTTACCCAGTTTGCCGATTTGCTGGTGACGGAACTTTTCTTCGGCCATCAGGAGCTTGGCAACCTTCTGGACGGGGAGCACCTTTTTGTAGCGCAGGACGGCATCGGCATCAATGGCTTCGCCTTTCTTCTTGGCGGCCAGGTAGTCGTCCAGGAGTTTCTCGGCCTCTTTGCCTTCGGCGCCATTCTCCAGTGCTTTGAGGGCAGCGTGCTGGGCTTTGAAAGCTTCGCGGCGCTGGGCCTGCACGTCGTTGTACACGGGCCAGAAGGCCTGGGCTTCGGCCTCGGTGAGGTTGAGCTCGGCGGTGATGAAACCAATTTGCTCGGCGCGGACTTTTTCTCTCCAGTTGCCGTCTTTCTTGTGGTCGCCCTTGGGATTCTGGGCAAACAGGGCCCCGCTAACCAGAGCCAGGGCGCAAACCATACTAATAATCTTCTTCATAATTCAGTGTTTCCAATTGTTCTACAGATAAATTGTCGGCCAATAAAAAAGAAAGGATATCCTCATCAGACAGGGTAGAGGGCTCTGTGAGCTCGATGACGCCGTCGGGATCCAACGACTGGGCCAGCCAGGCAACATAGTCCCATCCTGTGTCTTCTTCTGCGGGAGCTGCAGCCTTCCGCAGAACGAAATTGCCCACGGCTACCAGAATGGCCAGCGAGGCGGCGTAGGCCAGCCAGGGCGATACTCTTTGTATCACCGTGGGCCTGGCTTCCCGCCCGGGAAGGTCCATGAGCCGCTGCTGCAACTGGTCAAAGTAGCCTTGAGGCGTGGATATGTCGTTCTTTTTGGTCATAACTGCATCTTTTGACACCCTTCCGATAATAAGGTTTAATTATTTTGTGTAAATTTGTGTACTAAACTAGTGCCATGAACGCAAACGAATTCGATGTCATTATTATCGGTGGCGGCATCACGGGCGCAGGAACCCAGCGGGACTGCGCTATGCGTGGCCTCAGAACCCTTCTTATCGAGCGCTCAGACATTGCTACCGGGGCAACGGGCCGCAACCACGGACTGCTGCATTCCGGTGCCCGCTATGCGGTAAACGATGCCGAGAGCGCCCGCGAGTGCATAGAGGAAAACATGATTCTGCGCCGCATTGCCTCCCACTGCATCGACGAGACCAACGGCTTGTTCATCACCCTCCCGGAGGATGACCTTGCCTATCAGCAAACCTTTGTAGAATCCTGCCTCAAGTCGGGCATCAACGCCGAGATCATTGACCCGGACCTGGCCCGCAGGCTGGAGCCCTCGGTGAATCCTGAGCTTATCGGCGCAGTAAAAGTGCCCGATGGCAGCGTGGATCCCTTCCGCCTTTGCGCCGCCAACATGCTGGACGCCAAACTGCACGGCGGCCAGGTGCGCCTGCACACGGAGGTTACCGGCTTCATCAAGGAAGGCGATACCATCAAGGGTGTTCACACGCACAACCACCAAAACGGGGAGGACGTAGACTATTACGCCCCCGTCACGGTGAATGCCTGCGGTATTTGGGGGCAGCACATTGCCCAGATGGCCGGCGTGCATGTGGGCATGTTCCCCGCCAAGGGCGCCCTCCTCATTTTTGCGCACCGCGTGAACAATCTGGTCATCAACCGCTGCCGCAAGCCCTCCAACGCCGATATCCTGGTGCCCGGCGATACCGTGTGCATCATCGGCACCACCTCTACCCGCATTCCCTTCGAGGAGTGCGACAACGTGGCGGTGACTCCGGACGAGGTGACGCTCCTCATCACCGAGGGTGCCAAGCTGGCGCCGTCCCTGTCGCAAACCCGCATCCTGCGCGCCTATGCCGGCGTTCGTCCGCTGGTGAGCGCCGATGACGACCCCTCGGGCCGCAACATCTCCCGCGGCATCGTTTGCCTGGACCATGAGGTCCGCGACGGTCTCAAGGGTTTTGTCACCATCACCGGCGGCAAGCTCATGACCTACCGCTTAATGGCCGAAATGGCCACGGACGTGGTTTGCCGAAAACTGGGCGTGGAGAAAGCCTGCGAAACGGCGCAGGTGCCGCTGCCCGGCTCAGAGGAACCATCCTACGAGGAAGTAGCCAAGAAAATTTGGGAATCGCCCACCATGGCGCAAAAGGCCGCTGCCGCCCGTATGGGCACCCGCGCCGCCCGCATCCGCACCGGCGACCGCCGCGACGAGGCGCTCATCTGCGAGTGCGAGGAAGTGTCGGTAGGGGAGATCAACGCCGCCATCGACAGGCTGGAAGTCTCTACCCTCACGGATCTCAGGCGCCGCACCCGCGTGGGTATGGGCACCTGTCAGGGCGAGTTCTGCGCCTGCCGCGCCGCCGGCCTCCTGGCCAAGGCACATGGCTGCGTGGCGCGGGAACGCGCCGATTTGGAGGACTTCCTCCAGGAACGCTGGAAGGGCAATTTCCCCATCGGCTGGGGCGACACCCTCCGCGAAGCCGAATACACGCAGTGGGTCTATAAACACGTTCTGGGCCTATGAAATACGATACTGTCATTATAGGTGGCGGCCTTTCCGGCCTGGTAGCCGGCATCGCCCTGCAAAAAGCCGGACAAAATACCGCCATCATCAGCACCGGCCAAAACGCCCTGCATTTCTTCTCGGGCACTTTCGAGTCCCTCAAGGGGGACGAGCAGCGCATCCTGGACCTCTTCAACGAGGCCGGCGTCCGCCTGCATTACAGCCCTGGCGTGCGGCTTACGCCCATGGGTACTTTCAAGGAATCGGCCCTCTCGCTGGAGGATATCGATCTGTTTCCTTCCCCAAAGTTTGCGCGTAAGGTGCTCATCGTCAACTTTACCGGCTACCACGACTTCTTCTCTTCCTTCCTGGCCGAAGGGCTGGAAAAGGAGGGAATGAGCTGCCGGGTGCGCTTCCTCAATTTGCCGGAGCTGGAGCAGCTTCAGCAAAGCCCCAGCGAGATGCGCTCGGTGCAGATTGCCCGCGTGATGGACCGCATCTGGGAAAAGGTAATCCAGGAAGTACGCGTGCTGCTCAAGGACGAAGACGCCGTCGTGCTTCCTCAGGTATTCGGCCTGCAGGATGCCTCCGTGCCGGACCGTATCCGCCGGGGCATTCCCGCGCACGTGGTGTTTGCGGGCACTTTACCGCCGTCGGTCCCTGGTATCCGCACCCTTATTTTGCTTAAGCAGCGTTTCCAATTGCTGGGCGGAACCTATCTCATGGGAGACGAGGTAGTCCGCGCCCACACCCACGACGGCGTGGTGCACTCGGTGGCCACCAGGAACCTGGACAACCACTATATCGAGGCGTCCAACTTTATCCTCTGCACCGGTGGGTACTTCTCCAAGGGGCTTGTTTCCAATCCTTTCCAGGTGTACGAACCCATCTTCGGCCTGGACGTGGCGTTTAATGAGGACCGCAACGCATGGTACAATCCCGCCTTCCGGGAAGACCAGCCCTACATGAGCTTCGGCGTAAAGGCCGATGAACACCTCCATGCCATGGAAGGTGGAAAGGCGCTGGAGAACCTGTACGTGGCAGGCACCCTACTGGGCGGCACGCACCCCGAGTTCGGCACCGCTGCCGGGCTGGCCATCCGGACCGCCCTGCATGCCGCCGACCAAATCCTTAAAAATGTTCAGGCATGAAATTACAGGAATATACTAAGAGCCGGCACAATTTTGAGGAGTGCATGAAGTGCACGGTGTGTACGGCATACTGCCCGGTGCTGCAAGCCAATCCGTTGTATCCCGGCCCCAAGCAGGCCGGCCCGGACGGCGAGCGGCTCAGGCTCAAGGACCCCTATTTCTTTAATCAGGCCCTCAAATACTGTCTCAACTGCAAGCGCTGCGAGGTAGCCTGCCCTTCCGGGGTACACGTGGCCGATCTTATCCAGAGCGCCCGCATCAAGTACGACCATACGCCGCCCAAGCTGCGGGATACCCTGCTGGCCAATACCGACTTCATGGGCAAAATGGCCCGTCCGTTTGCGCCCATCGTGAATGGTGTTACCGGTCTGGGGATCACCAAAACCATTCTGGATGCCACTTTAAAAATAGACCGGCACCGTACCTTCCCCAAGTACAGCGCACCGGGCTTTGAATATTGGCTGGGGCGCCACAAGAAAGAACAGGCGGCATTCCCGGAGCAGGTGGCCTATTTCCACGGCTGCTATGTGAATTATAATTATCCCCAGCTGGGAAAGGACCTGGTGAAGGTGCTCAATGCCCTGGGCGTAGGCGTGCAGCTGCTGGAAAAGGAAAAGTGCTGCGGCATTGCCCTCATCACCAACGGCATGTCGGCCCAGGCGCGTAAGCACGCCGAGCATAACGTAGCCCAGCTTCGGCAGGCGGTCCTGGACAAAGGCCTCAAGGTGCTCACAACCTCCTCGACCTGCACCCTCACCATGCGCGACGAGTACCCCAACCTGCTGGGCGTAGACAATGCCGATGTAAGGGAATCCCTCCTCATGGCCACGCGTTTCATCTTTGAAAAGCTGGAGAAGGGCGCCACCCTCAAGTTCAAGGCCGATTATCACAAGAAAATCGCCTACCACGTCCCTTGCCATCTGGAAAAGTTGGGTTGGGGCATCTTCTCGGTGAAGCTCCTGAGCATGATTCCCGGCGTGGAGTTCATCCTGCTGGATTCCAACTGCTGCGGCATCTCGGGTACGTATGGTTTCAAAAAGGAGAACTACGAGGTGTCCCAGGCTATCGGCGCACCGCTGTTTGCCCAAATCAAGTCGGTGAACCCCGATGTAGTAGCCTGCGACTGCGAAACCTGCAAATGGCAAATTGAAATGAGCACCGGCTACACGGTCATGAATCCCATTTCCATTTTGGCCGAAGCAATAGAATAACGAATAACAATGCTAAAGTTCCTACAGCAGCCGGCCTATTTGCCGGCACAGACCGGCCCCGAGGCCGATGCCAAGTACAAACGCATGCGTCTGCAGGTGTTCCTGGGCGCATTCATCGGCTATGCCGGTTATTATCTGGTTCGAAAAAACCTGTCATTGGCCATTCCTTTTATGGCTCCTTTGGGCTTTGCTAAAGGTGAATTGGGCCTGGTGCTGGGTATCAATGCTGCGGCATACGCACTGTCCAAGTTCCTGATGGGCAGCGTCTCCGACCGCTCTAATGCCCGGGTATTCCTGCCGCTGGGGCTCATCCTGTCGGCCATTGCCATGTGCTTCATGATAGTTCCTATCCATATGATAGGAGCCGACCATAAAGCCCTGGCCATCTTGGTGATGGGCGTGCTGAACTTTCTGGTGGGCTGGTTCAATGGTATGGGCTGGCCTCCCTGCGGGCGCGTGATGACGCACTGGTTCTCTTCTAATGAACGGGGAACCATGATGAGTATTTGGAACTGCGCCCATAATGTGGGTGGTGGTCTGGTCGGCCTCATGGCTACCTACGGTGCCATTTGGTTTGGAAGTTGGGTATACGGCTCTCATTCGGAGTTGTATTTCCTGGTGGGAACTTTTGCTTTTCCTGCTGCAGTGTCGCTGCTCATCGCCATCCTGGCCTATATTCTGCTTCGCGACACCCCGCAGAGTTGCGGGTTGGAGTCTGTAGAATCCTGGCGCAACGACTATCCCAAGAACTACTCCGAGAAGCATGAGCAAACGCTCACTACCCGCGAGATTTTCTTCAAGTACGTCCTTAACAACAAGTTCCTGTGGTACATCGCCCTGGCCAATGCCTTTGTGTATATGGTGCGTTATGGTTGCCTGGACTGGGCGCCCACGCTGCTTACCGAAAAAGGCATCGACCCCAAGTCCATGGGCTGGGCCTACAGCGTGTATGAGTTTGCCGCCATCCCTGGTACCATTATTTGCGGCTGGCTGTCCGACAAAGTGTTTCATGGCCGCCGGGCCCTGCCCACGATTATTTTCATGTTGCTGGTTCTAGTGTTCGTAGTGCTGTACTGGCAGTTTATCGACAACATTACCGTGGTCATGATCTGTCTCATCGGAATCGGCTTCTTTATCTATGGGCCGGTGATGCTCATTGGTGTTCAGGCGCTGGATCTGGCACCCAAGAATGCTGCGGGAACGGCCGCCGGCCTTACCGGTTTCTTCGGCTACTTCCTGGGCACCTTCATCCTGGCCAATACGGTGCTGGGTTATGTGGCTCAGGCCGCCGGCTGGAGTTGGACCTTCGTGCTGCTTATTGGCGCCTGCGTCCTTTCCATCCTCTTCATGGGCCTGACCCTGCGGGAAGAACGCAAGTAGCGCGCTTCCCCTGGTCACTTAAGTGATTAATAATCAGTGTTTTATAAACATTCAGTCCGGCAAAAAGCCGGACTGAATTGTTGTAAAATATTGAAACACAATATGTTGGGTGATCGCTAGAACACCAGGAGGTACAGGCCGGCGGCGAGGGCTGCGCCGATCATGGGGCCCACCACAGGGACCCAGCTGTAGGACCAGCCGCTGTCCCGCTTGCCAGTGATGGGCAGTATGGCATGAGCGCAGCGGGGGCTCAGGTCACGGGCGGGGTTCAGGGCATAACCGGTGGTTCCACCCAGGGACATGCCGATACTCATGATGAGGCAGGTGACAGGCCATGAGCCCAGCGAGCCGGTAGAAGCGGTGACAGGTCCCAGCTGGAAAGCGTTTCCGGAGAAGCCTAATGCCAGGATTACAAATACCAGCATGCAGGTGGCAATGACTTCACAAACCACATTGCGCCAGGGGTTGTAAATGGCCGGCATGGTGCAGAAAGTACCCAGCATGGTATCCGGCTCATCGGCAGTGGCCTTGTAATGGTCTTTATAGAATACCCATACCAATATGGCGCCAACAAAGCCGCCCAGCATCTGGGCCACAATGTAACCCAAGACCGAAGCCCAGGGGAAAGAGCCGGCAATGGCCAGGCCCAGGGTAACCGCAGGATTCAGATGGGCACCGGAAACGGGCCCGGCAATGAGTACGCCCATCATCACGGCCAATCCCCAACCCAAAGCAATGACTACCCAACCGGCACCCTTTGCCTTGGATTTGTTCAAACTGCACGCTGCGCAAACACCGTCGCCCAGCAGCACCAGCACCAATGTGCCAATAAACTCAAAAATGTACTGATTCATAGTTTAATTATTCAGTTCGATGGTAGAAGGTATAGCCTTCAGTGGACATGTGCACCCCCGCACATGGGTAGGGGGAGGGGCCCGCAGATTGTTGGATATTTTCGGCGGCAAGCCGGAAATGTTCAAGAAGCTGTGGGAGGGGCCGGAGTGAGCGGAGCGAACGGAGTTCCACTGAAGGCTATACCTTCCACCATTTATCTTATTTACTAATGGTTCTGTTGATGGCATCGGCCCAGCCGGAGCGGGCGGCGGTCATGTCGGCGCCTGAAGGGCTGAACGTGCGTTCTACCTGCCACTGTGCCTTAATCTCTTCCAGCGAGCTCCAGTAGCCCACGGCCAGGCCGGCCAGGTAGGCGGCGCCCATGGCGGTGGTTTCGGTGACAGCCGGGCGGATGACATTGGTGCCCAGGACATCGGCCTGGAACTGCATCATGAGGTTGTTGCGGGAGGCGCCGCCGTCTACTTTGAGTTCGGCCAACTTTACACCGGCATCGGCCTCCATGGCGGCTACAATGTCCATGGTCTGGAAGGCGATGCCCTCCAGCGCTGCACGGGCAATATGCGCTGCCGTGGTGCCGCGGGTGATGCCGCAGATGAGCCCGTGCGCATACTGGTCCCAGTACGGGGCGCCCATGCCGGTGAGGGCGGGCACAAAGTACACGCCGCCGTTGTCCGGTACGGTGGCAGCCAGGGCTTCAATCTCGGAGGAGGACCGGATGATGCCCAGGCCGTCGCGCAGCCACTGGACCACGCTGCCGCCCACAAAGATGGAGCCTTCCAGGGCGTAATTCACGGTATTGCCGATCTTCCAGGCAACGGTGGTGAGCAGGTTGTTGCGGCTCAGGATGGGCTTCTCGCCGGTGTTCATGAGCAGGAAGCAGCCCGTGCCGTAGGTGTTCTTTACGCTGCCGGGCGTGGTGCACATCTGGCCGAATAGGGCGGCCTGCTGGTCACCGGCCATGCCGGCGATGGGAACCTCGTGCGCAAAGATGGTGGTTTTGGTGTGGCCGTAGACCTCGGACGAGGACTTGACGGCCGGCATCATGCTGAGCGGAATATCCAGCAACTCCAGCAGTTCGGCGTCCCACTCCAGTGTGTTGATGTTGAACAGCATGGTGCGGGAGGCATTGGAGACGTCGGTCACATGAACCTCTCCGCGGGTGAGCTGCCATACCAGCCAGCTGTCCACCGTGCCAAAGCGCAGTTTGCCGGCTTGTGCCTTCTCCCGGGCGCCGGGCACATTGTCCAGAATCCACTTGATCTTGGTGCCGGAGAAATAGGCGTCGATGATGAGGCCCGTCTTCTCGCGGATCTTGTCCACCAGGCCTCGGGCCTTGAGCTCGTCGCAGAAAGCCGATGTACGGCGGTCCTGCCACACTATGGCTTTGTGAATGGGAAGGCCGGTCTCGGCATCCCACACGATGGTGGTTTCCCGCTGGTTGGTGATGCCGATGGCGGCGATGTCCAGGCCATTGATGCCGATCTTGGAGATGGCCTCGGCGATGACGGCGGCCTCGGAGGCCCAGATTTCCATGGGGTCGTGCTCTACCCAGCCGGGCTGGGGGAAATACTGCGTGAACTCCTGCTGGGCTACGGAACAAATGTTTCCGTCGTGGTCAAAAACAATGGCCCTGGAGGAACTGGTTCCTTGGTCCAGGGCCAAAATGTACTTACTCATAGATTTCCTACTTCGATCATGTTATGAACCGTCTTGAGGAAGTTCAAGACGCGCGCCTTGTAGGTCTCGGGATCCTTGGCGAAGGAATTGGCGTGAACGGCGCCCTCGCAAATATAGTACTCCTTGTAGCCCATGGTTTTGGCGTTGTAGTTGGTCCACATTTGCTCAAAGGGGACAAAGTCGTCGGCGTCACCGTGGATGAACAGCATGGGCTGGGTGCTCTTGGCTACCTGCTTGGCCGATGAGGCCTCCTTGAAGCCCCAGCCATAGCGGTTCTTACACACGATGCTGGCGCTGTTGAGGATGGGGAAAGGAGGCAGGTGGAACTGCTGCTTGAGGTTGTGGGCAAACTGGTCCCAGGCGCTGCTGTAGCCGCAGTCCTCTACGAAGCACTTCACATAGTCCGGGAGCGGGTCTCCGCTCATCATCATGGTAGTGGCTGCGCCCATGGAGACGCCGTGCACCACCATAAAGTCGTCGTTGAAGATCTTGTGTGCCTCTTCGGCCCATTTTTCTACGTCAAAGCGGTCGAACCAGCCCATCTGGGCGGCGTCGCCCTCTGAGTAGCCGTGGTACTGCAGGTCCGGTACCATCACGTTGTAGTTGAACTCGTCGCGGTACATGCGCACCAGATAGAGGAACACGTAGTGGTTGTCTGTGTAGCCGTGGACCACGATGGCTGTGCCGTTGGCTTCCTCGGGTTTGGCGGCGGGGGCATACACGGCGTGGATCTTTTTATCGTGGTAGCCGGTGATGTTGATATCCTTGAGGATGCCCAGCGTCTTGAGGCTGTCGTACCAGGCGGTACTGCCGGGAAGGAGGGAATCGGCCTTATGACGGGTGCGCTCGATGTCGTCTACGCCGTGCGGGGTAGGGAGCAATGCATAGTTGCACATGTATTTGCCGGCCAGGCAGCTGTTGAGCGAGAGGGCTACCAGCGCAATGGCAGCCAGCTTGAAGAGTCTTTTCATATACTAGAACTGATAGTTAATGCCGATACCAATCCAAAGGCCTGCATCCAGGCCGGGAGTGAAGCACTTGGCAAGCTCGGCCGAAATAATAAAGTTCTGGTTCATGGCCAGTTTGAGACCGCCGCCGGCGCTGTAGATGAGCTTGTGTATGTTACTGGCGTCGTAGATGGTGCCGTTGTAGTCGGCGTTGTGCACGGCATCGTAGGCGGCAACCTCCTTGGGCTTTTTCTCTACCAGGAAGTTCCGGTATGCGTCGTATTCGTAGGCGGTCTTAAGGGCTTCGTCGTTCACGACTCCCTGAAGAATATTGGTTCTGTACCCCTTGGTGATGATACCGGCGTCGAAGAACGGATTCAGGGCTACGTAGAAATACTGGTTGAAGAGCTTGAAGCTCACCAGCTTTACACGAAGTTCCAGGTTGGCCCAGGCCAGGCCTTCTGCCAGAACGCGGTTTTCACGCATACCGCGGATGGTATTGGAGGAGCCAAATCCCTCGGAAATCATGTTGCGCTGGACCAGCAGAGGAACGTTCTGAATCATGTAGAACGGGGTTTCTCCCGCAATGGTTTGCTGCCAGGCCAGACGGTAGGCAAACACGGGATTGCCAGCCGGGATGGGAATGGGAATGCTCACATAGTGACGGAAGTACACGCAGGCCTTGAGGTAGGGACTGTAATAACCGTTGGCGGGATTTCCCGCATAGGGGGCACCGTTGAGGTAGGCCTCGGCCCAGATACCTTTGTTAGGGGCCGCCTCAATGTCGCGGGTGTCGAACACCAGGCCGGCGTTCAGTTCCAGGGACATACCGCCCTCGGCTTCTCCAGGCTTGATGGCGCCCAGTTCCTTATAACGGTTGAACAGGGTAACGTCTAAACCATAATAATCTTTATTTCCGGTTTCCTTGTTCTTAACACCATTATCGCGCATATTGCCCAGCTTCCAGTACCAGAAGTTGATGCCGGCAGCCCAGTTCAGGTGCGGGATAATCTGCCCCTGGAAGTTGGCCAGGACACGGAGCATGTCGCGGCTCATGCCATAATAGTTCACGTTATTTTGGGTACCGTCTGCGGCGGGCACGGTAACCAGGTCACGGTTAGACCAGAGGGTGTAGTCCTGTACGGACGCCGGACCGTTGAAGCCCCAGAAAGTATAAAGCGGGTCTCCCACATAGGTAACGGAAGCGTTTACGCGCATGTTGGGAATGAGATACTTGGAATCGTATGCCAGGTAGAAGCGCATACGGTGGCTGTTAGTGAAGTACGAACCCTCCCAGCTGATTTTGTGGAGCGGGTCCGGATAGGTGGAGCCGTCACCATAATAGTACACATCGCCAAAGGCGCCTGCTTGGAAGCCATTGTCTTTGGAATAAGTGGCGGTGGGCAGTACGCCGAAGCTCCAACCCTTCTTGACTTCCTTTTCTTTTTCCTTGGGAGCCTGAGCCGATTCCTGGGTTTCTTGTGCAAAAGCGCTGATGCCTAAAGCAAGCAACAGGGCTACAGAAAAGAGTTTCTTCATAAGTATTGATTATCTGTGTTATTGGTCAGTAACTACAAATATAATCAATTTTTACGAAAAAAGCTTATTCGGGGTCCATGTACTGCCGTACTTTTTCCTGCGCAATGTGGTAGGAGGCTTTGAGGGAGCCCACCGATGTGCCGGTAATGGCCGATATTTCCTCGTAGGAAAGCTCGTCCCACCAGCGCATGATGAACACCTGGCGCTGTTTTTCGGGGAGTTTGGCAACGGCCTTGGCCAGTTCCCGCTGGGCGGCGGTGCCGTTGAAGTAGGGATCGGCCTGGATGCGGCGCTCCATCTCGGCGTCTACGGAAGAGAAGCGCAGGGCGGCGCGCACCTTTTCCCGGCGCAGCCAGTTGAGGGTTTCGTTGGTGGCGATGCGCCAGGCCCAGGTAGAAAGCTGCGCCTCCCCCCGGAAAGAGGGAAGCGCCGTCCATATTTTGAGAAAGATTTCCTGCAGGAGGTCGTCGGCGTCCTCGTGGGAGTTCACGAAGCGGCGCACATGCCAATACAGCTTTTCGCTGTTTTCCTGGACCAGCTGGTTAAATACTTTCTCTAAATCTGTCATCTACTTGCGGGAGACGGCCTTTTTAGCTGCTTCCGCGATGTGAGGAGCGTCCAGGCCGTACGCCGCCATGAGTGCAGAAGGCGTGCCAGACTGGCCGAACTTGTCCTCACCGTTCACGAATTCTACCGGGGCGGGCAGGCGCTTGGCCAGCAGGGCGGCAATAGCCTCTCCCAGGCCGCCGGCCATGTTGTGCTCCTCGGCCACCACCACGGCGCTGGTCTTCTTGACCGAGGCCAGGATGGCTTCCTCGTCCAGGGGCTTTACGGTGGCGATGTCAATGACCTCGGCCTTAATGCCTTCGGCCTCCAGGGCTTCGGCGGCCAGCAGGCTCTCCCATACGGTGTGGCCGGTGGCGATGAGGGTAACGTCGGTGCCTTCATTCATCACGATGGCTTTGCCAATGACGAAGGGCTCGTCGGCAGGGGTGAAGTTGGGCACGGAAGGACGTCCGAAGCGGAGGTACACAGGGCCGTTGTATTTGGCTGCGGCCAGGGTGGCCTGCACGGTCTGGTTGTAGTCGCAGGGGTTCAGGACCACCATGCCGGGCAGGGCGCGCATGAGGGCCAGGTCTTCCATGGTCTGGTGCGTGGCGCCGTCCTCGCCAAGGGTAATGCCGGCGTGCGAGGAGGCAATCTTCACGTTGGTGTTTCCGTAGGAAACTTCCTGGCGGATTTGGTCGTACACGCGGCCGGTTACGAACTCGGCGAAGGAGCCGATGAAGGGGATCTTGCCGGTGATGGCCAGGCCGGCGGCGGCGCCCACCATGTTGGCTTCGGCGATGCCGCACTGGATGAAGCGCTCCGGGAACTCGGCGGCAAAGGCATCCATCTTGAGGGAGCCTTTGAGGTCGGCGGTTAAGGCCACTACGTTAGGGTTGGCCTGGCCGGCCTTGAGCAGGCCCTCGCCGAAACCGCTGCGGGTGTCTTTTTTACCTGTATCGATATACTTTTTCATAAGCGTGCATATTAATTGGTTAAAAATCACCCAGCGGGGTTTCACCTAATTGTCTGAGGGCGTCTTCCAGCTGCTCGGGCTTGGGAACGGAGCCGTGCCACTTGTGGGTGCCGGCCATAAAGTCTACGCCGTGACCCATCTCGGTCTTGAACAGAATCATGGTGGGCAGGCCGCCGCCCTTGCCGGCTTTTGCCAGCTCGAAGGCATTCTTGATGGAGTCAAAGTCGTGTCCGTCGGCCACGATCACTCTCCAGCCCCAGGCTTCCCATTTGGCGGCCAGGTCGCCTTCTCCGGCCACTTTTTCTACGGGGCCGTCAATCTGCTGGCCGTTCCAGTCGGTCATGGCAATGAGGTTGTCCAGCTTGTGGTACACGGCAAACATGCCGGCTTCCCAGATTTGGCCTTCCTCGGACTCGCCGTCACCGCAGAGGCAATAGACAAGGTTGGGGTCCTTGTCCAGCTTTTTGCCCAGTGCCAGACCGGCGGCTGCGCTGAGTCCCTGGCCCAGGGACCCGGATGCCTGGAACACGCCGGGGAGGTTCTTTCGCACCGAGGGGTGGCCCTGCAGGCGGGTGCCCATTTGGCGGAAGGTGCCCAGCTCGGTTACAGGGAAGTAACCGGCGCGGGCCAGGATGGAATAGTACACCGGCGTCATGTGGCCGGCACTGAGGATGAACATGTCTTGACCCTTGCCGTCCCTGGTCCAGGTGGCGGGGTTTTGGTTCATCTCGTTAAAGTAAAGGGTAGTGAGGATATCCGTGCTGCCCATGGAGCCGCCCGGGTGACCCGATTTGGCCATACATACCATCCGGAGAATGTCCCGGCGAATCTGTGTGGCGATGGATTGCAGTTCTTGGTTAGTTTTAGCCATAACAAATGATGTCTGATTCACAAAGATAATGAAATTTGCCATAAAACACAATAGAAATACTTGTTGTTTACCGTCACCATAAAAAGATCATCTCTCGTGAACAAAATGGGGGTGTTTTTGTTCACCAGGACGGGTAATCGGGCATCTCGTGAACAAAAAGGGGGTGTTTTTGTTCACCAGAACAGCAAAGGGGGCATCTCGTGCACAAAAAGGGGGTGTTTTCCTGTTTTCCGCACTTTTCCAGTCCGCTGACAAAAACCGCCCTTACAGCATCGTGAGAGGCTGATTCAAACTTCGATTTGGGTGTCCCGCGA
>CAJOHK010000017.1 GCA_905234285.1 uncultured Bacteroidales bacterium
TTTGAATATTCAAATACTTTTACTATCTTTGTTGTCAGAGAGTTGAAACCTCTTACCTAAAGTAAAACTTGAACTATGATTGCTCTTCCTTCAATTGCTTTCGAGGGATTCTCGGGCTCCGCTAAGGGTGTTACTGCCAGAAGGGTCGGCGGCCGTAACATCCTTAGCGTGAAGTCCCGTCCAACGGGACCCACCACCAACGCCCAGGTGGTCCGCCGCGCTTCGATGGCGAAGATCACCAAGTCTTGGAAGCAGCTCACCAACGAACAAATGCAGAACTGGGACCGTCTGGCCGAACACGCAAGCAGTGCATCCGTTCTCGGCCAGAAGACAGAGATCTCCGGTCTGAACCTCTTTATCCGGCTCAATGTCAACCGCGCTATGGCAGGAGAAGCACTCCTATCCTCCGCTCCCGAATCCAACGTGGCCGTTCCCAATGTCGAATTCACCCAGGTTGTGGTCACTCCCGATCTGGTCGTTCTCGGTGGCGTCAAGCATGAGCCTGCGCCGCTCAAACTCGTCGTGAAGATGTCTGTGTGCCAGTCGGCCGGCGTTTCCAACGGCTGGTCCAAGACGGTCATCATCACTCCTGGTATGGAGGACGACTGGGGCGAAGCTGATGTGACACACCTCTACCTCAAGACCATCGGCGTGGAGCCGGTTCCCGGCGAGAAGGTATTCGTCGAGGCTTACTGGATGGATACTTCCACCGGGTTCGCAGGCCTTGCTGCCCGTGAATCTGTCATCGTTACCGACGAATCATCTTACCAGCGCCGTGTAAAGGCTACGATGGACAGTCTTGATCCCACAGAGGAAAGCCACGTGTCCTCCCTGGATGTGGACTTTTCTACCGGTGCTCCGGTAGCGCAGTTCAACGCCCAATGCCTGGGCCATAGCAATGTCGCTTCCTCCGAGGTCTATCTGGACCAGCAGCTTCCTTCCGAGATTATCGGCACGGGTATGTGTCTTGGCCGTTCCAATGATGCGGATGGTCATATCAATGCCCAGTCCTACCTGGTGTATATGTATAACCGTAACGGCAAGTCTCAGCTGACTTTCGCCCATCGTGGTGGCCCTTATTACACGCATACTGAGGTATTCGGAACCGGTATCATTTACTAATCCCCAACCACTGCAGCCATGTTCAACAGCATATCCAATAACTTCGGCGCGGGCCAGATAACCTTCAATGATTATCAGGCCCCCAATTACGTGGTTCTGAATGCCAAGGTCGAGTTTGACCCTACGAATCCCGCATACCAGGCCTGCCAGCAGCTGGAAATTACCGTTCCGGATCTGACGATTGACCGCAGTACCATCGGCGGCGTATTCGTGCGCTTTATCGAGACGCAGCACTATTCCTGGGGTGATGCCATCTATGATGGCGGTACCGTCCTCAAGTCCTGGATCAAAGACAAGAATACGATTGTCGTCGAGAAGCAGCCGTGGTTCGACAACAATGGGCCTCTCCTGCTCTACTTCGTCACGATGTATGCCCAGCTCAACCAGGGCGCGAATACCATCAAGGGGACCAAGCAGCGCCTCACGGTCACTACCGAGGGCAATTACCTCCGCTTCTCCAGCGACACGTTCGTGGTTGTCTTTGACCACTGGGTGTTCATGCACTTGCAGTTCTCCAGCTGCTCCTATGCTCAGCGGGACCTCCCGTGGGAAGCGACGTTCGAGCAGATGCCGGAAGACGTCACTGCTGACGTTCCGGTAGCTGGCGGTGGCAATCAATTCCACCAGGACTGCTACGGTATGGGCGAATGCCACATCGAGAACAAAATCTTCACGATGGACCGCCGTGTGATGGGATTCTGGGACACCGGTCGCGAGCCGTTTGCTTTTGCTTTCCTGGTTCGTGATGGCATCGAGCAGACTCCCGAGGAGGAGGAGAACCCTGAGAATCCTGTAAACGAATAGACTTATGGCCCAGAGGAAGAAAATAGAACTCACGCGCCTGCAGGGCATTATCGCGGTGGCCAGCTTCACCAGCGGTGTCCTCATCGCCTCCGTGTGTCTCTTCTTCATCCCGCCGCTGGGCGAGATTGCAAGTTCCGCTGTAAGTATCGTCAGCGAACTGCTTGTCCTCTGCGGTGCTATCCTGGGCGTCAAAGCATCCTACGATGTCAAGTTCCGGAAGTTCGAAGCCGAACTCCGCGACGTGATTGAACACGAAAAACAACCTACAGCCTGAACCTACCTATGAGAAACGTTCTGCCACTGCTCCTGCTTCTCGCTGCTTCTGCCTGCAGTACTGTCCGCCAGCTTCCTTCGACGGACAGTACCAAGGTGGAGGTCCGCACCGTGGTGGAGACCGTTCACGACACCGCCTATGTAGAACTGCCGGTGATCGTCGAGAAAGTGTCCACGCTGGATACCGCCTCCGTATTGGAGAATAAGTACGCCAAATCGGCCGCTTCCGTCTCGGGTGGAGTACTTGCCCACTCGCTGGAGACAAAGCCCGTCAGCGTGCCCGTACGCGTCGAGAAACAGATTGTTTACCGCGACTCTCTGGTGTACCGGGACCGCGTCCAGACGGTCACCAAGGAGATCGAGAAACCCCTTACCGGCTGGCAACAGGCCAAGCTCCGCGTGGGCGGCGTATGCTTCTTCCTGATAATCCTGATTGGACTATACATTATCGTATCCTTTATTACTAACCTCAAACTCTTCAAACTATGAAGTACATTCCATCCATCGCCTTCGAGGAGATGAGCGGCAGCGCCAAGGGCGTTACGGCCGCTAAGATGAAGAGCCGCAAGTACATCCGTAACCGCGGTTACGGTGGCTCTGTGCGCACTTCGGACCAGGCCAAGGTGAAGAGCGTCTTCAAGATGCTCACCACAACTTGGAAAACCCTCACCAACGAGCAGATTCTCGCGTGGAACAAGCTCGCTCTCTCTCAGGAGGGCCGTTCTGTGCTCGGCACCAAAGCCAAGCTCTCCGGCTCCAATCTGTTCACCCGCCTGAACTACTGGGTGGTCGCACTCGGCGGTCAGGTTATGGTCAACCCTCCGGAGATCAACTCCGTCGAGGCCCCCAGCACTGCCACCATCGTGTGCCAGGGTGACACCTTCACCTTCAAGCTGGACCAGGCTCCCGCTGACAACGGCGGCATCTACCTGGTCATTGAGGCCACCGAGGGAAAGTCCAACGGTGTCTCCCGTTCCCACGCCTCGGCCGCAGCCATCAAGCTCGTCGAGGAGCCCACTGCCACCGCCGTCGACATCCGTGCTGACTACGTGGCCAAGAACGGCGCTCCCAGCGCTGCCGCTCCCAAGATCTTCTTCCGCTACTACTTTGTGGACAGCTCCACCGGAGTCAAGTCCCAGGCCATGCTGGCGGAGACCAAGTGGGTCGCAGGGGCCTAAGCCACCAACGGACTGGTTCCGTAATCACGTTAAACCCTCCTTGCAGCGATGCCGGGAGGGTTTTTCGTAGACACGTGTCACTGGATTGCTACCGGCTTCTGACGTAGGCCGCAATTCCATCCACGTGGAGCTGGACGATGGCCGCCTTGCCTTCGTCGCTCAGAAGGAAGTCACAGCTCTTGATGCAGTCCATAAAGCCGTTCTCGGTCAGGCAGCTTGCGCAGGCCGTGTGACGGAGAATGTAGAAGGCCGCTTCCCGGTCCGGATCTCCGTCGGTGTAGTCGAAACGCATCCGATGCCCGGGCAGGTTGTCAAGGGCAGCCTTGCACAAATGGTTGGCCAGTACGTCTCCGGCGGTCTGCCCAGTCGAGGTGTAGCAGCACCAGCCTTCGGCATTGTACCAGCGGTCGCCCCTGCCGGCGGCGTTCACGTGAATGGATACCAGGCAGACGTTCGTCTTGCCCAGCTTGGAGCAGATGCGGTTGACCCGCCTGCAGCGCTCTTTGAGAGAGATGTCTTCGTCTTCCGGAACGAGCAAATCTGCATCAAGGTTGAGACTCCGGAGACCCGCCACGACACGGGCGGCGATTTCGCGGTTGTAGGACCACTCGAGGATACGGCCGTCGGGAGAACGCTTCCCTGCTGTGTCCCGGCCGTGTCCGTTGTCAATTAAGATTTTCATAGGACATGGGTTTAGGGTTGCAGGTCGGCATTTCAAAGATAGCAAAAAAAGTCGTACCTTCGTAGCCGTGGCCTGATGCCAGGCCGCATTTGTTAACACCGGGTGCGTTTCCGCCCCAAAGCGGGGACGCACCTTTTAATTTTTTGTCCCCCGAGCCCTTTTGGCGGCAAGATTTTTAGACACGCCAAAAATTTCGGGGACACTGCGGGGACAAAGATGAAAAGGTTAAAAAGTTAAAGTGTTGATATACAATAAGATATAGGTTTACCCTATTTTGTGCATCGGAAAATAATCCCGTTATTTATTCAAAGTAATAGCCGTAGCCGGGCTTGGTGACGATGTGGGAAGCAAAGTCGCCCAGTTTGGCGCGGATGTGGCGGATGTCCATATCTACCACGCGCGTGCTCTCCGTAGTGTCCTTGGGCCAGATGATATCCAGCAGGTCTTCCGGGGAATACAGCTTGCCGGGATTGGAGGAGAGCAGGCAAAGGATCTCGAACTCGGTTTGGGTGAAGTCCAGCTCCATTCCGTTGAGCGTGATGGACTTGCGGTCTTTATCGATTTGCAGGGCCTCCAGGGCTTCGGTATTGTCTCGCTTACCGCGCTTGGACTCGGCCACATTGATAACATAGTCGCCACACTTCTCGAACTCGCGCACCAGGTCTATATAGATGGTACTGACGTCGAAGCTGTATTTGCCTTCGTCCACGTCGATGGTATTCTGGGTCCGCAGGCGGGTGCGCAGGGCGTCAATCTCGTTCTCCAGGTAGAGGGAACGCTCGATGTCGCCATCGCCCAGAAGCACCTTCTCCATATTCTCCAGAGCCGCGGCCAGGAGGTCGAACAGGCGCTGTACGCCTTCTTCCTGCCCGGGGGTAAATACGGCCTTCTGGCTCACCTTTCGGCCGATGGTACGGGAAAGGTTGAGGCAGCTGTCGCCGATACTTTCCAGTTCGCTCACGGCGCGCAGCATGCTGCGGACCTTGCGTTTGGTATCATCGGACAGGTGGGCATTGGAAACCTGCCCCAGGAAACCGCCAATCTCGCTTTCCAAACGGTCGCTGTAGCGCTCCAGCTCCACAATGTGGGCCTGCTTTTTCTCGAAGGCTTCTTTGTTGGGCTCCTTGTACAGATCCTTGACCTCGTCAAACATGAGACGCATACGGTTGGCAAAGAGCTCGGTTTCCTTCTGGGCCTGCAGGACCGCGATTTCGGGCGTGCGCATAATACCGCTCTGGATGTACTGGAGGCGGAACTCGGTGTCGCTGGATTTCTCCGGGAGGATCTTGCTCACCAGTTTTTCGATTTGTGGCACAAACCAGATGAGGATGGCGGTGTTGGTCACATTGAACATGGTATGGAACGTGGCCAGCACAAAGGAAAGACGGGCCGGCGACTGCTCCATGGCGTGCGGATCTACGCCTACCAGCTTGCAGGCCGTATCCACGAAGGGATAGAAAATGCAAAGCACCCACAGGACGCCGAAGAGGTTGAACACCAGGTGCGCCAGAGCAGCCCTGCGGGCCTGTGTATTGGCCGACATGGCCGCCAGGTTGGCGGTAACGGTGGTGCCGATATTCTCACCCATCACCAGTGCAATGCCCTGATAAATGCTGAGCACACCAGTAGTGCACAGCACCATGGTAATGGCCATGAGGGCCGCCGAGGACTGGGCAATGCAGGTGAGCAGGGCACCGATGAGGATGAACAGCAGGATGGTGAAGTAGCTGCCCGAGTCAAAGGATGCAAAGAAATTCACCACGGCCTCGTTGTGGGCCAGATCCATCTCCCGCCCGGTCATATTGAGCGTACCCAGGGCAAAGAACATGAAAGCCAGACCAAAAAGGAAATCGCCCAGATAACGGTATTTTCGGAACTGGATGAGCACCACGGCCAGAAGGAAAGCCGGCCAGACCAGGGTGGTAATGTTGAACGAGAAGCCCGCCGACATAATCCAGGCGCTGAGCGTGGTACCAATATTGGCGCCCATGATGACCGAGATGGCCTGCCCCAGCGTGAGCAAGGCGGCATTGACGAACGACACCGTCATCACGGTGGTGGCGGCCGATGACTGCACCGCCACGCACACCAGCATACCGGTGAGAACGCCGGTAATGCGATTGCCTGTCATTTTGCCCAAAACGTGGCGCAGCCCGGGACCGGCCATTTTCTGGAGGGCTTCGCTCATCACCTTCATGCCGTACATGAGGAGGGCGATGGAGCCCAGGAGTTTGAGTAAAAATAAAGTCATAGCGGGGTAATATTAAAGCATGCCCTGTTCTCCCAGGTGGGAATCCTTGAATCCGATGAAATACAGTACGCCGTCCAGGCCGATGGTGCTGATGCTCTGACGGGCGCTTTCCTTCACGCGCGGCTTGGCGTGGAAGGCAATGCCCAGGCCGGCCTCGTTGAGCATGGGAAGGTCGTTGGCACCGTCTCCAACAGCAATGGTCTGTGCCAGGTTTACCTTCTCGGTTTGGGCGATGAGCTTGAGGAGATCGGCCTTGCGGCGGCCGTCTACCACATCTCCCACATAGCGGCCGGTGAGTTTGCCGTCCTCCCCCACTTCCAACTCGTTGGCATATACGTAGTCGATGCCGTACTTGCGCTGCAGGTACTCGCCAAAGAAGGTGAAACCACCGCTGAGGATGGCAATCTTGTAGCCGCAGGTTTTGAGGATGGACATGAGGCGGTCTGTGCCTTCCGTTATAGGAAGATGCTCTGCAATGTCCTGCATTACAGAGATATCCAAGCCCTTAAGTAAAGCAACCCTTTCGGTAAAACTTTCCTTGAAATCGATTTCTCCGCGCATGGCGCGCTCGGTGATGGCGGCCACCTGGTCGTATACGCCGTGGCGGCGGGCCAGCTCATCGATGCACTCGGCCTGGATGAGGGTGGAGTCCATATCAAAGCAAATGAGGCGGCGCATGCGGCGGTACATATCGTCCTTTTGGAAGGAGAAGTCGATGCCTACCTCGGCGCTCATGCTCATGAGATCCTGCTGCATGGCCTGTTTGTCCTGGGCAGACAGGAAACCGCGTACGCTGAATTCCACGCAGGCCCTCACATTCCGTTCCGGATGCTTGAGGCTCATGCGGCCGGTAAGTCGCTTGATGGCGTCGATATTAAGACCATGGCGGCTGATGACATCCGTGGCGGCCTGGATTTGTGCGGCACTGAGGCTGCGGCCAATGATGGTAAGGATATAGCGGTTGCGGCCCTGGCGGCTGGCCCAGGCTTCGTAATCCTCGTCGGAGACGGGCGAGAAGCCGATGCTGATGCTGCCCAGTTCCGTAATCTTGAACAGGAGCTCTTTCATAACCTGCCCGGAATGCTGCTCATCAATGCGGATGAGGATGCCCAGGGTAAGGGTACTGTGGATATCGGCCTGACCCAGGTCCAGGATTTGGGCGTCGTATTTTGCCAAAATGGCCATGATGGAAGCCGTGAGACCCACGCGGTCTTCGCCGGAAATGCGGATAAGAATCTGCTCTTCTTTCATATTAGAATCTTAATTTTACAAATTTAAGGAAATTTCTGTAAATTTGCACGTTTTTATTTGAGTCGTATGGCGCTTCTTCTCTTCTACCTGCTCCTGACCATGGGAATCTCTTTCCTGTGTTCGCTTTTGGAGTCGGTACTCATGTCCACTCCCATCTCCTACATTTCCATGAAAGAAGACGAAGGAGACAAAAACGCCACCCTCTTCATGAAGTTCAAACAGGACCCGGACCGCCCTCTGAGCGCCATCCTGTCCCTGAACACCATCGCCAACACCCTGGGCGCCGCTGCGGTAGGCCATCAGGCCACCCTCTTGAGCGGCGAGCACTGGTTCGGTGTCATCAGCGCCATCATGACCGTCCTCATCCTGGTCTTTTCCGAGATTGTCCCCAAAACCATCGGCACCTCCCACTGGAAAGACCTGATATGGCTGTCGCGCGTAATGAACTTCCTGGTGTACCTGCTGTACCCCATCGTCTGGCTCATAGAAAAACTGCACAACAGCATCTCCAACGACGACCCAGACCTGAGCATCTCCCGCGAGGAAGTATCGGCCATGGCCAATATCGGCGAGGAAGAAGGCGTGCTGGACAATACGGAGAACAAGGTCATCCAGAACATCATCAAGCTGGACGACATCAAGGCCTACGACGTAATGACGCCGCGTGTGGTGGCCGCCATCGCGCCGGAAAGCATGACCCTCAAGCAGTTCTACAAGCAGGAGAACCTCTCGCACAACTCCCGCATTCCCGTATATGCCGAGTCGCCCGAATTCATTACCGGCTACATCCTGCGCTACGACGTGCTTGAGCAGCTGGCCGAGGATAAATTCGACACCCGCCTCAAGAGCATCAAGCGCAAGATAGCCGCCTTCCACGAGGAAACCTCCGTGAGCGACATCTGGGAAAGCCTTCTCAAAACCAAGGACCAGATTGCCCTCATCATCGATGACTATGGCTGCTTCCAGGGCATCATTACGCTGGAAGACATCATTGAAACCATCCAGGGCGTAGAAATCATCGACGAGAACGACACCGTCACAGACCTGCAGCAATATGCCAAGGAGCGCTGGCGCAAGCGTCAGAACCAGTACAAGCAAATTGTGCTGCCGGACGAGGACGACGATGAGTAGGCTGTTCTTCAACCCTTTTACGGGGCAGTTTTTCAAGATTATTGCCAGAAGACGCAAAGCCCGCAAAGCTCCCACAGGGCCGCGGGTAGAGGAAATGCGCACCCAGGCCAGGGAACAGCTGCCGCCACGGCTGGCCCAGCTGGCCGCCCGCTATGGCTTCTCCTATAACCGGGTAGTCATCAAGAACAATATCAGCAACTGGGGCAGCTGCAGCAGCAAGAAGAACATCAACCTCAACCTTCGGCTGGTTACCCTGCCGCAGGAACTGCAGGACTATGTGATGCTGCACGAACTGTGTCACCTGCGCCACCTTAACCACGGCCCCGAATTCCATGCCTTGCTGGACACGCTGTGCGCCGACTGTTTTCCCAACAAAAATGCCCGCACACTGGCAGGGCAGTTGCGGGCATATAAACTGGTATAGGGCCGGTATTACATATCCAGGCCCAGGATAAGACCCAAGGTCCAGGTGTTGAAGTGGGGATTCCCCTCGGAAGCCAGAACCGATACGGGCGAATAACGGGCATAGAGGCCCAAGCCGCCGTATGCCACGGCCGCATGTACATCGTAAGTAAACCGGGTGGTTGTGATACTCTTGGAGAAGTAAGGTCCGCTCTTGCGGTTGTTCACATCATTGCCCGCCAAATCGGTACCGCGGAACCGATGGATACCTGCAAGATTGACTTCTGCCGTGGCGCCGACAGAAAGGGCCAGGGCGCCAAAGTGATGGGTAAAGTTGAGGGGGAAATTGAAACTCATCACAGAGAGTGTGGACTGCCTGATTTTTCCCCAGAAATCCGGAACATACATAGTGGAAATTAGGGTCTTGTCCTCGCTAGGCACCCACATCCGTTCTGCATTGAGCTTATAGTAATCCCAGTCCAGGTCGGCGCCAATCGAGATGGTGCCTTTGTAATACGGGTGAAAGGCAAATTCCACCAGATTGAAACCAAACTCCTGAGAGCGGCCAAAGGAGGTAGTATTGGTGCCAAACTGATCATCCTTTAAATTGGCAGGACCTTTAAGCCCTACGTAAATATAGCTGAGGGGATTCACCTCAAACCAATCGCTGATTTCCAGGGAAGTGTGCTCCGAGATAGACCCGAAACCTTGCGCCGCCGCGCCCAGGGAAAGGGAAAGGGCAGAGAGCAATACAAACAGTTTTTTCATTAGCTTTCGTTTTTTTGATTGTACAAAGATAGTAATTTTTCGTAAATTTGTATGAATGACACGGATTGCCGTCATAGGAGCCGGAGCCGCCGGATGTTTTTGCGCCAGCCTGCTAAGAAAGTGGGCCCCAACGGCGCATATCACGGTTTTTGAGGCCGGCGCCAAGCCCATGGCCAAGCTGGCCATTACCGGCGGCGGGCGCTGCAACCTCACCAACTCCTTCGGGGGCATCAGGACCCTCTCCGAAGCCTATCCCCGCGGCGAGCGCACCATGAAACGCGCCCTCAAGGCCTTCTCCCAGGAAGACACTATTGCCTGGTTTACGGCCGCCGGCGTGCCCTGCGTCCTGCAGGAGGACCACTGCTGGTTTCCCCGCTCCCAGGACGCCATGGACGTGGTTCGGGCCCTTCTCCGCGGCATGCAGGGCGCAGAGTTAAGGCTCCAGACGCCCATCCACAACGTAAAAAGCCTGCTGGATAGTTTTGACTATGTGGTGGTAACTACCGGCGGAGCGCCCAAGGGGCTGCCGTTTTTGGAGGGGCTGGACTTGGAGCTGGTGCCATCTGTGCCCTCCCTGTTCACCTTCACCGTCAAGGATCCCGCACTGAATGCCCTTACGGGGCTGGTGGTGGAGGCCCGGCTCGGCATTCCCGGCACGGCTTTTTCGGCCCGGGGGGCACTCCTTATTACGGACTGGGGACTCAGCGGCCCCGCCACCCTCAAACTCTCTTCTTACGCCGCGCGTTATCTGGCCGAACAGACATACCGCGCGCCCCTGCTCGTAAACTGGCTGGGAATGCCCCAGGACGCCGTGCGGGAGTTCCTCCTTACATCGGCCCGGGAAAACCCGCAGAAGATGGTGAAAACCACGCACGGGCCGCTGCCGGCGCGTCTTTGGGAGATGCTCTTCAAAAAGGCCGGCCTCCGGGAAGACCTCCGCTGGGCCGAGCTGGGCAGCAAGGGGCTCAACAAGCTGGTGGCCGTGCTCTCGCAGGATTCCTACGCCATCGCCGGCAAAAGCCGCTTCCGCGATGAGTTTGTGACAGCCGGCGGCGTGGCGCTCTCCAACATCGACCTGGGCACCCTTGAATCCAAACGCTATCCCGGCCTCTATTTTGCCGGCGAAGTACTTGATATAGACGCCATTACCGGAGGGTTTAACCTCCAAGCCGCCTGGAGCACCGGCTATATGTGTGCCCGCAGCATCGTCCAAAGCCTATGATTACCTACCTGATAATTGCCGCAGTGGTGGCCGTCATTCTGGCCGTCGTCATCACCTATCTGGCCATGCATGCACATGAGGTCAAAGCCTGCAACGCCCTTGAGAACGAGCTTATCGTAGCCCGTGAAAAGCTCAAGAATGCCGAGAAACTGCAGGAAATGCAGCAGGAAAGCTTCCAGCAACAACTGGAGACCGTCCGCAGCCAGATGAAGGCCGAGACGGAGGCCATCCTCAAACAGCGCGAAGAAGCCCTGCAAAAGAAGGCCGAGGAGACCTTCAAGACGCTGGCCGGGCCGCTAGGAAAAGACCTCAAGGAAATGAAGGATTCCTTCGACGCCCAAAAACAAGCGCAGGTAGCCGGCACCGCCAGCCTTAAGACGGCCATGGAACAGGCAGTGAAGCACCTGCAGGAACAGACTACCGCTATCGGCAGCAAGGCCGATAACCTGGCGCAGGCCCTCAAAGGACAGAACAAGATGACCGGCGGCTGGGGCGAGACCATCCTCTACAATATGCTGGTGCAGGAAGGCATGGAGGAAGGCCGGGACTTTGACCGGGAAGAGACACTGCGGGACGCCATCGGCACCATTGTCCTGAACGAGGACAGCGGCAAGCGCATGCGCCCGGACTTTATCCTGCACTACCCCGACAAAACGGAAGTGATTGTAGATGCCAAAACCTCCATGGACGCCCTCTCGGACTGGTATGGGACAGAGGATGCCGATGCCAAGGAAGACGCCGCCAGACGTAATCTGCTGGCCATTCGCACGCAAATCAAGAGTCTTGCCACCAAGCGCTATCAGGACTACATCCGGGAGGGCTACAAAACGCTGGACTATGTAATTATGTTCATCCCCAACTACGGGGCCTTCCAGCTGGCTAAGACACTCGTGCCCAATATCTTTCAGGAGGCCTATCAGCAGGGTGTGCTGCTCACCACAGAAGAAACCCTCATGCCTTTCCTGCGCATGATCCGCGTGGCCTGGACCAATTACGACCAGGTGCGCAACCAGGAAAAAATCATTAAGGCCGCCCAGGCCATGGTGGACCGGGTATACGACTTTACCAAAGCGCACGCCGCCATGGGAGACAAGCTAAAAGCCGCCGTAGAGGAATACGACAAGGTGAGCGCCAAGATTGGCGAGGGTGGGCAAAGCATCCTGGTAAGCGCCCGCCAGCTCCTGAAACTGGGGGTTCCCAAGAATCCTAAGAAACCGCTTCCAGAAGAATAAAAGGCATGCCGCAGTTCCTGGCAAACTGCTGGTCTGAGGCGGTATCCCCTACCATGATGCATCGGCCCAGGTCCGGATACAAGGTCCGGGCTTCGTAAAACATGCCCGGATTGGGTTTGCGACGGGGATCCTGGTCACTGACGGCCGTGCAGGCAAGAATGAGGTCGATGCGTCCGCCGGCCTCCAGAATCTCGGCCATCATGTGGGCGTGCACCTTGGCCAACTGGGCATCGGTCATGAGTCCCCTTCCCACGCCGCGCTGGTTGGTGACCAGGATGATGTAACGGAATTTACGTGCCCATTTGGCCATTTCTTCCTTAATGCCCGGCAAGAAACGGAACATAGACCAATCCTTTATATAATCGCCGATAAGGTGCTCATTTATAACGCCATCGCGGTCAAGAAATAGTGTATCGGCCTGAGAGACCATTACCTGTTCTGACGCTCTTTGCACGGACAGCCAGGCTGGGATAGCCCATTGGGCCTTTTGGTAATCTTCGGGGATACCAATGTCTATAAAATAGGCATCACTGATCCATCCGCCAATTTGACCTATTGCCGCGCCCGGCTCCAGTACTTCCTTCTCAAAGGAGAACTTTTGCGGCAAGTCGCTCAGGTTCAGACGTGTCCGGTCTATGGCATATATGCCACCGTTGATGAGGCCTTCCTTGCAGGGCTTTTTCTCGTGAAATGCCGTAACCCGAAGGGCATCCGTGTGCGCCACAGATACCGCGCCGTACCGATCAAAGTCCTTCATGGGCTTTAGGGCCAAGGTAATGGGGGCGTCAAACAGTATGGCAGAGAGATCTACCGGGAAAAAGGTATCGCCATTTACTACAAAAACATGGTCCTCCCGGCACTTGGCCAGAGCCAGTCTTATGCCCCCGCCGGTGCCTAAAGGCTCAGTTTCTACAGCAAAATCATATTCAAACGGCCATTCCCGGCTCTGGACATAGGCCATCACCTGCTCATGCAGGTACCCCACCGAAAACACCACGTGATTGACGCCCTGCCTCATAAGCCACTCCAGCAAATACCCCAAAAACGGCCGCCCCGATCCTACGGGTGCCAGGCATTTGGGAATATTGGAGACAACTGAGCGGAGGCGCGTACCCAGGCCGCCGGCAAGGATTATAACTTCCATGCGATGGCCCCTTTTTCGGTGAACTGGAAGGGCACAACCCGGCCGGGAAGCTTAGACAAAGCCTGTGTGACCAGATACTTTCTCTCCGGAGGTACCATAAGCATGATAAACCCGCCGCCACCGGCTCCGGAGACTTTTCCGGAGATGGCACCGGCTTCCATGGCCACATCGAAGGCCTCCTGGATCATGGGATTGGTGATGGTGTCGGCCATTTTCTTTTTGTCTTCCCAGGCCTGGCCCATAATGCGGGCAAAAGACGGCATATCGCCCTGTAGCAGCGCCAACTTCATGTCGATGGCGCTTTGCTTGATACGATGCATGGCGTCCACGGCCACTGTATTGCCCGAACGGGCGGCATGTTGCTGTTTCTCAATAATGGCGGCCCCTTCCCTGCTCCGGCCCGTAAAATACAGCAGCAGAGAAGCCTCCAGCTCCTGGATGATCCAGTCCTTTACATTGAGAGGATTCACAATGACCAGGTCGCTGGGAAGGAACTCCATGAAGTTAAAACCGCCGAAGGCCGCGGCATACTGGTCCTGCTTGCCGCCAGCCAGCGCCAAATCCTTGCGCTCGATTTCATAGGCCAGGCGGGCCAGTTCATAATCGCCGAGGGGGATGCCCATCCACTCGGCAAAGCATTTGAGAATGCACACCACCATGGTGGAGGAGGTTCCCAGGCCGGAGCCGGCGGGGGCATCGTTGTAGGTGGTAATGGCAAAGCCGGGCGAAGGAACCGGGCCATAGTCCTTTAAAATGCGGCGGTATACGCCGTCAATGAGTTTTGCGCCCGATTCGGCCCCCAGCGGGACTTCCCTGCTCACGCCGGCATCCAGGGCATTGATCCGCATGACGGGCTGCGAGAGCGGTTCTATGGTGCAATAGGCGGCCAGATTGATGGTAGCGTTGAGTACATTGCCGCCATACAGGTCGCTAAAAGGCGATACGTCGCTGCCGCCGCCGGCCAATCCCAGCCGGAGCGGGGCTTTACTTCTGACAATCATTGGCTTACTACTGCGTTAACCAGGGCCTCCAGGGCAGGCATATCCTCGGGGCGCAGGCGGCTCTTGATGGTAACCAGGTCCCCTACCAGGGTAATGTCTTTCATGGCGCCCAGCATTTCCTTCATTACCCGGCCGGCCGAGGGCGCCCAGGAGCCGTTCTCGATAAGGGCTACGCGGCGCTTTTGCCAGCCTTTCATCTGGAGGGAATGCAGGAAGTCATAGGCGGGCGTAAAGAGACCGGCATCGTAGGAGCAGGCCGCCAGCACCATGGTACCGTAGCGGAAGGCATCTTCTACGGCCTCGGCTCTGTCGGAGCGGGTGAGGTCGCATAGAGCCACCTTCTGGCCTTTGGCCTCAAGCATTTCGGCCACCTTTTGCGCCACCACAGCCGTACCGCCATGGATGGAAGCATAGGCCACAAACACGCCTTCGCTTTCTACGCCGTAGCTGCTCCAGGTGTTATACAGCAGGAAAGCTGGCATATAGTCCTTGATGACGGGGCCGTGCAGCGGGGCGATGATGGTGTGAGGCGGCAGGGTGAGCAGCAGCGAAAGCGCCTTGACCACCTGAGGGCCATATTTGCCACAGATATTAAAATAGTAGCGGCGGGCTTCGCAGGCCCAATCGTCCATATTGAAGATATCACCCTTGAGTGCGCCGAATTTGCCAAAGGCATCGGCCGAGAACAGCACGTCATTATTGAGTTCAAGACTCATCATCACCTCCGGCCAGTGTACCATGGGCGTGGCGAAGAACTTGAGGGTGTGATGCTGGCCGACGGGTAAGGTGTCGCCGTCTTTGACGGTGAGCGTGTTGGGGAATTCCTTGCCGGGATTGAACTGGGAGAGGAACTGCAGGGCCTTGGCACCGGCGACGATGGTGGTGCCGGGGTATTTTTTCAGGAAGGCCAGGATGCTGCCGGAATGGTCCGGTTCCATGTGATGGACCACCAGATAATCGGGCTTTTGGCCATGCAGCAACGCATCCAGGTTTTGCATCCAGTGGGCGGTTTTACGGGCATCTACGGTATCCAGTACGGTAATTTTGCTGTCCAGAATAAGATAGGAATTATAGGACATGCCTTCCGGCACGGCATATTGGCTTTCAAAAAGGTCCAGATCCAGGTCATCTACACCTATATAATGGATTCCGTAGGCAATTTCTGTGGTCATAACAGGTCTATTTTTTCCAAAGATACAAATTATTTGCGTATCTTGCGATGCTAAATCATTTCCTATGAAAAAATCGGCAGCAGATTATCTTTCCAAACTGGCCAGGCAGCATTTGAGCGTTTTGGCCGAAGTAGATACCCTGGCAGCGTCGGAGCGCATTAAGAAAGCCATCTGGTTCAAGGGTCCCACGGTGTGGATTCTGGCCTTCTCCATTATCATCGCTTCGGTGGGCCTGAATGTCAATTCTACGGCCGTCATCATTGGCGCTATGCTCATATCGCCCCTCATGGGCCCCATCATCGGCAGCGGATTCGCCCTGGGCACCAACGACCTGGACCTGCTCAAGCAGGCGGCGAGGAACCTGATTATCATGGTGGGCATTTCGCTGGCCGCTTCTACGCTGTACTTCCTGCTGTCGCCGCTGTCCCTGGCCAATCCCACCGAGCTGGAAGCGCGCACCTCCCCCACCATCTACGATGTAATGATAGCGCTCTTCGGCGGCTTGGCCGGCATTCTGGAGAACAGCCGTAAGGAGCAGGGCACCACCATAGCCGGCGTGGCCATTGCCACCGCCCTCATGCCGCCGCTGTGTACCGCCGGTTACGGCCTGGCGCATCTCAATATGCATTTTTTCCTGGGCGCGCTGTATCTGTTTATCATTAACAGCGTTTTCATTGCCCTGGCCACCTATCTCATGGTAAAGGTACTGCGGTTCAAAACCGTATCGGGCCTGGACCCTGCCACTTCCAAAAAACGCCGCAACCTGATATCGGCCGTTCTGACCATCGTGCTCGTCCCCAGCATCTGGAGTGCCTTTGTCCTCATTAGGGAGAACAATTTCGAGCGCAACGTAGTGGCCTTTATCCAGGAAAACCAGATGGTAGGCCGATCCTACATCTACGATTACAACATTGACGGAAGAGACGTGACCTTCCGCTTTGCCGGCGACCCCCTCTCCGATTCCCTCAAGGCCGGTTTCTATGCCAACGCCGCCAAGTTCCACCTGAAAGAATCCCAAATCACCATTAAAGAGCATCGGCTGGGCCTCTCCCAGGCCGAAATGGACCAACTCATCAACGATGTGTATGACCGCACCGATGCCGAAATCTCGGTGAACATGTCCCAGCTGAGTTCCCTGCAGTCACGCATGGATGAGCTTTCCCTGCAGTTCTCGGTAATGAGCGACTCGCTGCTTAGGCAAAATGACTCCCTCCGGCTGCAGAACGCCGCCCTCCAGGAACGGGTCGATTCCCTGGTCATGGCCACTAAGCCCAGGCGTTGGCGGAAATAAATTTTGCAGATTAAGAAAAACCTGCTAAATTTGCAGTCCCATTGGTGCGATGGCCGAGTGGTTAGGCACAGGTCTGCAAAACCTGCTACAGCGGTTCGATTCCGCTTCGCACCTCAAAAAAGAGTCCTGCTTTGGTGCTGCAGGACTCTTTTTAATTAGCGCTTACTTCTTGCCCCCCCCATTGGATTTTTTGTCCAGGACTTCGTATACCGAATTGTTGGAGATGTATTCGGGGACAATTTCTTTCATCTTCTTTACGGTGGCCATATTGTCAAACTGCTTGGCGATATCCACCAGTTCATCTAACTGACGGGAAATCTCGGCGTAATCGCACTCGCGAACCTGCGCGATACGGATTTTCTCATGGAAAGTGGGTTTGGTGTTCTCCATCTCGTTGAGCACTTCCTCGTAGAGCTTTTCCCCCTCCCGGAGGCCCGTGTACTCGATTTTAACATTGGTGGCGCCGGAAAGGGCAATCATGCGCTTGGCTAAATCGGCAATCTTGACGGGCTTGCCCATATCAAAGACAAAGATCTCGCCGCCGTTGCCCTTGGTACCGGCTTCCAGCACCAGCTTACAGGCCTCGGGGATGAGCATGAAGTAACGGACAATGCGTTCATCGGTTACGGTGATGGGGCCGCCGTTTTTGATCTGCTCGCGGAAGAGCGGAATCACGCTGCCGTTGCTGCCCAGCACATTGCCGAAACGGGTGGTGACAAACTGCGTATAGTCTACCTTCTTATGATCGGATTTCCAGCGTTCCAGGGCTTCAATCTTGAGCTTGCGGTCCAGGCTTTGGACGTAAATCTCGCAGATGCGCTTGGAGCAGCCCATCACGTTGGTGGGATTTACTGCCTTGTCGGTAGAAATCATCACGAACTTTTTGACGCCATACTTGACGCTTAGATCGGCAATTACTTTGGTGCCGTACACGTTATTGAGAATGGCTTCGGAGGGGTTATCCTCCATCATGGGAACGTGTTTGTAGGCGGCAGCATGGAACACATAATCGGGCTTGAAGGAGCTGAAGATGTACTCCATGCGCGTTTTGCGGTTAACACTGGTAACCACCACCTGGCAAGGTACATCGGGAAAATCCTTGGCCATCATGAGGCGGACGTCGTGCTGGGGCGTTTCGGCCTGGTCCAGCAGCATTAGCTCCCCGGGCTTGAAAGAGGCCACCTGACGCACAATCTCCATGCCGATGGAGCCTGCAGAGCCGGTGATGAGAACACGTTTTCCGGTGAGCTGGCTGGCTACCGACTTCATGTCGACGCGAATCTCGGAGCGGGGCAGAAGGTCTTCTACCTGCACCTCCTTCACCTGCATGCCTTCGAAGTCTCCCTCGGTAATAACACCGTCCTTGATATTGGCCTCGGTGGCGCCGTGCACCATAAAGATCTTGCAGCCGGCAGCAATGAAGATATCCTGGAAGGCAGGATTACTGCGGAATTCATTCTCCCTATAAGGACTCACAAGCAAACCCTGGATACGTTCTTTGCGGATAATCTCGGCAAAGTCATCGTCCAAGGTATATACCTTTTCTCCCAGGAGTTTGAGATTCTTGATGCGCTTCTCATGCGATATGAAACCACGGAGCACGTACTTAATAGGACTCTGGGAACGGATGTTCTTGGCAATGCCCACGCCGCCGCTCAGGGCGCCGTATATGAGCACACGCATGGCCTGATTGTCGGCGTTGGTGGCATCGAAGAGCAATTTGACCAAGATGCGCATGGCCCACATGATCATGGTGGCCAGCATGAATGCCACAATAATGTTCCAGGGCGAGAGAATGGTCAGGGTTTCTACATGCTGCCACTTGGACAGGAAATAAACGCTCAATGCCAAAGCCAGCGAAACCGTATTGGCATAAACCAACTTGAGCAAATCTACGAAACTGCTGTATCGCAGCACTCCTGAATACGTCCTGAAAATACGGGCACCAATCCAACTGAGGACGGCAAACAAAGCCGACATGGTGAACACGGACACATGGTGCTCATAGGTAATCTGGGACTTGTAGGTAACCCAGTAGGAAAAGATGCAGGAGGCAAAAACTATAGCGGCATCGGCTAAAAGAATTACCCAATAGGGTAAAACCTTCTTGCTGAAGTACCAGTTAGAAATTCTTTTAAATAGGTCCATACGATAACATACACACATATGGTTAAGTAAACAAAGGTAGGCAATTATTTTTACATTCCACCCTGATTACTTAAATATTTAGAAGATTAGCGGGTTGATTGAAGTATTTCCACAGCGGGGCGGCCATCAGGGCCTGGAGAATCTGGTTGTTTTCCAGGAGCTCCTTCACGTAAGAAGGCTTTTTGAGATAAACGTCTATGTCCTCCGTAGCATCCAGGCTTTGGTCCGTCACCTTTCGGACGCCTATGGCCAGGAAACTGTGTACCAGGTTGGTAGAGGTGGCGGGGTTCGGGGACAGGGTCATCCATTCCTGCCAGGTGCCGCCGGCATAGCCAGTCTCTTCTAAAAGTTCCCGCCGAGCGGCTTGCAAGGGCGTTTCACCCGCCTCAATCACGCCACAGGGAAGCTCGAAGCAAGTGTTCCCCAGAGCATGCCGATACTGCCTTTCCAGCACAAAGTCACCATCCTCCGTGATGGCAATCATGTTTACCCAGTCGGGATATTCCAGCACGTAGTACTCGTGGTTGATGCGCCCGTCGGGCAACTGGGCCACATCCTTCCTGGCGGTGAGCCAGGGGCGCCTGATCAGGTATTCGGACTCCAGAATGGTCCACTTTTTCTCCTGGGTGATGGTGTTTTCCATAAAAGTCAAGGGATTGCTTTACAAATGTACGCATTTCCCGGGAAAGTTGTATCTTTGCTTAGTATGAAGTCATTGATACTATTTGATCTGGACGGCACGTTGCTGGATACCCTGGAGGACCTCTCAGAGGCCGTGAATCATGCTTTGGCGCTTCGCGGGTTGCCGCTGCACACCGTGGAGGGATACCGCCATATGGTGGGGCACGGCGTTCGCAACCTGGTGCAGCAGGCGCTGCCAGCGGAGGCCGATGAAGCCCTCGTGGACTCTGCTCTGGCCGATTTCAAAGACTATTATCAGGCACACATCGATGTGCATACGCGGCCGTATCCTGGGATTCAGGAATTACTGTCTGAGTTGCATGCCCGCGGCGTGCAGTTGGCGGTGGCGTCCAATAAGTTTCAGGAAGGAACGGAGTACCTCATTCAGCGGTTCTTTCCCGGGATTCCGTTTGTTGCCATCCTGGGCAATCGGCCCGGATATCCTTTGAAGCCGGATCCGGAGATTGTGCGGGAGGTGCTGCGGCGGGCCGGGATAGCGCCGGAAGATGCCCTTCTGGTTGGCGACTCCCCCACCGATATGCGCACCGCCGCAAATGGCGGCATTGATGCCCTGGCGGTGAGCTGGGGATACCGTAGCTGCGAAGAGTTGGCCGGCAACCACCTGGTTCACAGTGTCCCTGCGCTCCGCATCGAGCTGCTGGGCTTTTATGTGAGCGAGCCGCTTGCCACGCCACCAGCCGCCTTTGAGACGCCACTGCAACAGCTTATCTATGAGAAGTTTGCATCGGCCGGCATTCCCTTCGAGCGCGTCGATACCGACCCTGGCATCACCATGGAGGACTGCGCGCACATCAGCGCCCGTATCGGCGTGAATATCGTGAAGACCATTTTCGTGTGCAACCGGCAGCAGACAGAATTCTACCTGTATGTAACATCGCATGACAAGCCTTTCGCCACGCGCGATTTCTGTGGGGCGCTAGGCATCCCGAGGGTATCATTTGCATCGGCCGACAAGCTCTGGGAGCTCACTGGCGTGCGTGTGGGCGCTACTACTATTTTGAGCGGCGTATGGCCCGCTTGCGCTGGCGTGCACCTGGTGATGGATGCTGACATCGCCACAACCGAATGGTTCGCCTGCACCGACGGCACCCCCACCTGCTTTGTAAAACTCCGCACCCGTGACCTGCTGGAAAAGTATCTGGCCGGACGGGTGATTGTACAGATATGAATACGCTCTTATCCAAAATGATTGCGCATGCCGACCCTTCCCAAGTGGAAGGCTTGGCACGGTTTTTCAAGACCGGTCCCGGGCAGTATGGTTATGGCGACCAGTTTTTGGGAATAAAAGTTCCCGTGACGCGCTCTGTGGTTAAAGAATGCTGGAAGTCGGTCTCGTTTGAAGACTTGGAGGAATGCATTTGCTCCGAGTACCACGAGGTCCGCCTGGCAGCGTTGCTAGCTCTGGTGGAAATGTTTCGCCATTGTCATGCCGAGCACCAGCGAAGCATCTATATCGATTTCTACCTCACTCATACACAGTATATCAATAACTGGGATTTGGTGGATTTGAGCTGCTATCCCCTGCTGGGCGAATGGCTGCTGTACGCAACTGATCGTTCTCTGCTCTACGACCTGGCACGGAATGGGAAGACTATCTGGGAGCAGCGCATCGGCATTGTTTCCACCATGACTTTTGTGCGGCACGGGCAGTTGGCTGACACCTTTGCCATAGCAGATATCCTGCTGCACCATCCTCACGACCTGATTCACAAAGCCTCGGGCTGGCTCCTCCGCGAAGCCGGGAAAAAGGACAAATCGGCACTCGTCTCTTTCCTCGCGCCTCGCTACAGCACAATGCCCCGCACCATGCTTCGGTATGCAATAGAGAAGTTCCCCGAAGCCGAGCGACTCCAATACCTACGCAAATAGCCCTATGGAAATCATCGAATTGATAGCCCCCCTCTCGGCGCAGCAAGTCGCCGACCTCCTGGCCCTGATGCCCGAGCTGGACCCGGAAATCGTTTTTACCGCCGATATGCTGCAGGCCGCTGTGGCCGATCCGTCCACCCACCAGTTCGCTGCCGTGGAGGACGGACACATCGTGGGCACCGCCAGCCTTTGCGTCAGCCATTCACCCACGGGTCGCAAGGGAGGCATAGAGGACGTGGTCGTGAGTAGCGCCTACCGGGGACGTCACATCGGCCGTCTGCTAATGGAGCACATTCTCTCCTACGCCCGTAAAAACCTGGCGCCCATTCTATTACATCTTACATCCCGCCCCTTCCGCGAGAGCGCCAACCGCCTTTACCTCGCCATCGGCTTCCATCCTTACGAAACCAACGTTTATAAACTGCCGATTGGCTGATGCCGCACCTCGGGGAAATCATATCGCTGATTGTCGCCGTTTCTTGGACGGTCACGGCGCTGTTTGCCGACAAGGCCAGCCACAGGTTGGGGTCGATGACGGCCAACGTGCTGCGGCTATCTCTTGCGATTGTGTTCCTGGGGTTGCTGCTTTGGGTGACGGTCGGCCATCCCTACCCGGTTTACGCCTCCGGGCAGGCCTGGTGGTGGCTGACGCTGTCGGCCCTTGTGGGCTATGTGTTTGGAGACTGGTGCCTGTTCAACTGCTATTTGAGCATCGGAGCCCGATTCGGGCAGCTCTTTATGACGCTGGCTCCTCCCATGGCCGCCATCGCCGGCCGAGTCATTCTGGGTGAGTCGTTGACCTGGAAATCGATACTTGCTATGACAGTGACACTCAGCGGTATTGCCATCTCAATCTTAAGTAAAGGAGAAGGTCCTCATGTAAAGCTGGCCCTCCCTTTCAAGGGCGTGCTGCTAGGGCTGGGCGCCGGGCTGGGGCAAGGCGTGGGATTGGTATTGAGCAAAGTGGGTATGCAGCATTACGCCTCCGACATTCCTTTGGACGCCCCCGCACTGATGACTCAGGTGCTTCCATTCGCTTCTACGATGATTCGTGCAGTTATCGGCGCTATTGGATTCCTATGTCTTATGGCCTTGCAGAAAGACCTCCCTCGGCTGCGTTTGGCAGTGCATGACAGGGTTGGCATGCGCTATGCCCTGATAATGACCCTTTTCGGCCCTGTGCTGGGCGTATCCCTTTCTCTAATGGCCGTCCAATACACGGGCACCGGCATCGCCTCCACCCTCATGGCCCTCACCCCGGTCTTCATCCTCTTCCCCTACGCCTTCATCTACAAACAGCACATCAAGCTCCGCGAGATCCTGGGCGTGCTTGTCTCCATGACCGGCGTCGCGCTGTTTTTCCTTTTGTAAAATCTTGATTACTTCCCTCCACTGCGGTTAGTGGTACGTTTTTTAGACTACCTACCGCAAAATCGGCCTTATATGAGGTAGGTGGTACTTTTTTTTAACCACTAACCGCAGTAGAGGAGCTATACGGTATCGATGACACGTGCGGCCTCGGCATAAGAAAGACCGCAAACGCGGGCAATCTGATGAACGTCGGCACTGAATCGGAAGCGAATCTGGCGCATAAACTCAGGCCGTTCATTCTCTGTGAGCTCTTGAAAAGAATCTTTCCCAAACAGGCTCCGGAGTAAATCCGGCAAAGCGGTCAGAATGATTTGATCCCGGAAGGCAGGAAGATGCGCCTCTGCATCCAACCTTTTGCGCGCTTTGGAGGATGTGTTTAGGAAATAATTCATGCGCTTGGGATTGCGGAAGATGCCCTCCACGGCCTTCACGTCCACATACTCCTGCGGGGGGATGTAACCATCCGGACCGATGTGCCAATTGCAGGGAAGTAAGTCACAGTTGCTGTGAAGGATACGCTCTCTGGAGCGGGCCGACAGATCCTTCAGCCGGGTGCCGGAGGGTTTAATATGATTGAAAAATGCCAATCCGGTTCCCCAGGAATACTGGATGGGATGCGAGCAGATATTGGCAGCAACACAGTTCATCTGCACATAGGCGATGGCGCGCTCCACAGCTTCGTCTTCATAAGGAATTTCCTTGATATCCACGCCACTTAGATGAAGGAACTTCTTGACTCCCCATTTTTTCTGATAATACATAGAGTAACGCTTCTTGAACTGGCGAATGAAGCGTTCAACCTCCGACCTTGTGCCCTTTAAAACAAAATGCACATGGTTTGACATCAGGATGAATGCCAGAACTATTACATCCGGGCTACAAACCGCCTGGATGGCTATGAAATTCATGGCGACCCTGAAGTCTTCCTCATCACGGAACCAGAGTTCCTCCTCTAGATGATCTGTTGTGATTAGCCAAATCTTCCTCATAATCTATCTCACATTAAATGCCCGAAGAGTCCGGACCGGCGTCCCTGCGGTTCCCCGACAGGGCTTGTTACAAAGATACACGTTTGCAGCATGAATGCAAGTGTTTTTCTGTGAAAAAGCGCCCAATATGCGGTAGGTGGTATATCTGTCGTACCACCTACCGCAAAATCGGCCTTATTTGCGGTTAGTGGTACGAATAACTGACCACTAACCGCAGAAAAGGTTTTGTAAAAGAAAAATAGTATCTTAGTTGGATAAGAGCTATCCCTTCGGAATATGAACGTTAAACTCATCGGCAACAACAGCCAGATGAATACTGATATGAAAAAGATCATCCTTCTCCTTTCTGCACTCCTGGCCTTGGCGGCTTGCAAACACACGGAGGCACCGGGCTACATTGTCCAGGTATCGCTGGGCGGGTGGCATTCGCCGGATTATTCGGCCGATCAAATTGTTGCGCGGATTGACTCCGTTTCCCGGATGATTCCAGTGCAGAAGGTGATTATCGGTTGGAGCATCGACGAAGACATTTACCAGGTAGTTGGGGCTTTCCTGCACAACAAGGGCATTCAGATGCTGCTGTGGTTGCCGGTATTTGCCGAGACCGAGGAGATGTGCGAAAGCGAACCGGCCGTGGACCTTTGGGGTCGAATCCCCGCAAACTACGACCTGGCGGCCGGCGAAGGTTTTCGCTTCAACTGCCCGTCGTCGCCGGAGAATGCCGCCCATGTGGTGGGGATCTACGACAAGTATTTTGCCGATTGCGGCTTCGACGGGGTGTTCCTGGACAGGATCAGGACGCAGTCCTTTGTGAGTGGCGTTGGTGGGGTGCTTAACTGCGGCTGCCCGCTGTGCCGGGAGAAGTTTGCGGCTGAGGGCGTGGATTTAGAGGAGGTGAAGGCCTCGTGGGAGGCGTTAGAAGATGCATTCTTCAATGTCTCGGGGTACAGGCCGGTTGGTGGTTTTAGTTTTTATAACACGCTGACAGCCAAGTATTTCGAGGCCAAGGGCCATATCGTCAGCGAGGCCGTCGGTGCCATTGCAGATTCCCTCCGCGCCCGGGGACTGGAAATCGGCATGGACCTTTACGCACCTTTCATGGCACCCTTTGTGGGGCAGGACTATGAGATCCTGGCACAGCACGCCGATTTCATCAAGCCGATGCTGTATCGGCAGACCTTCGCGCCCGCCGGGATGGGCTTCGAGTATGATTTGCTCAAGGCCGCGGTACCATCGGCCACTGGCTATCCGTACTTTGAGATGAACGCCGAATTCCTTGACTCACAGCTGGATGCCATGGCCCCTTACCCCTGCGCCAAATACCCTGGCATCGAAATCAACTACCGAGAGGGCGTGGTTCCCACGTCGCCAGAATACGTCACCGAGTCACTGGAGCATGTGATGGCGCATCACTTCGACGGCGCCGTGCTCTCCTGGAACATCATGGAGACCCCGGACGCTCACATAGCCGTGCTGGGGAAATAGACCTATTTGGTCACTTTCTTGCCGGCATCGGTCCAGGCCAGGATGCCGCCTTTCAGGTTGTAGGTTGTGAATCCGAGGCCGTCCAGGACTTTGGCGGCTGCAGCGCTGCGGCGGCCGCTTCGGCAATAAACCATGACCGGACGGGCTTTGTCTAACTGGGCCTGCACATGAGCGGCAAAGCCTTCCCCATACCAATCGATGTTAATAGCGCCAGCGAGATGGTATTCAGCAAACTCTTCAGGCGTGCGCACATCTAGCAACTGGACGGTCTCGTCCTGCTTTAACATCGCCTCGAACTCATTGACTGTGAGGTCTTTATAGCCTTTAGCCGAGAAAAGGCCGAAGAAGGTGAAAGCCATAAGGATTAGGAGTCTGTTCATATCTTTATATTCTTAGTGCGGTAGGTGGTTCAGTTTTAAGACCACTAGCCGCAAAAACGGGCAATTTTGCGGTAGGTAGTATAAGTATTTGACCACTAACCGCAGTTGGGATTAGAGTAATGTTGCTGTGCGGGCAGCCAGGCGGGCGTTGTTGAGGACGAGTTGGATGTTGGAGGCCAGAGAGTCACCGCCGGTGATATCCTTGATGCGCGCCAGGAGGAAGGGGGTGGTGTCTTTGCCCTTGATGCCCTTGGCGTTGCATTCTTCAATGGCCTGGTCGATGGCTTTATTGATGCGGTCGGGGTCCATGGAATACGCCTCCGGGATGGGGTTGGTAACAAGCATACCCCCTTGGAGGCCCATTTGGAGCTTGGCTTTGAAGGCTGCGGCCAGTTCCTCAGGTGTGTCGATGCGGTAGTCCACCTTAAAGCCGCTTTTGCGGGTGTAGAATGCCGGAAGTTCTTCGGTGCCGAAGCCGATGACTGGCACGCCCTTGGTTTCCAGATACTCCAGCGTAAGTCCCAGATCCAGAATGGATTTGGCGCCGGCACAAATGACCATGACAGGGGTCATAGCCAGTTCTTCCAGGTCGGCCGATATGTCCATGGTGGTTTCCGCACCCCTGTGCACGCCGCCGATGCCGCCGGTGGCAAAGACCTTGATGCCGGCCATGTGGGCGATGATCATGGTGGTGGTGACGGTGGTGGCGCCGTCTGCTCCACGGGCCACCAACACCGGCAGATCCCGGCGGGAAGCCTTGGTCACTTCCCTGCCCTTTTTGCCCAGGTACTCAATCTCTTCAGGAGTGAGGCCGGCTTTGAGGCGGCCGCCGATAATGGCGATAGTGGCTGGTGTAGCACCGTTTTCACGGATCGTTTGCTCCACTCTGAGTGCGGTCTCCACGTTCTGAGGATAAGGCATGCCATGGGAGATAATAGTGGACTCCAGTGCCACAACAGACCTTCCTTCGGCCAGGGCTTTGGCCACTTCCGGCGAACAGTCTAAGTATTTATTCATAGTTCTTTGATTTTATCACTTACAGCCTTCGGGCTCTCAACAGCGCACCTGGCGCATTCCAGGCCCCAGCGGGCGCTTTCTTCCACGCTGGCCGAAGGTCCGGCGTGAACGATTCCAGCCAGAAGGGCATCCCCTCCGCCGGTGACGTTACGCACGATGCAGGGCAGCGCAGGGAACTCATATAGACGGCCATCGGCCTCCACTTTCAAGCCTTCCGCGCCCACACTTACATACCGTCGCCGGCAACACGTCACAGATGCAAGTTCTACATTTTCAATGGCATTGCACTTAAGGGCGAAGAACTCCTTACGCTGGGACAGCTTGACCGCCTCCTTGATGCGCCCGGCCTTTGCCACGGAAACCGCATCCAGAAACAGCGGCTTCTCGCAATAATCTATCAGCCAGGCTAGTGCCTCCGCCGAACTGTTGGCATCGGCTACCACGGCATCGGTGGAATTAATCACCTTCAGGCGCGCCGCCAACCAGGAAGGTGTCATCCCCTCCGTCGCGTTCATATCAGCCACGCCCCCCACAAGTTCGCCGTCGGCATTGTTGATGGAGACGAAGAAGGAGTTGGTGCCTTCGGCCGCAATTTCAGCGTGTTCAATGCCGATCCCGAGCGCCCGGCAGGCATCGGCAATGACAGGACCGAAGAGCCCTCCGCCGAAGATGGTCAGGAGTTCCACATCGTTCCCCAGCAGGGCCAGGTTGTGCGCGATGTTGCGCCCGACGCCACCCCAGGACACCTCAACCCGACCTGGGTTGGAATCCCCCACCCGGAAGGCTTTCCCGGATGTTGCCGTGATGTCTACGTTGGCACCGCCTATGACACAGATTCTCATCATAGCTGGAGGTCCTGCGCAGGAAGCTGGAAGGCAATGAGGACCAGGAATATGCCTATGAGTCTTTTCATCGTCACATTTACGATTGGTTCACATACAAAGATATAAAACAATCCCGGAAAAATTGTAACTTTGAGCATGATACCGAAAGTCATTCTCATCACAGGCGCCAGTAGCGGGATTGGCTACGACGCCGCCCAGGCACTGAGCCGGCAGGGACACAAGGTGTATGCCGCAGCCCGTCGGGTAGAGCTCATGGAGCCGTTAAAGGGGCTGGGCGTAGTGCCCCTCCGGATGGACGTTACCGACGAGGCCTCCATGCAGGAAGGCGTGCACACTATTCTGGAGGCAGAAGGCCGCATTGACGTTCTCATCAACAACGCCGGCTACGGATACTTTGGCGCTATTGAGACCACACCCATGGAAGATGCCCGCAGGCAGCTGGAGGTCAACATCTTCGGCCTGGCCAGGCTGTGCCAGCTGGTGCTGCCGGCCATGCGCGCCCAAGGTGGCGGTCGCATCGTCAACACCTCCTCCATCGCCGGCAAAATGGTGCTGCTGTTTGGCGGCTGGTACAACATTTCCAAGTACTCGGTAGAGGCCTTCAGCGATGCCCTTCGGATGGAGGTAAAGCCCTTCGGCATAGATGTTTGCATGATTGAGCCCGGCGGAATTCGTACCGATTGGGGCTTCATAGCCGCCCGGCATCTGCGGGAGAATGCCTTAGGGTCTGCGTACGAAGAGGCGGCCCTTCGTGAGGCCTCCCTCATGGAGTTTACCTATTCGGGCCGCTGGCTCCTCTCTTCCCCCGCCGTGGTCACCCGCGCCATCCTGCGGGCTGTGAACCGCCGCCACCCCCGCACCCGCTACCTCATCGGCATGGGGGCGCACATGATACCTCTCCTCCACGCCATTTTGCCTGCCAGGTGGTGGGATGCGCTGATACGCAGGGTTTTACAAATCAAGATTTCCTAATACTATGCTCAAAATCGGAGACCCCATGCCCCACTTCCAGGTGGTGGACCAGGACGGCGTTACCGTCAGTTCTAAGGACTTTATCGGCCGCAAGACCATTATTTATTTCTATCCCAAGGACAATACGTCAGGCTGCACGGCCGAGGCCTGCTCTTTCCGGGATAATTATGCCGAGCTGACCGCCGCCGGGTATAATGTGGTGGGCGTGAGCAAGGACTCTGTCAAGTCTCACTCCGGTTTCCGTGCCAAATATGAGCTGCCGTTCCGGTTGCTGTCTGATCCTTCTACGGAATTGTTGCAGGCTTTTGGCGCCTGGGGAGAGAAAAAGATGTACGGCAAGACGGTGCTGGGGACCTTGAGGCGCACGTTCATTTTTGACGAGAACGGCCTTCTGGAGCGCATCATCGAGAAGGTGGACACCAAGAATGCCGCCGGGCAGATCCTGTAGTTGATGTCCATCGGCAACTATTCCAATAGTTTGGCCCTTACCCTGTAAACACCTCCTTCATTTTTAATGATATAGGCCTCTGCCCACCAGAGGCCTAGCTTGTCTATAAACTTCTTTTTGATTCGCGACACCGTGCTGTAATACACCTTCTTGGACTCCCCGCACAGCGACTCCAGTTTAGCCGCCCTTATGTCCGGATCATCAAAGCAGGACTCCTTGCAATAGATGTCGCACAGCTCCTTCCAGTGCAGCAACAGGTTATCGGACAAAATGCCCTCCGGGTGCGCCAGAAAAAGCCGGTACAGCGTACGTTCCATAGGGTTCAGCGTCACCTGCACCCTTTCGTCCGGCAGCGCTACGGTCTTTCTTCGCCATTTCATTACCACGTTCATCTTTGTCCTTTTTTGCAAAGGTACGTGCGACGCGTGGCGCCCCCAAGTTTTGGCAAGGCTTGCCAGAATTTGGAAATGTCGGAAGCTTTTACAGGCCGCCTATCTCAATAATCGCCTTTCCGTCAAAGTCCAGGTGTTCATTTTGAAACACGTAGTCAAGCTGATTGCAAAGGAGCCTTACTCTATATACCCCTCTTGATCATATCCCTTCTGATAGCGATTGATAAGCTGAACAAGTGGCAGGACGCGTGTATCAGTCACTTCCATCTTGCCAAAACGCTGGAACTGAGTGTTATAACGTTCCCTGCTGCCAGATGATTCGAGGCGCACCTCGATGTCATCGGGGACATAGAAAGAAGCACGATCTCCCAGATGCCGGCACTGGTTACGAACATACCCACGACGCCAAGACCGTCTTCAACGGCCACATAGAAGTTGTATCTCGGATCATTCTTGAGGAAAGTATCCAGAGAGCCATGAATGAACTCATCCATTTTCTGGATGCCGCACTCAAAATCTATCAGTATGTCTGTCGAAATCTCCCTAGAAAACCTCAACATCCCTTGCTCCCTCCAATCCTTCTACTTCTTTTTCTTCTCCGATGATTTGGCCTGTACGTGAGCCTTGTCCGACTGCGGTTCCGTGCGGGCAGCAGATATCTGTTCACGGAGTTTCTCCGCAAACACCCCCTTGATGGAATCCCTATTTGACTTTACGCCAAGCATAGTTCTTTTTCTTACTAGATGCAAATTAAAGAAGAATTGTTGAAAAATCAAAAAACACGATACATTATTCTACTATAGATCAATGCAATCCTTTCCGTCAAAGTCCAGATGCTCGTTCTGGAACACGTAGCCCAGCTGGTTGCAAAGCAGCATTGTCTCCCCTATCTTTGTACCTGACCCACCAGCGAAATGCGTATGCCCATAGATCCAGTAATCTACGCCCGAAGTCTCTATAAAAGCATCCAGATCCACCTGAAAAGCCGAATTAAGCGCCCCGCCGGGATAATTGTTAAACTCTTTCCGCATCGTAGGGCAATGATGC
>CAJOHK010000018.1 GCA_905234285.1 uncultured Bacteroidales bacterium
TTATTAACACAGCAGGTCAGTTCAGCACCAAGCCTTCATCCAAGTCTGTTGCCATCTTTGAAGGCTTCTTCGACTTCCTGTCCTGGCAAGTGATGCAATTAAGTAAAACGCCCTCCTGCGATGTCGTGGTGCTGAATTCCGTCAACAACCTCGGCAAGGCCATGGCCTATATTGATGCCCATGACAAAGCCCAGTGTTTCCTGGATAACGATCCCGCCGGCAAACGTTGCCTTCAGGAGGTACGCAACCTCATGGCTGGTAAGGAAATCGTGGACATGTCCGACCTCTATAGGGACCAGAAGGACCTAAATGAAATGCTCCAGGCCTCGCGGGGATACAGTGCAAATATGAGTTTAACCCCAAGTATGTGATTATGGACAAGTCTATTGAAGAAATCTTCAAAGAAATGATTCGGCAGCTCAGTAGTCTGCGAAAAGAGGTTAAAGATATCCGCAAATCCATTGCAGACGAGCGGAAACCGTGCTATACCAATCAAGAGGTAATGGAACTCTTTGGTATATCTACCCAGACAATAAAAAAATGGCGCGACACTGGCGCCATTGGATACACTCAAATCGGAGGAGTCTATCTATACTCCAAGGATGATATCCTTATGTTCTTAAAGGATAACCACTTCGATAGCTTTTGCTGACAGGGATAGTTGGCGATACTGCCGTTGCTGCTTCATTTTCTTTGGACTTGGCGGGGTATCTTGGGGTTTTGGATAGGTCCATTTCCATGATAAACTGCACCTCATCAGAAACCTTTTCTTCGAGGAAGCGGGCATATATTTTCTCTGTGGTGATAATCGTTGCGTGCCCCATCAGTTTACTCAGAAGATAAAGTGAGATTCCGTTATTGATGGCATGTACTGCAAAAGAATGGCGGGCAGTGTGCATCGTTACATTAAATGGCATCTTAGCATTACGGCTCACGGCAAGCAGGGACTTGTTGAACGTCTTATCCTTGGTATTGCGGGACATCATCAACGCTCTTTCATCATTCAGATCGAAATCCTCATCCAACAGGTTGAATACAAAACGGGAATTCCGGTTATATCCCTTCCACCGATATAGGATTTCCATAGCTTTGGGAGAAAGCGGAGTAGGAACCCCGGCTTCCTGCTTGGTTTTCACCTGGCGTTTCACTATCTGACACTTCTGGAAGTCAATGTGCTTCCATTCAAGGGTAATGATGTCAGAGATTCGCATTCCGCAGGCATAATACGCAAAGAAAAACATATCCATAATCTTACGGGTACTCTCCCGGCTGATATCCCTGGAATACTCCCAAAGGCGTCGCATCTGCTCCGGAGTCAGGTAGCGCACCCGCTCTTCCTCTGTATCGCTGGTATACTTCCTGCTTTTAACGGGAATATAGTTGTTTACAATGGGGGCCACGTTTTTTTGCTCGATGAGCCCGTTGTCAACGGCATATCGGATGGCGGCATACAACGGAACCAGGGTCTTATTCATCGCTTCGGCGCTCCCGTTCTTGAGTATGTTCTTCCTGTAGTTAATGTACCGGTCAAACAGGTCCAGTTTCAGTTCGTCCAATCGAGGGACCTCGGCCTTCTCAATGTTCAGAATAAAGAACTCAAAGGCCTCAATGCACTTTTTCTTGTTGTACCAGGTTGAATAGCCGAAGTGAGATTTGTTGTACAGATGGTCGTTGACTTCAAGGGCATACTCAATGATTGTAGGCAGGGCCTGCTTCTGCTGCTCTGCTTCTTTCACTTCTGGCCTATCGTTCCCGTCCATGTACATTTTGAGGACATCTGAAGTGATAGGACCGTCATGGACCAACAGCTTTGCATCAATTGTTACCTTCAGATTGTTCAGCCGGTTGTTGATGCGAGTAGCATTAGGGTGAGAAGGTTTTACCGTCTGGGTCTTAGTATCCCAGTCATCCGGCTTAATCCAAATGTCAACTGATCGCTTGACATACTTACGGTTGATGCAGTATCTAATATAGACGCACTGCTCACCCTTTTGGTTTGGCTTGTTGAGAAGGGCGAAACTTCCGCCCGGAATCTCCATGTTTACTTGTTTCATCGTTACCTTAATATATTATGGTTAAACATAAGTTTTCCATGTCGGGTAACAGTGTCAGCAAGTACCTGTTTTCTTATGTTGCCTTATGTTTCCTTAAGATTTCTGCTGAGTATCAGTAACTTAAGTACTAAAACCACCAAATAACTGTTACCATAACAAATAAGGAAACATTTAGGTAGCAGGTAAGGAAACATGGCTTCTCCGGAACCTTTCCCCAAAGAGGGCAAAAATGGTCGAAAAAACATGGCAGAATCCATATGGATAACCCCTTTTCGGAGCCCAATTTCCGTTACCTTAAGGCAACATTACAAAGAGCTGATAATCAGCAGCTTGCAGGCATTTAGCCAAAACAACTGTTCCCAAGGCAAAAATATGCCGTTTTTAAGGTAGCACCTAAGGAAACAGCCCGCGCGGTCAAATGCGACCAGATGCGATAAAAATAAGAGCCCGTTTCCTTAAAAACGGGCTCTGAAATAGCTAACTATTTGATAATCAATCTAATATTCCTCCTCATTCCACATAAAGTCCTCTTTGGTGGGATAGTCCGGCCAGATGTCTTCGATGGATTCGTAGATTTCTGATTCGTCGTCAAGCTCTTCCAGGTTTTCTATGACCTCATCGGGGGCGCAGGTGCGGGTGGCGTAATCTATGAGTTCTTCTTTGGTTGCCGGCCACGGAGCGTCGTCCAGGCTGCTGGCTAGTTCGAGTGTCCAAAACATAGTTTTATGCGTTAAATATCTAATTCTTCTTAATTTAGGGCTGCAAAGATAGACAAAAAAATGATATTATGAATTATTTTCGCTATTTTTGCAGTCCTTTTTGTTCGCTACAAAGAATAGACCATGGCATACAGGAAAATAGAAGAATACGACGCGCAAACCACGCAGGAAATTGCGGGGCACATCAAAGCCATTCTGGAGCTGCTGGGGGAGGATCCCTCCCGGGAAGGACTCCAGAAAACCCCCGAACGCGTGGCCAAAGCCATGCAGTTCCTCACGCAGGGCTATTTCCAGGATGGGGAAGTGATTGTCAAGAGTGCCCTTTTCCAGGAGCCGTATAATCACATGGTCATAGTGAAGGACATCGAGCTCTTCTCCCTGTGTGAGCACCACATGCTGCCCTTCATCGGAAAGGCCCATGTGGCCTATATTCCCCAAGGGGAAATCACCGGCCTCAGCAAGGTGGCCCGCGTGGTAGAGACTTATGCCAGAAGGCTTCAGGTACAGGAACGCCTTACCGAACAAATCCGGGACTGCATCCAGAATTCCCTGCATCCGCTGGGTGTTGCCGTGGTCATTGAGGCCATGCACACCTGCATGTCCATGCGCGGTGTGCAAAAGTCCAACGCAGTTACCACTACCTCGGCCTTCAGCGGCATCTTCCTCAAGAGCGACAAAACCCGTAACGAATTCCTTCAGCTCATTGGGAAATAGCGTTTCCGATGTCTGATCCCATTCCCGCCCAAATGCGGCTGGACAATGCCGCCAACATTTATCCCGCCTCCATGAGCCGGCGGTATACCTCCCTTTACCGGATATCGCTGTCACTCAAGGAGCCCGTGGATCCGGCGGCTCTGCAGCAAGCGCTGGCGCGGGTTTCGGAGCGCATTCCCACCTTCCGCTGCGGTCTCAAGGCCGGTTGGTTCTGGTGGTACCTTCATCGGCTTCCGCACCCGCCCCGGGTGCTTCCCCTTAAGCCGCTGGGCCGCTTCCGCCTGATAGACCAAAGCGGTTTCCTGTACCGGGTTAGTGCAGTGGAGAACCATGTAATTCTGGATGTCTTCCATGCCCTGGCCGACGGATTCGGCGCGTTTTCCTTCCTGCTCACTCTGGTGGCCGAATACCTGCGCATCCAGTACGGAATCACCGTTCCCGATGACCACCTGATTCTGGATCCTTCGGCTCCACCGCAAATGAAAGAGGTGGAGGATAGCTTCAAAACCGTTTTCTCTGGCCGAACAGGCCGCCTGGAGCAGAATGTGAAAGCCTATCACCTGCGCGGGGAGGCCATGGCCTTCGGCACCGTGAAAGATCTGCGCCTGGTCTTGCCCAAAGAGAAGGTACTGGCCGCCTGTGCTCAATTCGGCTGCACCGTCACCGACCTCATCGTATCGGCCATGATTTGCGCCCTGCAGGAAGAGCACAAAGCCGATCCCAACCCCAGGAGGCGGAGCGTACTCAAGGTGTCGGTTCCCGTGAACCTTCGGCCTCTGTACGGTTCCCGCACCGTGCGCAATTTCTCTTCCTATGTGAACCTGGGCATCGATGTCAAGGACGGCTATCTGCCTTTTGAGCAAATAGTGAAGCGGGTGCATGCGCAAAAAGAATGGGAACTGCAGCCCCGGAATCTGGAACCCAAGATTGCCCGTAACGTGGAACTGGAAGAGAGCCGCCTGGTAAAGATGCTTCCGCTCTTTATCAAGCATCCCACCATTGACATCATCAACCGCCTGCACGGGGATGTGTTCTGCTCCCAGACCCTTTCCAACCTGGGGTCGGTGAAACTGCCGCAGGAAATGAGCGAATATGTGCAGGACATCGACTTTGCCCTGGGACGTCAGCGGGGAAACAGCGGTGCCTGCTCCTGCCTGGGCTATCAGGACAAGCTGTATCTTCACTTTACCCGCAAAATTGCCCGCGACAACTTTGAACAGGCGTTCCTCAAAGTGATGGACAGCCTGGACATTTCCTATACCCAAACCCTTACGGGTCTGGCTTAGCTATTTGTAGAGGTGACGTTTGATGGAGCCCTTGGCGGTGCGCTCGAAGGGAATTTCCACTAATTCTACCCGGAATACCTGACTGAAGTTGGGCAGATGCTTGTTGGCCTGGTTGCGGATATCGTCGGCTACGCCTTCCTGTTCCTCGTCGCTCATGCGGGCCAGCATGTCTACGCGGGGATATACCAGCGCCACCACCTTGCCGTCACGGTCCAGGACCAGGGATTCCTCCACCATGGGGTGGCGGGAGAGGACCTGCTCCACTTCTTCCGGGTAAATATTCTGGCCCGAGGCGCTCAGGATGAGGGCCTTGATGCGGCCGCGGATGAAGATGTTGCCGTCCTCGTCCATTACGCCCAGGTCTCCGGTGCGGAACCAGCCGTCTTTGGTGTGGGCTTTTTTATCGGCCTCCGGGTTCTTGTAATAGCCCAAGGTGATATTGGGGCCGCGGGACTGGATTTCTCCGGGCACGCGCTCCGGGTCTGAGGAGTCGATGCGAATCTCATGGATGGGCTTGCCGCAGGAGCCGGAAACATAGGAATCGGGCATTTCCAGGGCCAGCAGGGGGCAGGCCTCCGTCATGCCGTACCCTACGGCGTAGGGCAGGCCGATTTTCTTGAATACGCTCTCTACCTTCCAGTCCAGCGGGGCGCCGCCGATGATGATGGTTTGCACGCGGCCGCCGAAGTACTCCAGCACCTTTTTGCCCACCGACTTGTAGAAGGAGGCGCGCAGGCCGGGGATGGTGAGCAGCGCTTTGGCCGAGCGGGAACCCAGCAGCGGGCGGATGAGGTTGGTATAGACCTTCTCCATGATGAGCGGCACCGTGATAATGAGGTACGGCTTAATTTCCTGCATGGACTGCATGAGGAGGGTAGGGGAAGGGGTTTTGCCCAGGAAATGGATGGTGAAACCGGTGCAGCAGGGATAGATGAACTCCATGGCCAGGCCGTAAATGTGGGCCAGCGGCAGCATGGAAACCAGTTGCTCCGGAGCGTTATAAATCTTCTTTTGGCAAAATTCTACGATATCCGACATGGACCCGTAGCTGAGCATGACGCCCTTGGGGTCTCCCGAGGTGCCGGAAGTGTAGTTGATGATGGCTACGTCTTCCATGTGGTCCGGATACACTACATCCTGGGCCACAAAGCCCTCTGGATAGCACTCCTCAAAGAGTTTGTCTTTGTCTTCCCAGGCTTGTTCCAGGATGCTGTCCCGGCTCCAGATGAGTTCGTCCTCCCGGGCATTCACCACGCCGCGGATTTGCGGAAGCATCCCGCTGTCCATGTGCTCCCAGATGTCGGGATCGGCGATTAGCAGAACGCTGTCTGAGTGGCGGATGAGCTGCATGGCGCCCTCGGCGGTAAAGTTGGGGAGGATGGGGACGATGACGGCCTCGTAGGTGTTGACGGCCAGGAAATAAATGGCCCAGCGTGCCGAATTGCGGGCGCAAAGGGAAATTTTATCCCCTTTGTGAATGCCGGCAGCCTGGAAGAAAACATGAAGACGTTCCATCTCCTCTGCCGCCTGGGCATAGGTATAGGCGCGACCGCCGTAATCGCAGAGCGCAGGTCTGTCGGCCCTTAGATGAACTTGCTCTTCTAGTTTTTTCAGGTAATGTTTCAAGGCTATCTCCACTTTATCAAATGCAAATATAATAACATTCTTTAAAATTTCGCTAAATTTGCCTTAGCAATTTTTGCATTGCTTTGCATAAGCAAAACTGAGGCCATGAACATTGTCGCTGTTATATTCTGGGGGCTGGTTGCACTGGGAGACTTGTGCTTTTTACAGCATATCCTGAGAGACGGGAATACCGACTCCGACGCCCGTATGATCTGGGCGCTTCTGGTACTGCTGCTGCCCGTAGTGGGTTGGGGCTTGTATCTGCTTGTAGGGCAGGGCTATCGGAAGCCCCGGGAGTTTGACCGTCTGCACGCCGCCACCCGGGCGCGTTTCGAGAAAGAACTGGACCCGTCGCTCTTCCCGGCCGACGGGGAGAATCTGGTGGCCGAGGCCTTTCGGCCCCTGGCCCGTCTGCTGCGCGGCTGTGGGGAGGGGAACCGCGTCTTCGGGGGGAACGCCTTCGAGATTATCACCTCCGGCCTTCGCAAGCGGGAGCTCATCCTGGAAGACATCCGGAATGCCAAACAATTCATCCACATCGAGTACTTCCGCTTCGGCAATGACAAAGCCGGCCGCGAGGTCCGCGACCTTCTTTTCCAAAAGGTGGCCGAGGGTGTGGAGGTCCGTTTCCTCAACAACAACATGATTGGCCGGGACATCCCCCGATCCTACTTCAAGGAAATGGAAGAGGCCGGCATGGAAGTGCTGCCCTATACCCATATCCGCAACGGCTTTCACCAGTGGCTTATGCGCTTTAATGCGCAGAACCACCGCAAAGTGGTCATCATCGACGGCCGCATCGCCTACACGGGCGGCATGAACCTCAACGACAATTACTTTTACCGGTGGCGGGATACCCACCTTCGCATCACGGGCCCCGTCATTTCCCGGCTGGAAGCCTCCTTCCTGGACAGCTGGTTCTCTACCGGCGGTACGCTCAAGCATGCGCTGCCCTGGTATTTCCCGGCCGATATTCCCCAGCAGGACGCCCCCTTCAAAGACAAGACTCTGCAGGTGGTCACCGATGCCGTAGAGCATCCCTGGCCCACCACGCAGCTGGGCTACGAGTGGATCCTGAACAACGCCAAGCAGTACGTCTATCTGCAGACGCCCTACTTTGTGCCGCCGGTGTCGGTACTCAACGCCCTCAAGGGCGCCGCGCTCCGGGGCGTGGACGTGCGTCTGATGCTTCCTTTAAAGATGGATACGCCTTTTGTGGGCCCTGCCAACCAATCCTGCTATGAGGAATGCCTGGAGGCCGGCGTGCGCCTGTTCATCCGCGGCGGCGCCTTCATCCACTCCAAAACCCTGGTGGCCGACGATTATGTGACTATTGTGGGCGCCTCCAACCTGGACATGCGCAGCTTCCACCTCAACAGCGAGGTAAACACTTTTATCTACGACCGGGAAACCGCCCTGGCTTCCAAGGAAATCTTCCTCTCCGAGAAGGAGAACGTGGAAGAATTGAGCCTGGAAGCCTGGCGTAGCCGCAAACATACCTGGTTTCAGGATGTAGTGGCCGGTTTCCTTCGCATCTGCTACCGCCTGCTGTAGCTACTTTTGCAAGTATTCGTTCGTTCCTTTGAGGCCGATGGTCCCAAAGTAGCGCTCGGTCACATTCCCTTTCACCCACACCCTGGTGCCGATGAGTCCGGGATGGTCTACCAGGTTCAGGGCATCCCGCACCGGACCGGAAGGGAGTTCCACCGCACAGCAGGAGGCTTTGGCGGTAACCGAGGCCCTGTCGGCCAGTGCCAGATGGGTATTCTTGGTGATGTCGGAGGTCTTGACGCTTTTCCCGGCCGCTGTAAGGTCTCCGCCAACAATGTACCCGTACACCCAGACGGCTTTCTCTCCGATGTGCCCGCTGAGCGCCGCTACGGAATAGGCATCGGAGGGGCCTTCCTGGCCACTGTCGCCATCCCCGATGATGAAGCTGTCGGACAGCCAGTTCTTGGTGGTGTCCACCGCCACTTGGATGGAAGACCCGCCCGAAGTGTTCCCGGGTGCCGAAATACGCAGCGTAAGGATGTCCCGGCTTTCCAGCTTGCGGGTAAGCAGGGTCTGGTCTTTCCCGTTCTGGTACAGGATTACAGATACGTCCCCCGGCTTTACATACAGGATGCGGGTTTCCATGTACCCGTACATGATGCGCACGCTGCCTTGTTTCACATATAGAACCCCATCTGGGTATGTGGTTAGGAAGTCGGCCGAGGTCCGGAGACGGATTCCGGCGTTGAGCAAGGTGCATTGCAGTTTAACGGTAACGCTTTCCCCGCTTTGCACTACCACCACTTCCTCGTCCCCGTACTGCGGCCGGTTGAAGGCAGGGGAGGAGAAGGTGGCCGAGATAACCGAAACGCTGTAACTGCCGGGCGTTACAGATAAAGAGGTGGGGGATTCTCCGTAGGGCCCGTCGTACAGGATGGCTCCCTGGCTGTCCCGGATGGTGAGCAGGAAATCGTTGGTGTCGGGCAGTTCCACATCACTTTTGGTGAAGGCCTCCCGGTCCAGGATCCAGCACAGCTCTCCGGTTTGGTTGGGGGCGGCATCCTTGCTAAAATCATCGCACGCGGCGAGCCCCGCCACCAGCGGGAGCATCGCCATCCATTGACACAGTTTTTTCATACTTTTTTTCTGGCGAAGGTAGGGAAGAAAAGCACGCACGAATATCGCAAACAGAAAAATGTTTTTTAATAAAACGCTGAAACCGCACAAAAAATGCACAATGTTTTTTACGATTTCTCAAATTGGGCCAAATTCAGTATCTTTGCATGATTTAAAAAGAGTCTATGTTCGAGAATTTGAGCGAAAGGCTGGAGCGGTCTTTCAAGATACTGAAGGGTGAAGGAAAAATCACCGAAATTAACGTAGCCGAAACCGTCAAGGATATCCGAAAGGCCTTGCTGGATGCCGATGTTAGCTATAAAGTAGCCAAGGACTTCTGCAACCAGGTAAAGGATAAGGCCATCGGCACCGGCGTGCTCACTGCTGTGAAGCCGCAGCAGATGATGGTCAAGATCATGCACGACGAGCTCACCGCTTTCATGGGCTCCGACGCGCAGGATATCAACATCAAAGGCAATCCCGGCATCGTGCTGGTGGCGGGTCTCAACGGTTCCGGTAAAACCACCTTCAGCGGCAAACTGGCCCTGCACGTCAAGTCCAAAAAGGGCATGAAAGTGCTGCTGGCTGCCTGCGACACCTTCCGCCCGGCCGCTATAGACCAGCTAAAAGTGCTGGGAGAGAGCATTCAAGTTCCCGTTTATACAGAGGAAGGGGAGAAGGATCCCGTAAAGATTGCCAAAGCCGCCATTGCCAAAGCCAAGGCCGAGGGCTACAGCGTGGTCATCGTAGATACCGCCGGGCGCCTGGCCGTGGACCAGCAGCTCATGGATGAGATCTCGGCCCTGCACCAGGCCGTGCAGCCCACCGAGACCCTCTTTGTGGTAGATGCCATGACCGGTCAGGATGCCGTAGAAACCGCCAAGGCCTTCAACGACCGCCTGGATTTTGACGGCGTGGTCCTCACCAAGATGGACGGCGACACCCGTGGCGGTGCGGCCCTTTCCATCAAGGCTGTGGTGGGTAAGCCCATCAAGTTTGTAAGCGCCGGTGAAAAACTGGAAGCCCTGGATGTGTTCCATCCTTCCCGTATCGCCGACCGTATCCTCGGCATGGGCGACGTAGTTTCCCTGGTAGAGAAAGCCCAGGAGCAGTTTGACGAGAAACAGGCCCGCGAGCTCAAGAAAAAACTGGCCAAAGACCAGTTTACCCTGTGGGATTTCTATCAGCAGATCCAGCAGGTAAAGAAGATGGGTAACATCAAGGACCTGGCCTCCATGATTCCCGGCGTGGGCAAGGCCATCAAGGACGTGGACATCCCCGACGACGCCTTCAAGAGCACCGAGGCCATTATCCTTTCCATGACTCCCTACGAGCGCGAGCACCCGGAAGCCATCAACGGCAGCCGCCGCAAGCGCATCGCCGACGGCAGCGGTACCTCCCTCCCGGAGGTGAACAAGCTCCTCAAACAGTTCGAAGGCACCCGCAAAGTGATGAAGGGTGCCCTCACCGGCAATCTGGCCGCCCAAATGAAGAATTTCAGACCCCGCTAGTATATGAAAAAGCGTTTTCTTTCCGCCCTGGCCGTTATCCTTTTGGTATCGGCCTGCCACTGTGGTCCCAAGGATGGCACCTATGAACTCACCGTCCTGTCTACCAACGACGTGCACGGCACCTGGTTCGACTCTACCTATATGGATAACGGTATCAAGCGTTCGCTCATGGCCGTGAATACTTATGTAGACAGTATCCGTCAGGCCGATGGCGCCCAGAACGTGCTGCTCATCGAGGTGGGAGACTGCCTGCAGGGAGACAATGCGCCCTATTACTTCAACTACGTAGATACCCTGAGCCCGCACCTTTTCCCCCGTCTGGTAGAGTACATGGGCTACGATGCTGTGGTATGGGGCAATCACGACGTAGAGACCGGACATGCCGTATATGACCGTGTGAACCGGGAACTGGCCAAGGCCGGCGTGCCTTTCCTGGCCGGCAATGCCATCCGTGACGACAACGGTAAAACCTATTTTCCCCTCTATAAAATGGTGAAAAAAGGCGGTCTGCGCATTGCCGTTCTGGGGTACGAGAACGCCAACATCAAGGCGTGGCTGGCCGAGGAAGTGTGGAGCGGGATGCATTTTGAGCGCATTGTGAACCGTGTGCAGCAGGATGTAGATGCCGTTCGCGCCAAGGAGCACCCGGATGTAGTGGTGGTGGGCGTGCATTCGGCCACCGGAGAAGGGGACGGCAGCAACCCGGAATCGGAGGGATTGGATATCTTTAATAGCGTACACGGGGTAGACTGGCTGCTCACCAGCCATGACCACCGGCCCTTTGTGGAGGTACGTGACAGCTGTGCGCTCATGAATGCCGGCAGCCACAGCCGCTTCCTGGCCCACGGAAAGATGCGCCTTACCGTCAAAGACGGCAAGGTGGTAGAGAAATCCTTCTCGGCCGACCTCATTCCCATCAAGGCCGAGAAAGCCGATCCCGTGATGCGGGCCCGCTTCCAAAAGGACTTTGAGGCGGTGAAGGCCTTTACCCGGCAGCGGGTGGGACAGCTCAATGTGCCGCTCAAGACCCGCGAGGCCTTTGTGGGCATGAGCCCCTACGTGAACCTGATCCATGCGGTGTGCCTGTCCTGCCCGCCCGCCCGGCTGTCCATTGCCGCACCGCTTACCTACAACGGATCCATCGTTCCCAAGGAGCTCATTTTCAACGATCTTTTTACCATCTATCCCTTTGAGAACCAGCTGTATGTCATTACCATGACGGGCGACGAGATTCAGCGTTACCTGGAGGCCTCCTACGACCGCTGGATCCAAACCTGGACCCGTCCCGGAGACCATGTGCTCAGGATTGTGCCCCGCGACGATCTTCGCGCCGGACAGAGCCGCTGGTCCTTTGAACATTTCAGCTACAACTTTGACTCCATGGCCGGCCTGGATTATACCGTGGACATTACCAAACCGCGTGGCCAGCGCATCCAAATCCAGTCAATGGCCGATGGCAGTGCCTTTGACCTGCAGGAGCGCTACCCGGTGGCCGTCACTTCTTACCGGGCCAGCGGCGGCGGTACGCTTTTGGACGAGGTGGGCATTGACACCGACTGCATTGACGAGCGGGTGGTAGCCCGTTATCCCGAGATTCGCAGCCTTCTTCTCAAACGCCTGCAGGAGGATCCTACCATTGACCTGGAAGAAGTGTCCGACCTTTCCCTCCTGGGCCACTGGGCCTTTGTCCCCGAAAAAATTGCCGGCCCCGCATTGGAGGCCGACATGGAATTGCTGTTTGGGCGCTAGATATAATCTAACCTGGATTTTTGGTGTTAAATTAGGGTAAGATTGTCAGTGGTGACGATCTTACCTTTATTATATGTCATTATCTGTGGTAAGATTGAGCGTCATAAGGACATCCAAGTCCTTGTGTTCTCCAACCAGCCAGATGATGTCTCCCTCTTCCAGGGGGATGTGTGGGTTAGGGACGTGCAGGGTGCCGTCGGGCTTTTCGATACCGGCCACCAGGCAGTGGTAATGGTTGCGGATGCCGCTCTCCTGGAGCGTCTTTCCGTTGAAAGGTGAAGACGGGCCCAGCGGGAGCCTGCGCAGGATCATCTCGCTCAGGTTCTCCGGGACGCTTCCCTCATGGCGTTTAAGAGCCGTTCCAAAGGCTTCCAGGTCTTTGTCGGTGCCAATTACCTGAATGCGGTCGCAGGGGAACAGGTGCTCTGCCGCGTTGGGGATGTTGATGCGCTTGTTGCCACGCAGAATAGAAACCACATGCACGCCGTAGCGCTGGCCAAAATCCCGCTCACGCAGGGTACTGCCCGCCCATTCCACCTCCGGAGGAATGGTGAAGTCGGCCAGGTGGAGGTCCTTGTCCAGCAGGCGGGTGGCGTATTCCGGCTTTTTCTCTCCCAGATACTCGGCCTGCATGTCTTTGGCCCTGAGATTGGTGAAGAAGGTATTCTCCAGGCGGCGGGAGTACTGCTTGGTCCAGCGGCTGAACAGCATGAAGATGAGGAGTCCCACCACCAGCAGGGCAATGAGGAGGACGGACAGGTGGAACAGCCGGCCCAGCACATAGAAGATGAAACCGGCTGCCAGTAGGATTCGCAGCACAATGCTGGCTACCAGCGGAGCATGGTTGGCCTTGTTCTCCTCCCAAAGGCTCATGAAGCTCTCCGACTTGTTGTGCTTGATCATGATAGCCCGCAGGAAGGGCGCCAGGGCAGCCAGGATAACGGTGGCGGCCGCAATGTGGGCCCAAATGCCGGGAATCCATTTCTCGGCCAGGGGAACCAGCAGCCCGAAGCCCAGGGCACATACGGCGATACTCAGGATGGTGTACAGCAGCGTGGTTCTGAGGATAAGGCCCAGATACTGCTTCCAGTGATTGTCCTTGCCGGCACGGGGTTCGGCCGATTCGGCGTAATTGTCAAGGACCGTGAGTACTTTCTCTGGCAGGTGCTTGTAGATGAGGCCGTAGAGCGGGTCTGCCAGCCGGATCATGTAAGGCGTCAGGAAAATGGTGACCACCGATACGGCCACCACTATGGGGTAGAGGAAGTTACTGGTAACCCCCAGGGAAACGCCCAGGGTGGCAATGATGAAGGAGAATTCACCAATCTGGGACAGGGAGACACCGCTTTGCACGGCCGTCTTGAGGGACTGGCCAGAAAGGAGTACGCCCACCATGGCAAACACGGGCTGGCCCACGATGACGGTGAGAGTGATGATGAGGATGGGCAGCCAATACTGGGCAATCATGGCCGGGTCTACCATCATGCCCACCGACACAAAGAAGATGGCGCCAAACAGGTCCTTGACAGGCTTGACCAGCCTTTCTATGTGCTCGGCCTCCAGGGTTTCGGCCAGGATGGAGCCCATGATAAAGGCGCCGAAGGCGGCACTGAACCCCGTTTTGGCGGCCACGACCACCATCATGAAACACAGTCCCAGCGACACAACCAGCAGGGTTTCGTCGTTCATCAGGCTGCGTGTCTTGCGCAGGATGAGAGGGATGAGGTAGATGCCCACCACCAGCCACAGCACCAGGAAGAAGACCAGTTTGAAGATGCTCCCCACCAGTTCTCCTCCCTGGAAGTTGGAGGAAACGGCCACGGTAGAGAGCACCACCATGAGCACTACGGCCAGGATGTCTTCCAGGATGAGGATGCTCATTACCAGGCCGGCGAATTTTTTCTTGGAGAGCCCCAAATCTTCGAAGGCCTTGTAGATAATGGTGGTGGAGCTCATGCAAATCATGCCGCCCAGGAAGAGGGCGTCCATCTTGCTCCAGCCGAAGGCCGAGCCTACCAGGAACCCCAACACTATCATCCCAAAGATGATGGTGAGGGTGGTAATGATGGCAGGCCCGCCTGCTTTTACGATTTTCTTGAAGCTGAACTCCAGGCCCAGCGCAAACAGCAGGAAGATGACGCCGATATCGGACCACACATGGATGCTGGCGGCATCGATGACCGAGGGGGTGAGGGAAAAATGGGGACTGGCAATAAAGCCGGCCACAATGTATCCCAATACCAGCGGCTGGCCCAACTTCTTAAAGATGAGCGTCATTATGCCTGCGCAGATGAGGATCAGCGCAAGGTCGGCAATGAGCGGGGCAAGTTCACTCATAGCAGGCTATTTGGCGTAGGCTACCGAGCGGGTTTCCCGGATAACGGTAATCTTTACCTGGCCGGGATAGGTCATTTCGTCCTGAATCTTCTTGGCAATTTCTCCGGAGAGAACCTCGGCGTCGTGGTCGCTCACTTGTTCGGCGCCCACAATCACACGCAGTTCGCGGCCGGCCTGGATGGCATAGGCCTTGGTGACGCCGGCATAGGCGCCAGCCAGGTTCTCCATGCCGCGCAGGCGCTTGATGTAGCTCTCGATCACCTCCCGGCGGGCACCCGGACGGGCACCGGAAATGGCATCGCCCACCAGCACCAGGGGAGCGTAGAGGGAGGTCATTTCGGTTTCCTCGTGGTGGGCGCCGATGGCGTTGCAAATCTCAGGCTTTTCCTTGTACTGCTCGGCCAGTTTCATACCCAACAGGGCGTGCGGCAGTTCGGGATCTTCTTCGGAGACTTTACCAATATCGTGCAGAAGGCCGGCGCGTTTGGCAATTTTGGGGTTGAGGCCCAGTTCGCTGGCCAGCACGGCGCAGATATTGGCTACCTCGCGGGAGTGCTGCAGGAGGTTCTGCCCATAGGAAGAACGGTATTTCATGCGGCCGATGAGGCGTACCAGTTCCATGGAAAGGCCGTGGATACCCAGGTCGATGCAGGTGCGTTTGCCGGTTTCCAGGATTTCTTCTTCCAGCTGCTTGGACACCTTAGCCACCACTTCCTCAATGCGGGCGGGGTGGATGCGGCCGTCTACTACCAGCTGATGCAGGGCCAGGCGGGCTACCTCGCGGCGCACCGGGTCGAAGGCGCTCAGCAGGATGGCATCCGGGGTGTCGTCTACCACGATTTCTACGCCGGTAGCAGCCTCCAGGGCGCGGATGTTACGGCCCTCACGGCCGATGATGCGGCCTTTGATTTCGTCGTTCTCGATGGGGAAGGAGGTGACGGCGTTCTCGATGGCGGTTTCCGTGGCGGTGCGCTGGATGGTGTTGATCACAATGCGCTTGGCTTCTTTGGTGGCGTTGAGCCGGGCTTCGTCCATGCAGTCGTTGATGTAGGCCTGGGCCTGGGTTCTGGCTTCGGCCTTCATGGATTCGATGAGCTGGTTCTTGGCATCCTGGGCGCTCATGCCGGCAATGGACTCGATTTGGCGGATGGCCTGGCCGCGCAGCTGCTCATATTCCTCTTCCTTTTGCTTGAGGGCTTCCTGCTGGTTTTGCAGGGCGGCTTTTTGGTTTTCCAGCTCTTTGTTCTTGCGGTCGGCCTCGTTCATCTTCTGGTTCAGGGTGTTCTCCTTTTGCTTGATGCGGTTCTCGGCCTCGCGGAGTTGGGCGTTTCTCTCGTTGACGGTTTTCTCGTGCTCGCTCTTGAGGGAAAGGTATTTCTCCTTGGCCTGGAGGATGCGCTCGTTCTTGATCTTTTCTCCTTCAATCTCGGCTTTTTCCAGGATTTCCTCCCGCTTTCCTTTGAGAAGGGAGCGACGGACAAGTATGTATACAGTCAGGGCAATGGCTGCGCCTGCTGTAAATCCAATCACAATACTGATGATATCCATAAAAAATATATTGAGTTTAAATGTGCTACGCAAAAAGGCAGTCTCCTGCCCAATAGGAAACTGCCTTTGGTAAAAAAGCCGTCAGCATCTAGTCAGAAAATCTTATGGGAATAAGATTTGGGTTCCGGCCGGTTGCTGGTATCCCGCGTCCCGCCTTGCGGCGGAATCCCCCGAAGGGTTACCCGGGCCCGCCATCCCCGTCCTGAGCTAACCCGGCGCGTTGAAACGTGTTGATTTCAGCTTTCGATGGGTGACGGCTATTGCTCCTGGTCCTTCAAATAGTGCTCCAGGTCTCTCTGTAACGTCTTTTCGGCTTCCTTGAAGCGCTCCATCTCCTTCTGGAGACCCAGCCGCACTACGGTTTCGTTGAGGGCGACCAGCGACAGCAAATCGGCTGCCGTTTTGCCGGGGTGGCTTAGGGTATATGCGTTGAAGCGCTTGTTGATGACCTCGGCCGCCAAGCGGTACAGTTCCTCCTGGTCGGGGGAACTGGCCGTGAGGTTGTACACGCGACCCGCAATTTTTATGCTGATCTTCTGGTCCATCACGCTTCCTCCAGGTAGGAGATGCATCTATCGATCTCCTTAATCAGTGTATCGATCTTCTCCTTGGCTTCGGGGCCTGGGGCTCCGGCGGAAAAGGCCGCTGTGAGTTTCCGGGTTTCTATCTCGGACTCCAATTCCAAAATTTGTTTCCTAAGGGCGCTGCCGGTTTCCTCGCACGTCCGTAACTCCTGGCGGAGACGTTCATTCTCCGCTTTCTCAGCCTCGTAGCGTGCAATCAGCTGCTCGATATTCTTTCTTATATCTTCCAGCATGGCCGGTTTGTGCCTAATCTGTGCAAAATTACAAAAAAACTTTCAATGTTCATAGGCGAGCAGTGAAAGTTTTTAAAAATTAAGCCGTTGAGCCCTAGAGCTTTTGGATAAGGCGCTTGAAAATGATGGTCATTTTGTCGGCGGCAGAATCGGCGGCCTTTACAATGGCCTCTCCGTCAGTTACATAGTCTTCGTCGTCCGTGGCGTGCGCAACGTCCGTGATTACAGACATGCCAAAGACCGGGATATTGCTGTGGCGGGCCACAATCACTTCCGGCGTGGTGCTCATGCCCACTGCATCGGCGCCAATGGCACGGAAGTAATGGTATTCGGCCGGCGTTTCATAGCAGGGACCGGTGACGGCCACGTACACGCCGCGCTGGAGGTAGATGCCTTCTTCCTCGGCAATCTTGTGCACCTTGCGGATGAGGGTGGGATCATAGGGCCGGGTCATGTCCGGGAAGCGGGGCCCAAAGTCGTCCAGATTGGGGCCGATGAGCGGGTTGGGCAGCAGGTTGATGTGGTCCTTGATAATCATGAGGTCTCCCACATGGTAACTCAGGTTGGTGCCGCCGGCGGCGTTGGACACAAACAGGTACTTGATGCCCAGGGTAATCATGACGCGGATGGGGAGCACCACCTTGTCCATGCCGTACCCCTCATAAAAATGGATGCGGCCTTGCATGGCCATCACCGTCTTTCCAGAGAGGGTGCCCACAATGAAGTTACCCTTGTGGCCGATGGCGGTAGATACGGGGAAGCCCGGAATCTCCTTGTAGGGGATGACAAGGGGATTTTCAATTTCGTCGGCCAGTTTGCCCAGGCCGCTGCCCAGGACAATGCCCACCAGGGGTTCACGGCCTTCCAGACGGGACTTTACATAGTCCGAAGCTGCATGTATAGTTTCTAAGATGCTCATAGTGACATGTTTTCAATCATTTTGACAATCAGGCGGCTCATCTTGTCTGCGGCGGCGTTGGCGGCGGCCACTACATCTTCTCCGTCGTTTACGTAATCGTCGGCGTAGTCGTCGTGGGCTTCGTTGGTAATCACGGACATACCAAAGACGGGAACGTTGGCGTGGCGGGCCACGATGACCTCCGGAATGGTGCTCATACCCACGGCGTCGCCGCCGATGCTGCGATAGTACTTATACTCGGCCGGGGTCTCGTAGGAAGGACCGGTGCCGCCTACGTACACGCCCTGCTGCAGGGGAATGTCCATCTTGCGTGCCAGGGAGAAAGCCAGGCGGATGAGGGACGGGTCATAGGGCCGGGTCATGTCCGGGAAGCGGGGGCCGAGCTCGTCCCAGTTGGGGCCGATGAGGGGATTGGGCAGCAGGTTGATGTGGTCTTTGATGACCATGAGGTCTCCCACGTGGAAGCTCAGGTTGGTGCCGCCGGCGGCGTTGGATACGAAGAGGGCCTTGATGCCCGCGCCGATCATGACGCGGATGGGGAGGACCACTTTGTCCATGCCGTAGCCTTCATAGTAATGGATGCGGCCCTGCATGGCGATGACGGTTTTACCGCCCAGCTGGCCGATGATGAAATTGCCTTTGTGCCCTACTGCCGTGGAGACGGGGAACCCGGGAAGGTCCTTGTAGGGAATGACGACGGGGTCCTGGATTACGTCGGCCAGTTTGCCCAGGCCGCTGCCCAGGACAATGCCCAATTGGGGCTTGCGACCGCCCGCGCGCTCCAGCACGATGGCGGACAGCTGGTTGATGGTCTCAATTCTGGGATCCATAGTGTTTTGTGTGGTTAGGGATAAGAAAACCGGCAAGGGACCTGCCGGTTACGATGGTTAAAAGGATTCCTCCGGGGTGTCCTGATCCTCGTGGGAGGGATACTGGCAGATGGGTTGGTCATGCAGAAGGTCATGCATGATATAATGCACGGCTTCCTGCAGACCCTCCGAGAACTTCTCGAAGTCTTCTTTATAGAGGAAAATCTTGTGCTTGTCGTAGGTAAAGGAACCGTCCCTTTCCTGGCGGCGTTTGCTTTCTGTGATGGTGAGGTAGAAGTCATTGTTGCCCTTCGTGGTCTTCACATCAAAGAAATAGGTGCGCTTGCCGGCACGGACCGGTTTGGAGTAAACGTCTTCTGAGCCTCGCTCCTGGGGATGTCCCCGTTCGTAATCTTCACTGTACATGACGCAATTCGTTTGGTTTATCTTTACAAAGATAAGGAAATAATGTAAAAAAACACTAACTTTGCACAAATTTATTTGACATATTATGCTCAACAGACGTATTCTCAGAATCAAGGCTTTCAAGGTCCTGTACTCCTATGCCGAGAACCCGGACCTCTCCCTGAAAGAAGCGTTGGACAGCCTTGAAACGTCCTCAGAAGCCACCCGGGACCTGTACCTCTATATGATGGCCGTCATTCCTGCCCTAACGGCAGAGGCCGCCCGCCGCATCGAAGCCGCCCGGGGCAAATTCAATCCTACAGAAGAAGACCTCCATCCCAACCTGCGCTTTGTCCAAAACGGCATATCGGCCCTTCTGGAGCAGGATCCGGATTTTGCGCGCCTCCTGGAAAAGAAGAAATTCTCCTGGGCCCAGAACGACGCCATCCTCCACAATCTGTACGAAACCCTCCGCACCCGCAAGTATTATCAGGCGTACATGGCTGCCCCCCAGACCTCCCTGGAGGCCGATGCCGCCCTGTGGAAGCATGTGTTCGAAGAGGAGTTCGAGGATAACGAAGAACTGGCCGCCATCCTGGAAGACAGTTCCATCCATTGGGCCGATGACCTGCCCTACGCGCTGGGCTGCTGCATCCGCTCCCTGGAGGAGATGGGCAAGACGGGCCGCTGGAACTTCCCTCCGCTATACCAGAGCGAGATCCTGGAAGCCCAGGGCAAGCAGGTAGACGATGACCGCAAGTTCGTACGTGCCCTCCTGTCGGCCGCCTATGGCCGTTTCCCGGAGTACAACAGCCTCATTGCCGGCGCCGTTTCCAAATGGGACCGCGACCGTCTGTACACCACCGACATCGTCCTCATCGCCATGGGCCTGGCCGAGGCCGAGACCTTCCCGGAGATTCCGGTCAGGGTAACCATCAATGAGTACGTAGAAATTTCCAAGTATTATTCCACCCCCAAGAGCCGCATCTTTGTCAATGGCCTCCTGGACCGCCTCATCAAGGAAAAAGAGGCTGCCGGCGCTATTGCCAAGAGTGGCAAGGGACTTATTTAAAACCAATCCATGAACCTTCTTACTATCTTTTTCCTGATGGGACCGCAAGCCGCTCCCGCAGGCGCCCAGGCCGGCCAGCAAGGCAGTGCCCTTCCCACCATCCTCATGTTCGCCGCCATCATCCTGGTGATGTGGCTGTTCATGATTCGCCCCCAGCGCAAACAGCAGAAGGAACTGCAGGAATTCCGCAGCGGCCTCAAGAAAGGCGATAAAATTGTCACCGTGGGCGGCATCTACGGCGAGATTGTAGAAGTGAACGAGAAAACCGCCCTTATCAAAGTGGACGGCGACGTGAAACTTCGCGTAGACAAACAGGGTCTGGTAAAGGATTACACCGACGCTGCGCAGCAAAAGTAGCTTCGCATGTCCCTGAAAGACCGGATCAGGCTCCATCTGGGAGACTGGGAGAGAGAATGGATATTCCTGGGAGTATCTGTTCTCCTTGCCTGTTTTATCTGGCTCCTGACCAATCTTTCCAAGGAATATACCGGCATCATCAGCGTGCCGGTGGTGGCCGAATGCAATATCGAAGGCCACCACACCGCCTCTTCCAATACCGTTGTAGTGAGCGCCCGCTGCCGTACCGACGGCTTCCGTCTGGTGCGGGAACAGAGCCGCCGGGAAAAGAAACTCGTCCGCGTTCGTTTTGACCGGCAGGACATGCGCCGCACCGGCCCCGATGAATTCAGCGTCATCGGCGGTGTCAAAAATTCCTACATCAACCAGTTCTTTGGAGATGGCGCCAACGTGGAGGCGTTCATCAGCGACACCCTCCGTTTTGTCTTCCCGGCCGAGCGCCACAAGAAAGTGCCGGTAGAGGTGCCCATCTCTTTCACCTGCCGGTCACAGTACATGCCCAGCGGGCCCTTCCGGGTTTCGCCCGATTCGGTGACGGTATATGCCTCCGACGAGCGTTTGGAAGTCATCGATAAAGTTACGGCGCCCCGCCTGCAGTTCTCCGACCTGGCAGAATCCCAGCATGGCATCATCCGGCTCAACCAGCAGCAGGACGTGCGCTATTCGGTAGACGAAGTGAGCTACGAGCTGCCCATTACCCGCTATGTTGAGCTCCGTACAACGGTGCCCATGGAGGTATGGAATATGCCGGCCGGCCATTCGGTCCAGGTATATCCGGCCCAGGCTACCGTGTACATGCGCTGCGTTTTCCCTATGGCCAAGGATCCCGTCCCGGACTTCAAACTGTACATCGACTATAAGGACTTCAGCGCTTCCATGAGCGGCCGATGCGCCCCGCGCACCCTTCGCCTGCCGGCCGGCGTGCTGGAGTACCGCGTGGAGCCGGAGGTTTTCGATTGCATTGAACTCCGATGAAAACCGTAGTGGTCACAGGGGGAATGGGCAGCGGCAAGTCGGCCGTGTGCCGCATTTTGGGCGAACGGGGGATTCCTGTGTACGATTCCGATGCCCGCACAAAAGCCCTTTATAACGAGCTTCCAGACCTGATTCCCACCCTGGAAAAGGCGTTGGACCTCTCTCTCCGTTTACCCGACGGCGCCCTGGATAAATCCAAGCTGGCCGCCCGCATTTTCTCGGATCAATCGGCCCGGGAAACGCTGGAATCCATTGTTTATCCCCTGGTCAAAGAGGACTTTCTGGCCTGGCGCAGCCGGCAGAAGGACGTCCCCTTTGTGGTGCTGGAAAGTGCCGTGGTCCTTTCCAAGCCGCTCTTCGCCGATGTGATTGACGCTGTAGTGCTGGTAGAGGCCCCTGATGAAGTGCGTGTGCGCCGCGTGATGGATCGCGACGGCCTGTCCCGCGAGCAAATCCTCGGGCGTCTGGCGGCCCAGCCGGCTGTCCGTGCTTCAGTGGTCATAGAAAACGCCGGGTCCCTCTCCGAGCTCGAAAATGCCGTAGACCAGGCCTTTTTTCGGCAAAAATGCCTATCTTTGTAAACTATTGTATCAGATATGAAAACAGATCTCGCAAAAACCCTTTCTGTCCGTGGTCAGCACGGCCTTTTTACCTATATCGCCCAGTCCCGCAGCGGCGCCATCTGTGAAGCCTTCGAAGACAAGAAGCGCTATAACTTCAGCGCCGGCGCCGGCATTACCACCCTCGCCGACATCTCCATCTACACCGCCGACGGTGAGGTGAAGCTGCAGGAAGTCTTCGGCAAAATGAAGGAAGTCCTCAAGGACGCCGATGCTCCTTCGGCCAAGTCCTCCGACAAAGAGCTCAGGGACCTCTTTGCCAAGGCCCTGCCCAATTACGACGCCGACCGCTTCTACGTGTCCCACATGAAGAAAGTGGTGGAGTGGTACAACGCCCTCAAGAAGTACGCTTCCCTGGACTTCCTCACGGACGAAGAACGCGAAGCCCAGGCTGCCGAATAAATGCAGACGCTGCAGGTCATTACCCTCGGCTGTTCCAAGAACACCGTAGACACCGAGCACTTGCTCTATCAGGTCAAGGACGCCTATGAGTGGGTGCCGGAAGGGGAGGACCGTGCCGTAGATGTCCTCGTCATCAATACCTGCGGGTTCATTGGGGATGCCAAGGAGCAGTCCATCCAAACCATCCTGGCCGCGGCCGAGCGCAAAAAGGCCGGCCTGGTGGGCAAGCTCATGGTCTTTGGCTGCCTGTCTGAGCGCTATGCCAGTGAACTTCCGGCCCTTATTCCGGAAGTGGACGGCTGGTTTGGAGCCCGCACCCTGGAGCCGCTCATCCGTGCCCTGGGCTGCCGGCCCCGATCGGCCCAATCGCACCGCAGGGTGCTCACCGCCGGCAACCGCCCCTATGCTTTCCTCAAAATCTCGGAAGGCTGCAACCGTCGCTGTTCCTATTGCGCCATCCCTTTTATCCGCGGACCGCATGTGTCCGTGCCCATGGAAGTGCTGGTGAAGGAAGCCGAGGAGTTGGCTGCGCAAGGCATCCGTGAGCTGGTGATCATAGCGCAGGATACCACTTATTACGGCCTGGACCTGTATGGCCGCCGCGCCCTGGCCGAGCTGTTGCGTAAGCTGTCGGCCGTAGAAGGCATCGAATGGATGCGCATCCACTATTCCTATCCCGCCGAATTCCCCGAGGATGTCCTGGAGGAAATGGCGCACAATCCCAAGGTGTGCCGCTACATGGATATTCCGCTCCAGCACATTGCCAATCCCGTATTGGAGAAGATGCACCGTCATGTAGACGAGGCCTGGACGCGGGAACTGATCTGGCGCATGCGGGAAAAGGTCCCTGGGGTTGTGCTGCGCACCACCCTCATCGTGGGGCATCCCGGCGAGCGTACCCGGGACTTCGAGAAACTGCTGTCCTTCGTTCAGGAGGCCCGCTTCCCCCGCATGGGCGCTTTTGCCTATTCCGAGGAGGAGGGAACCTATGACGCCGGGCACTTCAAGGACACGGTCCGTGCCAGTACCAAGCAAAGGCGCCTGGACCGTCTCATGGAGGTGCAGCGTGGCATATCTCTTGCATACAATCAGTCCCGGATTGGCAGCGTTGTACGCGTTCTGGTAGACGATTTCGCCGAGGGTCGCCTGGTTTGCCGCAGCGAGTTCGAAAGCCCCGAGGTAGACGGTGAAATCCTGGTCAAATACAGCCCGGAAGCCTTCGACGGAGTAGAACCTTATTCCCTGGTAGGTGAGTTCCTCCAGGTGCGCATTACCGCTGCCGATGAATATGATCTAACTGCGGAAGTAGTATGAAACACCGTCCCATTTGGATAGCAGCCGCCCTATTGCTGGCGGCCTGTTCCCCCCAGACTTACAGTCTGTATCTGGATGTCCGTCAGCCTTCCTCTTCAGGAGTGGACTTGTCCCGCAAAACCATCGCCATCGCCTATATGGACGGCCTCAACGGCGTAGATTCCCTCTTTGACCGTTCGGCCGCATCGGCCATAGCCCGCAATCTGGAGGCCGATTATTTCGGCGGCGAGGAACTGGTGGGCCTGTACCGGGTTCCCTCCACCGACACCGTCTCGGTGGAACTCATGCGCTCGCTGGTCATGGAAACCGGCGGCGATGTGGTCTTTCTCCTCAGCTCCCAGTTGGGAGAGGTGAACCTGGAATCCAATCAGCCGGTTTCGCAGCCGTCTTCGCCCGATTCGGCCTATCTGTGCACGGCTTCCGTTCCGGTCAAAACCAAGCTTAGCGTGTACGACAGCATGGGCAATGACGAGGTCCGCCACTTCAAGGGCTCTACCGTGGTGCGTCCGCAGGTTTACAACAACGGCATAGCCACCGAGGTGGGGCTCAAGGCCCTCTCGCTTCGCGGCGTGAGTCCGGAGGCCGAGAATGTAGGACAGCGGGTATCGACCCATTTCCTCTCTAACTGGAAGCGGGAAACGTTTACCCTCTACTATTTTGACGATAACGATGCCTGGATTCAGGCGCTGGCCCATGCCGAGACGGGAGAATTCTCCAAGGCTATCGATATTTGGGGAAAACTGCTCAAGAATAGCAAGAGGGCCAAAAAGCAAGCTTGCGCCTGCTACAATATGGCCATGGCGTTCTATCTGCTGGAAGACATAGCCCTGGCAAATGACTGGCTGGACCAGTGCGATAAATTGGAAAATGTCTCCTTGTCCCAGGGCCTGCGCAAAAGGATACAAATGCACTTGGAAAAGTAGCAAAAAAGCAGTAAATTTGTGGACCGAATAAAAATCATTTAATTCAATCAATATGAGCAACATTAATCTCTGGAAGTACGGTATCAAGGGCGTGAAGGAAGTCCTTTACAACCCTACGTATGAAGTTCTTTACAATGAAGAGACCAAACCCGGCCTCGAGGGCTTTGACAAGGGTCAGGTGACCGAACTGGGTGCCATCAATGTAATGACGGGCGTTTACACCGGCCGTTCTCCCAAAGACAAGTACATTGTGTACGACAAAACCACCAAGGAAGGCAAGCCCGGTGAAATCTGGTGGACCACCGAGGGTTATCCCAACGACAACCACAAGATGTCCGAGGCCACTTGGAAGGCCGTCAAGAAGCTCGCCCAAAAGCAGCTCTCCGGCAAGCGCCTCTTTGTGGTGGATGGTTTCTGCGGCACCCACAAGGACACCCGCATGAAGGTCCGCTTTATCATGGAGGTGGCATGGCAGGCCCACTTTGTGACCAACATGTTCATCCGTCCCAAGAACCAGAAGGAGTTTGACCAGGAGCCTGACTTTGTGGTGTACTGCGCCTCCAAGGCCAAGGTTGACAACTATGCTGAGCTTGGTCTCCGCAGTGACACCTGCGTGGCCTTCAACGTTACCTCCCGTGAGCAGGTAATCCTGAACACCTGGTACGGCGGCGAAATGAAGAAGGGTATGTTCTCCATGATGAACTACTACCTGCCGCTCAAGGGCATTGCCGCCATGCACTGCTCGGCCAACACCGACATGAACGGAGAGAACACCGCCATCTTCTTCGGCCTCTCCGGCACCGGTAAAACCACCCTTTCCACCGATCCCAAGCGTCTTCTGATCGGCGACGACGAGCACGGCTGGGACAACAAGGGCGTGTTCAACTTCGAAGGCGGCTGCTACGCCAAGGTCATCAAGCTGGACAAGGAGTCCGAGCCGGATATCTACAACGCCATCCGCAGGGACGCTCTCCTGGAGAACGTAACCGTGGACGAGAACGGCAAGATCGACTTCAACGACAAGTCCGTCACCGAGAACACCCGCGTGAGCTATCCTATCTACCACATCGAGAAGATTGTTCGCCCGGACAGCCACGGCCCCGCAGCCAAGCAGGTAATCTTCCTTAGCGCCGATGCCTTTGGCGTACTGCCTCCCGTGAGCATCCTTACCCCGGAGCAAACCAAGTACTACTTCCTCTCCGGCTTCACCGCCAAACTCGCCGGTACCGAGCGTGGTATCACCGAGCCCACTCCTACCTTCAGCGCCTGCTTCGGCCAGGCCTTCCTGGAGCTGCATCCCACCAAGTATGCCGAGGAGCTGGTGAAGAAGATGAAAAAGAGCGGTGCCAAGGCTTACCTCGTGAACACCGGCTGGAACGGTACCGGCAAGCGTATCTCCATCCGTGACACCCGCGGCATCATCGACGCCATCCTTAACGGTGCCATCGACAAGGCTCCTACCAAGGTCATCCCTTATTTCAACTTCACCGTTCCCACCAAACTGGAAGGTGTAGACACCGGCATCCTGGATCCTCGCGATACCTATGCCAAGCCCGAAGAATGGGAAGAAAAGGCCAAGGACCTCGCCGGACGCTTCATCAAGAACTTCCACAAGTACGAGTCCAACAAGGCCGGTAAGGCTCTGGTAAAGGCTGGCCCCAAGCTCTAAGCCTGGAACTGTTACTAAAAAGAAGAGGACTGCCACCCGACAGCCCTCTTCTTTTGCGTTTATTGTCTCTTGCTTCGGTTGAAGACGGTGGCGACGGTGAGGCCGGAGATGATGTGCCAGATGCCCCACCAGGCGGTGATGACCAGCATGCCTCCGTGCGGCGGAAAGCCGGCGAAGAGGGAAGTGCCCAGCATGAGGGCCAGGCCCAGGCCGGAGTTCTGGATACCGGTCTCGATAGTGAGGGTGCGGCGGTCGCGGAAAGGAACCTTGGCTACGGTGCCCACCGTGAAGCCGATGGCGAGGGCCAGCAGGTTGTGGATGAGCACTACCAGGAAGATGTACTCTACACTAATGAGGAAGGCATTGATGTTGCTGCTGAACGAGAGTACCACCATGGCAATGAAAATGACGATGGAGAGCCACTGGAGAGGCTTTTTCAGTTTCTCGGCCACTTTGGGAAGGTACTGGCTGGTAAGGATGCCCAGCACCAGGGGAATGCCCAGCAGGATGAAGATGGTCTTGAAAACGTCCCATAGGGGAATGACCAGGGTGGGGATGGTCCCTGCCACGCCGGCAGAGTGAAGATAAATGGTGCCCCAGGCCCAGAAGTTAAACGGCGTGAGTACAACAGCCAGTGCAGTGGAGATAGCCGTGAGGCTCACCGACAGTTCTACATTGGCCTTGGCCAGGGAACTCATGAAGTTGGAGATGTTGCCGCCGGGGCACGAGGCCACCAGAATCATACCCAGGCCCATCATGGGCGAAATCCAGCCGGTCATGACAATGGCCAGGGCACAGGTGAGCGCCGGCAGCAGCACCATTTGGCACAGCATACCCAGCAGCACACTCTTGGGCTTTTTGAAAACCTCTACAAAGATATGGGGCTTGATGCCCAGCGCTACGCCATACATGACGAACGCCAGGATAATGTTAATGGTGTTCATACCGCCGGCATTCAGGCTCACCTGGATGCTGTCAATGGTATGCATAACTTCTTGTGTCATATGTTTAGGTTTTTAGTCTTCGATAACCAGCCCGTCATAGGCGGGTTGAACGTTGGGAGGAAGCTGCTCGCAAAAGTTGGGGTGCGAGGGAAAGGCATGGCTCAAATGGGTGAGCCAGGTGTGCCGGGCCCCGATTCGGCCGGCCAGATCCAGTGCTTCCTGCAGTGAAAAATGGGAATGGTGCGGGTGATACCCCACGGTATTGAGCGTCACATGTTCCAGGCCCTGGAGTTTTTCCAGCTCGCTTTCAGGCAGCGTGCTCATATCGGTGATATAGGCGATATTGCCAAAACGGAAGCCCAGCACAGGCATCTGGTCATGGTAGCCGCGGATGGGGATGATGTCGGCATTGTCGTGCGAGGCCTCCTTCACGGCATTGTCGGAGGGGAGGAGGGAACCATCGGCCTGCCGATAGAAGTAGCCTACATCGTGTACCCATTCCAGGTCGCCGCAGTCCTTCAGGTCCTCTACCCGGAAGGGACGCTCATCAATGAGATGCACGTGCCATTCGGGGGCGCCGGGGTATTTGTGCTCGGCAAAGGCGTAGGCGTAGTCGTTCTGCAGGGTCTTGAGTACGCGGGGTTCGCAGTAGATCTCGGCGGCCTTGCGGTCTATATAATTAAAGGAGCGAACGTCGTCCAGTCCTCCCGTATGGTCCTTGTGGTTGTGGGTGAGAAGGATGGCGTCCAGGTGCCGGATATCGGCCGCCAGCATTTGGCTGCGGAAGTCGGGGCCAGCATCGATGAGGATATTCTTCCCGTTATACCGGAAGCGCTTGTCCCGGGGATCGGTGCTGCGGCAAACAGGGCACTGGCACGCAATGATGGGAATGCCCTGCGAGGTTCCGGTACCTAAAAACGTGAGACGGGTCATAGCGTCACCTCCTCTATTTGATTGATCCGCTCCGGGTCGAAGGGGCGCTCCAGCCGCAAGTAATTGGCCGTGTAGCCGCCCATGAGGCCGTTCTTCTGGGAGGATTCCCACAGGACTGTGGTGCGCAGGCCCTGATTGGCAGCCGTGAAGGCCGAATGGAGCTCCTGGCACAGGGCTTCCAGCCTGGCCACGCGTTCTGTCTTGATGGCGTCATGCACTTGGTCGGGCCAGGTAGCCGCACGCGTGCCGGGACGCTTGGAGTAGGGAAATACGTGAATGAATGCGGGCCGAATACGGTCCTTGAGGAAGTTGTATGTTTCCTGGAACAGTTCCTCGGTTTCTCCTGGCAGGCCCACAATGACGTCAATCCCAAAGAAGACTTTGGGTTTACCCGGACCTTCCATGGCCTCACGGATATAGTCGATGCGGCTGGCGAACAGCGCAGTGTCGTAGCGCCGTCCCACCTTTTTGAGCAGGGTGTCGCTGCCGCTTTGCAGCGGAATATGGAAGTGCGGCTGGAACTTGGTTCCTGACGCTATCCAGTCAATAATCTCCGGTGTAATGAGATTGGGCTCAATGGAAGAAATCCGGTATCGCTCTATGCCGTCCACCTGGTTGAGTTCTTTGAGCAGGTCCAGGAAACGCTCTCCGGTAGTGCGCCCGAAATCGCCGGTATTCACTCCCGTGAGCACCACTTCCTTGATGCCCTGGGCCGCAATTTCCCGGGCTGCTTTTACCGCCTCGCAAATGGGGATGTTCCGGCTCCGGCCCCGCGCAAACGGCACGGTGCAATATGCGCAGAAGTTGTCGCACCCGTCCTGCACTTTAAGGAAACTCCGGGTTCTTTCCCCAGAACTGTATGCTCCAAACACCTGGTGAACAAAATTGGCGTTTTTTGTGCACGAGCCGGTATTTTCGGGGTTCTGGTGAACAAAATTGGCGTTTTTTGTGCACGAGCCGGTATTTTCGGCGTTCTGGTGAACAAAATTGGCGTTGTTTGTGCACGAGCCGGTATTTTCGGGGTTCTGGTGAACAAAAACGGCGTTATTTGTGCACGAGGAGGTGATTTCAGGAATGATGAGGCATTTTTCATCGGCGCCGAAGACTTTCCAGACGCCGTCTATGGTGAGGAGTTGTTCCCGGCGGAGCTGGGCGTAGCAGCCGGTGACCACGATGTGGGCCGAAGGGGCGGTTTTATGGGCGCGGCGGATGAGGTTGCGGGATTTCTTCTCGGCGGTTTCGGTGACCGAGCAGGTATTGATGAGGTACACATCGGCCTGGGCATTCCAGGGAACCACTTCCCAGCCGGCGGCCTTGAAGCCCCGTTCGTAGGTGGAGGTTTCGGCGTAATTGAGCTTGCAGCCCAGGGTTGTGAAGGCTATTTTCATGCGAGAATCAGAAATACACAAGGGCGTTTGCCCAGGGTGACAGGATGCTGTTTCCACTCTGCCACTGTACGGGTGCAAATGAACTGGTCCGGGCAGGTAAGGTTGCAGGCTACGCAAATCTGGGTGCGGCCTTGCAGGCACTGTAGCATATCGGCCAGCAGGGCATCGTTGCGATAGGGCGTTTCAATGAGGAGCTGCGTTTGCCGGGCCGATGCGGAGCGTTTTTCCAGGGACCGGAGGGCGGTGCGGCGTTCCTCGGTTTTGGCAGGGATGTAGCCGGCAAAGGCAAAGCTTTGCCCGTTGAGGCCGGAAGCCATGAGGGCCAGCATGAGTGAGGAGGGACCCACCAGCGGGACTACCTGGATGCCGTTGGCATGGCACAGGGCGACCAGCTGGGCCCCCGGATCGGCCACGGCGGGGAGTCCGGCCTCGGAGATGAGACCCACGTTGCGCCCGCCTGCAAACAGGGGCAGGAGGGAGGCCACGGCGGCTGCGGGCGTGTGCTCGTTGAGCTCGTGGAACTCCAAATCGGCGATTTTCCCTTTGAGGCCGGCGGCCGAGAGGAAGCGGCGGGCGGTGCGCACTTCTTCTACCACAAAGCACTGCAGCTGGGGAAGAAGGGCCAGCACCGGAGCGGGCAGCACTTCTTCGGGTGCGCCATCGCCCAGGGGAGAGGGAATCAGATATAATTTACCGTAGGTCATGGTTTGGGACTTGCTTTTCCGGTGGAGTCAATCTGGAGGGTATACTGCCTGATTTGCCGATATTGACCCGATTGGCGTTTCCTGGCTGGGGTGAACAGCTCGCGGAAGAACTGCCTGAAGGAATTGAACTCCCTCTGATAGGCAATACCGCCGCCGTTACGCTGGCTATTGTCCAGGTAGGAAGAGAACTGGTCGGCCGAATGGGAGAAGATGTTCAGGCGCAGGGACCCGCTCCGGTTCAGTTTTACTTCTATGTCGATGTCACCGGCCACCTCGTTGGTGGTGACGCCGTAAACCTGCTTGTTGCCCACCGTTCCGTTCACCAGTACGCGGTTGTTGAACAGCTGGGTAGAAACCGCCACGTCAAAGAGGTTGCTGCCCGACTGGGTGGCCTGGTAGTTGAGACCCAGGTCCAAGGGGATATTGAGCTTTTGGAAGATATTATTGAGCTGCCCGGTCATGATGCTGGACACGTTGGAGAACAGCATCTCGGAGCCGTTGGTGGTGATGCCCGAATCTTCCGTGGGCAGGAAGCTGTTGGCAATGAGCAGGTAAACGAACTGTTTCTGGATCTTATCCTCCGTGTTGAGAGCCGATTCCACCTGGGCCTGCACGCTGGGATTCAGGTCCGGAATGTCGATGGTGAAGTCCAGGTCCGGGTTCCGCAGTTTTCCGGAGATGTTGATACCGCAGTTGACCGTGCGGCGGTTGCTGGATGAGCCTTCTTCGGAACCCACCAGCGTGGCCAGGCTGGCTTTGGTGGTGTACAGGCCCCGGACATCCAGGTCCGTGTCCATCACCTCTCCGTTGAAGCGGACCGAGCTGCCGTTCTGGATGGTGAAATCGCGCCGCACCAGGTTCATGGCCGAGAAATGGAAGCTGCCGCCCTGCAGGTTGTAATAGCCGCCCAGCGAGAAGCTTTGCTGCCGCATGCGGGTTTCCAGTTCAATGATGCCGTTTCCGTTGCCGGACAGGGAGTTCTCGTCCATGTCGATGTAGGCCATGATATCCGGCGTCACCCGTACGCGCAGCTTGACTGTGAGGTCGTTCTTGGCCTTGGTCTTTGCCTTTTGTTTGGCTAACAGGTCCTCGTAGGGGTCAATCTGTAATTTGGGCGGCTCCGTAAAGGTGAGCATCTGGTTGGAGTTCTTGGATGAGCTGGAGCCCAGTGGCATATGGAAGTCGCCGGTTTTGGTGCTGGTGGCGTCAATGCTCAGCAGCAGCTTGTTCAGCGGGCCGGTGATATCGGCACGGCCGCTGGCATAGGCGTTTCCGTACATGGAAGAATTGACGCCGCGGGGAAGGGCCAGCACCCGCATCTGGTCCATGGTTACGTGGGTGTCAAAGCCAAAGTCCTTGAACCCGCCCAGCAGGATGCTGCCCTGGATGCTTCCGGTGCCGCCCTCGCCGTCCTTGAGACGGAGGTCGTTAAAGTAGAGGTGGTCGTCGTCCAGGCCCAGGCTGCCTTCTACGTCGTAGGCAACGCGGGTAAAGTCCAGTTCCAGTTTTCCATCGCTCAGTTTGACATCCCGGCTGCCCAGATGCAGTTTGCGCAGGGTTCCATCGGCCCAGACGAGGCCGCTCAGTTTTCCCTCGAATTGGTTAAAGAGAACGTTCATGAACGGGGTGGCATAGCCCAGGTCAAACTGGTTCAGGCGGGCATCGGCGTGCAGGTGGCCGTTGGAGGGTTTCAGGTAGCCTTTTACGTCGATACTGCTGCTGCCGTTCAGGCGGTTGCGCAGCTCCATCACAAAGCGTTTGGCCTGGTCGTCCCACTCACTGCTCAGATGCAACTGGCCCAGGCGCCTGCCGGAAACCTTGGTGGAATCGCAAACGATTCCTGCCAGCAGGCCGAAGGAAGGTTGGGTGGGGGAGATGAGCGTAGCATGCCCGCTGGCGCTTCCTTCTACGGACGGAATACCGCCAGTGAAGCTGTTCAGCAGGCTGATGTCAAACTTTTGCAGGCTAACGTTGAGGGTATCGGCATGGCGGGGGGAGAAGCCGCCGTCGATGAGCAGCTGTTCGTCTTCATGGCGGGCCATAAAGCGGTTCACCTTGAGATTTCCGCCCCTGTAGTCGATGTCGCCGGACGTCAGTCCCCAGCCCTTACCCTGATAGTAAATGTTGGACGGCAGTGCCTGCGCATCTACCGCCAGGCCGTTCTCGTCGCGGGAAAGATCGGCCGATAAATAGACCTCGGCGCGGGTGGGCTGCTCCTCTTCGTTGTCAAAGATGTATCCCACACCAATGTGGTTGTCGTTGGCAAAGAGGGTGAGCCGATTGTTCTTGATGAGTGCGCTGCCAAAGGCGATGGTGCTGCCTTTGAGCTCGGCGCCCAATACTTCTCCTCCGTTATCCAGCGTTACGTTAAGGTCCTTGATGTATTTGTCATAGTAGGCTACGCGTCCCGACTTCAGCAGTCCTTTCACCCGTCCGTAGCGGTCTACGCTTAAGGAGAAACTGGATGGATTCTCTACATACAGACCAGGCGCCAGGAATTCCAGTAATTCGTGCGCGTCCTGCATCTTGAACGTGAGCTCGTACGTGCTGTTGTCCCAGGCTTTGGCCGAACGGCCGGTGAGGGCATCCAGTTCACGGTCCAGGATCAGGTTCTTGAGGTCGTTCGCAAAACTCATGATGGATTTCTCGCCCACAAAGGTGCCGTCCAGGAACCGGGATTCCAGGCGGATGCGGTGCAAGTTGTCGTTGGCATGTGCCCGGACGCTGATATCGCCCAAATGGTGGAGGCCCGACTCACTTTGCAGCGAAAGGTCCATGATGTTCACATCGCCCAGCAGGTCCCGGGATTCCGTGCGAAGGAAATTAGAGGATGCCTGGAAGCTGATTTTGGACTGCTCCCGCTTGTCGATGTGCAGGGCATGGAGGTCGGCGTAGCCCAGGGAGGCATAGAAACGGTAGGCGGCGTTCTTGGTCCTGGGAGACAGGTTAAACAGACCCTGGAACAGGAAATTGAGGTTGGGATCGGAGGCAATGATGCGCCCGTCAAAAGCGTCCCCGGCATAGGTTCCGGCCGCCGAAATATGGGAGTAGTCGTAGCCCAGGGCGTTGAGCCGAGCAATATGGAGCGAATCGATGCGAACCTCCGGCCCCGATTTCTTGAAACTGGCCTCCAGCCCGGTTTCCAGCGTCAGCGGCCCCAGGGCCTTGACATTGAGGATGCGGCCCAAATCCAGATTCTCGGTTGCGATGTTGCCTCCAATGAGGATGGGACGCTCCTTGTCTATGGTGTTGCGCAGGGTGACATCGGCCTTCATCTGTCCCAGGGCCGATTGGGCCAGCCCGTCTACTTGCAGGCGGTTGAGGGGGCCCTTGAAGTGCCCGGAGAAAGAGAAACGCTGCCCGCCGGCATATTTGCTCAAGTCCAGATGGGTTTGTGGCGCCCAGGCATGCACAAAGCCCCCCAAGCCTTTGAGCGTGAAATTGCAGTCCTTTACATGGAAATTGTATAAGGTGCCCTGGACGCTCGGCAGACCCACGATGCTTCCGCTGGCATGGATGTTCACATCGTTGTCCATATCCTGCACCCAGACTTCTTCCACGATGAGATCGCTCACATACCCTTTAATTTTTCCCTGAACCCTACCGCGGAAATGCATCTGGTCCAGGTTGGGGGCCAGATGGCTGAGGGTTTTGGTAGAAAAGTAGCTCCCTTTTTCTATTTGGGCGCGCAGATACACCTTGTCGATGAAGTCTGAATACGCCTTTTGGTTCCCGTCCATGATGAACTTGGAGGCGAACAGCTCAGAGTCCGATTCCAGCAGATGCAGTTGCTCTACCCGGGCCAGCTGTTTGCCCACGCGTACCCGCTTGGCCGATACCTGCAGGATTTCCAGTCCGGTTTCCGTATCCCTGAAGCGGGCGCTGTCCAGGGCGCCGGTAACCAGGTCGTTGGCCACTTTGATGTTGTGGGCTTTGATATAGTCGGCCTGGCCATGGAGGTTGGACCAGTCAATGACGCCTTCCGGAATGACGGTGCCCTTTTCCCGCATGCGTTCCTGCCACAGCGGATTGATTATATTGAATCGGGCGTTCCTTACGTTCACTTTCCGGGCCGTGAGGAGGTTGCCCCAATGCGGGGCGGGTTTGTCGGGTTTGGAGTAGGGGAGGCCGAAAACACGGTACAGGTTGACTCTGGTCCCGTTGGGCGCCTTTTCGTCGGGCTCCGTCACCCATTGAAAGAAGACGTCCTGGGCCGATATGCGGTTGACATAGGCCCCGTTTCCGTAGATAAGTCCAATGAGGGAAAAGCGGGCGCTCAGCAGGCCGGCGCTCATGAGGGTATCGGCCTGGGGAAGGTAGGGGTTCCGGTCCAGCACTACCAGGTCTTTGATCACAATAGCCCTGGCGCCGCTGATATTGATGGAACCTACCTGAATATCGGCATCTACCATGCGCTCGCGCATCATCTGGATGACCTTTCTTCCTAACGCAGTTTGCACTTTGGGGGATTGCACGGCTATGCCGGCCGCTGTGAATAGCAGCAGAATGCAGACCAGGGTCCAGCCCAATATGCGGAGCGCTTTGCGCATGGCGCGTTTTTGCAGATTATCTCTAATCTACAAAAATAATAATTATTTTATAATTATTGACCCTTGTGGCCCATGAATGGGACTAGAAATCGGCCATGCGGGATACCGGAGCTACGTCCAGGGGGGTGCGGACGCCCGCTTTGTACTGGAACCAGCCGGCTACGGCAATCATGGCGGCGTTGTCGGTGGTGAACTTGAATTCGGGCAGATAAACGTTCCAATGCCGCTTGGCGCCTTCTTCCAGCATGCGGTTGCGGAGGCCGCTGTTGGCCGATACGCCGCCGCCGATGGTGATTTCCCGGATGCGGGTTTCCTTGGCGGCGCGGATGAGTTTGCCCATGAGGACGTCGATGAGGGTTTTCTGGAAGCTGGCACAAAGGTCTTCCTTATTGTTCTCCAGGAAGTTCGGGTCCAGGGCCAGCTGGTCCCGTACAAAGTACAGGAGGGAGGTTTTGACGCCGCTGAAGCTATAGTCCAGGCCGGGAATGTTGGGCTTGGCAAAGGTGAAGCGGTTGGGATTGCCCTCCTTGGCCAGCCGGTCAATAATGGGACCGCCGGGATAACCCAGCCCCAGCATTTTGGAGCATTTGTCAAAGGCCTCGCCCACGGCATCGTCGATGGTCTGGCCCAGGATTTCATAGTCCAGGGGGCTGTTTACCTTGACAATCTGGGAGTTGCCGCCGCTTACCAGCAAGCAAAGATAGGGGAAGGAAGGTTCCCGCACCGGAACCTCCGGCTGCCTCACAAAGTTGGCCAGGATGTGTCCCTGGAGGTGATTCACCATGACCATGGGAATGTCCAGCGACAGGGAAAGGGCCTTGGCAAAGGAAGTGCCCACCAGCAGGGAACCCAGCAGACCGGGACCGCGGGTAAAGGCAATGGCCGTAAGATCGGCTGCCGTCACCCCTGCCTTGCGGAGGGCTTCGGATACTACAGGAACAATGTTTTGTTCATGGGCGCGGGAGGCCAGTTCCGGCACCACGCCGCCAAAATCCTTATGTACCTGCTGCGATGCAATGACGTTCGAGAGCAGCACGCCATCCCGGAGGACAGCGGCCGATGTGTCGTCGCACGAAGATTCAATTCCCAGAATAATGTCTGCCATAGCGGCTGCAAAGATAGCAATTTATTTGGTGGGGAAGGGACTTTTTTGTAAATTTGAGGGAATTAGAGCGTATGAGTCATCAATTGTGGGATTATTACCGGGGGTATGCTTTCTGGCGCCCCTATGTAGACGCCTGTACCCGCTGGTGTTTCGGTAGCGTGCGCATTGAGGGAATGGAGAATATGCCCCGGGACGGTTATGTAATCCTGGCGCCCAACCATCGGCAAACCCTCATGGACGCCCTGCTCATCCTCTTGCTCAATAAAGGTCCCATTGCCTTTGGCGCCCGCTCCGACATCTTTGCCAAACCCCGCGTTGCGGCCATCCTGCACTGGCTGCGCATAGTCCCCATAGCCCGCGAGCGAAACGGCCTGCGGGAGGTGGCCAATAACTTTTCTGTATTTGACCAGGTGGTGGAATGCATGCGTCACGGCGTGCCTTTCTGCCTTTTCCCGGAAGGCCAGCATAGGCCCGAGAAAGGCCTCCTGCCCATCAAGAAAGGCATTTTTAAACTGGCCGATCTGGCTGCCCAGCGGCTGGACGGGCCGGTATATGTGGTGCCGGTGGGCATAGACAGCGAGTTCTTTTTCAGGGGCATGGGTCGGGTGGTTCTCCGCGTTGGAAAGCCCATTCGGCCGGCCGGCTATGAGGAAGGACCGGACCGTTTCACGCGTCTCTCGCAGGATCTCACCGACGGCCTCCAAGCCCTCATCGACCGGCCGTTTCCGCCGCGCAAGCTGCCCAAAGCGGTGGTGTGGCTGGCTTTCCCTCTCTGGCTGGTATGCGCCGTGCTGGGCCTTCCCATCTGGTTGGGGTGGCGCTGGGTGCTCAGGGGCATGAAAGACAAAGCCTGGATGCACACGGTGCGCTTCGGCTTTCGCCTTCTGCTGCCCGTGTTCCAGCCTTTCGAGGCCTTCTTTGAAGGGTGGCTTATAAGGCTATTTTCTCCGCGCAATTAATCCCGTCCAGGGCCGATGAAACAATGCCCCCGGCGTAGCCTGCGCCTTCTCCGCAGGGGTACAGGCCGGGAACGTCCACGTGCTCCAGCGTCTCGGGGTTGCGGGGCAGCCGTACCGGGGAAGAGGTGCGGGATTCTACGCCCAGCAGCAGCGCATCGTTGGTGTAATACCCGTGCATCTGGCGGTCTACCTGCGGGAAGGCCCTTCTGAGCCGCATGGAAACGTGCTGGGGCAGCAGTTCGTGCAGGGGAGCGCTGAGCGCACCGGGATGGTAGGAAGTCTTGGGAAGGTCCTTGGACTCGATGCCGCGGCAGAAGTCCTTCATGCGCTGCGCCGGGGCCGATAAAGGGTGCCGGGCGCCATGGGCCTGGGCCCACTGGAACATGCTTCGCTCAATGTCGCGCTGGAAGTCCATGAGGGCAAAAGGGCCCTCGTACTGCTCTGGCTGGTCACCGGGCTCAATCTGAACTACAACGCCGGAATTGGCCCACTTGGAATTGCGGGCGGCGTTGGACATGCCGTTCAGGACCACGGTCCCGTCCTCGGTGGAAGAGGGTACCAGAATGCCGCCCGGACACATGCAGAAGGAGAAAACGCCGCGCTCCTCGACTTGCTGCACAAAGCTGTATTCGGCGGTGGGCATGAACGGCTGGTACTTGCCGTGATAACGGATTTGGTTGATGAGCCACTGCGGATGCTCTACCCGGACGCCCAGGGCAAAACCCTTGGCTTCCAGCGTCCAGCCTTTGCGCTGGAACAGCTCATAAATGTCGCGGGCGCTGTGGCCGCTGGCCAGAATCACCTGACGGGCCTTCCAGCTTTGCGCTCCGGCCTTTGCCTCAAAGCCTTCCTTGCCGGGCAAAATGTCTGTTACACGCGCGTCAAAGTGGTATTCGCCGCCATGGTCTACGATACATTGGCGGATATTTTTCACAATCTCCGGCAGGCGGTCGGTGCCGATGTGCGGATGGGCGTCGATGAGGATATCGGGATGGGCGCCAAAGGCAACCAACTGGTGCAGGACCTCGCGGATATCGCCGCGCTTGGAGCTTCGGGTAAAGAGTTTGCCGTCGCTGAAGGCCCCGGCACCGCCCTCCCCGTAGCAATAGTTGGAATCGGGGTCGATGACGCCCTGGGTGGAGAGCTTGGCCATGTCCACTTTGCGGCGTTCTACGTCCTTGCCCCGCTCCAGGACAATGGGCTTAAGGCCCCGCTGGAGCAGCGTGAGGGCGGCAAACATGCCGGCCGGTCCGGCGCCAATCACAATCACCGGCCGGGCTTGGTGTACGTCCTGGTAGGGCGCTACTTTGAAGGGCTCAAATACCTCGTTCTCCCTATAGGCTTGCACCCGGTAACGGTACAGGATTTCCTGGCGGGCATCCACACTGCGACGCACCACCTCTACATGCCCCACTTTTTCCGGCTTTACGCCCAAGGCCTTGGCAGCAGCCTCCTTGAGCTGGGCGTCCGAAAGTTCCTTGCCGATTTTTTGCGCTATCTCGAATTCTTTCATGCGTCCAGTTGGCTCAGGGCAAAGGCATAGGCGCCCACTGAGATGGCCTTGGAAGTGCCAATCTTGTCCAGCATGACACCGATGCGCTTCTGGGGATCGTAGGTGACCGTATCTTCGCTGCCGTAAATCTTGATCTGACGGGCGTCCCCCTTGGCAAAAGCCGCAAATTCAGATTCGTTATCCAGGTTGTACACCTTCATCTGGACACGCTGGAGGACATCCCCGGACAGGGTGCGCACCGTACCGCGCATTTCTTCCAACAGGGCCGGCATAAAATATTTGGCCGAGGCCGAGATGCCGCCGCCAATAACAATGATGCCGTCCATGAGCTGGGCCGACATGGCCATGGCTGCGCCGGCCACATGTCCCAATTCCTCAAAGGAGGCCACGGCAGCTTTCTGGTTGCCAGGTTTGGTGCCTTCGGCAATGTCAAAGATATCCTTGGGGGTGAGGCTGGCGTCCTGGACGCCCGATTGCTCGGCATACACACGTTTGACGGCACGGATGGCCACGCTGTCTTCCAGGATAACGCCATTAATATGGGGGTTAGGGAGGCAATACGTTTCTACGCAACTGTTATCGCCGCGGTTGAGCTGTCCGTTGATGACACAGCCAATGCCAAAGCCGGTGCCGAAGGTGTAACCGATGAGGTTGTGGAAGCGCTTGGCGCTGCCCAGGGCTTCCAGTTTCTCGTTCACCTGGGGCAGAGCGCCGCTCAGGGCTTCACCAAAGGCGAAGAGGTCTCCATCGTTGTTAATGTATACAGGAATACCAAATACACGGTTCAGGTACGGTCCTAGTGCAACGCCGTCGCGGAAGCTGGGGAAATTGGGCAGATAGCCGCCGATGATGCCGTTGGGATAATCGGCCGGACCGGGAAAGGCGAAGCTGATGGCTACCGGCTTTTGGTTTCCCAGCAGGTTCATGACGCTTCTAAAACCGGTGACCATGGTCTCCAGGCAAAGGTCCAGATCATTGGCATTGGAGGGGAGCACGATGGGGGCCACGATAAACTCCTCGGCCTTCATGGCACTGAAACGCATGGAATTGCCGCCGGCATCCAGCGTGAGAACAATACGGTTGTCGTTGATATATTTTCCCATAGTTTTAAGTTGTTATTCAGTTTTCATCCAGCGGTCCAGCCACTCAAAGTAGCTGCGGTGCCAGTAAAGGGCATTTTGCGGTTTAAGGATCCAGTGGTTCTCCCCGGGGAAGACGATGAGCTTGGAAGGAACCCCCATGAGCTGGGCGGCGTTGAAGGCGGCCATGCCTTCATCGTAGGGGACGCGGAAGTCCATGCCGCCATGGATGCACAGGATGGGCGTGTGCCAGTTCTGGACCAGCTTGTGCGGTGAATTGTCGTAGTGGCGCCTGGCCTTGGGCAGGTTGCTCCAAGGGGAACCGCCCTGCTGGATGCCGCCGAAGGAAGGGCCTTCGCCCAGGCCGCCGTTGTCCCAGTTGGGGAACCACATTTCCTCGGTGGTCATGTACATGTGCTCCTCGTTGAAGATGCCGGCATGGGCAATGAAGCAGTCGTACACGTCCTTATGGATGCCGGCCAGGTAATACACGCTGTATCCGCCGTAGGAGGCGCCGCAGGCTGCCACGCCGCCCACATAGGGCTCGGCCTTGATATTACGCGCGGCAGTGAGGTAATCGTCCATGTTGAGGCCGATGTAGTCGCCCGAGATTTCCTCGCACCAGGGCTGGCCGAAGGCCGTTGTGCCACGGCGGTTGGGCAGCACTACCACATAGCCCTGATGGGCCATGAGCAGGTAATTCCAGCGGTAACTCCAGCCCTGCGAAAGCGTGCCCTGAGGGCCGCCCAGGCAGATTTCAATGGCGGGATAGGTCTTGGTGGCATCGAAGTGCGGCGGGAACAGTACCCAGGTGAGCATCTCCTGTCCGTCCACGGTCTTGAGCCAGCGGGCCTCGGTTTCATGCTTATCCAGATGGGAGAGCAGGTGCTCGTTCTCGAAGGTGATCTGGTTCACGGCATTGTCGTTCACGGCAACCAGTTCGGTGGGGAAGTCCATGGACTGGAAGGTGGTAAGCAGCGTGCCGTCCTGCAGTACACCGAACGGGGAACCGAAGTCGAACCAGAGGGTGTCGGAGGTGAGGCGCTCTACCGGTGAGCCTGGCACTACGTTAAAGATGCCCTGGATGCCCTCGGCAAGGGCTGCGAAGTAAATGGATTCTCCATCGGCTGCCCATACGGGGCCTTCTACGTTATAGGGGAAACCCTCGGTGATGCTCCGGATGTTTCCAACGGCCGGGTTGGCGCTCTGGCCTTCATCGGTCTCCTGGTAAAGGACATCGGCCATCATCAGGCGCACATGGTCGGCCTCATAGCCGTCACGCTCCATGGAAAGCCAGGCCAGTCGGCTGCCGTCCGGGCTCCAGACGGGATGGGTGTCGTAGCCGCCCTCGAAGGTGACCTGGGTGGTCTCTCCGGTGAGAGGGCAGTAGATGTAAATGCAGGTGTTGGTGGAGAAGGCGTATTCCTTTCCGGTCAGTTTCTTACAGGCATAGGCAATATAGCGGCCGTCCGGGCTCCAGGCCAGGTCGGCTACGTCAGGGAAGGGACCGTTGGGCAGCTGGAACAGCTCGCCGTCCAGGATGTCCATGCCTTCTTTGATAACGCCGTTGCCCAACGTGGCCACAAAGGAATGGGGCAGCTCGGTGAGCCAGTGGTCCCAGTGGCGGTACATCAGGTCCTCCGTGGCATAGGCTTCGGCCTTGGAGAGCAGGGGATCGGTGTCGGCGGGCACTTCCACCGCGCTGTGCACGCCAGCCACATAGATGAGCTGTGAAGCATCCGGGGAAAGGAGATAGTCCTCTATGCCGCCGGGAACATCGGAGAGCTGCTCGCGCTTGCCCAGCTTGCCGTTCTTATAAGCTGCCTTGTACAGCTGCCCGTCCTGCAGGAAGAAGATGGCTTCCCCGTCCGGGCTCCACCGGGCCGAGGAGATGCTCTTACCATCCAGGGTGAGCGGCGTGGAATCGCCGCCTTCTACAGGGATGGCGAACAGGTTGCGCACGCTGCGGTTTTCCTCGATGGAGGTGTAGCTGACGCCGTAGAGGATGGTTTTGCTGTCGGGGGAGAGCTGAGGATCGCTCAGGCGCCCCAGCGCCAGGAGGACTTCCGGCGTCATGTGTCCGTCGGTAATTTCCATCTGTGACGGGCCGATATAGCCTTTTTGCGGTTTCATGTCGTTGTTGTTGCAGGCGGCCAGCAGGAGGAGTGCGCCGACAGCCCAGGCGAAAGACTTAAGGTTCATATAGTCGTAATGCATTTTTGTGAGCTTGGTGGACGGCATCCCGTACGCTTTGCGGCTCCAGTACCTCCATGCGGCCGCCGTACTTGCACAGGTCCATGATGAGGTTGGGATTGGGGATGACGCGGAGGGCGAAGATGCAGTGCTCCTGGCCCTGTTCTACCAGCACCTGGCTGGGATGCAGGGGAAGATCCTGGAGGTAGGCGGCTTCCCGGAGGGTGGTCTTGAGTTTAACCAGAACAGGCGCTGCTTCTGGCAGGTAGATGCCGTAACTGGCCTCGAAAAGATGCTCTACATCAAAGCCGGACGGCATTTTGAAGCTTTTTCCGTTGCGCTCCAGGGAAGTGATACGGTCCATGGCATAAGTGCGCAGGGCCTGGGCTTCCTCGCTCCAGGCTACAATGTACCACCGCTTGGCGAATTCCTTGACGGCGTAGGGACGGATGTCCCGCTGCTCGCTTTCCTTGCTCAGGTATTTGCGGTAGGCAATGTGCAGGCCGGCATTGTCCAGCATGGCCTGCATGACGGCCGTGAGGTAGATTTGGCCCGAGGGGATGTCCTCTACCGATACCCGGCCGCTCAGGCGTTCCTTGCCCAGGGTGAGCAGGCTGTTTACCGTGAAAGTGTTGATGAGGTAATCGGTGGCGGCGCGGCCGTCTACGGCACTTTCCCTGCGGTCTATCAGGTAACAGTTGGTGGAACGGTCGCAGGTGATTACTATGCCGAAGATATCTTCTATGGCGGCGCGGTGGTTGAAAAAACTGCGGCGGGGATAGGATTCGTCAAAGCGGTCCTCCCATTTTTCCTGCAGCTCCGGCCAGGTGAGGCCCTGCTCCCCGGCCTCCAGGAAGGTCTGGACCAGATAAATATATTTTTCTACCAATTCCTGAACCATATTCCTACAAAGATACATTTTTTTTGGTAACTTTGCCGAGTTAGTAGTGTAAAAAAGACATGTTTATGGATCAGTTTACTCAGCATTATGTAGAGGGCTTCATGGCCGATATCATTGCCAAGAACCCCGGAGAAAGCGAGTTCCACCAGGCCGTCAGGGAGGTGGTGGAGAGCGTCGCACCTTATGTGACGGCCTATCCTCACCTCATGGACCAGAAAATCCTGGAACGCATTGCCGAGCCTGAGCGCATCATCATATTCCGCGTCCCCTGGATGGACGACCGCGGAGAAATCCATGTAAACCGTGGCTTCCGCGTGCAGTGCAACAGCGCCATCGGCCCGTATAAAGGAGGCATCCGCTTCCATGCCAGCGTCAACCTTTCCATCATGAAGTTCCTGGCGTTCGAGCAAACCTTCAAGAATGCCCTTACCACCCTTCCCATGGGCGGCGCCAAGGGCGGCAGCGACTTCTATCCCCGCGGTCACTCCGACGCCGAGGTCATGCGTTTCTGCCAAAGTTTCATGACCGAGCTTTCCCGTCATATCGGGGCCGATACCGACGTTCCAGCCGGTGATATCGGCGTGGGCGGCCGCGAGATTGGCTACCTCTTCGGCCAGTACAAGCGCCTGAGGGACGAATTCAGCGGTACCCTTACCGGCAAGGGCCTGGCCTGGGGCGGCTCCCTGCTCAGACCGGAAGCTACCGGTTACGGCCTCTGCTATTTTACTCAGCAAATGCTGGAAACCCGTTGGGAAAGCTTCCAGGGCAAGAAAGTGAACATCTCCGGTGCCGGTAACGTGGCGCAGTACGCTGCCCAAAAGGCCATGCGTCTGGGTGCAATTGTGCAAACTCTCTCCGACAGTGACGGCTTTGTATATGACCCCGACGGCCTGGACGAGGAAAAGATGGCCTATGTACTGGAGCTCAAGAACATCCGCCGCGGCCGTATCAAGGAGTACGCTGCCAAGTATCCCAAGGCAACCTACTATCCCGGCGAACGTCCCTGGAGGATCCCCTGCGACATTGCCCTGCCTTGCGCCACCCAGAACGAGATTGAACTGGCCGATGCCCAGAACATCGTCAAGGGCGGCGCCATCTGCGTAGCCGAGGGTGCCAACATGCCCACCACGCCGGATGCCATCCGCGTAATCCAGGGTGCCGGTCTGCTCTACTCGCCCGGTAAGGCTTCCAACGCCGGTGGCGTGGCTACGTCGGGTCTGGAAATGAGCCAGAACTCCATGCGCCAGCACTGGAACGCCGAGGAAGTGGATCAGTACCTGCGCCGCATCATGCAGGACATTCATGCCGCCTGCGTCAAATATGGCACCGAGGAAGACGGTACCGTGAATTACGTGAAAGGAGCCAACCTGGCCGGCTTCATCAAAGTGGCCGGGGCAATGACCGATCAAGGACTGGTATAATATGGATACAGGGGCTCTGATGGCCAGGAGAATCCGGCGGATTCTGGTGGTTTGTAACAATTACGACAATTTTTCGCTGGAGGAAGATGGCCGCCTGGACATGCGCATTGCCCGGGAATATTCAGAGCTCAACCTGAGCAACCCGCCGGTGTTCGAGCGGGTGTCTTCTACCATGGAGGCCCTGCAGATGGCCCGGCAGGGAGACCGCTGGGACCTGGTCATTACCATGTACAACGCCGGCGAGGTAGATGTGTTCACCTTTGCATCGGCCCTCAAGGAACTGGCCCCGGAAACCCCTGTGGTTCTGCTTACTTCCTTCTCCAAGGAGGTGTATCGGCAGCTGGAAAACAAGGACCGTTCCTGCTTTGAGTATGTATTTAACTGGAACGGTTCCACCGACCTTATCATTGCCATCATCAAGCTGTTGGAAGACAGTCTCAACGCGCCCGTGGACATTCTGCAGGGCGGCGTGCAGTGCATTCTGCTGGTAGAGGATTCGGTGCGCTACTATTCCACCTACCTGCCGCTGCTGTACAAGCTGGTGCTGCAGCAGAACTCGGACGCCATCCGCGACGCCCTCAACGAGGAGCAGCAGATTTTCCGCAAGCGGGCACGCCCCAAGATCCTCATGGCTACCAACTACGAGGATGCCGTAGACCTGTACAATACCTATAAGGAGAACATGCTGGGCGTCATTTCCGATATCGGCTTTGTGCTGCACCGCAACGACAAGCCCTCGGAGGAAAAGCTGGATGCCGGCGTAGACCTTTGTAATCTCATCCGCCGGGAGATACCCAAGATGCCCATCCTCATGCAGAGTTCGCAGGAAAGCATGCGCTCTGTGGCCGAAGGCATCAGGGCCGGCTTCCTGATGAAGCGCTCCAAGACGCTCACGCACGAGCTGTCGGAGTATATCGGCCAGGAATTCGGATTCGGTGACTTTGTGGTCCTGAACAGCCGCGGCCATGAGACCGCCCGTGCGCACGACTTGCAGGGCGCCGAGCAAATCATCGCCTCCATGCCGGAGCCGCAGCTCACCAAGATGCGCAGCAAAAACTACGTGTCCCGCTGGCTGCTGGCCCGCGGTATCTTCGACCTGGGCAATACGCTCAAGAACGGCAGTTTTGCCGATACGGAGGACTTCCGCGCCCGCGCCGTGGCCGGCATCCACGAATATCGCGTGTCCCAGAGCCTGGGTGTGGTGGCCCGCTTCGATCCTGCTACCTTTAACGATACCATCTGGTTCTCCCGTTTCGGCGAGGGCTCCCTGGGCGGAAAAGCCCGCGGCCTGGCGTTCCTGAACCATATCCTGTACAAGCATCGGCTGTATTCCAAGTGGGAAGGGGTGCATGTGACCGTGCCCCGGACATTGGTGATTGCCACCGAGTATTTTGACCGCTTCATTCTGGAGAACGGTCTGCAATATGTGATTAATTCGGACATCTCGGACGCCGAGATTCTGTCCGAGTTTGTCTCTTCCAACCTGCCGCAGGATCTGGTGGATGCGCTTCGCGCTTTTATCCGCGTGGTGCGCACGCCGCTGGCCGTCCGCTCTTCCTCCAAGCTGGAGGACTCGTACTACCAGCCCTTTGCGGGGGTGTATTCCACGTACATGATTCCGTCGGTGGAAAATGAGGACCAGCAGCTGCGCCTGCTGTCCAAGGCCATCAAGAGCGTGTATGCATCGGTGTATTTTGCCGCTTCCAGGGGGTACATTACGGCAACGGCCAATGTGATCTCGGAAGAAAAGATGGCCATCATCCTGCAGGAAATCTGCGGCGCCGAGGACCAGGGGCATTTCTTCCCCACGCTCTCCGGTGTGGCCCGCAGCGTGAATTTCTATCCCATCGGCTACGAGAAAGCCGAGGAGGGGATAGTGAAGCTGGCCTATGGCCTGGGCAAAGCGGTGGTGGACGGCGAGCAGGTGCTGCGCTTCAGCCCCGCCTATCCCAAGCATGTGCTCCAGACTTCTACACCGGATTTGGCCATGCGGGAAACCCAGCAGGTGATGTATGCCTTGGACCTGAAAGCCGAGAAATTCAAGACTTCGGTGGACGATGCCGTGAACCTGGCCCGCATTCCCATTGTGGATTGCGGCCGCTTCGGCTCCTTCAACCGGGTGGTTTCCACCTATGACTATGAGAATCAGCGCATGGTGGATTCGCCGCTGGCCAATGGCCCCAAGGCGGTTACCTTTGCCCACGTGCTGCGTTACGGCACCTTCCCGCTGGCGCCCATCGTGCAAGAGTTGTTGCACATCTGTACGGACGAGATGCAGTGCAGCGTAGAGCTGGAATTTGCAGCAGAGCTTTCGACAGGCTTGTTTAACGCCCTGCAAATCAGGCCCATATCTTCTGATGGTTTACAAGCCGAGGTAGACTGGCGTACCATTGATTGCAGCAACGCCATGGTTACCTCGGGCAGCGCTCTGGGAACCGGCTGGATGGCCGGCCTGCAGGATATCGTGTACCTCAAGGCCGGGGCCTTTGACAAGATGAAGACCGAGGAAATGGCGGCCGAGCTCCGGGAGCTCAATGCCCGTTTCCGTGCTCAGGGCGTGCAGTACGTGCTACTGGGTTATGGCCGATGGGGCTCCAGCATTCCCACCCTGGGCGTGCCCGTGGCCTGGAGCGATATCTCCGAGGCCAAAGTGCTGGTAGAGTGCTCCCTGCCGGACTTCCGCGTAGACCCCAGCCAGGGCACCCACTTCTTCCAGAATCTTACGTCCTTCAATGCCGGTTATGTGAATGTAGATCCCTACACCCGCCGGGAGGACAGCCTGGACCTTTCCCAGCTGGACGCCCTGCCGGCTGTGTATGAAACTACTTGGCTCCGCCACGTGCATGTTGATGAGCCCCTCACCGTTTGTGTAGACGGCCGCGCCGGCAGGGCGGTGATTAAACTGTAGGGCGGCACTTCTCGTGCCCGAATTACGGCTGATACCGTTTCTCGTGAACAAAAAAGGGGTGTTTTTGTGCACCAGCTGGGCAAAAACTGTTTCTCGTGAACAAATTTGGCCGTTTTTGTGCACCAGCCCGGCAAAATTCGTTATATTTGTGCAGTATGACCATGGATACTGCCATACAGTATTTGCCAGGCGTGGGGCCCAAGCGGGCGCAGCTGCTGGAATCCGAGCTGGGAATCAGCACGGTAGGCAATCTGGTGCATCTGTATCCCTTCCGTTATATCGACCGCAGCAGCATTGTGCCCATCGCCCAGGTGCATCCGGACCTGGCGCAGGTGCAGGTGAAGGCTACGGTGCAAAAGGTACGGCTCTTTGCCAAGAACGGCGCCGAATTACCCCCCGAGAAACTCAAGTACAACGCTGTTTCCCGCATGAGCGTAACGGTGGCCGACCAGAGCGGGGAAATGGAGATTGTCTTCTTTAAGGGCATCAAGTGGATGCATGCCCGTCTGGTTCCCGGCAATACCTTTATCTTCTTTGGGAAACCTACCGTTTTCAAGAGTTGGCTTAAGATGGTGCACCCGGAGGTAGACGCCCCCGACAGCAGCACTTCCGGCATGCTCACCGGAGTATATACCTCTACCGAAAAGCTCAAGAACGCCGGTATTACCGGTCGCGTGATGCTCAAACTCATCGGCACGGCTTTGGAGGAAATCCTTCCCGTTGTGCGGGAAACCTTGCCCGATTATATATTAAAGGAAAAAGGTCTGGTCCCGCTCACCTATGCGCTCCGGCAAATTCATTTTCCGGTGGACCAGAATGCTTTGGCAAAGGCCAGCTATCGGCTCAAATTTGAGGAACTTTTCCTGCTGCAGCTGAGCCTGCTCAAGCAAAAGTACATTCGCAGCAAGAGTGCCGTCGGCCTCCAGATGCCGCTGGTGGGAGAGGCCTTCAACGCCTGCTACAACGCGCTGCCGTACCAGCTCACCAATGCGCAGAAGCGGGTGATCCGGGAGATTCGCGAGGACCTTAAGAGCGGGCACCAGATGAACCGCCTGCTGCAGGGCGATGTGGGCTCCGGAAAAACCATGGTGGCCGTACTCAGTGCTCTGATGGCCGTGGGCAACGGTTATCAGGCCTGCATCATGGCGCCCACCGAGGTCCTGGCACAGCAGCACTTTGCCAACGTATCCAAATACCTCAGGCCTACGGGCGTGCAAGTGCGCCTACTCACCGGCTCCACCGGCGTGGCGGCCAGGCGGGAGATCCATGCGGGGCTGGAGGACGGCAGCATCGGCATCCTCATCGGCACGCATGCGCTCATAGAGGACAACGTTCAGTTCAAGGCGCTGGGGCTGGCCATTGTGGACGAGCAGCACCGCTTTGGCGTGGAGCAGCGTGCCCGGCTGTGGAACAAGGGCTACCAGGGTATTCCGCCGCATGTGCTGGTGATGACGGCAACGCCCATCCCCAGGACCCTGGCCATGACACTGTACGGAGACCTGGACGTGTCGGTGATAGACGAGATGCCCCCGGGCCGAAAACCTATTACCACTATGTGTGTTGGCGAGAACAAGCGCCACGCCATGCATAACTTCATCCGCGACGAGATTGCCAAGGGCCGGCAGGCCTTCATCGTGTATCCGCTCATCTTCGAGAGCGAAAAGATGGATTACAAGAACCTGGAGCTGGGCTACGAGGAAATTGTCCGGGCCTTCCCGCTGCCGCAGTATAAGGTGGCCATCGTTCATGGGCAGCAAAGCACCCAGGAGAAGGATTTCAACATGAGCGCCTTTGTGGCCGGCCGGGCCAACATCCTGGTTTCCACCACCGTGATCGAGGTGGGCGTAGACGTACCCAACGCCTCTGTGATGGTCATCGAAAGTGCCGAGCGCTTCGGCCTGAGCCAGCTGCACCAGCTGCGCGGCCGGGTGGGACGCGGCGCCGAGCGCTCCTACTGCATCCTCATGCGCGGCACCAAGGTGTCCAAGGAAAGCCAGAAGCGCCTGGACCTGCTGTGTGCCACTGAGAACGGCTTCGAACTGGCCGAAGAAGACATGAAGATGCGCGGCCCCGGGGACCTGGAAGGTACCCAGCAGAGTGGTTTGCCCATCTCCCTGAACATTGCCTCGCTGGCCAAGGACGGCCTCATCTTGAGTGACGCCCGCGGCTATGCCCAGCATATCCTGGACCTGGACCCCACCCTCTCCGACCCCCGCAACGCCTCCTTGGCCGCCGAGCTCCGCCGGGACCCATACATCATCAAAGACTACTCGCAAATATCATGAGACGCTTCGCAGCAGCCCTAATTGCCGCCGTACTCCTTTGCGCCTGTGAGAGCACGGACGTGCGCACCATCTTCGTCGGTACTTATTCCGATGGCTTTTATGCTTTCGATTTTGATGTAAATGCCGGCGATATCCTTCCCGCCGAGGGAGAATATGGCTCCGTAGCCAAAGCCGCCATGCCCAACCCTTCTTTTTTGAGCATCAGCGGCAACCATGTGTATGCGGTGAGCGAGATGCCGGATTCATCGGCCAGCGTGTGGGCCTGGCGCTATGGCGGCGGTGGCTTTGATTTGCTCAATCGTCAGCCCAGCTGCGGCGCCGATCCCTGCTATGTGTCCGCCAGCAAAAAAGAGTGGTTGGCGGTAGCCAATTACAGTGGCGGCAACCTGGCCGTTTACCGCCTGTTGCCCAATGGCCATATCGCTCCTGTCGATACCCTGATTAACAGTTCTGTCGGCGGGCCGGATCTCAGCCGTCAGGAATCGCCCCATGTGCATTGCGCGCAGTTTGTCCATGAGGGTAAGCAGCTGCTGTTCAGTGAGTTCAGCGCCGATGCCATCGGCCTGGCCGACATCACTTCGGCCGGCCTGCGCAACTATCGTCTGGCTGCCCAGCTGCCCCCAGACTTCGGCCCCCGGCACCTGCTGGAACGGGACGGCCGGCTCTATGTGATTGGCGAACTCTCCGGCGACATTGCCGTTTATGATTTCTATGAGAATGGCCGCACGCAGCTGCGCCAAATTGTCAAGGCCGATGCCGTAGGGGCCCGCGGCGCCGCCGACCTGCATTTCTCCCCGGACGGCCGTTACCTCTACGCCAGCCTGCGCCTGCAGAACGACGGCATCGCCATCTTCCGGGCCGATGACCAGCTGGTTCCTGCCGGCTATCAAACCACCGGCCCCCATCCCCGCAACTTCACCGTCCTGGACAACTGGTTGCTGGTTGCCTGCCGCGACAGCAATCAGATAGAAATCTATGCCCGGGATCCTCTTACCGGCGTCCTCACCGACACGGGCCGCCGCCTCTCTGTCCCCAAGCCCGTATTTGTGCAGGTGCAGTAGCTGGCCGCCCCGGCTTGTGAACAAAACAAGCTGTTTTTGTACCCCGGAATTTGTTTTTGCCCGTCTGGTGCACAAAAACACCCCATTTTTGTTCACGAGAAGGCGTTTTTGCAGTTCTGGTGCACAAAAACGGCTAATTTTGTTCACCAGACCGGTACCAGCAGTGCTCTGAGCACAAAAACAGCCCAATCCGTGTGCGGAAGGGCCAAATTGTTCTCCAGAGTTCAAAAATGCCCTTGGGTGTGAAACGCAACTGGTTGTGTATGAGCTACTTATGAAAATTCAGTCCGGCGAAAAGCCGGACTGAATATCTGTAAAACGTTGATACAGAATTACTTGCGTTTCACGCGCGGCCCCTTACCGCTGCTCCAGCTTGTTTTCCTGGAGGGTGTCGTACTGGAGGCGCTTGCGGAAGATGTCGATGGCGGTGTAGATGGCGTGCATCATGGAGCGGGGATCGGCTTCGTCACGGCCGGCCATCTCATAGGCGGTGCCATGGTCCGGCGAGGTGCGCACGATGGGCAGGCCGGCCGTATAGTTGACACCGTCGGCAAAGGCCAGGGCTTTGAACGGAGCCAGGCCTTGGTCGTGGTACATGGCAAGGGTGGCGTCAAAGCGGCTGTAGTTGCCCAGGCCGAAGAAACCGTCGGGGGAGTAGGGGCCGAACGCCTGAATGCCTTCCTCCTGCGCAGCCTGCACGGCCGGGAGGATGATGCTCTGCTCTTCGTCGCCCAGCAGGCCGCCGTCGCCGCAGTGGGGATTCAGGCCCAGGACGGCAATCTTGGGGTCGATGACGCCGAAGTCCCGCTGCAGTGAGGCTTTCATGATGCGCAGTTTGCCCAGGATTCTTTCCTTGGAAATGCTGCGGGGCACGTCCCGGAGGGGAATGTGGCCGGTGACCACACCGATGCGCAGTTCATCGCTCACCATAATCATGGTGACGTCGTCCACGCCGAATTCCTTTTGCAGGTACTCTGTGTGGCCGGTGTTGGAGAAGCCCTCGGCGTTCATGGCGCGCTTGTTGATGGGGGCGGTGACCAGCACGTCAATCTGGCCGTCCTTGAGGTCCTTGACGGCGGCCTGCAGGGCGGCGATGGCATTCTTGGCGCTTTCCGGGGTACTTTGGCCCGGCTCTGCGTAAATATTGTCGGGCAGGCAGTTTACCAGGTTGATCTTACGCTGGCGGGCATCGGAGGCCGACGAGATGACATTGATGTCCATGGGCTCAATATTGTGCAGGGTCTTGCGATAGAAGCCCATGAGCTTGGAGGAGCCGTAGATGACCGGCGTAAACGAATCCAGGATGCGCTCGTCACTCAGCGACTTGATAATTACCTCGTATCCGATACCGTTGCTGTCGCCCTGGGTGATGCCGACGACTAATTTGGGAAGTGCCATATAAAGTTATAGTAGTGCCGATTCATCGGCGTTGTATCCGGTATCCTCCGGCAGGTTGGGCTGGTGGTAGGCGGCGACGGCCAAAGCGTCGCAGCGCTCGTTCTCGGGGTGCCCGGCATGCCCCTTGATCCAGTGGAACGCAACCCGGTGCCGATGGTAAACAGCATCGAAGCGCAGCCACAGGTCCACGTTTTTCTTGCCCTTGAACCCTTTTCGCTTCCAGTTTTCAAGCCAGCCCTCGTTGAGGGCTTTTACCACGTAGGAGGAGTCGCTCCAAACGTGGACCTCGGCGTTGTCCCAGCGAATTTGTTCCAGGCCAAGAATCACGGCAAGCAGTTCCATCCTGTTGTTGGTGGTGCAGGCAAAGCCGCCGCTGAGCTCTTTCTCGTAGCTGCCGCAGCGGAGCACGATTCCATAGCCTCCGGGGCCCGGATTCCCGCTGGCCGCACCGTCTGTGAACAGATATATGGGGGGCTTCTTGTCGTTCATAGTGCAAAGATAGACAAATTTTTGCTATCTTTGTGCGATATGAAAACTTTGGAAAGCGTAAAGTCCATCGTGGCCGAAAGCATCCGCGTCAAGGAGGCTTTCCTGCAGGATGGAAAGGCCATGGAAACCCTGGCGCAGGTGGCCGATCTGTTGGCCGATGCCTATCTTCATGGCCATAAGAGCCTCTGGGCCGGCAATGGCGGCAGTGCCGCAGATGCGCAGCACATGGCTGCCGAACTGGTGAATAAATTCTGCATGGACCGGGCCGGTCTGCCGGCTATCGCCCTTACCGTAGATACCTCCGTGCTCACCGCCATCGGCAACGATTACGGCTATGACCGGCTGTTTGCCCGCCAGATTGAGGCGCAGGGGCAGGAGGGGGATGTTTTCATCGGCATTTCCACCTCGGGCCAGTCGGCCAATCTGGTGGCGGCCGTGGAGGCTTGCCGTGCCAGGGGCATCAAAAGCGTGGCACTTGTGGGGGCCTATGCCTGTCCCATGGATGCCTATGATTACGTGATTCACATTCCTTCCACCGTTACCCCGCGCATCCAGGAATGCCAGACGCTGTGCGGCCATATCCTGTGTTTTCTGGTGGAGCAGCGGCTTTTCGGAGGGGACTCATATTAAAAATTTTAAAAAACCTGATAACATGTTACAATTATCAGAAAAAATTCGTAAATTTGCGCCGAATTAGAAAGCAATATTTGTTTAACAACTAATAAATTAAAGTCAAATTATGATCAAACTTGGTATTAACGGTTTTGGCCGCATCGGTCGTATGGTTTTCCGTGCTGCCGTTGAGAACTTCAGCAAAGACATCGTAGTTGTAGGTATCAACGACCTGCTGGATCCCGACTATCTCGCTTACATGCTCAAGTACGACTCCGTACACGGCCAGTTCAACCACGATATCAAAGTGGAAGGCAACTATCTTATCGTCGATGGCAATAAGATCCAGGTCTTCTGCGAAAAGGATCCCGCCAACATCACTTGGGGTGCCCTCAACGTAGACGTTGTCGTCGAATCCACCGGTTTCTTCCTCACCTCCGAGCTGGCCGAGGCTCACATCAAGGGCGGCGCCAAGAAGGTGATCATGAGCGCTCCTTCCAAGGACGCTACCCCTATGTTCGTTTATGGTGTGAACCACAAGACCTATGCTGGCCAGACCATCATCTCCAACGCTTCCTGCACCACCAACTGCCTGGCTCCTCTTACCAAGGTGCTCAACGAC
>CAJOHK010000019.1:0-34237 GCA_905234285.1 uncultured Bacteroidales bacterium
GTACTGGTCCACTATCGGTCTTCCGGGAGTGTTTAGCCTTGCGGGATGGTCCCCGCAGATTCGGACAGGATTCCACGTGCCCCGCCCTACTCAGGTGCCACCTTCGACTCATTGCAGTTACCCGTACGGGACTGTCACCCTCTACGGTCGCTCTTTCCAAAGCGTTCTGGTTCCTCAATAAGTCTTTGTCGGTGGTCCTACAACCCCGGCATGTCCGTAAACACACCGGTTTAGGCTCCGCCCCTTTCGCTCGCCACTACTCAGGGTATCGACTTTTCTTTCTTTTCCTCCGGGTACTAAGATGTTTCAGTTCCCCGGGTTCGCCCTCCCTCACGGGAGTACTGGATCTTCAATCCAGTGGGTTGCCCCATTCAGACATGCTCCTGTTTGCAGATCCCCGAGCCTTTTCGCAGCTTACCACGTCTTTCTTCGCCTCCGGATAGCCTAGGCATCCTCCGTTCGCTCTTATCTCCTTTCTCTGATTTTGTACCCACTTTTTGGCGCCTTCCGCGTTGGACTTGCCCTCCGGTGCTCACAACACATAGGTTGCTCCGCTCCTCAGGCTGCGTCCGCCTTGAATGCACGCAAAAATTCGGCACAAACTTGTGAATCATAAGTTCTCACTTATTTGCTCTTGCCTATTGAAATTGTAGTCCACATTCTTACACGAAAAAATCCGTATAAATTACAGACTAAATTCTATCTTTTGCTTTACCTCTAATCTATTCTCTCAATCTTGTCAATGAACTTAATCTTTGAACACATTTTCCCAATCTCTGCGTCAGGCACATTCCTTGACCTTGAAAAAATGTATTTCAAAGAATTTTTTCTTGGCCTTTGGCCGTAAAAAATCCCGTTCGTTTCAAACGGGACTGCAAAGGTAGACATTATTTTTGTTCTGGCAAATTTTTTTAGGCTTTTTTTCAAAAATTTTTCATTTTCCGCAAATAGGTTGTAAATTCGCATCTATCGCGTACATTATATATTATGGAAAAACTGTTGAATCGATTCCTGCGCTATGTGAGCGTAGACACCCAGAGTAACGAAGAATCCGAGACCCAGCCGTCGGCCGCCAAGGAGTGGGACCTGCTGCGCATGCTGGAGGCCGAGCTAAAGGCCATGGGCGTCCAGGTAACCCTGGATGAATACGGCTATGTAATGGCCGCCATCCCGTCCAACCTTGACAAGGAGGTGCCCGCCGTGGGTTTTATCGCCCATGTAGATACGGCCCCCGACGCCAGCGGCGCCAACATTAAGCCGCAAATCATTGAGAACTACGGCGGCGGCGCCATCGACCTAAATGGCGTACCCGGCCTGCAGCTCAAGCCGGAGGAGTTCCCCGAGATACTCCACTACGTGGGCCAGACGCTCATCACCACCGACGGCACCACCCTCCTGGGCGCCGACGACAAAGCCGGCGTGGCCGAGATTATGCACGCCGTACAGTATATCGTAGAGCATCCCGAGTTCAAGCACGGGAAGGTTTGCATCGGCTTTACCCCCGACGAGGAAATCGGCCGCGGCGTGGTCAAGTTCGACGTTCCCCGCTTCGGGGCCGACTTTGCCTACACCATGGACGGCGGCGAGGTGGGTGAGCTGGAGTTCGAGAACTTCAATGCCGCATCGGCCAAAATCCATATCCAGGGCCGCAACGTGCACCCCGGCTATGCCAAGGAGAAGATGCGCAACGCCATCCTCATCGGCCAGGAGCTGAACAGCCTGCTGCCGGTAGACCAGCGTCCGGAATACACCGCCGGCTACGAGGGCTTCTTCCACATCATCTCCTTCAAGGGCGCCGTAGAGGAGGCCGACTTTGCCTATATCATCCGGGACCACTCCCGCGCCAAGTTCGAGGCCAAGAAGGTACTCATGCAGCAGGTAGTGGACTTCATCAATGTTAAGTATGGCACCGGAACAGCCACGCTGGTTCTCAAAGACCAATATTATAATATGCGCGAGCAGGTGGAGCCACACTACCATATTATAGATAAGGCCGTCAAGGCCATGGAGATGGCCGGGGTAAAGGCAAAGATCCAGCCCATCCGCGGCGGCACCGACGGCGCCAACCTCTCGTTCAAAGGCCTGCCCTGCCCCAACATCTTTGCCGGCGGCCTCAACTTCCACGGCAAAATGGAATTCGTCCCCCTGGAAAGCATGGAAAAAGCCGCCCAGGTGGTGCTCAACATCATCGGCCTGTTTGCCGCCGAATAGCTCGATCATTTAACCAACTGATTCACAACACTTTACAACAATTCAGTCCGGCTATTTGCCGGACTGAATTTCTATAACACGCTGATACAAAGATACTTAAGTGATCGCTGGGGCTATTGCTTTTTGAGGGAAGCCCAAATCATATAGCCGATAATTCCCAGGAACGGGACAATGGCCACGGCCTCGCCGTAGGAGGCGGCCCAGTGGGTCAGGAACAGGTCCACATTGGCAAAGCGCAGGATGGCGCTCACTACGCCCATGAGGGCGCCGCCGGCAATGAAGCCCGAAGCAATGAGGGTGCCTTTTTCCAGGCGGGCGCTGTTCACGGCGGCATCGGCCGAGCGGGTGCTCACGAACCAGGAGATGGCGCCGCCCACCAGCAGGGGCAGGTTAAGGTCGATGGGGATGAACATACCCAGGGCAAACGGCAGGGCGGGAACTTTGCAGAAGTTCAGAACCAGCGCGATCAAAGCGCCGATGCCATAGAGCAACCAAGGTGCACCGCCGCCGCTGAACATGGGCTGAATCACCGCCGCCATGGCATTGGCCTGGGGCGCCACCAGGGCATTCTCGCCGGTAAAGCCGTAGGTCTTGTTAAGGATGAGCATGACGCCGCAAACCGTAACGGCCGATACCGCCACACCCAGGAACTTCCATCCTTCCTGCACCTTGGGCGTGGAGCCAATCCAGTAACCAATCTTGAGGTCGGTGATGAAGGAGCCCGCCACGCTCAAAGCCGTGCAAACCACGCCGCCTATCACCAGCGCCGCGGCCATGCCTGTGTTGCCCTTCAGCCCCACAGCCACCAGGATGAGGGAGGCAATGATGAGAGTCATCAGGGTCATGCCACTCACGGGGTTGGAGCCCACAATAGCAATGGCATTGGCCGCCACCGTAGTGAACAGGAAGGCCACCACGGCCACAATCACCAGGCCCACCAGTGCCTGCCACACATTGTTCACCACGCCGCCAAAGGCAAAGAAGGCAAAGATACCCAGCAGGGCGATGATTACCCCAAAGACAATGGTCTTCATGGGAATGTCTTCCTCGGTACGAACAGCTTTCTCGGCCTGGGCGCCAGGCTTGCGCTTAAACTCGGAAACGGCCAGGCCGGCGGCGCTCTTAATGACACCGAAGCTCTTCACAATGCCGATGATACCCGCCGTGGCAATGCCGCCGATGCCGATATGCCGTGCATAGGTCTTGAAAATTTCCTCGGGAGCCATCTGCCCCACGGCAGTGGTGATACCGGTCCCCATGAGGTCCAGCACATCGGCACCCCAGATCAGGTTCATGAGCGGGATAATCACCAGCCACACCAGCAGCGAGCCGCAGCAAATAATGAAGGAATACTTGAGGCCGATGATATAGCCCAGACCCAGCACCGCAGCGCCGGTATTCATCTTGAGGACAATCTTGGCTTTATCGGCCACGGCTGCGCCCCAGCCCATGACGGTGGTAGAGACGGTCTCGGCCCAGGCGCCGAAGGTGGCCACCACAAAGTCGTACAGACCGCCCACCAGGCCGGCCACAACCAGGGTTTTGGCGCTGGAGCCGCCGCCCTCGCCGCTGATGAGCACCTGCGTAGTAGCCGTCGCTTCCGGGAAAGGATACTTTCCGTGCATCTCCTTCACAAAGTATTTGCGGAAAGGAATGAGGAAGAGGATGCCGAGCACACCGCCCAGGAGCGAACTCAGGGCCATCTGCCAGAATTCCACCTCAACGCCCAGGATATAGATAGCAGGCAGGGTGAAGATGGCACCCGCCACCACGGCGCCGGAACAGCCGCCGATACTTTGAATGATCACGTTCTGGCTAAGCCCCTGCTTGAGGCCCAGGGCGCCGGTAAGGCCCACCGCAATGATGGCGATGGGGATGGCCGCCTCGAACACCTGTCCCACCTTGAGGCCCAGATAGGCAGCCGCGGCGCTGAACAGAATCACCATAAGAATGCCCAGTCCCACGGAATAAGGGGTGGCTTCGGCATATTTCCCTGAGGGGTCCAAAATGGGCTGGTACTGCTCGCCGGGTTTGAGTTCACGCTGGGCATTTTCGGGCAATTGCACCGAGTTGCCTTTTTCGTTTTTATCCATATTATTGAGGGTTGTCGGTTTTATCGGGGAAATCCAGCTTCAGTTTTACCTCGCCGGCCACGCCATAGCCGTTCCAATAGCCCAGGGCGCCGTCGACATTGGACTTCATGTCGTTTTGATAATAAGTATTGGCCACATTGGAAGCAATCATCACTTCGTAGTTGGTCCAGTACTCGTAGGCCTGCTCATCCATGGTGTACAGCTTAATCCACAACTCCTCTCCTACCTTCAGGTTGGGTTTGTCTATAAAATCCAGCAGACGCTGCGTACTGTAGATAAAGATTTCCGAGTAGCCTTTAAGCGTTTCATCTGACAGGGACGACAGGGCCGAAGGATGGTAGTGCGAGTCCTTGCCGGTGGTCTTGGTGAAAACCTTGTAATAATTGCCTTTCTCGGGCGGGTCGGTAAAGCCGCACATAACCGAGCACAGGCTGTCTTTGCTCACGGTTTTTACATAGACCTTGTCCAGGGGTACCGGCTTTGGAATGGTGGTTTTGGCCGTAGCTACATAATCCTTATACTCCACCCTCACACTATAGGTCTTTCCCACTTCGCCGGTGATGCGGGTGGTGGTAAACACATAGGGCGGGAAATAGTTGCTGTCGGCCATGCCGGTAAGCACCACTTCTTTCTCCCCGTTGCTCACGGTCACCTTGGCCCATTTGGCCAACTGGTTCACCAGGTCCTTGGGGCTAATTTCCTTGTTGTTCTCTACCGTGATGGACTCGGACAGCAGGATGATGGGGTGCCCGCCGTTTTCTATCCAGCCTTCCATCACCAGCTGAGGCTCGGAGGGGTCGCCCTGCTTGCTGCAGGCAGCGAGCAGAACCACCACGAGGGGCAGGAATATCGACAATCTTCTTCTCATAGCTTAGAACGTATGGAAATAGGCCAGCGACGGCAGGAAACGAATCTGGATGGCCGACGCCTTGAAGGTATAGGCCGTGAAATCTTTATTCATGTGCAGGCCGTAGCCCACCACATTGTTGCGGCCCAGGACGTTGTACATGGAGAAGTTGATGCCGCACTTGCCCTTGGGGCCCCTCTTGATGTACCAGTTGGCCGATATATCCATCTTCATATACGGGGGCAGGCGGCTTCCGTTGTAGGGGCCGTACTCGCAGATGAGCCGGCTTCCCACCACGTAGAAGGACAGCGGACGCGTGTAGGGGGTACCCGAAGCAAGGACGAAGGTGCCGCCCACATCGAATCGGCCGAAATCGTAGGTGGCCACAACATCCAGCTCGTGCAGGCGCTCGTGGTTGGAGGAATACTCGCCCTGACGCACATCGCCGTCAAAGGTGCGCAGACTGCGGGAGAAGGCATAGCTGATCCAGCCGGTGAGTTTGCCCTTCTGGCGCTGCAGCATCAGGTTAACGCCATAGGCCTTGCCGTTACAACCCTGCGTACTGGTCTTGAGGGAATAATCACCGTTGTAAATGTCCATGATGTTGCCCACATACTCCAGCTGGTTGTGCAGAATCTTGTAATACAGCTCTACCGATACCGAGAACGACTTTTTGAACAGGTCGGCGTTGTAGGAGAGCGAAAAGTCGTGGGCCCACTGAGGTGCCTGCACGTCGCCGGCCATCACCCAGAACTCGAAGGGAAGTCCGGTGTTGGTGAGGCCCACCTGGAACAAATTCTGCCGACGGATTCCGTAGCGGAAATCAATCTTTCCGGCGTCCATCAGGTTGGCAATGAGGTCCACCTCGGGCGAAAGGCCGAACCAGCTCTTTTTCTCGGGGCTCAGGTACCAGTTGGCGCCAAGGCCAGCCTTAATTTGCAGCCAATAACCCAGATTACGGCTGTACTGGGCATGGAGCAAGGCTTCAAAAGCATCCTGAACAGGCTCGCTGCCGTTGTTGTTGGAATCATTGAAGTAACCCTCACTGTAAGGATTCTGGGGCTGCACGTGGTAATACGACAGGTGACTGCTGAATTCCCAGTCGCCCCAAATCAGCTTGTTCTTGTAGCCGTAGTCCCTGATATAGGACGGTATCTTACCAAAGATGTTGAAGGCATTCAGATGCAGGTCCAGGCCATAGGTGGTGGCATACGCCGTCTGTTTGAGCGTAGCGCCGTCATAGTAGTGATTCCAATGCACGGCCCCCATAATATTGTACCACCGGGATACAATCTCCTCTACAAGTCCTCCCTGGAAATTGGCGTTGTCCAGGCAGCCGAACAAATCGACCCAGATGCGGTCCTTGGAATTAGGCTTCCACTGCCAGGTGATATTGGCGTCGGTGAAACCATATTTGATGGGCTTGTCCTCATATTTGAGGAAGTTGCCGTACAGCAGGTTAATGTAGGTGCGCCGGGCGCTAATGGTGAGTGAGGATTTTTTGCCGATGGGGAAGCCAAGGGTTCCCTGCGCCGAGATGAGGCCTACCGAAGCCTCGCCGAAGATCCTCCGGGCGAGCGTATCTTTGAGCTGCAGGTCAATGACACCGCCCAGCCGGGACTCCTGTCCGGCCGATGTACTGTACTGCATGCCCTTGAAATGCGGCGTGTTAAAGACCGAGAACATGCCCAGCAAGTGGGACGCCCCATACAGGGGAACGCCGCCCTGGGACACCAGGGTATGGGAATGGTCGCCGCCCTGCATGTACAGGCCGCCTTCCACCTCGGTATTCAGCTGCACGCTGGGCAGCAGGCGGACGAACCGGATGGGATCGGCATTGCCCAGGAAGGAGGGGATGGCATGGATCTTATCCACGTTAATCTCTCCACTGATGCCGCGGCTGTTTACCACGATGGGTTTTTTGAGCTGCTCGGTAATGACCGACTTCTCCAGCGACAGCCTGGCCACCGTGTCCGGTTCCTGGGCTCGGGCCACCGCTGCAGTGCAAAACAGCAGCATCAGAAGGCATTTATTCCGTAGAGAAGACATGTTTAATCAAATAATCCATCAATGGTTCTACCAGGAGAACGGTGGTAACAGAGTAAGAGGTGCCGTCCGGGAAACGGAACACCATAACGGGAATATTGGAAGCTATTCCGGCCTCGGTATAGGCATAGGATTCCATGCCCAGTTTGGCCACCCATACGTAGTTGTCGTATACGTCAATGTCCCAGAACTGTTCCAGGATGCGCCAGTTCCAGTCTGGCGGGAATTCTTCGGAGAGTTCCAGCTGCCCTGTCGTGAGATGGCCCGACATGCGGATGCCGCCGTAAAGCTGCGCTTCCATGATCCAATAGGACGCGCCCTTGCGCACCCGAATGCTCAGCTGGGTAATGTCCCCTTTACGGAAACGGTATATCACGGATCCGTCCAGGTCCATCGACACTGTGCTATACTGCCGCACATACGCTTCCCAATCCTCCACACTTTCCACATCCAGGGATTCGAAAAACTTGGCGAAGGAATCGTCCAAATGCTTTTTTACCAACTCCTGCTCGGTGAAGGGATGCTCCTTGGGTGACGGTTCTGCCTGATTACAGGCCCAAACCGCCAAGCAGCAGCAACACAGGTAAAATAAGCGTTTCATAATAAGGAAGTAATACACCGTGGCAAATATACAGATTTTTAGAACGATTTTGATGATAAATCAACTTTTTTTCTTTTCTCCTTGCAGATTCCGAAAAAAGTCGTACATTTGCAGTCCCGTTCGCGGGGACATTGAGATATGGTGTAATGGTAGCACTACAGATTCTGGCTCTGTCAGTGAGGGTTCGAGTCTTTTGGCGGGGTAGCTCAGCTGGTTAGAGCGTCGGATTCATAATCCGGAGGTCGTGGGATCGTGACCCACTCCCGCTACCACACCGAACAACAACATACTGATTTGGCCCGGTACGACGGCCACTTTTCAGAAACTCGCTATATACCCGACGCTTAATAAGCGGCGGTTTTTTGTTATTAATTCCAAGAAGTTTTATTATCCTCGGGCTCCCAAAGCTATTTATGGCTGCGGCAGGCAGTGATGGTATTTTGCCAAAAATTTGTACCTTCGTGGAGTTAACATTTAGAGAATGAAGAAAGTATATAAGGCACATATCCTTTTTACCAAGGAGCAAAGCCATTTTGAGGTGTTTGAGAACGGGTATATAGCGGTTGATGACAGCGGTCGCGTGACGGGTGTGGCCAACGATTTGGCCGATTTGGACGCCGAGGGGGCCGAGATTGTGGACTTTGGCAATAAGCTGCTCATTCCCGCCATGAACGACATGCATGTGCATGCGCCGCAGGTGCATAACCAGGGTGTGGCCATGGACCTGGAGCTGCTGCCGTGGCTTCAGAACTACACCTTCCCGGAGGAATCAAAGTATGCCGACACACAGTATGCAGAGCGCATGTACCGCCGTTTCCTGCACACCCAGTGGCTGTTTGGCACTATGCGAAGCGTTGTATTCGGCACGGTACACACGGAGAGCACCCGCCTACTGATGAAACTTTATCAGGAAGCCGGCATGGGAGCCCTGGTGGGCAAGGTGGCCATGAACCGCAACTGTCCGGACGCCCTGAGTGAAGACGTAGAAGCCGCCGTTGAAGGCAATGAAGCGCTTATCAAAGAATTCAACCAACCGGATGCGCTGGTACGCCCCATTATCACGCCACGCTTTGTGCCGTCATGTACTCCGGAGCTTCTGCAAGCCTGCGGAGAGCTGGCCGCCAAATATCAGCTGCCCGTGCAGTCCCACCTGTCAGAGAACATATCGGAGATAGCCTGGGTGGCCGAACTGGAACCGGACAGCGAAAGCTACGGAGACGCTTACAACCGCTACGGCCTCTTTGGCCAGACGCCCACCATCATGGCGCACTGCGTATGGACTGCCGGCAATGAACTGGAGCTGATGAAGCGTAACGGCGTAATGGTAGCCCACTGTCCCACCTCAAACTTCAACCTCTCTTCGGGCCTGGCACCCGTCCGTACCCTGCTTGACCAGGGGGTAAAAATCGGCCTGGGAAGTGACATCAGCGGCGGCCACGACCTCAACATGTTCCGCATGCTGGTTTATGCCATCCAGGTGAGCAAGATGCACTATCAGCAAAACCATGAGAAGGCCTTCCTCACCCTGCCCGAGATATTCTGGATTGCCACCAAATCGGCCGGCAGCTTCTTTGGCAAGGTGGGCAGCTTTGAAAAAGGCTACGACTTTGATGCACTGGTGATTGACGACGACATCCTGCACCCGGACGAATACTCCCTCCTCCATCGCCTGGAGCGCTTCATTTATCTGGGCGACGACCGCCAGATCCTTCACCGCTTCTGCCGCGGCAGGGAAATCCCCGAGCCCCGGTAGGCACCTATACGTTCACCAGACCGTCGGCCACGGCGTGGGCGACGCATTCCACAATGCTGTCCAGGCCGAATTTGCCTTTGATACGCTCCTTGTAGCTGTCTACGGTGTTGAGGCTGATCTCCAGCGCCGAGGCAATTTGGGCATTGCTGTAGCCGGAGGTAGTGAGCTGCAGCACTTCCAGCTCCCGCGGCGTGAGGCCCTGGGGCTTACGGGCCTCCAGATTCTCCTTTCCGCCAAAGAGGCGGATAATACGGGCCGAATCAATGGTTTCTCCAAAGAACAGGCACTTGCTGCCGGCCACATCGGCAATGGCTCCCGCGATGGAATCCGGGGCCGAGTCTTTGGCCAGGTAGGCACAGGCGCCGGAGGAAATAGCCTTGAGGATATAGGCCGGTTTCTTGTAATGGGACAGCACCAGCGTACGCACAGAGGGAAAAGCCTCCCGGATAATGCCCAGAAGCGTGAGGCCGTCGGTCTCGGCCTCCAGCGTGATGTCCACTACGGCTACATCCGTCTCCGGGTGGGCGTTCAGGAAAGCAACGGCGGCCCCGGGCGTGGCCACATCCTGGACCGAGGCGAAGTCTTTTTGGGCCGATAGGGCCAGCTTGAGCCCCATCACAAATACGGTGGAATCTTCGATAAGCAGTACGTTGATCATAGGTGTATCGTTATTTCAAGCCCTCCTCCGGGCCGATTATGCGTGTCCATGCGCGCCCCCATCTTCTCCAGCAGTTCACGGGTAATGACCAGGCCCAGACCGTGGCCCCACTCCGTTTCGGCCTTCATTCCGGGGCCTTCATCCGTGATAATAAGGCTGCCGGGGCGGGCCTTCAGCTGCACCTTGCCGCCTTCCGGCGTCACCTTTACGGCATTGTCCAACAGGTTCCTCAGGCAGGTGAGAAGCATATTCCGGTCTGTGCGGACAGTAAGGTTATCGGGGACGTCTATCTCTATGCCTCCCCTGTTCAGGATGCTCTTAGCAGCCTCCTCGGCGAGCACCCGCAGGTTCTCTTCCCGCATCACCGGCTTAAGCATGCCCTTCTGATTCAGGGACCACAGCAACAGGTTTTCCAGCAGGGCCGAGGTATTGTCGGCCGACCGGGCCAGCGCGTCAAGGCTTTCCTTGAGCTGCTCCCGGGGCATTGCATCCAGCTGCTCCAACAGCTGGTGGGCAAGCAGGCAGTTCCCGGAAACCGGATTGCGAAGGTCGTGCGAAATAATGGAGAACAGACGGTTGCGCATGTCCAGTTCTTTCTCCAACAGTGTGCGTTCCCGCAAACGGATCAACACCCATATAACGGTGGTCAATGCCAATGCATACAGCAACAGGAAAGGCCAGCGGAGCCACAGAGGAGGGGGTACGCGGAGGGTGCGATTGGTGGTTTCTCCGCGGTCCCATCGGCCGAAGATGTCGGAGCTCTGCTCTTCGAGAACATACCGGCCTGCGCGGGTACGGTCCGGAAGGCCGGAAAAACGGCCGGGAATCCATTCCCCGCGGTTCAGTCGATAGCGATGCTGCTCCAGCGAGGCCAGAAGCAGATTGCCGGACGCGTTTAGGGAGAGCAGGCTGTCGGGATGGAAAATGGCGGCACCCTCGGGCCCACCGAAAGCCAGGCGGCCGTCGGAAAGGCAGCAAGCTACTTTCTCGGCATAAATGTCGGAAGGGAAGCCTAAACTTTTCCGCGCTACTCCGATACTGCCGTCGGTATCAACGAAATACAGCCCATCCTCGGTTCCGGCCCACAGGCGGCCACGGGCATCGGCCAGAACGGACTGCACCATTTTGCCGTCCAGATAATGCGCCCCCGAGGGGCTCCAAAGCCCGCTGCGGGTAGCGGCCCAAACCGTGCCGTCCGGTGCCAGGCAAAGGTCGGTGACATAGTCGTCGGGGATATCGGAATTGCCTTTATAGTATTTGGTAACCAGCCTTGTATCTTTATCGATGATATTGAGGCCGGCCTCGGTGGTGCCGAAGATCAGATTGCCAACGGCGTCCTCTATGAGACGGCTGCCCAGGCGGGAGCTCAGGTAGATTGTGGAATCCTCCTGCGGGGAAGGGTACCAGTACGGACTCAGCCATTCCGGATCCAGGGTTTTCCCGCTTTTCCTGTCCCATTCGTTGATGCCCACACCCTCCCAGGTTACGACGTAGAACCTGCCGTCACGGGCCTCCAGAAAGTCTGTAATCCAGTTGGAAGTGATGCGGTCGCCCGATGCCGCCTTGTTCTGCCGGGCGGGAATGGGGCCGCTCACAACGCCGCGCCTGAGCTTCCCTTTCTCCCAAATGTCAAAGCCTTTTCCGGAATAGAGGCCCATGTAAACGGCGCCGGCGCTGTCCTCATAGAGGGCCGAAACGGGGCTGCTTGGCGAAACTTGAACGTTTTCCGGCATCACAAAGGTGCCGTTATCCGTGGTTCCCACCCACAGGCGGCCGTCGCGGGTTTCCATGAGGGCCGAAACCCGGGGAATGTCAACGGTCTGGACCTGCTGCATGGCCGTGCTGAGTACGGATAGACCATTGTCTCCCCCCACCCAGATGTTGCCCTGACGGTCTTCGAAGATGCAGTAAAGTTCATGGGAGGCCACGGAATGAGGATCGTCGGCCGAATGCCGGTAAACAATTGTTTCTTCAGGATGGCCGGTGTTTACCTGCCCCACTCCGTAGGAGCCGGCGGCCCAGAGTCGGCCACGGCTGTCGGTCAGGAGCCGGGCGTGGGCGATGGGCAATTTCCCGTGCGGGTTGGTTTCACCGTTCTCGTAAGTGTACAGGATGGAGGTATGGTCGTCAAAGGCGTAGAGTTTCCCTCCCGCCTCGGCATAGCTGCCGGTGCAGAATCCTCCGTTTCCAAAAGGATGTATAACCTCAGGATGATCTCTGTTTTCAATGTACTGGAAGCGGACAATACGGCCGGCGGGCCAAAGCTTCCCGTCCTGCGCCTCATAGATCTGATAATAGGGATAGTCCCCTTCGGAGTAACGCTTGTTATAAAAGCATCGGGCATCCTCATGGATGCTGTCCTTGTATGACAGTTTCAGGAGAAGGGTATCTCCCACGATGGCCCACACGTAGCCGTCCGAATCGGCCAGCAGGGCGCGAATGTTGCCCTCAGGGCCACTTTCTATCCCCTTGTTGGTTCCCACCCACAGCCGGTTGTTCTGATCCACAGCCAAAGCGGTGATGCGTTTGTCGGGGATCACCGTCTGGAAGCTTTCCCCGTCAAAGCGGCTCAGGCCGCCGCGGGTGCCCACCCAGAGGATCCCGTCCTGGTCCTGTGTAATGGCATAGACCGTATTGGACGGCAGTCCGTCGGCCGCGCTGTAGTTGACGAAGCGGGGCTGCTGGGCCGAAACGACCCACGACAGGAGAAGGAACAATATGGCATACAGGCGGCGCATCTTGCACAAAGATACCAAATCCCCCCGGAATAACAGTGCAATTCCATCTTTTGTGGCGGAATCCACCACAAGGAACAATTAAATATGGGGTAGCTTTGCAGAAAACACTAAGGCTATGAAAAAGGTTCTCTTCATTGGACTTATACTCCTATGCATGTCTTCGGCCGGTGCGCACGCACGGGGACGGATTGGAGCAGGTTATCTCCTCGGCGGGACAACACGCTCCGATGCCCTGGGGTCGCAGCATTATCTGTCCCATGGCCCCGTGATTCACGCCCGTTGGAGCATAGACTTTTCCTACTACCTGGACCTGGATTTTGGGGCGGAATGGCGGCATCAGTTCATGAAGTTCCCTTCCGGTGGCGTTCATCCGGTCTCGGGTCTTCCGGCCGGGGAAATGTTCAATGAAGAATACATCACTGTGCCCCTGAACCTCAACTTTGTCATCTCTACGGAAGATATGGGCGCATTGCGTTTTCTGGATTACTTGGGCGCATACGCCGGCCCCCGACTGGACTGGTGCATTCTTTCCCACAATGGGAGCGACCGTTCCTTTTCCTACATGAAGCAGGATTACGGCTACAGACCCTTCAACGTCCTTGCTGGTGTGGGAATCTACTTCGTCAAAGGAAAGTGGAGCTTTACGTTAACGGCCGAGCATGGCTTCCTGGACAGATGTACAAGGGAGGATGTCAAGATAACAAATGACTGGATGGCATCATTCAGAATTGGTTTTGAATTTGGAAAATGAAAAGATTAGCTATACTGATTGGCCTTCTGCTGCCTCTGGCCACATGGGCGCAGGTAAACACAGACTTGTTCGATACGGGATTTCATACCAACTCGGCCATAGGCCAGCTGGAGGAGATGAGCGGGCAAAGCATCAGCGGCTCTTCCTACAGCGGCAGCTCCTACAGCGGCAGTACCTCCGGCAGCAGTTATCACAGTTCCGGCACCACCGGGGCCAATGCCATACGGGATGCCAAAAGCAAGTTTAAAAAGCCATCGGCCAGGACGTCCAAATACCGCCCTCCCCGTCCCAGCAAGGCCGAAAAGGAGGCCGCGCGCAAACTGGACAAGTGGAATTCACGTTCAAAGAAAACCCGGGAGCGGGCCGAGAGCGCCCAGCGATATGCGCGGACCAGCAACTATAAGTTAAAAGACATCAGCCCCCTGCCGGAGCATGCTTCGGCAACGCCAATCCCCCGAATGATTATCCGGAACAATGTCCCGCAGCACATCACCCTGGACTATCCCGTATTCCGGGACACAGTTTGGAACAAACGCCCGGACGGAACCCTTGAAGGAACCGTGCGGGAATGCAAGTACTTTGCTTTTGGCGCCATCCCCGGTGAGGAAGGCTGGTTCAACGAATTCCGATTCACAAACCCTACCGAGAAAGAATTAACCGTCAGGGTAGAATATGAGGTCAAATACGGCAAGGACGGCACAACTTGGCGTGAGACCAAAACTGTTCACATGCCCCCAGTAAGAATCAATGAACCCAGCGTTTACAACAACAGCCTGGGCGTCTATACCGACGACAGTCTCCGTTACCGTATTCTAAACGTCACCAAGCTATGAAAAAGACTGTATTGACTATTCTGCTACTGCTTGGCGCCGTCTTGACTTGCCATGCGGACTCCTGGTCCGACTTGCTGAAGGCCTATAAAATGGACACCAGCACCCTTGTGCGGGGAAATGGATACCAAATCTTCAAATCAGAAGCCGGCGGGCTGGGAATCGCTTACTCCGAAATAGATGCGGCGGGTGAATGTCACTTCTCGCTGGCCATGGTTCCCGTTAAAGTCCAGTCATTGCGATGGCTTCCCGGTTCCGGAGCCTCTTTCCTGGAGGTAAAGGACCCTTTTGGCAGTATACCCTGTCTTGGCGTGCTTGGGCTTCAAGAGGTGGAGGGGCCGGCGACCGATCCCAAACTGGGCAGTTTCACTTATGTCATAGAACCCACAATTCATCTTGGCTATGCCGGAGACCGCCGGATCTTGAATCTGGCCTTCTACGGAGACAAGATTATAGTCCTGGTCAAAATAGGAGACAATGTACTGTGGGTGGATGAAAAAGGCCAAACAGTAGATGTCCCCGCCATTGATACCCCCTCGGAGGAGTCGCCTGCGCAGACACTTCTGATAGAGGATACTCGCGCCGTTGATATCGGCCTCAGCGTATTCTGGGCCGACAGGAATGTGGGGGCCAATACCCCACAGGCGTACGGGGAGTACTTCTCCTTCGGGACTCCGGTCCCATGGGGCGGGACCTGGCGCACGCCGTCGGCAGCGGAGCTCAACGAACTGCTGAATAAGTGCTCCTGGGAACTGACAGCATGCGAGGGCGTGAACGGCTACCGGGTGACGGGTCCCAACGGGAACTCCATTTTTCTTCCGCTAGGAGGAAGTATCTGGAGTGATGGGACCCTGGACCGTCCGGGAGAATGCGGCAGCATCCTGTCTTGTGAGCGTCCCTCCGGGCAATACTTCATAGACAATGGATTCTTCTTTCATCTCCAAATGACAAACAGCGATAACGAAGTATATAGACATTATTTACGTTTCTACACTTTCGGGGATGAAAAAACCAATCTTCGTCCCGTCATGCCAAAACCATAAAAACTATTGATCATGAAAAAGTTATCCATTCTTTTAAGTGCTCTTTTTCTCGCCGTCTTTTCACTGGCGGCGGGTGCCCAGGAAGCGCCCAAGGCCATAGACCTGGGGCTTAGCGTACAGTGGGCCTCCGAAGACATCGGCCCGGAAGTGGAAATCCCCGAAGGCTGGAGGCTGCCCACCCTGGCCGAAATCAAGGAACTCCGGGAAGGCTGCACACAATCTGCAGCAGAGAAAGACGGTCAGGACTGGATAGTGTTTACCGGCCATAACGGCAACAGCATCTCCTTCCTCTATCCCATAGGAAGCCGGTCGGCCAGGGACTTCGGCATTGCCGGACAGGACGGCTGCTACCTCAAAGTCACCATTCTGAATCCCATGCTCAAAGCGTCCAACCGGGACGGCTACTACACCTGGGAAGAATTGGGCCAGACCAGCCTGGGCCAAAGGAAGTATCCGGTAAGACTTGTAAAAGAATAACGCCATGAAAAGATTGCTATTTCTCCTTCCCCTGGCCCTGCTTCTCCTATCCGGCTGCAAGGAAAAACGCTATTTTACCGACGTTACTGGCCGGGAAACCTGGCTTTCGCAGATAGTTTTTGAGGATGGAAGCAAGGGGGAATTCACCGTGGTGTCGGACGTCCTGTATGCCGGCAGCGACACCTCGTCCCGCTACAAGATGACTTTCTATATGCCCGATGGTTGGAATGATCAATATCCCCTCTTCCTGGACCGGTATGTCCCCACGGAAGGAGCTGCCTGGACGGCCTATCAGGGGACTCCAGTGGCCGAGTCCGCCCTCAAAGCGGGCAATATGATCGTTGTCCTTGTGGCTTATGAAGAGTGGACGGCCATTCCGGACATCCTGCTGGCCGAGCATTTCTTACAGGTGAACGACGCCGATCTTCCCGGGGACAGCAAGAATATCCTCACGGCGGCCTATTTTGAATTCGAATGACCATGAGAAAATTCCTATTGTTGACACTTCTGGCCGGCTGGCCCGCCGCCGCCCAGACTCCGGAGGAACTGTATCAGGATTACATGACCCCGGAGACGAGGGCCATCATGGAGCGCTATGAGGAGGCCGAGAGGAGGGCGCAGGAGGCCGAAGCCGCTGCACGGGCGAAAAAGAACCTGGCGCTTGTAGGATCCATCCTCATCGGCTTAATTCCCCTGGGCGTTATCGGCCGCAGAATCATCCAGGAAAAGAGTTGGAAGGAAAACCCTTCAGGAACCGCGAAGGCCATCGGCACCGGTGTTGCCGGCGGCCTTGTGCTCTTCGGCCTCAACTATGGCGTCTTTCTTTTGAAGATAAAAATGGGCGATGCCTTTAACACCACCCTGGCCTTCCTGATTGTAGGAGCACTGATTGCTGGAAGTATTTACCTGTTACGGAAGTAGCCCAAGAGAGTGCGCTGGTATTCCTGGAGAGCCTTGGCACCCAGAGAGGTGATGCGACAGACAGCGTCAAATAGCCGGACTGAATTGTTATAACAACTTGATTTACAGGTATTTATGTTTTACATTCGTGAGGCGTAGCGGCGGAATGAGGTGACTTCCCCGTTTTCCCAGCTCAGGTCTACGGTTTGGCCGGTACGGGTACGGATGCCGCGGATATAGCCGGTGGGCCAGGCCGATGGCAGGGCAGGCAGCGTCGTCACACTCTCGGCAGTGGACTGGAGGAGCATTTCGATGATACCGGCACAGCCGCCGAAGTTGCCGTCTATCTGGAAGGGCGAATGGGCATCCAGCAGGTTGGGATAGGTGCCGCCGCCCCGGCGGGCATCGGGGCCGGTATAGCCGTCCGGGCTCACATAGCGCAGGAGTTGCCGATACATTTTATAGGCATGCTCGGCATCGCCCAGGCGGGCATAGAGGTTCACCCGCCAGCCGCAGCTCCAGCCGGTGGTTTTGAACCCACGGATTTCCAACGACTTGAGGGCTGCATCGGCCAGAGGCGTACCAGCCGCTATCTGATGCCCGGGGTAAGCGCCAATCAGGTGGGACTGATGCCGGTGCGTGGGGTACCTGTCTTCCCAGTCATAATACCATTCCTGCAGGGCACCATCGGCGCCGATCTGGTAGTCCATGAGCCGAGGCAATACCGCAGAGACAGCCTCGGCAAACGCCGCATCCCCCAGCAGTTGGGCGGCCGACAAAGCATCGGTCAGGCATTCGCGGATAATGGCCAAATCGGCCGTTACGCCATAAGCGGTGCTGCCCACATAGCCGCCAGGCGTAACAAAGTAGTTCTCCGGGCTGGTAGAGGGTGAGGTGATGAGATTGCCGTCCCGCTCCAGCAGCACACCCAGGCAGAACTGCGCAGCCCCTTTGAGGGCCGGATAGTCGCGTTCCAGGGCAGCACGGTCCCTGGAGAACAGCCAGTGCTCCCAGATATGGGTGGCCAGCCAGGCACCGCCCATGTTCCAGTTGGCCCATTCGGGATCTCCCACACCCAGGCCCACAGGGCAGGTCATAGCCCAGATGTCGGTATTCTGCGCCAGGCACCAGCCCTCCCCTACGCCATAATAATTCTGCGCCGAGCGGTTCCCGGTTTGGGACAGGTTGCCGATTAACCCCAGCAGGGACTCATGCAGCTCGGGCAGGGCAGCGGCTTCGGCAGCCCAGTAGTTCTCCTCCAGGTTGATGTTGGTGGTATAGTTGCAGCTCCACGGCGGGTCCATGCTCTCGTTCCAAAGGCCTTGCAGGTTGGCGGGGACGCCAGGGGTGCGAGAGCAAGCTATGAGGAGGTAGCGGCCATATTGGAAATAGAGGGCCTCCAGCTCGGGATTGGGCTCGCCATCGGCATAGCGGAGCAGCTGCTCGTCGGTGGGCAGGGCGCTTACCTCCGGTGCCGTGGAACCCAGATCCAGGCTCACCCGGTCAAAGAAGTACCGATAATCCTTGACGTGACTGCGTTTCAGCTTTTCCCAGCCCTTCCTGGCCGCAGCAGCCACATTTTTGAGCGACGCCTCCTTATACTCACGGCCCTCCTTCAAGGGGTCGCGGTCAAAACCGGCAAAACTGGTGTGTCCACCCACCAGGATGAGCGCTTCCTTTACGCCCGAGATTATAAGTGCATCGCCATCGGCCTTGGCCTCGGCGCAATGCACCACCGTTCGGTAGTGAATACCGCGGTCAGGGTCATAGAGGAACTGCTCGGTGGCCGGGTAGTAACCGGGGAAGGCATGCCAGGCGGCATAACCGTCGCTCACCAGACAGCCGTCTTCCAGCGTGTTGCCATGCGGCAACTCAGAGAACAGCCGTACCCGGGCCTCGATGGGCGCTTCACTGCTCAGCCGGATGGCCAGCACCGAATCGGGTGCCGACACAAAATATTCGGCCTTGAACGCCTGCCCATCCCGCCGGTAACGCACCTCGGCCGTGGCATCGGAAATGTTCAGCTGCCGATAATAGTCACTAATTTCGGCCTCCGGATAACTGATCTCCAGCCAACCCAGCGGCTGATAAGTCTCGCTGTAGTGGCCCTGGACATGCAGTTGCAGAGTGTCGGCCAGCTGGTAATTCTCCTGGTCCAAGGCTTCCCTAATGGCGGGGATCCATGCAGCCGACTGCCCCCACGGTTCCAGCGTCTTGATGCCGCCGTCATAGTCCGGATGCTCCGGGCCCCGGTCTGGTTCTCCTGTCCAGAGGGTAATATCGTTCAGGGAAATGCGGTCCGTGTCCGTGCGGCCATAGATCATGGCGCCCAGCGTGCCGTTGCCCATCGGCAGGGCCTCCTCGAAGTACTGGGCCGGCTTGTCGTAGTGAAGCAGTAAAGGTTTCTCGGCCGCCCGATGGCAGGCGCCAAAAAACGCAATAGCCGAAAAAACACCTAAGTACCTATAATTCAGCATGTTACGAGAATTCAGTCCGGCTAAAAGCCGGACTGAATATTAGCAAATGGTTGATATTCAGTCACTTGAGTGACCGGGGTTATTTCCCGGCCAGGTGACACTCCCAGGCCCAGGCGGCTTTGAGGGTTTCCTCGATGGGACGGGTGGCTTTCCAGCCCATCTCGGTGTTGGCCAGGGTGGGATCGGCCCAGATGGCGGTGACGTCTCCGGGGCGGCGCGGCGCAATGCGGCGGTTCACCTTTACACCGTTCACCTTCTCGAAGGCATTTACCAGCTCCATCACGCTCAGGGGACGTCCGGTGCCCACGTTAAACACCTCGCAGTCGCGCTTCATCTTGCCTTCCAGCATGCGGGTGACGGCAAAGACATGGGCGCGGGCCAGGTCCACGATATCAATATAGTCACGGAGGCAGGTACCGTCCGGGGTGGGATAGTCGTCGCCGAAGATGCTCAGGCACTCACGCTTGCCGATAGCCGTCTGGGTAATGAAAGGAACCAGGTTGTTGGGAACGCCGCGGGGCAGCTCGCCAATCAGGGCAGAGGGATGCGCGCCGATGGGGTTGAAGTAGCGCAGCAGGATGCCCTTCACGGCACCGCCGGTAGCACGCACGGCATCCCGGAGGATATCCTCGCACATGACTTTGGTGTTGCCGTAGGGGCTCATGGCGGGCTTCCGCGGGGTCTTTTCCGTTACTGGAACTGCGTCGGGCTCACCGTACACCGTGGCCGAAGAGGAAAACAGCACGTTGAAGTTGCCCTTGGCCTGTGCGGCTTCCAGCACATTGAGGAAGCTGAGCAGGTTGTTCTTGTAGTACATGAGCGGTTTCTCGACAGACTCACCCACTGCCTTGAAGGCAGCAAAATGAATGACAGCGTCGATGGGATACTTGTCAAAGAGCGCCTTGGTGGCCTCTGCGTCGCAAAAGTCCACCACCTCAAGGGGCAGGTCTTCCCGGCCGGTGATCTTTTTTACACCCTCGTAGCAGGTGCGGTCACAGTTGGAGAAATTGTCGGCCACTACCACGTCGTAACCAGCTTCCAGGAGCTCTACGGTTACATGGCTGCCGATAAAACCGGCACCGCCGGATACAAGAACTGTCTTTTTCATATCAGTGTTTCTTATGGGTTTTTGTTTTCAATGCCTTCTTCTGCTCCCGGGCCAGATACTTGTCAAACAGCTTCCGGTCCTTCTGCGCCCGTTTCTCTATCTTGCGCAGCTCCTTGAGCTTGCGGGCCCGCTCGCGGTCCAGCTTCTTCTGGGCCTTGGCGGCCTGTTTCTCTTCAAAAATGCGGTCTTCCTCGGCCCACTTTGCCTCCAGGGCGGCCTGTTTCTCGGCTTTCTTACGCGCCTTCTCGGCTTCTTTCTCGGCCTTTTCCTTGGCCCGCAGCTCGGCCTGCGACAGAACAACGACAGGCGCCACGGCCGCCAGGGAGTCCGATGGCGCAGCCAGGGAATCTGACGGGGCCGCTAAAGAGTCCAGCGGGGCAGCCAGCGAATCCAGCGGAGCCTTCAAAGAATCCAGCGGCGCCGCCAGGGAATCGGCGGAGACGGCCAACGAATCGGCCTGCGAGGCCAGGGTGGCCAGGGTATCCAGCGGGGCCTGTGCGCGCGCCAGGGAATCCTTGACCCACTGTTCCCGCTGCTTGCGCAGCACCGTAAGGGAGTCGCGGATGGCAATATCCCGGTACACCTTATTGATATAGCCGGGGAAATAGAGGTTGGTCTGCTTAAATTCGGTGTGCGGCCGGGCCAGATAGGAAGTGCGCTGACTGGGCCGGGGCTCCAGGCTGGTTACGTCCCTGGGCGACTTGGGCCGGCGTTCCGGCTCCCAGCGATACCCCTTGAGCGTGCGGTCCTCCTTGGGCAGCTGCACCGAGGGATAGCCGTCGTTCTTGGGGTTCTCGTAGTAGAACATGCGCTCTATCTCGCCGTCCTTGAACGTAGAGTAAATCATCTTGGCTTCCACCTTGTTCACCGTAGCCAGCGCCCCTTTCTCTTCCAGGAAGAAGAGGGACGAGGCGCCGCCCAGCGCGTCAAAACGCGTAAGGGCCGATGTGGAATCGAAGTACGCCACCATCTCGGTGCCGCTGATTTGGTCGAAGCTTACGGAATCCTCCTGGATGGTGATGAAGGCGTTGGACAGCAGGTGCGCTTTCTCGGCGCGTTTGTTCTTGATGACGGCGTAAATGCTGTCGGCGGCGTATTGCCGGTTACCCTCATTGAACACGATGGGATCCTGGAACATGCGCACCAGGGAATCGAGGTCGGTGTAGATGAGGGAGTCGCCCGCCATCTGCATGGTGCTGCGGAACATGCGCACCCGCTTGGAACCCCAGATGAAATTGACCTTGGTGGTATCCTTGGGCGGCTCCACGGTCATTGTATCGGCCGGAGCAACCGGCGCAGCCAGCGAGTCCAGCACAGGCGGCATGGCCAACGAATCCAGCGGCGGCGTTACCAGGGAATCGATGGGCGGCACAGCCAGCGAGTCCAGCACTGGCGGAGGCACAAGGCTATCGGGCTCCGGCTTGGGCGGCGCAGGCTCCTTGGGCTTGGCAGACTCTTTGGGTTTGTCGGGGTCCTTGGGCTTTGCCGGCTCCTCCTTGGGCTTGGCGGGGCCTCCGCCAGCCTCCGGGGGACGGGTTTGCTGGTTCTGCTTGGCCGCTTCCTCGGCAGCCTTCCTGGCGGCTTCGGCCGCTTTGCGGCGGTACTCCATTACCGGGTCTCCGCCAATGTCCTTGAGACGCTGCTCGGCGTCCTTGATCCAGGACTCGGGGATATCGCAGCGCGGAATGGCCCTGTAGTGCAGGAAATCGGCCCCCACATAAAGCGTGTCCTTGCGGCCCTTTTCCTCCATGATGGACATCACGGCCGGCTCGCGGGTCATGCGCACCTCCGAGAGGGAATCCGTGTACTCAAAGCGCCCGGCCAGGGCAAATACGTTGCGGGTGGTGTCCATGATTTCCACATGGCCCAGCATCTCTACGTTGTTGAGGGCCCTGTAATAGTACAGGGAGTCAGACCAGGTTTCCTGATCCTTGGTAAGAAGGTGCACCTTGCGGCGGAAGAGGAACAGCTCCCGACCGCGGTCATACCAGCCGTCGTTGGCACTGAGCATCTTATCGTCCTGCCACATGTCGGTCTCATAGCCGAAGTAGGCGGTAGAAAGGTCGCTGCGGTACTCCAGGCGGGAGGTTTTTACAAAGGTGGTGTCCATGTACATGTTCACCTGGTCGTTGAACACGAACAGGTGCGCTTTGGAATCATAGGTGCCATACAGGCTCTCTATCACCTGGCCGTCCTTGTCCCGCATGGCCGCGCCGTCCTGGAAAACCGCCACGGAATCCTTGGTGTTATAGTCCAGATAGCGGGTGCGCAGGATGTTTTTGTCGCTGTCTTCCAGCTGCACCAGGTCTCCGCGGAACTTGGCCATATTCTCGTCCACCACATACTGCAGCGTGGCGCTCGTCAGCTTGGTGCGGTCCTGCAGGATGCGCACGTTGCCCACGGCGTCGATGATATTGGTGTTCACGTTCCACAGCGCCGTGTCGCACAGGAGGTACGTATCGTTGTGCAGGAACTTGGCCGGGCCCACCACCTTGCGGTAGCTTTGCCCGTCTTTTTCTATGATCTGGGCGCTCTGCGCGCTGATGAGATGGACCTTATCTTCTTCCTGGGCCCATAAAACCGTAACTGCCGCCGTGAAACACAGCAGCAGCATAACAGCCTTATGAGACCACGATTGCACTATTTGCGGGCATTCCAGGTTTCGCGGGAGAATTCACACTCCTTGAACATGGGGTCTATTACAATGTAGGTAGTCTTGATTTTCCCTTCCAGGAAAGCATCTACCGCTTCCTTTTGCTTTTGCTGGCTTACCCTCTCCAGGATTTGGGAATAGTCGTTCTCGAAGGTGGCGGTGTGGGCCGGGAGAATCTTGTCTACGCGAATCATCTTATACACCAGGTTTCCCTGACGGCCCTGCAGGTAACCCTCGTTGTCCTGTGACTCCACAGGCTCCGAAATCTCGCCGGGCTTGAGGTTCTTGATAGCGGCATAATCGGCCGGCTTGAGCTGGTCGATCTCGAAATAGGACGAGCCGCTGGCAGGGTCGGCCATTTGGCCGCCGTTGGTGCGGGAAGCCGGGTCCTCGGAGAAGAAGCGGGCGGCCATCTCGAAGGTGATCTCCTCTTCCAGGATCTTGGTGCGCAGGCTGTCCAGCCGGCCGAAGGCTTTCTGGCGGTCATCGGCCGTATACTGAGGCTTGAGGAGGATGTGGCGGGCGTTGAACATGTCGCCCTTCTTCTCGATGACTTCGATGATGTGGAAGCCGTCGGGGGTCTCTACAATCTGGGAGATGACGCCGGGCTTGAGGGCCATGGCTGCATCGGAGAAGGCGGGCCAGAAGATGGACTTGGAGGCCATGCCCAACTCACCGCCACGACGCGCGCTGCCGGGATCCTCGGAATAAATGCGGGCCAGGGTAGAGAACTTTTCTCCGTTCATAATGCGTTCCCGGAGATTGAGGAGGCGCTCCTTAACAGCCGAGGCCGCATTCTCACGGTCCGGATACATGCAGATTTGGCTGAGCTGATACTTGACCGGCACCATGGGCAAATCTTCGGGGGCTGTGGCTTCAATGTATTTCTTGACATCGTAGGGGGTAACCTCGGCTATTTTCTCGGCCACCTGCATGCGCTCCTGCTCGGTGAGGCTTTGCTCCTCCAGGGCACTGCGCCACTCCTGACGCAATTTGTACAGCGGCTTGCTAAAGTACTTTTCCATTTCTTCGTCGCCGCCCAGCTGGGTACGGAACCAGTCCATGCGCTGGGAAAGGTTGCCTTCCACCATATCGTTGTTCACGGTGAGGGAGTCTATGCGGGCCTGCATGAGGAAGAGCTTGGATTCCATCATGGCCTCCAGGACCTCGCAGCGCATATCGCGGTCGCTGGACATGCCGCCGGCGCGCATTTGCTGTACCTCGGCCTCCACGTCGGAGAGAAGAATGGTCTCGCCGCCCACCACGGCCACGGTTTTGTCAATGACGCCCTTGTATTTCTGGGCACCTAAACTAAGGCAGAGGAAAAGCGCCGCCACCGTGAGAAAGCTATGCTTCATAGTCAATAAATTACGAATTTGTTATTCTTGCGGGCATCTTCCAGCAAGTCTTGTTCCAAAGTGCTCTCCAGCGCGTGTTTTCGGGCACTGAGGATGAGGTCCCTGATGCGGTCGGCCACATAATCCCGCGGCGCGGTCTTTCCCTCGGGGACCATTTCTACAATGTAGGCGATGCGAAGGTTGCCGGCATCGTCGGGTAATTCGGCAAATTGATTCTTGATGGCGCCCACCAGGCTGCGGTAATCGGTGCCCAGGTCCTGCGCCAGGGTAATGGCGTCCATCCAGGTGTCGGACGCATCTACATACTTGATGGCCACCGTAGAGGCCAGGCTTTCCAGCTCCAGAACCTCGGCGTCGTCCTCCGAGGACATTTTGCGGCGGAAGGTCTTGAGACTGCGGGAATTGGCCGGAATAATCATGTAGCGGGCCTTGAAAACGGGACGCTCCAGACGGAAGCGCTCCGGATTCTCCTTGTAATACTGGTCCATCTCTTCCTCGGTGACCAGCGTATCCAGGCGCTGATTGATGTACAGCTGGCCATAGCGGTATTTGAGCAGGGTGCGCCGATAGGCTTCCAACTCCTCTCTCACGTCCTTCTGTTCATCGGAGAGCTGTTCCTCGGCCAGGTCTACCAGAAGAAGGTCCTCGGCCCAGGCCGAGATGTAGCTGGCGGCCAGGCGGGCGCTGTCCTCGGGCGAGACGCCGGCGGGGATGAACTTTTCCAGCTCGGTCCTGTGCAGCCGATGCTCCCCCACACGGGCCACCACCTCTCCGTGGAACAGCTCGTTGGCTGTGTCCGAGAGCTGGTTTACCATCTTGCAGGAAAAGGCCGAGAACAGCACGACGGCTATGAGCGCTAATTTCTTCATAGATATCATGCAAATATAGCAAAAATCTATTCTCCCAGCAACCCGAGCAGCCGTTCCAGGGCAGCCCGCACCCGTGACCGGGGTGCAATGGCGTTGTTGGTGAGCAGGGAGAAGGAAACGACAGGCTGGCCCTGGGCGTCCAGAACATAGCCCGAATAACAGAGAACACCCCCCATGGAACCGCTCTTGAAGCAGTAGCGGGAAGGGCTGAGCCTGCTCCCTGCCAGGGTGCCCTCGCCGGGGTGCGGAAGGGAGGAGAGGAAGGCCGGGAAAGCCGGGCTCTTTTGCATGGCGTTTAAAAAATCCACCATCCAGGCGGCCGAAAGGTTGTTCTCGCGCGAAAGGCCGCTGCCATCGGCCTGGCAAAGACCATCCTGCGGCAGGCCCAAATCTTCCAACACTTGGGAAATGGCCACCAGGCAGCTGTCGTAAACGGCTATGCCTGAGGCGGCTTCGCCCATGGCCCTCAGGCAGGTCTCGGCATAGAAATTATCGCTGCGCACGTTGGCCAGGCGCACGATGCGGGACAGGGCGGGGCTCTCCGTGAAACCGACAACAACGGGCTGGCCGGCTTTTCCGGCGGGCACAAAGTCGGGGCCGACAATAGCGCCGCTGCGGTTCACACTGGCATAGCCGCCTGTCACTTCCCAGCCGGTATCGCGCAGGTTTTTCCAGAAATAGTAAGCGCAGGTAAGGGCCCCGTATTTATTGGAAAAATGCTCGGTCTTGGGCTTGCGGTCCGTGGCAAAAGAGCCTCTGAGCTGTGCATACGGCGCCAGGTCGGTAGTATAAAGATACAGGCTGTTGCCCGTCCCGGCGGGGCCGGTAAAGGCATGGTTCTCCAGATGGATCCAAGGAGTATCGGGATAGGTTTGCCGCATGTTCACGGGAGCCCCCTCGGCACCTGCCGACACCGCCAGGTCCACCACGTTCTGGTAAAAGCACAGCGCATCTACGCCGGTGCCGTAATAGGTGCCTACATCGTTGTAGGACCAGCTCTCGTGCTCCAGATTGCCCTCCCAGGCCGTTCCGTCGCCGATGATGCGTCCGTGAATGCGCTCGATACCCACCTGCCGCAGCAGGGTTTTCCACTTCCAGAAGAGGGCATCGGCCTGCAGGGCAATGGAATCCTTGGCGCCGATGGTGGGGTCTCCCCCGCCGATGATGTACAAATCGCCCTCCAGCGTACCGTCCTGCACCGTTCCGGTATAACCCAGTTGTGTTTTAAACCGATAATCCGGGCCGAAGGCATGGAGCGCCGCGCCGGTAGTCACCAGCTTGAGGTTGGACGCCGGCACCAGGCGGGTGTCGGCATTATACTGGGCAATGACGTTTCCCTGGACGTCCCGGGCCATGAAGCCCCAGGCCGCCCCCTTCAAGGCAGCCTCCTTACGGAGCGCCGCCAGACCGGCCTCTACGGCCTGTGCATTGGGCTGGGCCAGCGCCACATGGGCCGCCAGCAGCAAAACCGGAAGAATGGAAACCAGACGCTTCACTTAGAAACTGAACTTATATCCCAGGCCGATGGAAATACGGAACACGTCTACGTAACCGGTGGTTGCGCTCCAAAGCTTGGTTCCCTCGCCATTGGTGTCCAGTACGTAGTCGGAGCAATAGTCAAACAGGAGGTAGGGAGCGAAAGTATGGTGCTTGGCCAGCTTCCAATCCATCCCCAGATTCACGCGGTAGCGGTTGTTGTAAAGGTGCGTATAGCCGGTATGGGTGTATTTGTAATACGTTTCGCCGGCACGGTCGCCGCTCTTTTTGGTCTGGAGACCGGCCGTGTCGTCAATGGTGCCCCAGGGCTCGTTGAGGGCTGTACGGATCTCGAACGAGAGGCTGGGCTCAAAGTTCTTGAAGCGTTTGTACTTGACGCCCAGGCGACTCTTGAGCACCAGGGCGTTGGGCGTTGTCTGATACACGTTGAAATCGCCGGTACGGTGGGTAAACTGCAGGCGCTCCTTCAGGAAAAGCTGGAAGTCCCCCAGGGGCAAGGTGCCGGTGACATCGGCATATAGGCGATGGCGGGGTGCATTGAAATTGCTCCATTCGTCCTTGTACGGATTGATGAGCGTATAGCCGACGCCCGCCTTCACGTATTTGTTAAACTTGTAAGAGGCGTCCAGGGTGGTGCGCAGGCTGCCCAGCCCGGCCAGGCCATCCTCTACCCGCACTTCTTCCTCTACATTCAGGTGAAAGCCCTTGAGCACTTTATAATCGGCCTCCACAGAGGCGCGGCCGGCCAGTTTGGCCTGCCCGAAAGCCGCTGCAGGAAGCAGCAGAAGCAGCAGAATTACGAGCTTTTTCATAAACTAACCCACATAATCTTTGGCACGGGTAAGGGTGTTCACCGAATTGGCTTCTCCCTTGCCCAGCCTGTAAAACACTTTGATGAAAGCCGCATCCTTGAGGAAGTCTACGTGGCCAATCTCCACGTGGTCTACCTTTACGCCCAGGCGTTTTTCCAGGTCGGAGAGGAGCTCCTCCCGTTTTTCGGGGACGATGAGTTCGATGCGGTCGTAGAGCACCAGTTTGGTGGTGGTATGCTTCACCAGGCTGTCGCTTTCCAGAATCCAGATGAGCAGGACGATGAGCAGGTTCACCAGGGCCATCACCCCCACGTTGCCCAGCGCCAGTTCATAGTGCGGAGCGGTGGACAGATCTACCACCTGGTACAGCGGAGCCAGTCCGTTCACGGCCGCCAGGGCAATAATCACAAAGAGGTAGGTCATTTCCCGGATGGGCACGGTCTCGGTGCGGTAACGGATGACGCCGAAGATGGCAAACAGGCCCAGAGTAAGCCCCACGCCCACTTCTACGTTGCCCATGATGTACAGCAGCGTAAGCATGGCCGACGAGAAGATCATGAAGGTGAAATAGTAGTCGCGGCGCTGGCTCTTTTTGTAATAGAAGAAGTGCACCAGAATCCAGCACACCAGCAGGTTCAGGGCAAAGCGGATGCCCAGCTCCCCTATCTTCTGGGCGGTGGTCATCATGGCGTCCGTGATGGTTTGCACGTCCAGCAGCATGTCGTCGTTCACGTCCAGGTTGCCAAAAGAGGCAAGATTGTCCTGGACAAAGCGGATCAAATGGTCTATCATATTGTAACTATTTTATTCCCAATGGTTTTCTCGATGGTGCGCACCTTCACTTTAAAGCGTCCGGTCTTGGCCACCGGGTCGGTGAGGGTAATGGCCATGCAGTATTTGCTCACGCGCACCGGCTTAATGCGAAGGTCCAGCAAAATCCCTTTCATCTGGCTGGCCGCCCGCCCGTCCTGCTTGAGCTCGATAATGACGGCGTCCTGAAGGTCGGTTCTAAGCCCGGTCCTGAAGTTCTGGAATTGCAGCAGCGTATCAATGGTGAGCCGCTCGGTCTTTTCCGGGTTCACCAATGTAATGCGGTGGAAGGCCGTCCGGGCCGATGGAGCAAGTTCCCCGGCCGTAAACCACGAATGGGCGGCCAGGTAGTCGCAGGCGGCGGCATCGGCCTGGAACGACTGCATCTCCCCCAGCGGAATGCCCATGCGCTTTTTCTTGGTGCGGCCGTGGTTGTTCTTGCGCTTGATTTCCAGGAAGGCATCTCCGGAATTCTCATAGCAGCGCGTGCGCACTTTTTGCCGCACCAGGCGGCGGTTATGGTGGTCGTAGAACATCCGGAGCCCGGCCGTATCAAAGTAGATGGAATCGTAGGGATTGATGCGCGTCCCCTGCGTAACCAGCACCCGGTAGCCCGCCGCCGCAGCCCGTTCCAGGAGCTGCAGCAGGTTTTTTTCATTGGTGAGATACTTGGAATCGATGCGGTTCATCAGCTTGATGGAATCCATTTCCTCCAGCGTGATGGGGGCCAGCTTTTCCAGGGTCTCGTCAAAGGATATATGCGGGTTCTGCGGCATAAGCGAATGCAAAGGTAGCAAAAAAACGCAAGCTACCATCCGCCGCCGGGACGTCCGCCACCGCCACCGGGACCTCCGCCACCGGGACCTCCACCGCCAGGATTACCGCCACCGCCATTGCCCGAGTAGGTGCTCAGGCTCACGGCCGACCCACCGGAGATGCCCGACGCCGCCAGGGTGCCGTTGGCACAGGTGCTCCCGCTCACGCTGACCCCGGTATAGCCCTGTGAAAGGGAGGGGGCGCTCACTGCAAAGTTCGAAAGGCCCGACGGTGCCTTGAAGGCGGCAATGAAGGAGCTGCCGTTATACAGCGCATTCCAGTTGCCAGCCGATGCGCTCATGCTGTACACCGTCTGTGAGGCCGAATAACCGCTCTCCAGGCCGCCATAGGCAATCACGGTTGCACCGCTGTTGATGTAGAGGGCGTGGCGCTGCTCGGTATTGGCGTCCAGCGCCACCTCGGGGCTGCCCTTGGTGGTGATGGCAAACACCACCCCGCCGCTGAGCTTCATGTCGCCGTTGGCATCCATGCCGTCGTTTCCGCTGGAATTGGCATAGACATAGCCCCCGTTCACCACCATATCCAGGGCCGAATTGATGGCATCGTCCTGGGACGAAGTGGCATACACCTCGCCGCTGCTGATCACAATGCCGCCTTTGGATTCGATGGCCTCGTGGGCCGTGGCGGTGACGATGACCGAGGCGCCCGAGAAGTACAGGTTGCCGTCGAACTTCATGCCCTTGGCGCTCACCGAATTGGAGGACGAGCCATAGTTGTTGCCCGACACCTTGACGGTGAGGCTTCCGCCGGCGAATTTCCCCGGGCCGTCGCAGCTGATGCCCTTGCCGCCTGCACCGGTGTTTGTGATAACTACGGTGCCGCCCGCCATCTCTACCAGCTGGTCGGCCTTGATGCCCGCCGAGCCGGTGAGTTCCTTGTCCTCGCTGTCGTAAGCCGCACTGCCTGTGACCTTGATGGTGGTGCTGCCGGCGTCGAACCGTACCAGGGAATCGGAGCTGAAGCCCTTTTTCATGTTGGCCGATACGCTGGCCTCCACGGTGCCGCCGCTCACGTAGATGGCATCCTTTCCCCGCACGCCATGACCGGCGCTGGAGCTGACTTTTACGATAGGAGCATCCATGAAGCGGATGTAGTCGTCGGAGGTGATGCCGGCCTTGCCGGTGGCCGTGACGGTGAGGCTGCCGCTACCGCTGAAGATGAGCTGGCCCTCGGAGAAGAAGGCGGCTTTCTCGTCTTCATCGGCAGGGGTGGCGGTGTAGGAACTGCCGTCGGCCAGGGTATTGGTGCCCTCAACGATGATGAAGCAACGCTTTTTGCCCTGGTTGTTAATGGCCGCGCCGCTGGGGTTGGTGAGGCTCAGGCCATTGAGCTTGAAGGCCTGTTTGTTGTTGGAATACACTTTAAAGAAACCGTTGGAGCAAGTGCCGCTGAGCACATACATCACCTTCTCCGAGGTGGTGGTATTGTTCACGGTGACCTGGGTGCCGCTGATGGACACCACGTTGTTGTCGTCGCCGCTCTTGGTGGCGCCGTTCTCGCTCCAGGTAATGGAAATGGTGCGGGCAAACGTGGTGTTGGCCACGTTGTCGTCGGAGTCGGTCAAATCTTCTTGATCTACCTTGCCGCCGTTCTCGTCAACGGTGGTGTTGGTAGCCGAAGAATCGTCGTAGATGGAGTCTTTTTGGCAGGCTGTAACGGCTATCGCAGCTACCAGCGCCAGGAATAATACCTTCTTCATAAGCTTCGGTTTTAATACTGACCGCCTAACAAGGAAAAATCGTGCCAAAAATGGTGTGTGCGCTTACACTTTATAATAAATAAATTAAAAAATTCTTTGAAATGCCGAAATAAAGGCCTACATTTGCGGCCTAAAGCGAAAACAAACTTACTTTTAATTAATTAGTACTATGAAGAAAGTATTTATGTCTGCTGCTATCGTAGCCATTATGGCTGCTGCAGTTTCTTGCGAGTGCTGCAACTCCAAGAAAGAGGCCGAGGCTCCCGCCGAGGAGGCCGTTGAGGCCGTTGAGGAAGTCGCCGAGGAAGCTCAGGAAGCTTGCGAAGCTTCCGCCGAAGAGTGCGCCGAGGCTGTTGAGGCTCCCGCTGCCGAGTAATTTATTACTGACGCAAAATTAAAAATCCCGAGGCCAGGTCCCCGGGATTTTTTGTATCTTTGCCTTTGTATGGCAACGACTGGGAAAAAGACAAAGACCGTATGGTTTTGCAGCCACTGCGGCAACGAATACGCCAAATGGATGGGCAAGTGCCCCGCCTGCGGGGAATGGAACACTTTTGTAGAGAAAGAAGTGGTAAGCGGCAAGCATGCCGCGGGCGCGGTGAGCGTTCCCGGTGCAGGCCGCAAGCCCATGCCCCTCAAGGAAGTATCCACTACGCAGGAGGACCGCGTTTCGCTGGGATCGGCCGAAGTAGACCGCCTGCTGGGCGGCGGCATTGTCAAAGGGTCGCTGGTGCTCATGGGCGGCGAGCCCGGTATCGGCAAAAGTACCCTCTCGCTGCAGTTGCCATTGCATCGGCCCGAGCTTAAAACCCTCTATGTCACCGGCGAGGAAAGCGTAAAGCAGGTGAAAATGCGCGCCGACCGTCTGGGCGGGGACGCCTCCAATTGCCTTATCTACAGCGAAACCGACATGGGCGCCATCCTCTCCGAGGCCGAGGAAGTGGCGCCGGACCTCATGATTGTAGACTCCGTGCAAACCATGTACTGCGCATCCGTAGAGAGCACGGCGGGATCCGTGAGCCAGATCAAGGAAGTGGCGGCGCAACTGCTTCGTTTTGCCAAATCGTCCGGCATTCCGGTCATTTTGATTGGCCATATTACCAAGGAAGGCACCATTGCCGGGCCCAAGATCCTGGAACATATTGTAGATGTAGTGCTGCAGTTCGAGGGAGAGAACCGCGGGGCCTATCGCGTGCTGCGCTCCATCAAGAACCGCTTTGGCTCCACCTCCGAGCTGGCCGTGTTCGAGATGACCGGCACCGGCCTGCGGGAAGTGGCCAACCCCTCCGAGATGCTCATCCCCATGCATGAGGAAGGGCTCAGCGGCACGGCCATCGCCGCCATGCTGGACGGCAACCGGCCGTTCCTGTTCGAGGTGCAGGCGCTGGTGTCATCGGCCGTGTACGGCACCGCCCAGCGCAGCGCCACCGGCTTTGACGTGCGGCGGCTGAACATGCTGCTGGCCGTGCTGGAGCGCCGCGCCGGCTTCAAGCTGGGCCAAAAGGACGTATTCCTGAACATGGCCGGCGGCCTGCGCATCACCGACCCAGCCTGCGACCTGGCCGTCATCTGCGCCGTGCTGTCTTCTAATTTCGATTACGCCATTCCGGCCGACATCTGCTTTGCCGGAGAGGTGGGCCTTTCTGGGGAAATCCGCCCCGTATCCCAGGCGGCCCGCCGCGCGGTAGAAGCCGCCCGCGTGGGCTTCAAGCGCATCTTTGTAAGCTCTTACACGCACTTTGATGTAAAACCTCAGGGTATCGAGGTGGTAAAAGTGGCCGATATCCCGGCCCTGGTGCGCGCGCTATTTAAATAGGTATTTCTCAAATTCCAGCTCGCCGTCGGCATTGAAGGTGCTGAGGTGAATGCTGTGGTCGGGGGCGCATTCAACGTCCAGCCGGCGGGCATCGTCGTTCACCAGAATGGGGAAGTCGTTTCCCATGGTGCCCTTCTCGCAGTACATGAACTCATGCAGGTCGGCGCCAATCATAAGGTCGATGCCGGCCTCGTTGAGCAGGGGAACCATGTGGCGGTTGAGCCAGCGCTGCAGCAGATAGTCGTTCTGGTCGGGGTGGTCGATCATGGGCACGTGTAGCAGGCAAAGCTTCACGGGGGCGTTCTGGAAGGCCGGCTGCCGCAAAGCTGTTTGCGCCCATGCTATCTGCTCGGCCAGATAATCCTCGAACACGGCGGCGCCGCTGTAGGCCTCGCTGCGGTGCTCGTGCGTTTCTCCCGCATCGAAGACGATTATGGCCACGGGGCCTTGGCGGAAGGTATAGTAGAACGGCGCCGGCTGGGCGTGCGGGAACACGTCGGCCACCAGCATGGGATTGTTGCCGCGCCCCTCGTGGTTGCCCCGGGCAAAACTCAGCGGAATGCCGGCCGACAGGCTTCCCAGCGGCGCCACGGTATAGCGCACCAGCGTATCCAGCACATAGTTCCCCGCCGATACGATGTCTCCGTTCAGGAAGATGAAGTCGGTTTGAGCCGAGTCAATCTGGGCGGCCAGCTGGCGGTATTTCCGGGTGCGCATGTGGATGTCGTTGAGGACAGAGAAGCGGCAGGCATCGGCCCGGCTGTCCAGGGTTTTTACGGTGTGCCAGCTTCCGGTGTAAGTGTCTCCGAACTTGGGATCCCGGGCGTTACTGTCGTCCTTGACGTTGACGCCGCACACGCGGTAACGCACCGCCGAGCCGGGCTCCAGGCCTTTGAGCGTGATGCTGTGCAGGCGGCGGAAGATGCGCCGGCCGGCAAAGACATCGTATACCGTGCTGCCGTCCTCCAGCTCCACATAGGCCTTGCCGGGCACTTCGCTGGTCCAAAGGATGGTAAGGGTGGAATCACTGGCGTCGCAAACCCAGGGACCGGCCTGGATGCCGGGGGCCTGGGGGTTTGGGGCCTGTGCCATGGCCGATGTGATGCCCAGCACAAGCGCAAAGAGGGACAGAATCTGTTTCATAGGTTCAAAGATACTCATTTTTGGCGTAAATGCATTCAGGTTTAAGGTTCAGAGGAAGGGATACCCTCCTTGGACCAAGTCCACCCAGCATTTGGACGAGGTTCCCTGATTATTTGGTCTTGGTCACTGGGGTTTTTGGACCAGGTCCACTTTTACCCCTTGGACTAAGTCCAGCGAGTATGGCTTCTAGCGCTGTCTGGGGCACAATCA
>CAJOHK010000019.1:34289-66599 GCA_905234285.1 uncultured Bacteroidales bacterium
ATGGAGCGCAACTTTCTATCCATCAATCATTTACACACCAATGGGTGCACCAGCAAGTGCACCCATATTTGCATATTTCGCTGAGGTTCAAATAGTTACATCACGCGATCACCAAGGGCTTTAATTAGATACGGGGTAGAAAAATTGGTTTGTGCCCAGTTTGTTGCCAGTTTGTGCGCGTTGTTCAGACAGACAGTTCATTTATTACCGGCGAGTCCTATTCCGGGGGACAATAATCAATTCCTTTCATAGTTTAAAGGCTTTGAAAAACAAGTAAAGTTACAGGAAATCTGCTAAAAAAACAAAATGGGGCCTCTCGACCCCATTTGAGTGTCAATATGTTCCGCTGGAGAAAACGCTAATTAGTTCCTGATTTCCACGCCGCCGAAGCCGACCTTGCCGGTGACAACAAGGAGCGGGGTACCGGTGACGACTTTGGAGTAGCGGCTATCGGTGACGCCGCCGAAGCTGCTGCTGGCACCAATCTGGACGGCCAGGCCTTCCGGGACAATGATGGTGACGCCGCCGAAACCGACGTTCAGGTCTATGAAGGCTTCGTTGGCCATATCGGCCCCTTTCAAATTCAGGACAACAGCGCCGAAGGAGGCCTGGACATCGGCCCCTTCAAACTTTTCCCCGACAAAGGAGATTTCCTGCTTGCCGAAGGAGGCCTCGATGCAGCGAATCTCCTTGCCGTCGCGCGAGATGGTTTTTTGCTCGCAAACGCCGTGGCAGCTGCAGTTCTTCACAAGAAGAATTTTGATACCGAAGCCGATAATCATGACAGCCAGGCCGATTTGCCACATCATATTCCAGGAAATGACATCCCGGGCAGCCAGCAGGAGCAGGACGCCCCAGCCGATACCGATACAGGGCCCCACCTTGTCTTTGTCGTTGATTAAGCCGAACAGGCAGGGAACAATGATGAACAAGGTCCACCAGCCCTCGGTGGAGAACTCAAAAGTGAGTACGCCCAGAATGGTCAGGATCCACAGAACACCGGCAGCAATCAGGGCCAGGCCGATGACGATTTTTAAGGCTTGCTTCATAGTTACAAGAAACACTACACAAATATGGCAAAAACGCAGAAAAAAACCAAGGTTTTGCCTATCTTCGCCTTATGAAAAGAATCTGGTATACAATCCTGGTGGTCGCCTTGCTGGTGGCCTGTAAAAAAGAAGAACCCGAGATTACTCCCGCGGCCACGACGGGTCAGGAGGCGGCGAAAGATACGGATTATCCGGCGGGAGAATACCTGCTGCCGCTCATCGAAACCACCGACATACACGGATATATCGTCTATCAGGATAACGGGACGGTCCATTACAGGCTGGCCTATATCGCCGACAAAGTGAACGACATCCGCGGGCGGGGAGAGAACTACAGCAAAGACCGGCTCCTGCTCCTGGACGGTGGAGATATCTACCAGGGTGCATCCATTTCCAACTTGCTGGACGGCAAGCCGCTCTATATGGCCATGGACTGGATGGATTACGACGCCGTGGCGCTGGGCAACCACGAGTTTGACTGGGGACTGGAGAATCTGGTAGATGCCGATGCACTCTGCCCGATTATCAATGGGATGGGCAGCTGTCGGTGAATGAGGTGCCCGTGCTTTGCGCCAACCTTTACCAAAACGGCAGCCGGGTATCCTGCACCCAGGACTATGTGATTGAAAGTTGCGCTCCATGGACTAGGTCCAAGGCATTATTGGACATGCCCTGATACGTTTTTGGCCGAGGTCCCATTTCCCGGCGTGGACCTGGTCCACTGTTGTGCCCCAGACAGCGCTAGAAGCCATGCTCGCTGGACTTAGTCCAAGGGGTAAAAGTGTACCTGGTCCAAAAACCCCAGTGACCAAGACCAAATTATTAGGGAACCTCGTCCAAATGCTGGGCGGACTTGGTCCAAGGGGGAGGGATGGATTGTCACGGGGCCCGGAGGAAGGGATACCCTCCAGGGGACATGTGCACCCCCGCACATGGGTAGGGGGAGGGGCCCGCAGATTGTTGGATATTTTTGGCAGAGCTTGCTCCAGCCGGAAATGTCCAAGAAGCTGTGGGAGGGGCCGGAACGGAGCGTAGCGCAGTGGAGTTCCCCTGGAGGGTATCCCTTCCTCTGAAGCACACGGGGAAGATATCGACCCTAAAAACAGACCTTCCCCAAAAGGGCCGAAAAAAGTGAGACAGGGCACCGGGAGGGCCGATTTGGGGCGCGGAGGCAGCTGGAAAACCCTCTTCAAGAGTGTGTGCCCCCACTGCGGCTACTATGCCGACCAGGAAGAGGGAGAAAATATCCTGGATAAGGAAGTCCGGAGCAAGCCCCGGAAAAAGCGGGAGGCCGTGCACATTTATACCGGCGACAAAGTCACCATGCGAGGGAATGAGGAAGTAAACCGGGAGGCCCAGTACCGCACAGAGTACCGCACGGTCATGGTGCAGGACGTTACCCGCTATTACCACTGTGACTTCATCTGCGCCCGCTGCGGCGAGACCTGGAAAAAGACCTGGGTGGAGAAGGAAGAAGTAACCCTGTAACGGCCGAAACAATAGCTCGCAATTGTAAAAAAAGTTGTATCTTTGCAAGCGAATTAATTCATCAAGCTATGAATCTTAGAGACGTAAAGAAAGACATCCAGTATGTGATTGGCGCATTCATCGATGACTGCACCCTGTTCCTTGATATGAATCCCGGCAGCAAAAACGCCGACGAGATTACCGGCCTCATCGACAAGGCCGTGGATCTGTACAACGACCTTCGTGACAAGGTGGTGAAGAGCGCCGGTGCCGAGAAACCCAAGGTGAATTTCACCAGCATCCGCAAAGAACTGCTGGAGAAGACCGACGCCCTGTACGACGAACTGAGCGCCGCCGTGAAAAAAGGCCTGGGAAAGTAATCAAACATAAGATAGTTTGAAACGGCTCTCTAAATGGGAGCCGTTTGCTGATAAAAGACTATGGACATCAGAATTGGCAACGGATATGACGTGCACGCATTGGCCCAGGGCCTTCCCATGTGGCTGGGCGGCGTGCAAATTCCCTCGGAGACCGGCTTCGTAGCCCATTCCGACGGCGATGTGGCCATTCATGCTCTGTGTGACGCCCTGCTGGGCTGCCTGGCGGTGGGCGACATCGGCCATCTGTTTCCCGACACATCCGATGAGTGGAAAGGCATAGACAGCAAGATTCTGCTGACCAACGTAGTATCCCTGGTGCAGGAACACGGCTACCGCGTAGGGAACGTAGATATTACCATCGCTTTGCAGCGGCCCAAGCTCTCGCCGTACATTACCGCCATGCGGGAAACCCTCTCGCCCATTTTGGGCGTCAGCCCAGAGCGGATATCTGTCAAAGCCACCACCACCGAGCGCCTGGGCTTCGTGGGCCGATGCGAAGGCTGCGAGGTGTGGGCATCGGCCCTGATCATCGGCGATTAACTCAAACCTTTATAGTATGACAAAAAGAATTCTGCTTGCAGCAGCTGCCGTGATAGGCCTGCTTTGCTCCTGCACCTCCAAGGAAGCGTCCATCCTCATGTCCAAAGACAACCTGGGCAGTGTTGTCATGGGAGAAAGCTATACTACGGTCCCCGAGACCATGGCACCGCTTTATACCAAAGCCCAATCCTATTACGGTGACATGACCGAAGTCTGGGAAGTCATGTGCCTGAACGAAGACCAGGGCGCTGTGCGGTTCCTCTGCGACTATGAACAGGACGAAAACCTGAAGTACTTTATCCTCTACACGGCCGGTGCCAAGACCCAAGAAGGCATCAGCCTCAACTCAACGGCCAAGGAAATTCTGGCAGCCGGCGGCGAGGAATGCACACATGAAACCGACCCTCAGCTGCCAGCAGACCACTACATTTTGCTCAACGGGCTGTACTTCTATTTTGACAATACCGAAGCCGTAGAGGACGGTCACATCAAGGCCGACGCCAAGCCATATCTGGTATCCAATTGCCAGTATCCGTTCTTCGCCTAGCCTTACTTACGGATTATCTCAATTTCGCCGCCCAGGCCCACCTTGAGAATCTGGGAGGCTTTGCCGGTAGACTGGGTGTCCACAGACGGCGGCACCACAAAATCTACAGCATCCTTAATCTCCTGGGGAATCTCCGAGAAGCGCTTGGGCGTAGGCTCGCCGGAGATATTGGCCGATGTACTCACGATGGGCCGGCCCAGTTTGAAAACCAGCTGCCTGCACCAGTCCATGAGCGGAATGCGGATGCCTACGCTGCCATCGGCCGCCACGGCATTCCAGGCCAGGTGCCAGCGGTCGCCAGGAGCATCGGCCACGCCCGCGATGGCTCCGGGATAGATGATGGTCATGGGGGCGTCGTTCACCTCCACCAGGTCTACGGCAATGGAAGGCACCTCCTTCACGTATTTAGCCACCATGTCCAAGTCGCTGGCCAGCAGGACCATGGACTTGGCGTCGGGGCGCTGCTTGATCTCAAAAATACGGGCCACGGCCTCGGGATTGGTAGCGTCGCAGCCCAGGCCCCATACGGTGTCGGTAGGATAAAGGATGGTGCCGCCCTCGCGCAGCACGCGCAGGGCCTCACTGAGTACTTCTTCCGCTTTCATAGTAGGTAGAAATGAGGGGATAATGATCGGAATAAGAGACACGCTTCACCTCAAATGTAACGGCCTCCAGGTCCTTGGGATACAGCATATAGTCGATGCGGAGCAGCGGCCAGAGGCTGCTGTAAGTGGCGCCGAAACCCTTACCGGCCCGCACGAAGCTGTCCCGGCGGCCGCGCAGCAGGCAGAAGTAGGTGTAGGACAGGGGGCTGTCGTTGAAATCGCCCAGCACCATGGAACGGACAGGGGCGCTCTCTACGCCGCGAAGCACCTCGGCCACCTGCTTGGGCCGCTCGGTGATGGACCTGCGCATCTTGCGCTCGGTCTCTTCCCGGAAGCCGTCCTTGCTGATTCCCTTCACCAGGCCGCTCAAGGAAATGTTGTAGCTCTCGAAGTGGCAGCTGTAGATGCGGATGGTGCTGGAGTCCAGCTTCACATCGGTCCAGAGCGCCAGGTTGGTGGAGTGCTCGAAGGCATCCTTTCCCTTGGCCACCACAGGCTTGCGGCTCAGGGTGAGGTTCCCCGCATAGCCGCTTTTGCCGGTGAGCACATAATATTCGGCCTTATAGCCGGGGAAATGGCTGCGCAGCCAGCCGTCCATGGACACCTCGTTGGGCAAGTAGAACTCCTGCAGGCAGATGATGTCGGCATCCAGGCCGCGCAGGTAGCGGCTCACCGAATCGGCCAGGGCCAGCCGGGGCATGCCTTTGGGCCGCGTGCGCTGGATGTGGCGCAACATGCTGGGGCTCCTTCTCGGGGGCCGACGAGCGCACACGGAGGTATCGGCCGGCAAAAAAGAGGGACGGCAGCAGCACCAGCAGCAGAAGCAGCCGCATGTGCGAGCGCCGGAAAAGCGACCATACAAAGAGGGCCGCCGTCACCGGCAGCACCACAGGGTACAGCAGCCCGAAGAGCGTAAAGAACCACGCCTTGGCAGGGTCTACGATCACCGACAGGTAGGCCAGCACCAGCAGCCCCGCCATCACCAGGGAGACGGTGCCGAAGGACAGGTGCGAGAGCCAATGCCGATTCTTCTTAGCCATGCGCTACCGATAAATCTGACGGGACTTGCGCCAATAGAGGATGAGCAGCCAGCCGAAGAGGGCACCGCCCAGGTGCGCGAAGTGCGCAATGCCCATCTGGGTGCCGGTAATGCCGGTGAACAACTCAATGCCGATAAAGATGATTACCCACCACTTGGCGTCCAGCGTAACGGGCGGGAAGATGAGGGTGAGCCGGGCCTCGGGATACAGCATGGCAAAGGCCACCAGCACGCCGTAAACGGCACCGGAGGCACCCAGCACGCCGGGGAAGCTGTTATAAATGACCTGGGGATTCACGCCGGGATACTCCTTGAGGAGATGCTGCACCTGCAGGAATTCTACGCCGGTGTGCAGCAGCACTGCGCCAAAACCGGTAATGAGGTAGAACCAGATGAACTTTTTGGTGCCCAGGACGCGCTCTACCACCATGCCGAACATCACCAGGGAGTACATGTTACAGAAGATGTGCCAGAAATTGGCGTGCATGAACATGTGGGTGACGGGCTGCCACCAACGGAAGCCGGAGGCCAGCGGGAAGGCCATGGCAAAGGTGTCGGTCATGAACTCCTTGTTGATGAGCGTAGCCAGGAACATGATTACGTTTACATACAGGAGGTTCCGGGTTACTACCGGAATATTCTGGAGAGGATTTGCCATTAGAATCGTTTTTCTATTTCATCGGTGGGGACGATGCTCAGGATGCGTCGGCCGGCCGAGGTAAATTCGGGGTTTTCACTTTGCAGGAGGGCGTCTACCAGGCGCTGGGCCTCCAGGGGCGAGCTCAGCTTTTCTCCGCCGGCAGCGCCCAGGACGGCGAATTTCTGGGCCATGGACTGCTCCATGACGCCGGGGAGGGCGTTGTGGTCGTCGGAGAGGATGAGCAGCAGGTCGGCGGACAGGGTCTCTACCTGACCGGGGGCGGCGCTGTAGCCCTCGGGCACACCGTTTACTACAATGCTGTCGGGGCCGAAGGGGGCTATGTCGAAGCCCAGCTTCTTGAGGAGCGCCGCATGCTCGTCAAAGGTGAGCCGGCCTTCTACGCCCACGCTCACCTGCACGGGGAAGAGGGCCTGCCGGGTCACGGGAGCCTGAGCGGTGAGGGCTTTGAGGAAGCGGTCGTAGAGGAGGCGCTCCCTTGCGCGGCGGATGTGCACGATCATGAGCCCGGAAGCGCTCTGGGTAAGGATGTATCGGCCCTGGACAATAAGGATTTGCGACGTGGGCAGGGTGCGGTCCTCGAAGAGGGCGCCGTAGTTCTCGCTCTTGTCTATATAGCGGCTGGTGTGGGGCGTGCTGCCGGCCTCGGCCAAAGGGGTCTCGTCGAAGGGATTGAAATCCCAGTCCACGCCCACTGTAGGGATGCCGGAGGGGCGGTACTCCCCGAAGCGGGTACCCATGACGGGGATGTCGCGGGCCTCGGGGTTCTCGAAGTCGATGGCACCGGCCTCACCGGCGCGGCCCATGGCCTCCTTCACGGCGGCGAACACTGTCTGGAACAACATCTGTTCCTCCTCGAACTTGATTTCGGCCTTGGTGGGATGAATATTCACATCCACCGTGGCGGGGTCTACGTCCAGGTAGATGAAGTAGGACGGGGTGACGCCTTCGGGGATGAGGTTTTCATAGGCCTTCATGACGGCCTTGTGCAGGTAGGGGCTGCGGAAGTAGCGGCCGTTCACAAAGAAGAACTGGTTGCCCAGGGTCTTGCGGGCGCTCTGGGGCCGGCCCACGTAGCCGGTGAGGCTGGCGATGGTGGTTTCGGCCGATATGTCCATAATTTCGCCCACGACGGCAGAGCCCAGGAGGTCCTGGATGCGGAATTTGAGGCTCTTGGCGGGCTTTACCACGTGCACTTCCCTTCCGTTGTGCGTGAGAGAGAAGGCAATCTCCGGGCGGGTGAGGGCCACGCGCTGGAACTCCTCCACCACGTGGCGGAGCTCTACGTTGTCGCTTTTTAGGAACTTGCGGCGGGCGGGGATGTTGTAGAAGAGGTTGCGCACGGCAATGTTGGTGCCCACCGGGCAGGATACCTCTTTGGTTCCCTTGTTCTCGCTGGCGGCCATCTGCACCTCTACGCCGGCGTCTTCGCTGGCTATGCGGGTGCGCAGGGTGACCTCGGCCACGGCGGCGATGGAAGCCAGGGCCTCTCCCCTGAAGCCGAAGGTGAGGATGTGATGCAGGTCCTCGGGGCTGGCCAGTTTGCTGGTGGCGTGGCGCTCGAAGCAAAGCACGGCATCGTCGGGGGTCATGCCCGTGCCGTTGTCAATCACCTGGATGAGGGTACGGCCGGCATCCTGCACAATGACTTTGATGTCCGTTGCGCCGGCGTCCACCGCATTCTCCATGAGTTCCTTCACCACCGAGGCGGGTCGCTGGACCACTTCCCCGGCAGCTATCATGTCGGCAATATTCTTGGGTAGAATCCTTAGTTCCATATTCAACGTTGCAGGAAGAATACCCTCCGAGAACCCTTCGGTCGCTTCGCTCCCTCGTCCCTCCCACGCCTTGCGGCGCGGGCCCCTCCCATTCCTGTAGCCATGGGTGGCCACAGGTTTCGGAGGGTATTCTTCCTTCCACTATTTATAACATTTCAAAGAATTTGGCCATGTAAATAAGGACCACCACTATCAGGACCAGGGTCACTATGGTGATGATGGTGTGGGCCGTACCCATGCTGGAACGGGTTTTCATGTAGTTGCCGTTGCGGAAAGCGCCGCGGAGGCTGCTGCCGGGCACATACTCGCCGTTCTCGCGGGCTTTTTCATTGGTGCCGTCCACCTCGCCGAACATTTGTTTGCGCTGCTCCTCCTCAGGGTCATAGTAGCGGGGCTTGTAATTGAACACGCGATGCGGCTGGTTTCCAAAAAAACCGAAGTTGAACAGACTGGCCATAATTCTTGCTTTATCTTACAAAAGTACCATTTTTTCGGGGATAAACAAAGTGCATGTTCTGGCCGCAAAAGCCAAATCACTTAAGTGATTGATTCTGTGGGAGATACAGAAATTCAGTCCGGCTTTTTGCCGGACTGAATTTTCATAAATCTCTCTATATCAGCTACTTAAGTGACCAGAAAGCTACTTTGCGCGTTTGAGGGCGGCGACGGCGCTGATGAGGAGCGAGCCCAGCACGCCGGAGCACAGGGAGCCCAGCAGGACGGCGATTTTACCGGCATCGCGCAGGTGCTGCGTAACCTCCGGGGTAATATCGGCCCCGGCAAAGGACAGGGTGTCCACAAAGATGGACATGGTGAAGCCGATACCGCCCAGGCAGGCCACGGCAAAAATCATCGGCCAGGTAGCCTTGGAAGGCATGGCGCCCACTTTGCACTTGATGGCAATCCAGGATGCCAGGGTAATGCCGATGGGCTTTCCCAGCACCAGACCCAGGAAAACACCCATGCCCACACTGCCCAGAAGGGGATCCATGTGGAATATGTTGAAGTAGGAAAGGTCGGTGATTTCTACGCCGGCGTTGGCCAGGGCAAAGACAGGCATGATGCCGAAGTTAACCCAGGGATTGAGCTTGTGCTCCAGGCGGTAGGACGGCGGGATGGTCTTTTTGGTGAGGCCATACAGGTGGCGCAGGTAGTGCCGCTGGGGGCCGTTGGGGAAAGGTTCGCTGGTTTCAATGGCCTCGGACTCCAGCAAATCTTTCCACAGAATATGGTTGCGACGGTGGAATTTGGCCTTGTTGTAGCGGGCCTCCATGGGGATGAACATAGCCATTACTACGCCGGTCATGGTGGCATGGATACCGCTATAATAGAAGAGGAACCATACCAGGATAGCCGGGATAAAATAGAAGACCAGCCGTTTCTCGCCCAGCTGCTTCATCAAGGCCACGAACAGAATCACCAGTATAGCCACCAGCAGCAGCGGCAGGTTGATGTTGCCGCCATAGAAAATAGCCACTACCAGGATGGCGATGAGGTCATCGGCTATGGCGAGGGCGGTAAGGAAGACCTTGAGCGAAATGGGCACTTTGTCGCCCAGGATGGACAGGATGCCGACGGCAAAGGCGATGTCGGTGGCGGTGGGAATGCCCCAGCCCGATGCAGCCAGGGTGCCATGGTTCACCAGGGTAAAGATGAGCGCCGGCATGACCACGCCGCCGAAGGCAGCAATGACCGGCAGGATGGCTTTCTTAAAGGACGAAAGCTCCCCGCACACAACTTCCCGCTTGATTTCCAGGCCCACCGTGAAGAAGAAAACCACCATGAGAATGTCGTTGATGAACTTCTCCATGGTCATCCCGTGGGGGAAGAACCAGTCTACCACCCCGTCGGGCGAGGCCACGTGGATAGTGAACTCGGTATGCAGGAAATTATGATACAGGTACTTGGTAAACGGCAGGTTGGCCAACAGCATGGCTATGACCACACAGCCCAGCAGAATGACGCCATTGGCCCAGGGCTGCTTCCTGAAGCTGGCCTGGGAAATTTTGAAATTGTGGACCTCTTTGTTCCACCAGTAAATGGGAATAAGTGCCATTATCCGTAAATGTACTTATACTGTTCTTGGGTGAGGGTATCGATAGCAACGCCCCAGTCGGCCAGCTTGCGAAGGGCGACCTCGCGGTCGATGGCGGCGGGAACATTGTTGAGTTTTTGGGTGAGTTTTCCCTTGTTCTGCACCAGGTAGCGGGCGCTCAGGGCCTGAATGGCAAAGGACATGTCCATGATCTCGGCAGGATGGCCGTCGCCGGCGGCCAGGTTCACCAGGCGGCCTTCGGCGATGACACAGATGCTTCGGCCGTTCTCCAGGGTGTAGGCCTCGATGTTGGCGCGGGCGGGACGGTGGCTCATAGCCATGGCTTTGAGTTTGGCTACGGCCACCTCTACGTCAAAGTGTCCGGCGTTGCAGCAAATGGCGCCGTCTTTCATGCGCAGGAAAGCCTCGGGGCCGATGACATCGGCGCAACCGGTGACGGTGACAAAGAAATCGCCCTCCGGAGCGGCGTCCAGCATGGGCATCACCTTGAAGCCGTCCATCACGGCCTCCATGGCCTTCACGGGGTCTACCTCGGTGACTATCACCTTGGCGCCCAGGCCTTTTGCGCGCATGGCCACGCCCTTGCCGCACCAGCCGTAGCCGGCCACCACTACCGTTTTACCAGCCACGATGAGGTTGGTAGTGCGGTTGATGCCGTCCCACACGCTCTGGCCGGTACCGTAGCGGTTGTCGAAGAGGTGCTTGCAATCGGCGTCGTTTACCAGCATCATGGGGAATTTCAAGGCGCCCGCAGCGTCCATGGCCTTGAGGCGCAGGATGCCGGTGGTGGTTTCCTCGCAGCCGCCGATTACGCCCGGCAGCAGCTCCGGGAACTCACCATGCAGGGTGGTGACCAGGTCTCCACCGTCGTCGATAATCACGTTGGGACCCACCTCCAGCACTTTCCGGATGTCTTCGAAGTATTCCTTTTCCGTGCAGCCGTGGATGGCAAAGACGTTGAGGCCTTGATGGACCAGCGCGGCGGCTACATCGTCCTGGGTGCTGAGCGGGTTGGAACCGGTGATGTACATCTCTGCGCCACCGGCGGCCATTACCTCGCACAGATGGGCGGTTTTAGCCTCCAGATGCACGCTGAGGGCCACTTTGAGGCCCTTGAAAGGCTGCTTTTTTTCAAAGTCTTTCTGAATGCCATCCAGCAGCGGCATGTGGCTGCGGACCCAGCTGAGCTTGAGCTCGCCGCTCTCCCATAAATTGATATCGCGGATATGACTAGCCATAGTATTGGAATTTGGAGGCGCAAAGTTAGCAAACTTTCTTGGCATCCGCTTAAAAATTCGTAACTTTGGGGGATTAATAACGATGAATATGGGACTTTTAGACGGAAAAGTGGCGCTTATCACCGGCGCCGCCCGCGGAATTGGCAAGGCCATCGCACTTAAATTCGCTGCCGAGGGGGCCGATGTAGCCTTCACAGACCTGGTAATCAACGAAGCCGCCGAGGAAACGGTTTCGGAAATCGCCGCCTTCGGCCACAAGGTCAAGGCCTATGCCTCCAATGCCGCCAACTTTGACGAGACGCAGACGGTGGTGGCCGAGATTGAAAAGGAATTCGGCCGCATCGATATCCTGGTGAACAACGCCGGCATCACCAAGGACGGCCTGGTAATGCGCATGGCCGAATCCCAGTGGGACGCCGTGATTGCCGTCAATATGAAATCGGCCTTCAATTTCCTGCACGCCGTGGTGCCTGTGATGGCCCGTCAGCGCGGCGGCAGCATTATCAATATGGCTTCCATCGCCGGCCAAACGGGTAATCCCGGGCAGGTGAACTATTCGGCCTCCAAGGCGGGCCTCATTGCCATGGCCAAGAGCGTGGCCAAAGAGATGGGCCCCCGCGGCATCCGCGCCAACGCCATTGCCCCGGGTTATGTGATCACCGAGATGACCGAGGTTCTGCCCCAGGCCGTGAAGGACGAGTTCATCAAGCTCATCCCCCTCAAGCGCGGCGCCACCGTGGAGGAAATTGCCAACACCGCCCTGTATCTGGGCTCCGACCTCTCCTCTTATGTCACCGGTCAGGTGATTGCCGTGAACGGCGGCATGTACTGCTAGGCTTGGAACTCTTTTACGCATACAAGGTTAGCGGCGGCGTGTGCTTGTTGGACGCCGACGAAAGCGCCCACTGCGTGCGGGTGCTGCGGCATCGGGCTGGAGATCCGGTGGACGTGATTGACGGCCTGGGCACGCTGTATCATTGTCGGCTCTCCGTGGCCTCGCCCAAAGAAGCCCAGGCCGAGGTACTGTCCCAGGAGGCCGATTGGCACGCGCATCCCTACTTTTTGACGGTGGGCTGCTGTCCCACCAAGAACAACGACCGCTTTGAGTGGTTTGTAGAAAAGGCCACAGAGCTGGGGGTGGATGTGATTGTGCCTTTAATTGGAGACCGTTCCGAGCGCCGGGTATACAAAAGCGACCGCGCCCGCCGCATAGCCCTCTCGGCCACCAAGCAGTCCCTCAAGGCCCGCATCCCGGAGATTGCCGAGCCGGTTTCCGTGCGGGAGTTTGTGGTGGGTGATTCTGGTGGTTCTGGTGGTTTCCCCCGTTTTTCTGAGAGCGGCGAGTCATCTCTTCGGCTCATCGCCTACTGCTTTGAGGACGCTGCGGTGCCCCGGGTGAGCATTCAGGAGGCGCTGGCGGGGTTTGATTCGGCCGCGGCTACCTCTCCCCTGCCCCGAATCACTGTGCTCATCGGCCCGGAAGGCGATTTTTCCCCCGAGGAGGCCTCTCTGGCCCTCTCTGCCGGCTACATACCCATTCACCTCGGCCCCAGCCGCCTCCGGACCGAGACCGCCGCCGTCACCGCTGTAGAAGCCGTGTACCTGAGCCGCTGCTAGCTCATTCACCTAAGTTTCTGTATATCAGCGTATTACTGACATTCAGTCCGGCTTTTTGCCGGACCGAATTTTCACAAGTGTCTCTATAACAGGCAGTTAAGTGATCGGCTGGACTGGCCTCATTATATGAATCACCTAAATTGTTATCTATCAATAAGTTACAGGAAATAAGTCCGGCTATTTGCTGGACTGAATATTCACAACTAATTAACAATCAAACACTTAGGTGATCACGCGAAAAATTCATTTTGGAAGATAGTTGTACCTTGCAGGCATGATTAGGGAACTGGCCGATTTGCTGATGCCCCGGACGTGCCTGGTGTGCGGCCGATACCTGGGCGTGGAGGAGCAACACCTGTGCATCTGGTGCGCGGCCGATCTTCCCCTCACCTACTACTGGGAGAGGGCGCACAACCCCATGGCCGACGAATTCAACGCCGTGCTGGAACGGCACCGGGCACCCGGGGAAAACATCCCTTATGTTCAGGCTGCAGCACTCCTTTTCTATCACCATGAGAATCCATACAAGTTAATTCCCCAGGCGCTAAAGTATCAGGGAAACATTGCGGCGGGGCGGTTTTTCGCTGCCAGGCTGGGCCGATACCTGGCCGCCCTGCCCCAGTGGCAAAGCGTAGACGTGGTCATTCCGGTTCCGCTTCACTGGCGACGAAAGTGGGAACGGGGGTATAACCAGGCGCAGGTGATTGCGGCCCAGTTGGCGCGCGAGCTGTGCGCAAGCCTTTGCACCAGGGTTCTGTACCGTACCCGTAGCACCCGCACCCAAACCCGTCTGGATGTAGAAGACCGGCTGCGCAACGTGGCCGGCGTGTTCCGCATCCGTAGCCCTGTCCGTGCCCGTCATATCCTTTTGGTAGACGACACCTTTACCACCGGCGCCACATTAGCAGCTTGCTATCAAGCATTACGGAGCGCCCTGGGGCACTCCGTACGCATTTCCATAGCCACTTTGGCTGTTGTGCAAGATTGATTTGCTGGTGAGCGGCCCAGCACTAGGCCTTTAGCGCGCGCATGGCGTTAACTACCGCCAGGACGGTGACACCCACATCGGCAAAGACAGCCATCCACATGGTGGCCAGGCCCAGGGCGGCCAGCACCAGCACGGCCACTTTGATACCGATAGCCAGCCAGATGTTCTCCCGCGCAATGCGCAGGGTGCGGCGGGCGATACGGATGACGGTGGCTATCTTGGCGGGTTGGTCGTCCATGAGCACCACGTCGGCGGCTTCGATAGCGGCATCGGAGCCCAGGGCGCCCATGGCGATGCCTACATCGGCACGGGTGAGAACCGGCGCGTCGTTGATGCCGTCGCCTACGAAGGCCAGGGTTCCCTGCGGCAGCAGGCGCTCTACCTGCGACACCTTGTCGGCGGGGAGGAGCTGGGCATGGTACTCATCCACACCGACGGTGCTGGCGACGGCGGCCGCTACACTCTCCTGGTCGCCGGTGAGCATCACCGTGCGGCTGACACCGGCCTGGCGAAGGGCGGCAATGGCTTCGGCGGCATCGGCCTTGATGCGGTCGCTGATCACGATGTGCCCGGCATACACGCCGTCAATGGCCACATGAATGATAGTGCCCGCGTGGTGGCAGGGGTGCCAGGCGGCGCCGTCGGCCTCCATGAGCTTGCTGTTGCCCACCGAGACGCGCTTGCCATTCACCAGGGCCCGCACGCCCTGACCGGCGGTTTCCTCGATGTCCTCGATGACGCAATCGTCGTGCTCGTTGGGATAGGCCGCCAGGAGCGCCACGGCAATGGGGTGCGTGGAATGCCGTTCTACGTGTGCCGCCAGGTGCAGCAGTTCTTTCTGGTCAATCACCTCCGGATGCACGGCGGTCACCTCAAATACGCCTTGGGTGAGGGTGCCCGTCTTGTCGAAGACCACGGTTTGCACCTTGGCCAGGCTATCCATGAGGTTGGATCCTTTGATGAGGATGCCTTTGCGGGAGGCGCCACCCAGGCCGCCGAAGAAGGTGAGCGGGACCGAAATCACCAGTGCGCAGGGGCAGGAAACCACCAGGAACAGCAGTCCGCGGTAAATCCAGGTAGCCCATTCGCCGGTAATAAGGCTCGGAACTACCGCCACCAACACGGCCAGCGCCACCACGATAGGGGTATAGACCCGGGCAAAACGGGTGATGAAACTCTCGCTGCGGGACTTCCGGGACGCGGCGTTCTCTACCAGGTCCAGGATCTTGGCAGCGGTGGATTCGCCGAAGGCTTTGGTGGTACGCACCCGCAGCACACCAGCGCCATTTACGCAGCCGGAGAGGATTTCGTCCCCGGCCGATACGCTGCGCGGTACGCTCTCGCCGGTGAGGGCCACGGTGTCCAAGCTGGAATGGCCTTCCAGTACGACGCCGTCCATCGGCACTTTCTCACCAGGCTGAACGAGGATGACCTCCCCCGGCTGCACCTCGTCGGGATGCACCGTGAACAGTTCCCCGCCCCGTTCCACATGGGCAGCATCGGGCCGAATGTCCATCAGGTGCGCTATGCTCTTGCGGCTTCGGCCCTCGGCCATTTCCTCAAAAAGCTCGCCCACCTGGAAGAAAAGCATCACAAAAACCGCCTCTGGGAACTGGCTTTCGGCACCCGGCATGAAGCCGATGCCCAGCGCGCCCAGCGTGGCCACGCTCATCAGGAAGTCTTCGCTCAGGGCCTCGCCGTGCAGCAGGCCCTCGGCCGCTTCCTTCAGCGTGTCCCAGCCTACAATAAGATAGGGCAGCAAAAACAGCAGCAAATACTGCCAGGTAGCCCATTGGGTCTTCTTCTCAATGACAGCCGCCACGGCCAGCAGCACAGCCGCAACCAGAATCTTGATCAATCGGCCATGCCCCTCTTCCTCCTCATGGTGATGGTGGTGCTCATGTCCGTGATGATGCTCGTGCCCATGATCATGATGATGTTCATGATGGTGCATGTGTTCATGATTATGTTCATGTTCACGCTCATGATCATGTTCATGATGGTGCATGTGCTCGTGCTCATGTTCCTGAACCGGATTGTTCATGTGCCCATGCTCTAATTCATGCTCGTGCTCATCATGTTCATGATGGTGCTCATGGTGGCAGTGCTCGCAGGCCTCGGGGGTATGTTCAGAATGCATGTGTTCCATAGTTTTTGCGTTTTACTGCTGCAAAGATAGGGTCCTTAGGCTGCAACCGGGTTGCAAACTCCCCACTTGGCCAAAAGCGCCCCCGAAAGAATCACCTAACCATCTTATTATCAGTAACTTACAAACATTTAGTCCGGCTATTTGCCGGACTAAATATCCATAAAACGCTAATTATCAACATCTTAAGTGATCCACCACAATAAGTCATTAGCATATCAATCATTTTGCCAGAATCACCCAACTCTCTAATAATCAGTTATTTACAAAAAGTCAGTCCGGCAAATAGCCGGACTGAATATTCACAACTCGCTGATACTCAGCTATTAAACTGATTCTACACTTAGCAATTGAACGAAATCACTTAAGCGCTTAATACTGAGCACTTTACACAAAAGCAGTCCGGCAAATAGCCGGACTGAATATCGATAAGCATCTGATTATCAGAAGATTACGTGATCACCAGCAGAAGCGGCAAACTTAGCGGGCGGCGGCCAGGGCGGCCTCTACGTCGTCGGGGGCGATGGGGAGGCGGTGGGGGCCGAGACGGCGGGCGCCGGTGGGCGTTACCAGAACATCGTCCTCCAGGCGGATACCGCCGAAGTCGTAGTAGCTCTCCAGGGCAGCGTAGTTCACAAAGGAACCGCCGAGGCCCTCTTTCTTGAACTTTTCAATGAGGGCGGGGATGAAATAGATGCCGGGCTCGTCGGTAATCACGTGGCCGGGGCGCAGGCGGCGGGCCATACGCAGGGAGCCGAGGCCGAGCTGCCTCGCGCGCTGTTGGTCCGGGTCATAGCCCACCAGGTTCTCGCCCAGGTCTTCCATGTCGTGCACATCCAGGCCCATGTTGTGCCCCAGACCGTGGGGCTGGAACAGACCGGCGATGCCAAAAGCCACCATCTCGTCCAGATCCCCGTGGACCAAGCCCAGGGCCGACAGTCCTTCCAGCATCTTGCGGGCGGTGGCTAAATGCACCTCCCGGTAGGTCACACCCGGCTTGGTTAAACTGAACGCCAGCTCGTTACACTCATATACAATCTCGTAAATCTCCCGTTGCTTCTGAGTGAACTTGCCCGAAGTGGGATAAGTGCGGGTGAAGTCCGAGGCATAGTGCTCATTGCTCTCCACGCCGGCATCGATGACCATAAGTTTGCCGGGCTCCACTACCGCCGCGTGACCGTGGTTGTGCAAGGTTTCGCCATGCTGCGTAAGGATGGTGGGGAACGAAACGCCCCAGCCCTTGGCCAGTGCCACGCTTTCCATGCGGCCCACAATCTCCTGCTCCACAATACCCAGGGCGATGGAATCCCGCGCCACGGAATGCATCTCATATCCCAGGGCGCAAGCCGCATCCAGGGCCGCAATCTCTATGTCCTCTTTGATGAGGCGCATGGAAATGACCGCCTGGGTAAGGGGCAGGGAAACGCCCTTGTCGATGCTGGCGCAGCCCAGCAGCTGCATGAGCCGCAAAGTATTATAGTAACGCGACGGGGCCAGGTAGTGGATGGGACGACCAGACTTTTTGGCCAGTTCCACCGGATTCTCCACGGCGGCATAAGGGGCGGTATAGGCAATGCCCACGGCATCGGCCTTGGAGCGTACGGACGGCTGGGGACCCATCCAGATGATGTCGTCAATCTCTACGTCATCGGCGAAAAGGGTCTCGGCCCCGCTGTCGATGTCCAGGACGGCGGCCATGAGGGGCTCGTCCAGGCCAAAGAAATACAGCCAGGAACTATCCTGGCGCCACTTGTAGCAATTATCCTTGTATTGGGCCGGCGCCTCGGCGTTACCTATAAAAAGAATAAGGCCCGACTCTCCGGCTTCACGCATCTTTTGGAGCAGCACCTGACGGCGCCGCAGATAAACTTCCTTGGGGAACATAATTTGCAGTATTATTTTCTCCAAAGATAATCAATAATTTTGTGGTATGGAAACGTTTATTGCCATATTGGCCATTGCACTGGGCATAGTAGGAATCATCGGAAGCATCGCCCCCGGCCTGCCCGGCCCGCCCATGAGCTGGCTGGGAATGCTGGCTCTCTATATCTGGGGAAGCGGAACCAACGCCGCCCATGAGCCCATGTCTACCACCTTCCTGCTGGTGTGGCTGGGCATTGTGATAGTAATAAGTATCCTGGACTACATTGTCCCCGCCTACTTTACCAAGATCACCGGAGGCAGCAAGTACGGCGGCTGGGGCGCCATCGCCGGCCTGTTCCTGGGACTTATCTACCCGCCCGTGGGCATGATCCTGGGCTCCCTCATAGGTGCATTTGTGGCCGAGCTTCTCTTTGCGGGAAAAGACACGGCCACATCGCTTAAATCGGCCTTTGGCGCATTCCTGGGCTTCCTCTTTGGGACAGGGCTCAAGCTTACGGTATCGGCCGTTATGTTATTCTACCTGGTAGTTTACGCCTTTTAATAGCGGTCTTCTATCTCGTCCTCCTTGTCCTCGATGTACTCGACAAAGCGGTCACGCAGCCACTCGGGGACTGATTTGTCGGCCTTCACCTTTTTCTCGATGGCCCACAGCTGGTCCTCGATGCGCTTGGCGCCCTTCTTGTTGCCGTCGCGCAGCGCATTGTTGTAGCGGGCCAGCATGCCATAGACGCCATACTTGCGGCACAGGCCATCCAGGGTCATAGGGAACTCTTCCGGCTGGGCAGGGGTGGCAGGGGTGGTGGCCACAGGGACGTTGTTGGAAATATTGAAGTCCATGCGTACGCCCTTGGTATTCTTAAGCAACTCGGCTGCTTCTTTGGCCGAGAAGAGCTTTTTGCTGCCGTCGGGGCCGGCCGGAACCGAGAACACGATGGTGCGCTCTACGTTGGGAGAGGCGTTGTACACAGGCACCAGGTTCACCAGATCCTCGCCTTCCAGCACCAGGCCTTCCCGAACGCGGATGGAACGGTCGTCCAGGGGGGTGAGGTTGATGGAAAGATCCGGAATGGCCCCCTGCATCTCCTTACGGACGGGAACCACGGCATGGATGGCATACTTGGAGTCATTGTCGGGGTCCGGGGCCGAATAGAGCTTGACATCGGCGCCCAGGCTGAACGAAGTGAAGGCGTTGCCGGCAAACTCCACGGTGTTTTTGGGGATGTAGAGTTCGGCCGATTTTTGCTGATTACAGGCAACCAGGGTAAAGGAAAGGAGGGTTGCAAGGAAAAGTACTCTCTTCATATAGTTTTTGTGTTTAATTGTCTGATTTACAAATATACTTAAAAATCCCAATATAACATTAACCCAGCTTGTATATTTCGCTTACATGGGCAAATCCCCGCTTTTCGAAGAAGCGATGGGCGGCATGATTGTTCTTCCCCGATTCCAGGTAAATATCCCGGATACCCCGCCCCCGAAGCCAGTCAATGGCCGTCTGCAAGAGCAGGCCGCCGGCGCCGTGACCGCGGTAATCTTCCCGAACCAGCACGTCGCACACCATACCGAAGGGGACGTCGCCGTCCTCCTCGATATCGGCCACGCAGAAGCCTACGATGCGCCCGTCGTCCACGGCCTTCCACACCTCGGCAAAAGACGCGTTGGCAATGTGCTCGTGAATATATTTCATCCATTTCTTGCGGGCGTCGGCGGCGGGGCGGGCCTCCAAGACGCCGTCCCGGACAACGCCTTCCCCTACGCCCATCTGGATTTCTCCGTGGGAAATGTACTCGCGGTGGGCGTCGATGTGCCCCAAAAAGAGGTCGGCCAGGGCCGGGGCATCGGCCAGCCGGGCAATTTGAATTTCTAACATACTAATTGCGGAATAGGGTTTTCAGGCGCTCCCACACGCTCTTGATGGAATTGGTAACCACCAGCAGCAGGGCAAACATGGTGACCATGGCCACAATGAGTACCACCACGGCGGCCAGCTTGCTGGTTTCCAGGCCGAAATAGGCCAGGAACGGCATCTCCGACTCCTGGAAGAAGAGCTCGAAGGTAGAAGCCACCGAGATGATGGCCAGGATAATATTGAGAAGGAACTCGCTGCGCATGGCTTTGTAGTCGGCCAGGTTGTGCAGGCTGTTGTCTACGCTGTCCATGAGCTGGTTCAGGCTTTCCATGTCCTGCGGCAGGCCCAGGCGCTCGGTGGTGCGGTCGAACATCACCTTGTGAGACGGGAACTTGGAATACTTTACCACATCCAGCTGCGTAACCAGGCGCGTGAGGCGCATGGAGAGCTTGGCATTCTCGCCGATGAGGTCCTCGGACGACTTTTTCTCGGCTTCCAGGGTAGAAAGGACCACCGTATCCCGCGCCAGGCCGATGATATACTTCTTGGCCAGAATCATCTGCAGAATCATGAGGTACTCGGGCCAGGAAACATGGTAGTGGGCGCGTTCCTTCAGGTGCTCCACCCAGTTCACGCCCTCTTCCCCTGCTCCGCGCCGGCCATAGGTACCCAGCACCATGCACAGGGAACTGCCCGCCAGCACCAGGTCGTCGGTGTCGATGGCGATATTCTCCCCGCATACCTCGTCAAAGGCCGCCGGATCCCGGTAGGGCCATTCCTCGGGGTACAGTGACAGCAGGCCGATTAGCTCGCTTTTGTGCTCCTCCCGGATGTGGTTCACAATCTCGGCCTCGGTGAGATAGCCGGGCTTGTCGGGGTCATTCTCAAAGAGGTCGCTCCCGTCCTTGTTGATGTGCTGGAGGTTCTCCCAGATGTCCACCATGGCATAGTGCAGGTCGTTATCGACCGAGAAGGGCGCGCTGTTCCACCGGCGGATGAGCTTGCGCTGCTCGGCAAAAGAGATATCCTCCTTGAACTTGGAGCAGTGCCGATAGATGAAGTTCTTATAGCGAAGGGCCACGGCATCGAAGCTGCGGCCGGTACCCAGGTTGCCCATGCGCTCGGGCTCTTCCAGCGGATTGCCGTCGGCGTCCAGCCAGATGGCATCTACCGCAAAGTGGGACTTGTAGTCGATGCCAGTTTTTTCACTCCCCTCTTCCTTGGACCAGAACTCGGCACTGAGCCAGCTGCTCAGGAAGGCAATGATATGGTCTGTGGTTACCGGACGGCTGAGCTTGCAGGCGTGCCCGTCAAAAAGGAAACGATAGGTGAAGGATACGGTGTGGCCGAAGAAGAGGTTCATCTCCACGTTGCAGTGGCCGCTGAGAGTAGCCTCGTAAATGGACTCGTCGGGGGCCGGGATGATGGGCATGGTAAAGTCGAAGCCCCGCAGGCTGTACCGCCGCACGTTGCCGTGCACCGGCGCGTTTTTGGGGAGCACAAAGATCTGGTTCTCGATGTCCCGCTCCACCCACGCGATGGGGGTCCTCAGGGCATCGGCCTTTTCCAGATAGATTTCCTTTTGGGCATCGTACGCCTGGAACGGGGCATCCATCTCCTGGAGGGTGCGCTGCGGCAGCACAAACTCCTTGGTGTGATGCACCGAGAAAGTCTGGATAAAGACCACGGAAAAGCCCGGGTAGGTTAGCATTTGGGACATGGGCGTAAACGGTTAGCTTCCCAAAGGTAAGGATTATTTGGAAGAGAGCAAAACATCCAGTGCCGCTTTCACAAAACGGACAAAGATGGGCTGCGGACGCTCGGGGGTGCTTTTTAGCTCGGGGTGGAACTGCGTGGCAATAAAGAACGGGTGGGAGGGGATTTCTACCACCTCTACCAGATTGTGGTCGGGGTTGATGCCGCTCACTTTTAACCCCGCTGCCTCAAACGCCTCCCGGTACTGATTGTTGAACTCGTAGCGGTGGCGGTGCCGCTCCGAGATGTCCGAGGTGCCATAAATGTCGCGGGCCAGGGTGCCATCCAGCAGGTGGCAGGGATAGGCCCCCAGGCGCATGGTATGGCCCATGAGCGTAAGTTTCTTCTGTTCCTCCATCATGTCGATGACGGGATGGCCTGTGTCCGGGGTCTCCTCGGTGGAGGCAGCATCGGCCCAGCCCAGTACATTGCGGGCAAATTCCACCACGGCCATCTGCATGCCCAGGCAAATCCCAAAGAAAGGAACGCCGCTTTCCCGGGCAAACTGCACGGCGGCAATTTTTCCCTCCAGGCCGCGTGAGCCGAAGCCCGGGGCTACCAGGATGCCGTGCATGTGGCCCAGCACCTGCGCCACGTTGGAAGGGTTCAGGTGCTCGGACTGGATGCAGTGCACATGCACTTTGCATTCGTTGGCCGCACCGGCATGCACAAAACTCTCCTGAATGCTCTTGTAGGCATCCTGCAATTCTACATATTTCCCCACCAGAGCAATGTCTACCTCATGTTTGGGGTGTTTGAGTCTGTCCAGGAAGGCCGACAGTCCGGAAAGGTCCGGCTCGGGTAAATCGGGGATGTCCAGCTTGCGAACCACCATCTGGTCCAGGTGCTCGGCCTCCATGTTGAACGGCACCTGATAGATGCTCCAGGCGTCCATGGACTGGATTACATGGCCGGGCTTTACGTTGCAGAACAGGGCAATCTTGCGGCGCAGCTCCGGCGTGAGCTCTTTCTCGGTGCGGCATACAATGATGTCGGGGTGCACGCCCTGGGACTGCAGTTCCTGCACGGAGTGCTGCGTGGGCTTGGTCTTGAGCTCCTGGGCCGCCTTCAAATAAGGAATGAGCGTGAGGTGAATGCTCAGGAAATCCTCCTCGGGCAGTTCCCATTGCAACTGACGCATGGCCTCTACAAACGGCTGGCTTTCCATGTCACCCACAGTTCCTCCGACCTCGGTAATAATCACATTATAATCGCCCGTCTTGCCCAGGAGCAGCATGCGACGTTTGATTTCGTCGGTAATGTGCGGCACAATCTGGACCGTCTTGCCCAGGTAGGCGCCTTCCCGCTCGCGGGTGATCACCGTATTATAAATGCGGCCGGTAGTCACATTGTTGGCCTGGGAGGTGTACACGCCCAGGAAACGCTCATAGTGCCCCAGGTCCAGGTCGGTCTCGGCGCCGTCCTCGGTCACATAGCACTCGCCGTGCTCGTAGGGGTTCAGGGTGCCGGGGTCGATATTCAGATAGGGGTCAAACTTCTGGATGGTTACACGCAGCCCCCTGGCCTGTAACAACTTGGCCAGGGAGGCGGCAATGATGCCTTTCCCCAGGGAAGAGGCCACGCCGCCGGTTACAAAAATATATTTGGTGTTCATTGGATTAGTTGATAAAGAGAAGTTCACGGTATTTAGGCAGCGGCCACAGGTCGTTGTCGGTGAGTTCTTCCAATTTGTCTATGCTTTCTCTTAAAAGCCGAAGATCCCCGGCCGCTTTCTCGGCGGCCAGCGCCTTTTGGCAGGCGTCGTCCAGGGCTTCGGCGCTTTCCCGGGCGGCGTTGAGGGCATCGGCCCGTCCCTTAATCTCGGCAATGAGGGCCGAGCTTTCCCGAATCAGGGTAATCTGCGTATCGGAGAGGCCCTGCCACGTGTTGGGGAAGTTCTGCCGGAGCAAATCTACGTCCTGCAGCAGGCGCTTCTGGTATTCTACGCCGGCGGGGAGGATGTGATTGAGGGCCATCCGGGCGGCCATGCGCGCCTCGATGAGCACCTTGGTAGAGTAGGTTTCCCACTTTACCTCGTTGCGGGCTTCCAGCTCCTTGAGGTTGTAAATGCCCGTCTGGGTAAACAGGTCCTCGGTTTCGGGAGTGGTGAACTGGCAAAACATTTTGGGAACGCTGGTCTCGGTGTCCAGTCCGCGCCGGGCGGCCAGGGCCTTCCACTCCTCGCTGTAACCGTTGCCGTCAAAGCTGATGGTGTCCAGCACCGAGGCGATGAGGGGCTTGAGGCAGTCCATAACGGCCGTCTCCAGGCTGGAACCTTTGGATATGGCCTGGTCTACCTGGGCTTTAAATGCCTTCAGCTGCTGGGCCACGGCCGCGCTCAGGACGGTGAGCGCCCCGGCGCAGTTGGCGCTGGACCCCACGGCGCGAAACTCGAAACGGTTGCCGGTAAAGGCAAAGGGCGAGGTACGGTTGCGGTCCGTATTGTCTACAAAAATCTCTGGAATCTCCACCAGGCCGATGCCCCGGCCCTTCTTGCCGGAGATGGTGATGGGCGTGTCGGAGGGCACTTCCAGCAGCTTGCGCAGCACGCTGGTCATGGTTTGTCCCAGGAAGGCCGATACAATGGCGGGCGGCGCTTCGTGGGCTCCCAGCCTGTGTGCATTGCTGGCGCTGGCCACACTGGCCTTCAACAGCCCGTTGTGCCGCTGCACGGCTGCCAGTACATTTACAAAGAAGGTGACAAACTGCAGGTTACCGCGGGCGTCTTTGCCCGGAGCCAGCAGCTGCACGCCCGTGTCGGTTCCCATGGACCAGTTGTTGTGCTTGCCGCTGCCGTTAATGCCCTCGAAGGGCTTCTCGTGGAACAGGACCACAAAGCCATGCTTGCGCGCAATGCGCGTCATCACGTTCATGATCATCTGGTTGTGGTCGTTGGCCAGATTGGCTTCCTCGTACACGGGGGCCATCTCAAACTGGTTGGGGGCTACCTCGTTGTGGCGGGTCTTCAGGGGAATGCCTAATTTATAGCCGGCGGTTTCCACATCCTTCATAAAGGCGGCCACGCGGGAAGGAATGGCGCCAAAATAATGGTCGCTCAGCTGCTGGTTCTTGGACGAGGAATGCCCCATGAGGGTTCGTCCCGTGAGCATGAGGTCCGGCCGGGCGGCAAACAGGTCTTCGTCTACCAGGAAGTACTCCTGCTCCCAGCCCAGATAGGAATAAACACGCTGCACCTTGGGGTCGAAGAGCCGGCACAGCGGTACGGCGGCATCGTTCAGGGCCTTGAGCGCCTTTTTGAACGGGGTTTTATAATCCAGGGCCTCGCCGGTGTAGGAGATGAACACCGAGGGGATGCAAAGCGTATCGTCCTGGATAAAAACCGGCGACGTGGGGTCCCAGGCCGTGTAGCCGCGGGCTTCGAAGGTGGCGCGGATGCCGCCGTTGGGGAAGGACGATGCATCCGGCTCCTGCTGCACCAGCGACTTGCCGTCGAACTGCTCAATGACGCAGCCCGTTCCGTCGGGCGTCAGGAAGGCATCGTGCTTCTCGGCGGTTCCTTCGGTGAGCGGCTGGAACCAGTGCGTCACATGGGTGGCGCCGTGCTCCAGCGCCCACACCTTCATGCCTTCGGCCACTTTGTCGGCCGTGGCGGCGTCTAAGGGAACCCCGTCGTCTACGCAGTGCACCAGCCGGGCATAGGTCTGGCTGTCCAAATACTTTTTGCTGTTAGCACGGCCGAAGACGAGGGAGCCAAAGAAATCGGAGGGTTTCCCGTCAGGGGTTTCTACTGCAATAGCCTTCTTTTTGAAGGCCCCCTGCACAACGTCGAATCGAAGATGTCCCATAATGACGAAAAATCATTCCCACTCAATGGTTGCCGGCGGTTTGGAGGAGATGTCGTATACCACCCGGTTTACGCCGCGCACTTTGCGGATGATTTCGTTGGAAACATCGCGCAGGAAGTCGTAGGGGAAGGGGAACCAGTCGGCCGTCATGGCGTCGGTGGACACTACGGCGCGCAGGGCCACGGGGTTCTCGTAGGTACGCTCGTCGCCCATCACGCCCACGCTCTTGACAGGAAGCAGAATTACGCCGGCCTGCCAGATGGCGTCGTACAGGTTAGTGGCCATTTCCCTAGGGTCGGCGGCCGAAGGGAAGCCCATGCCCGTACAGTCGTAGGCGCGCAGGCCGCGAATAAAGATATCGTCGGCTTCCCGCAGGATGGCCAATTTGTCTTCGGTGACTTCGCCGATGATGCGGATGGCCAGCGATGGGCCGGGGAAAGGATGGCGGTTGATGAGGCTGTCGGGGATGCCCAGGGCGCGGCCCACGCGGCGCACCTCGTCTTTGAACAGCATGCGCAGCGGCTCTACCACCTGCAGTTGCATGTCCTTGGGCAGGCCGCCCACGTTGTGATGGCTCTTGATTTTGGAGGCGATGCCGGGGATGCCGGCGCTCTCGATCACATCTGGATAAATGGTTCCCTGTGCCAGCCAGCGGGCGCCTTCGATGCCTTGGGCATAACGGTCGAAGGTCTCTACAAACAACCGGCCGATGGTCTTGCGCTTGGCCTCGGGGTCTTCCAGGCCCTTGAGCGCCTGCAGGAAGTCGGCCGAGGCATCGGCGCCTATTACGTTGAGGCCCATATTCTGGTACGAGGCCAGCACGTCCTGGAATTCGTTTTTGCGGAGCAGGCCGTTATTTACAAAGATGCAGGTGAGCTGCTTGCCAACGGCTTTGTGCAGCAGCACGGCCGCCACGGTGGAATCTACACCGCCGCTAAGGCCCAAGATTACTTTATCCCCGCCAATTTTCTGCTGCAACGCCTCTACAGTAGACTCAATGAAGGAATCCGGCGTCCAGTCCCCTTTGCAGCCGCAGATGCCCAGGGCAAAGTTGGCCAGCATTCTGGCGCCCTGGGCGGTGTGGTACACCTCCGGATGGAACTGCACGGCATAGGTGGGTTCGTCGGCCCACTCGTAGGCGGCATTCACCACATCTGGCGTAGAGGCTATTACGTGGGCGCCATAGGGGAGGGCCGATATGCTGTCGCCGTGCGACATCCACACTTGCGACTGTGCGCTCACGCCCTGCAGCAAGGGCGAGGGGGCCACCACCTTGAGTTGCGCCCGGCCATATTCGCGGGTATTGGAGGCCTCTACCTTGCCGCCGCCGGTGTGTGCCAGATACTGGGCGCCATAACAGATGCCCAGCAGTGGCAGCTTGCCTTTGAACAGCGACAAGTCCACCTGGGGGGCGTTGGCGTCCCGCACCGAGCAGGGGCTGCCGGAGAGGATGATGCCTTTTACGCTGGCATCCAGCGCCGGAACCTTGTTATAAGGATAGATTTCACAATAGACGTTGAGCTCCCGCAGGCGGCGGCCGATGAGCTGCGTCACCTGGGAACCAAAGTCCAGAATGAGGATTTTATCCATTGTAATTGGGCGATTTTTCGGCTATTTGAACGTCGTGGGGATGGTTCTCGATGACGGAGGCGGGGCTCACGCGCACGAAGCGGGCGCTGCGCAGGGTTTGCAGGTTCTCGGCGCCCACATAGCCCATGCCGGCCCTGAGGCCGCCTTCCAGCTGGTACAGGACATCGGCCACGGGGCCCTTGTAGGGGACGCGGGCTACTACGCCCTCCGGGACCAGCTTCTTGGTACCCTTTTGGAAATAGCGGTCGGCCGATCCGGCCAGCATGGCCTTGATGGTGCCCATGCCGCGGTAGGTCTTCATGGGCTGGCCGTTCACCTCTATAATCTCGCCGGGGGCTTCATCGGTGCCGGCAAAGAGGGATCCGCACATGGCGCAATGGGCGCCGGCCGCCAGGGCTTTGACTACGTCGCCGGAGTAGCGCATGCCGCCGTCGGCAATCACTGGAATCTCATCACCGGCTACGGCGGCCACCTCGGCAATGGCGGTGAGCTGGGGCATACCCATGCCCGCCACAATGCGGGTGGTGCAGATGGAGCCGGGGCCCATGCCCACCTTGAGGCCGTCGGCACCGGCCCTGATAAGGTCATATGCCGCCTGCGAGGTGGCAATGTTGCCGGCCACCACGTCCATTTGCGGGTAGGCCGCTTTGATTTCCTTGAGGGCGTCAATCACGCCTTTGGAATGGCCGTGGGCGCTGTCCAGCACAATGGCGTCTACGCCGGCATTGACCAGCGCCTGCACCCGTTCCATCAGGTCCGGGCTCACACCGGTGCCGGCCGCTACCGGCAGCCCTTCGGCCTTTACCTTGGCCACCTCGGCCGCCTGGGCCTCGATGCCCATGTTCTTATGGATGACGCCAAGTCCGCCGGCCTTGGCCATGGCGATGGCCATGGGAGCCTCGGTAACGGTATCCATGGCTGCCGATACAAAGGGCAGTGCCAGGTCAATGTGCCGGGAGAATCGGCCACGGATGTTTACCTGACGGGGGAGAACCTCCGAGTAGGCGGGGCACAGGAGTACATCGTCAAAGGTGATGCCTTCCATGAAAATGCGGTCAGAGAGAGCCATACTATGTATAATTAATCAATAATTCCTTATCTTTGCAGGTGTATGAAACGTGTTATTTTCATCATCCTGCTGCTTATGTTCGCTAAATTCGGCGCCAAGGCGCAAACCCGGGGTTACTCCGACAACGCCTCCGGAACCTTTGTCGTGGGCCTGGACAGCTACTTTTACGGTGCGTCCGGTTCCCTGGACTTTGAACTGGGTGGTACCACCCATCAGGCTTCGGTTTCCAACGGGGCGGTTTCCGTAGACGGGGAACTCCTGCCCGGGGAAAACGCCGATACGGAAACGGTCATCGGCCTCCACGACTTTACCGGAAACCGCATTCCGGAGCTGCTGGTGGGACGTCGCACCCCTGGTTCCGTCGGGGCTACCGTTTACAGCTTCAAGGACAAACGCTGGCAGCCGGTGGGCCAAATGCTCATCCGGGGGGGCCAGGAGATCCGGGTATTCCGTCAGGTTGTATCCATCCGCCGTGACGGGGTCCTTTGTTCCTGGACCTGGCACGGTAACAAGTTCGACTACAAAGCCTCCGACGGGTCGCCCGAACCTAGCCTTCCGTAACGTGAATCAGTGACTTCACGGGAGCCAGGTCTTCCAGGCGCCCCCGGCCGGGAAGGTCGTCAATCTCCACCAGGAAGACAAAATCCTTCACCTTTACGTTGTAGGTCTTTCCGTCTATCACTACTTTCTGGGCGTTGAGGCCCATAGCCAGGCCGCGAGCAGTGCCGCCGGTGGCCAGGATGTCATCGAAGAAAGTAATCTCGATGGTGTTCCCTTCCGGCTTGGATGCGGCAATGTCCGAGCGGCGGAAATACACGTGGTCGGGGCCGTACTCCTTCATTACCTCTACCTGCACCAGGTCTCCCTCCGAGAAGGGAAGCTTGCCTTTCTTACGCAACGGAATCACGTTCTGGATGTGGTTCTGTGCATAGAGCATGGCGGCCGAGAAGAGGAAACCGCGGGCCTCGGGTGCGGCAACGTTGGGCGCCGAACACATGGCCGTAAGATCCTCGGTGAGATGCTGGAACAACGCTTTGTCCTGCAGGAAGGGGATAATGTCCACAAAGTTGACTCCCTTGATGGGAAAGTCGGGATAGAATTTGATGAATTTACTGTAATCCATGGTATTTATTCTATGGAATTCATGTCGATGAGGTGGTTCAGGAGGGCGTACACCGTAAGGCCGGCCACCGTTTTGATGCCCGTTTTGCGGGTGATATTCTTGCGGTGGGTGATAACAGTGTGGATAGAGAGGTCCAACTGGTCGGCGATCTCCTTGTTAAGCATGCCTTCGGCTACGCACACCAGGATTTCCTGCTCCCGCTGGGAGAGGACGTTGCCCTGGGCCGATTCCTGGAGGCTCTCCAGCACGGTGCGCTCCCTGGGGGCCAGGTGCGGCGCCAGCAGGGCGTCTTCCAGCACAATGTGGTGCCTGATGTCCCCGCTCAGGGTGTACAGGAGGAATACCACCTGGCAGGTGGCCTCGGGGTCGCAGCCTTCTGGCAGGTATTTGACCAGCAGGCTCTTGAGGTCCTCCAGTTTTTCCTCCATGCTCTCGTGCGCGCCTTCGAATTCGTTCACTTTGAACGAGGCCGACGACCCTGTTTCTACATAGGGGAACACGTGGGCTTCCTCGTACTCAAAGTGGCGGGCCAATTCCTCTTTATACTCCTTATAAAAACGTCGAAGAATGACCTGGCTGCGGGCGTCGCAGGGCCGGATCATTCTTTCCAAGCCTTCCTCTACCATGCGAAGGCCCATTTGCAGATAATAGGTGTGGGAGATCCGCAGATAGCGCACGATGTCCGGGATGCTGGCCTGGGCCAGGGCCTCTGCGGTGGGCCGATATCCATCCTGCACATGTACCCGGCAAATGAGCAGGAAGGTTTCCGGGTCTATTCCCTTGGCGGCACAAATTTCCTCTACCGTGGCGTCCCCAAAGCCATATTGCAGTCCCATGCGGTTGAAAACGCCGGGGAGCGAGTCGTCCCTTTCCAGCAGCTGGGCCATCTTCATGCCCGGGCTCAGAAGATATCTTTCGGCGCTTTTCATGAACTTACAAAGATACAAAAAAAACGCAAGTTTTACTGGGAGAACGCCTCAAAAAGGCGCATATTTATAAAAAATAAGGTGACAAAAAAGTCATGTTGACTTAGGTGCCGCCTTCATTTTCGTTATCCTTGAAAAGCCCCCACGAATAGGATAGTTCCGGTACTCTTCTCGGTGATTACATATACAAATGGATGATCGGCATAAAACTCGGTGGGCGTAGGAATATCTTCTCCCGTATCCGTTGCCCCCATTTCTACATCGGTGACTGCTGCCGCCTCAATGCCACCTTCGTCCAAAACAATCCGTGACTTCTGTATGACGTCATATATATAGCCTGTTACGCCATAATCGAACATGTTATCGAACTGTGCATTGGCTGTGAAAGCCCGAGTCATTCCCTGTTCTTCCAGAATTGACTTTAACTCATAAGAGCTGCTGATTTCGAACTTGGGTAAACGGAACAATACTTCCCGCCGCTCCGTTTGTGAAAGAAGTTCCAACCATGACATTTGATTTAACTCATTGAGCAAGGCCTTAAGGCCGTTGTTGTCTTTAGGAAGAAGGATGGCTATATTGAAAAGACTTTTTGTTCCGAGAGGCAGTAAAGCCATGCGGTAAGAGCCAAAGTCGGAATAATCCAAATAGGTCTGTGTGCAAAGATAGTCTACATTTATATCGCCGCGAGTTGAATGGAATACTCCGTTTTTGAATACTTGGTATGACGAGAACTGAGTCGTCCAATCGGCTTTGAAATAAAGAACATTCAACAGATAGGCCGCGGTGAGATTGAATTCTTTCTCGTCCAAGAGATACGGGATTAACCCGTGGGTATTCTCATAGCACCAGTCATTCACCACTTTTATCACCTTTTCTGCCTGCGTAAAATCCATGTTCTGAACAGGTGCATAGTAATAAGAGCCCATGTCCAGCTGGTATTTCTCCTGAAGGGGAAAGTCTTTGTTTACGATCAAGGCATCGGCCATTTGCAACTGAACACTGAGATCAATAGCCAGGAGTTGTTCTAACAAGATTTTTGTATAGAGGTTCATGTTTTCCACACCGGCCTGGGGAAATCCTAGCAGGGCCTGCATCTCCTGCAGTGTTTCTCCAGATGCGCCCGCTGCGGCCATGGATAAAGCAACCTGAAGGCTTAAGGGAGATGCCACAAACGAGGCATCTTCATATAAGGCTGGAATAAGGCCCAACGCAAAATGGTTAGCGCCCTTGTTATAGGCGATCTCTGTTTCAGAAAGGTGAATAGATTCAATCTCTTCGGTAATAACTGGACTGAAAGACTTCAAGGGCTTCACCTCGGAAACAACCGGAGTTTGCTCTGGCTTTTCCTCGGGCTTTTCTGTATTATCTGTCTTTTCCTCAGAGTCTTGCGAAATGGCGGGTTCCTGTGAGAGTTTCGTTTGCCCGCATCCAAATAGCATAATACCACACGCAAATAGGGCGAGTATAGTTTTAAAAGTTCTCATGGGGTTAAGAATTATTTGGAGAAAAACCATAAATCATGTAGTCCACCGATGTATATACATAGCCTACATCCCAAGAGATAACATCCGTATTAAACCATATAGTTTCTCCTCCAGATGTCATATATGATCCATTCCAACCCCAATTAATACCAAGATGACGAGATGTCATTTCTGTGGTGGTTTCGTATTTATACTCGTATGGAAACTCTAGGGATCCGCAGGGAATGGCCTTTAGTCTCTTAAAAACTCGAGATACAGTTTGATAGTGCTCTTTACATGCATCTGCAACAACACCATGCGCTCCCCCATTTCTACTAATAAGAAGAAAAACTGGCATTTGATTAACAATAATCTGATCAGCAATAATATGGAAATCAATATTTGAGCTACTGATACTGTTTATTGAATAATAGCTTGACAAAGCGGAACCAATTGGCGATACGTATGCATACGTTGAATTGCTGTAATACATAGCACCTATGTATAATCCAATTTGTGTCATTAGTGTGGAAACAGAAGCAAATGAGCCAGAATCACTACTGTATAGCGACATGTTGCTCCAAGTTGATGAAAGAAACGTTGTTATATCAAACGAAACGTCTTCTGGTTGCAAAATAATATAGGGATTGTCGTTTAATGTTTTTTATTTGAGTCGTGCGGGAGCCATCCCTTGTTGCTGACGCATCAAACTCGTCGTTTTATACTGTTTGGTCGCC
>CAJOHK010000020.1 GCA_905234285.1 uncultured Bacteroidales bacterium
CTCACCACCATCCAACCCACACAAGAAAACTACGACTGACATCTCACTGATGCCAGTCGTAATCTTACTTTGTCAATATGTACTTGCCCGTATGCTTACCTTGCACCCGTTAGAGTACGTTCGTGCTGGGCGAACCAAAATTGCCGGTGGCCTGGGAAGGTCACCGGCAATGGGATAAAAGACTAAAAGATTACTCCAGGGTAATATCGGAATTACCACCTTCAATCCATTCAGCCAGGGAAGTAACCACCTCAATCTTCTCGATGGAGTGGAGGATGATGGTGAACTGGTAGGCCAAGCCGGCTGCAAAGGTTCCTGCAGCATACTGAGGATGCTCTTGATCACCCGTACCAACTACTGCAGGGGCCCTAAGTTTAGAAGCAATCACCTGAGTTCCAGTCATGCCCGGGAGGGTGATATTAAGGGTCATCAGAATGTCGCCCGTAATAGGGAGGATGAAGAGAGGCTCACCGCAGTTGGCTCCAGCCGTAGTGATATTGAAATTGGCAGGGATATTCATAACCCCGATGGTGCCAGGATTAGATCCGGTAAGGGTACCGGCAACCACATCGAATGTAGCCTCGTTATGGATGGTGGTGGTACCAGTTACGTTGTCATTGGTACCGCCAACCTCAATGCTGGAGATAGCCACGGCGGCATTGGCCAGGGTGGTCTGGGCCGTTGCATCAGCAGCCTTAATCACAAACTGGATTTGGGAAGTCAAGTGGTTGAAGGCCAGTTTGGGGAGATAATCGTAGTAGGTAGTCAAGTTATTACCAGCCTTTGTGCGGGCAGCACGAACATACTTGGCGTTGAAGCCAGGATATAGGGCGGCCTTCTCCGGAGTATTTTCATCAATAAGTTCCAATGCAAAAAGGTTCGCCTGAGTAGGTTCTGCCTTGGCCCAGATGATGTCATTCTGGCCGATAGGAACGTTCTCAATGGTGTTAGATGCAGTGAGGGTCTGATGGGTACCATAGACTGCAGGCGTCTTAGTCTTCTGCTCGGTCGTTAATCCAGCGAAGTCTTCGTCGCTGTAATTGGTCCCATTAGCCTCGTTATACTCGGTAGCATCTGCATAGAGTACAGGAGGCGTAATGCCCACATGATAGCCGTAGAACTTGAAGTAGCCGGCCGACAGGAGGTAGGGATAATACTTATCTACGTTCTCATACTCCTGTTGGTCATTGAGCGCCTTGAACTGGGCCACGGTGTAAAGCGGGGGTTCGGTTCTCTTAACATTCTGAGCGAATACACCACCCTCGAAACCGGCCATTACGGCACCGGCCTGGTTCACGGCCAGAACATCGAAGGAAGCGGTCTCAAAGGCCGTGGCATTCATGGCGATACCTTTGACGTCGGCGTTCATCTGTCCGGCACCGAATTCGATAGGAACCGCGGCAGATTCATCATTTACCCAAGCGGGGGTATTGTCTTTGGCGGGGTCCACTTCGGGAGTGGGTTCCTGGGTCTTTTTGCAAGCGGAGAGCGCCACCAGCGCCGCTGCCGCAAAGAGAATATATTTTTTCATGGGCTATCTTATTGAATGGTTACGGTGATATCCTTCACTAACACGTTATAGTTATCGTTTCCATCCTTGGTAACATGCACTGTACAGTTATCAGTTCCAGCTTCAACATCATCGGTAGTAGAAATGGTAATTACTCCGTTAGTAAATTCAGCACTCACATGCCCATTACCACCTTCCACTTGTACAGAAATAATACCAGGACCTTCCACTGCATTAACCTCAACTGCTTCATTAGCAGCTGTAGCGGCAGTAAAATCTACAGCAGCCCTCTCCAAAGTAAAAGACTGATCAGCTTTATTCACCTTCACATTCACAGTTGTAGTACCTTCATTGAAATTGCCTTCCTTGTGAGCAGTAATGGTAATCACAGCGTCACCTGCACCAGTGATTGAGAATTCTTTACTCGTTGCTTCGCCAACTTGAGAAATGAATGCAGCACCAGTAGTGACTGCATAAGTCACAACTGCATCAGATGCCTCTGCTGGTCCTACTGTAGGATCGTGTAAGCTGAAATTATCGCCACCATAAGTGAATACCAAATTGGCATCCATGGCATTAGCAGCAACTGTAATGTCGGTCGGATTCTGAGCCGGAGTGCCGTTCACGTGCACATTCACCACGCGGTAGCCACCCTCAGGACGGCGATGTTCACCTTCCAGAATAGGAGCGGCCTTGAGGATAATCTTGGCATCGCCGGGAGCGACAGCCGTCACAACACCTTTAACGTCATCATCAATACCGGTAACCGTAGCTACAGCTCCATTGCTAGAAGTAATGGAAGTGAAATTAGACTCGGCGGTAGGTGCCAGATTGATATGATCACCAACTTCCATTACAAGCGGGTGATTGGCATCGCCCTGGTAGTCTTTATCATAATTAGGGTCATCTACATAATTAGCGTCCTGAGCAATTGCAATAGCGACTTCATCGTCACTGTCCTGGTCTACGACAAAGCTACCTGCATCTTTCCACTCACTCATGGTCACAGTAATCTCAATCTCCTGCAAACCATAGACGATGATATTTACATCGTATTGATGACCAGCTTCAGCCTTGGCATCGGGGACATAATTCTCGTCGCTACGGGCGCCCTTGGGATCCTCGGAGGGCTTTACCAGGTCGGCAAAATTGATGGTGTAGTTTGCAATTACCTCGGGGCCGGAATAACCGGTCTGGGTTAGACCCACTTTGATTTTGTACTCTCTCTCTCCAGGCATGACCAACAGAGTACCGGCCTTGGTCCAAGAAGTGGTAGGATTATATGTATATTTATTGGCGGCTTCAAGACTACTGTCCAGACGTTTCTCTTCCTCGCCATCAGCAGAAAAGCCCTGAGAGCCATGCCAAATGCCGATGAAAGACTTATGACCTTCTGTTACTTCCAGGTAAGGAGCAGTGGTTGCCTGAGCCTTGTTAGCAATATACAGCGTACCCTGAGTTTCAGTCTCAAAGGAAAGGGTCTCGATATGCATCTTGCCGGTGAGAGTGGCATCATCACCGCTCTTGACCCATACATTGAAACGGGAGAGCTGGTGCTTGAAAATGAGGTTGGGGCGAATACCCTTACGGGAAGAATAAGCGCTGTAGAGGCGGTTGGGGTTGATATCGGCAGTATTGTCATCCAGCTTATCCGTGGTAGCAAGCATGATATCCTGAGCGCCGTTGATGATAATAGGCAGGGTGATGTTGTCTGCATCAATTGTCGGAGCCGGGGTTCCATTCACGGCATCATCTACATAATAACCGAAAAACTCATAACGTTTACTCTCATTGTAGTAGAAAGGCTCAGGCTCATCCCCTTGGCCATCAGGATTGAATACGTTGACCTTCTGCTTCTCCTGATCTTTTGTGTTATCAAAGTCACCAGGGAATTGCGCTAGAACATTATTGATGAGAATTCCGGGATACTTTTGAGTCTGCGGATCCATAGCAAGATCCAGATCGGCATCCTCTACAGCCGAAGCAGGATCGTTGTTGGACTGAACGCGGGAGATACCGAAGATGTACAGCTTTTGAGAATCGTTAATCCAATCGTCCAGAGCGCCCAGGCTCTTGGTCTCAACATTGGCCTGCAGATTGGAGCCGAGCTCAATAGCAGCGGGCGCACCGGTCTCGGCGGCATCAGTGGTACTGGCGGCCTGGGGCGGGACCTCCTCGTTGTACATGGTCCTGCGGCAAGCTGTCATTGCCATTACGATGGCAAGAGTTGCAATCAAGTACTTTTTCATAATGTTAATTAATTATTGTTGTTAATATTTGATTTTGATTTCTTCATTTTCACAAACCGGTATTCAAGGCCGGCCGAGGCGCTCACTACGGCATCGTAGTAGTTGCGGTTCACCGTAGAGGTCTTGAAGGCATAGGCCGAATAAGGGACGATGGACACGCGCGGCTCCAGATAGAAGCCCAGCCCGCGCCAGATGCGTACCTTGAGCTGAAGGGCCGCCGTACCACCCACATAGGGGTAGCGGATATCGGCCTTGTAGGGGTCTCTTTTGAGCATGACGCCCGCCTCGGGGCCTGCAAACAGCGTGGCGCCGAAGCGTGCCAGCCCCTCCTTCTTGCGGAACAGGCCCACAAAGTCCAGTCCGCCTTCCAGACGGGCGAAGTAGTAGGACGACTTAAATCGGCCCGGCTCCAGCAGGTTGCCGTAGCGGTCGCGGTCGCCCTCTTTGATTTCTTTCCAATAATGATAGCCATAGCCGCCCTGTACGCGCAGAGCAAAGCAACGGGAATAGTAACGGCCGACGCCCAGCGCGGCATGGGGGCCGATGGCCTGGGCAAAGCGGATGTCCCGCTCCAGGTCGGAATTCTGCAGCTGGGCACCGCCGCCAAGAGTGATGAACCAGTCGCCGCCGGGATCGGAGCCATAGTGCTCGCGGTCCAGGGCAATGCGGGCGCCCACGCCGCCAGACAGGGCCAGCATGTACCCGCGCCAAACATCCATACGGGTGAGCTTGCGGCCGTCTTTCTGAATCTCCAGCAGGGGCTCCACCACCAGGTCTACGCCCGGGAACACATGCATGCTCACCTGTACGCCCATGTGGGCCGAGAGACCCACCGAAGCCGGGTATTTACTAGCCACGATGAGCGAGGCACCCACGCCGGCCATGGGATAGAACTCTACCAGACGGTTGGGATCGTAGCCGCTCACCATACTGGACAGGTTAAAGAGGTAAGAGGCCCGCACCATGATGAGGCCCATGCGGTCGGCCTCGTAATTGTCTATGAAGGTGCTGAATCCACCGCCCAGCTGCACGCCGTGGAGCGGTGTGAGCCACTTGCCGATGGACCCCACCAGCATGGGGCCGTTGCTGTAGTTGTCGGCAAAGATGCGGTACGGCGCACCGGTAACCACAATAAACGTGTTGGCCAGGAACCCGCCCTTATGGAACGGCTGGTTAATGGGCCGATAGCGGGGTTGCATTTTGAGGCCGGAGATGCTGTGACCCAGCATGGCGGTCTCGGTAAAGACCGTATCCACAGGCTCCGTCTGGGTGGTATCCACGGGAACCGCCACCGTTACGGTATCGTTCTGCGCGCCCAGCGGCAAGGCAGCCGCCAGGAACAGGGAAACCATATATATCCAATACCTTCTCATGGTCTAAAATCCAGATAACTTATCAAAAATCGGCCACTCATCGTCGGTGAGGTCACCGGCATTGCCGCGCATAATGATGTCGTTCTTCTGTTCCTCGGTCATCTCGGCAATAATCTCCTCGATGGACTTGGCCTGACCCGATTCGTCTACCATCATAGGCGGCAGCACAGATCCGGGCTCGTCGTACTCCTGCTTGGCCGACTTGTACAGGTCGGAGAAGATGAACCAGTCGTTGCTGGCCTCTTCTATGAGCTTGGGATCCATACGGAAGGCTGTTACCAAATTGCGGATGGCATAAGTCTGGGTATCTTCGTTCATGAGGCCCATCTTGTCGGCCTTATTGAACTGATAGAACTCGAAGCACTCAAACTGGGCTTTGAGGTAGTAGGTTACGGGATCCTCGGGATCCAGTTCCTCCAGCTCGTCTCGCACGGCGCCCACGTAGGCGGGAATGGCCATATCCATTACCACAGCGTTGCGGGGAGAGCTGTCGTGCACCATTTCCCAATAATGCATGCCTTCCGGGGTATCGGGTTTAAAGTATCCGGCCTTGCAGCGGGCAATGGCATAGAGTTGCTGCATGGCAGGATCGTCGGAGTTCTTGAAGAAGCCAGCCAGATAGACAGCACGGGTGTTATGCTCGGCCTTGATCATCATGGCCACCTGATTGGCAATGATGGGCGTAGGGTTCAATTTGCGTGGATTCCCGTTCATGTCGGTGAATTCCCAGTCTACGCGCGGCTGCGTTACGTCTATATAAGGAGCCAGAATAGTGGTGTCAGGCTTGTTCCGGTTGAGGCAGATTGTTGCCAGAATATTGGCCGGAAGGGCCCAAAGATCCTCGGGCTTTTTGTTACGGTTACGGTTATCCATGCGGATAGCACGACGGCAAATCTTCTCCAGCTCAGTGGTATCCTTCATGTGTAGCATCAGGGTCCACAGCTCGGCATCGGCAAACTCCTCGTAGCGGGGATTCTCCTTATATTGAGGATCGTTATAATAACGGTCCATAGTTTCCTCTGGCGTCCATTCACGGTAAACCACCGTAGTATATACAAAGTTTACGCGACGCAGCTTGTGCAGGTTGTCTTTGATTACCGTGTTGTAATACGGGAGGTGACGAATCTTGGCAAACTGCTGGTCCAAAGAATTGGGACAGGAAGCCACGATGCCCCGGATTTCCTCGGCGTAGGAAACAAGATCGGGATAGTTGGCCAGAGTATCTGCAAACTCTTCCCAAGTAGCCACACGGGAATCCAACCCGGTCTTACGCAAGTTCACCAGAGCCTCGGAGCTCATCTCATTCTTCACTTGGCGATCGATATAGTCCAGACGTTCCCGGGCAAGCGCGGTATTGCGGGCATAACTTCCTTCGGGGGAAGCCACACCCACTATAGAGTAGCGCATGAGACGCTTACCTTCGGTATGCGTTAACTCATACACCGTATTCTTCAAAAAATCCAATTCTCGGGCACTGGCAGTATCTTTAGGGTCAATGACGGCCTTGCCTGTAGCAAATTCTATATGTAGCGAAATATCGCCATTCACCGGCTTTTTCTCCGGGACACGGACATTATATTGATCGTACGGATTCATCTGGAGCGTCTTGAGGCTATATTCCAGGAAACGCATCCGGTTCCAAGTCCGCTTGAGTTCTTTCAATTGACGTTGTTCGGAATGATAGACATGGTTATAGTCTTCAAACCAAACATGGGCTTTAAGGATGGCATTTTTGTTCCGTTCGTTCTTGGGAATGATTTCTTCCCAGAAAACGATAGCGGTAGAATCCGTTAAAGGATCCAGTTTGTCGGCCACTTCATACAGTGCGTCGCGGGTGCCATCGTATCCCATGCGACGTAACTGGGTGGCATGATACTCTTTTCCGTCCATTACCACCACGTTGCGGTATTCCACTGTGTCGGTGGGGTCGGAGGACGAGACAATGTAAGACTGCAGGGCGAAGCGGGCATCGCTCTTGCCCATGCGCTGGACAGGCCAGCCCGGGAACTGATAATTCTCACGGAAGTGAAGGGTATCACCATCATCTTGGATGGGCTCGGGCGGTGCCAGGCTACGAGTCGAGACGGTGAGCACCGATTTCTCCAGCAGCAGGGACAGGCCTTCGGTCTTGACGCTGAACTCTACGTCAATACGCTCGCGCCCCTTCACTTTCACTTCCTTTACGTCACCACCGTTGGTGTCCCAGAACAGGAGGGTTCCTTCTGGGGATACGGTGGTAAGGCGATAAGGCCATTCGTCTCTCTGGCTCAGATCTACAGTACCTTCGGCCTGGATAATCGCGTTCACATCTTCACGTCCGGTGAACTCGCCTTTTTTCATCCTATAGACGTAATCCCGCAGCTTGCGGGCACCCACCGAACCGGATTCCTCGGTATCGAAGAGGAAGATCTTAACAATGTTGTAGAACTGGTACTTGAACTCCGAGCCTTTCTCGGCAGGGGCCTCTTTGTTGAACACGTACCCCTCTACACGGATGTAATCCTGCGCAGCGGCCTTCCCGGCCACGGAAACCATGACCAGTGACAGGAGCAATATGCGCAGTGAGCGTTTCACGCTACTTGATAATATAAATAAAGGTAGCAGCCAGCTTCACGGGGAAGATCTTGAAGCCCCAGGTATTGGGCTTGGTGAGCTCGCCTACGTAGTAATCCTCGTAGTTGTCGCCCTGGAAGTACTGCTTCTGGCGGAAAAGGAGGATTCCCGTTCCCGCGCTGAGTTCAAAATTCCAACGCTTTCCCAAATTGAAAACATGCCCGCCAGACAGGCCGATGGCCAGGGCGTCGCCCCTGAAGATGTTGGGCATGACATCGCCCTTTGTGGGGAGCGACATGTCGTAGGTGGCCGCAAAGGCCGATATTCCTACGTATTCGCGCGTAAGCGGACGTCCGTTGAACCAGTAGCGGAACTCGGGCTGGATTACCAGGAGCTTGGAGTCCAGGCCATAGGGCTTGTAATGCCCGAACACCGACAGCGCCACCGAGGTGCGCTCGCCGGTAATCACTTCCACTCCCAGGTCTGGCGTAAGGGCTGCCAGATACAGGGCGTTCGTTTTTACGGCAAGCCGCTGGGCTCTCCCCTGCTGCGGGAAAGCCAGCAGCAGGAGGAGCCCAAAGGCCATTGCCATAATAAAGCAACGCTTATGCGTTTGTAGAGTCATTGATGAGTCTTCTATTCTTCTGTAACAGTATTCCCTGCTGTTCCGAAATCTCCCGTTGTCCATGGGGCCACCTGAACGGTAATGCTAACCTGCTCTATAGACTGCACATCTACATAGTAGGTATAAACTCTACCAGGCAGGAATCCGCCGTCAGGGACAGGCAATGTTGCCTTTCTAACGACCGGAGCGATAGGAGAATTATCCTTAAGTGAATAACTAAGAACAGGGGCATCTGTGCCCGGCACGATAAATATGCCTGTATTATAGGAAGCGTTGAGCAACTCAGCGCCAGCTATCGTAGGACGCACATACGGTGCAACTGTTTTAGTAAACGCATAGGACTTAGTTCGTTCGACAGCATACTGGGAAGTTTTATCCCAAGTCAGCACAGCGACATCTGGTGCCAGATAATCGGTAATCTCCATACACTTGGTCACATCCAAGACAACACGGTTGTACGCATTCTGCTGAACGAGACTATCCATCCTCACCGTTAACAGATCTTCATCTCCGTTATGGAACGTAGCATAGGCGTCGGCCGATGCTGCTCTGGCTTTGATCTTAATCTGTGACATACAGTGAGAGAACTGCAGTACGGGCTGATGGGCGGCAAGTTCATTCCTAAGACGTGCGATACGCTGATACACTGCATTGTAACCTTTATAGGTACCGGCAGGATACATCAGACCGTTTGCTGGGTCATTATCCTTATACACGGGAGCGTCAACGACATAATCGTCGGCCTTGGCATAAGCTACCAGTATATCCTCGTTTTCTGACGCTACACTCAGCGGGAACGACACCATGAAGTGGGGTTCACCGTTTACAGGTTGGAAGGTCGTGAGAACTTGTTCAAAGCCTTCGATAACCTGTCCCGCAGCGGGAGGAATATGGTAAGCGAAGAAGGTGTAATTATACCGGGTTGAAGCAGACGAGGTATTAGGATAATAATAGGATGTAACTGTGTTACTGGTCTTTGAAGTGGTAAACTGTACCTTGTTTTGATTGTCAACAATGGCGGGAAGCACTTTATTGAACAGGAATGCATTGTCTGTTAGCTCGTCCACGCCTTGTTCCAGGTCGTAGGCAATTATATTCAAACGGACATTTTCCATATTCTCAATAGGCAACGCCTTTGTTGAAATGCCGGTAGGATTACCAGTAGCTCCAAACTGAATAGGAACAGGAAGTGACTCATCAATCGCCCACGGCGCATCGGCATAGGGGTTCTCAGGCTCTGCCACATTCTTGCGGCAAGCCCAAGACGCCCCGGCCAATACGACCAATGCTATGATTGATAATTTCTTCATGCTAGTTCAATTACGGTTGAGGATTCACTGGAGTATTCTCAACAGTCACATTCACTGTTTTAGTAACAGGCTTATAAGTAGCACTGCCACTATACTTGACCGTAATAGTAGCATTACCATCTGCAACAGCAGTTATTGTTCCATCGGCTATTACTGTCACTACATCAGTATTGCTGCTGACGAATGTAACAACTGCGTCATCGATGTCAGTAGGAACATCACCATAGACTGCCTTAGTACCGACAAGTTGGGTATTTTCAGCAATACCAGTTGTATTATCAATAATAATATCATCGAATGTGCCTGACAGAGCAGATGCTGTACGGTTGTCATCCTCATCCTCATCGGGATCGATGACCACTTCACCAGCCTCTACCCAGTCGGTGAGGGATACGGTAACAACCACTTCCTCGACACCGTAAACAATGAGTTTCACCTCGTACTGACGTCCGGGCTTGGCAAACTGCTCAGTTGCAGCTACAAGATTACCATCCTTCTTAAGCTTGGTGAGGTCAATTTCCAGATCCTGAACGGGAACACCAGCAGTTACGCCATCCTGGGCCAGGGCCAGTTTGAAACGATACAGGCTCTGACCAGGGAAGGCAAGGACGCTCTCACCCAGTTGCACATACTCACCGGTAGGATGAATATTTGCCTGATCAGTAATATCCTGTGCATTCGCCAGTGCAATGGCGTTGCCGGCGGCATCGCAAAGAGGAATATAGGAACGATCGCCAGTGGGAACAAAATAGAGATCCTGTACCTTTTCTGTGTTATTAACGAATGCTGTACCGTTCCAATCGGCCACCTGCGTTTCGGTGGGGGCACCTACAATGGTAAGCGTACCATTGGTGAAGGTTTCAAAAGTAAGACCGTCAATGGCAATCTTTTCGGAGGCAACATTTCCGCCCTTAATAATCTTGAACACAAAGCGGGACAACTCATGGGAGAACACCAGGTTGGGGTTCACGCCGCGGCGGGCCGTGTAGGAACTGTAGAAGCGATCCGTATTAGCCAGCGGCTTTTCAAAATCGGTACGGGCAGCCAGGTCGGCGTCTTTGTTGGTCTCGGCACGCATAATGTCATGCGTACCGTCGACGGTAAGATCCAATTTAACGGAATTGACAGTATTGAATCCCTCACCCGCGGTGCTGTTCACAACAACATTGGGAGTTCCATTAACTGCATCATCGACATAGTAACCCCAGAAGTTGTAGTGCTTACCTTCGGCATAATAGTAGGGCTCAGTTTGGGTGTTTGCAGCCGGATTATACACATAGATGGGCGACCTGTCACTGTTTGCTCCAGTCGTAGGTGCAACGGCAGCAATATTAGGAATAAAGATGGACACCTGATCATTTTCGGCAGGATAAGCCTTGATAGGGGTACCTCCCCGTTCGGTCTCAAAGCCCAGAATCCAGAGGGTACGAGCAGGAGTTGCTACCCAGCCATCCACTGCGGCCTTGGTCTCGACCACATTGTTCAGTTGGGAACCAAACAGCACCGGCATGGGGGTGGTGTCGTCATCGACCTCCTCCACGGGTGCCTGAGGAGCAGGAGCTGCTTTCTCCTTCTCCTTGGCGCAGGAAACCGCCAGGAAAGCGGCTACTGCGGCTGCAAGAAAGTAAATCTTTTTCATTGCAATTGGTTTTAAAGGTTAATAAATAATTAGTTGTTAGTTATGATTTAATCATTAATAATTTCAAGATTAATCAGTTACCGTTACAGTCAGTGCTGCGCGGCCCATGCCCGCGACCGTGCCGTCGGGATAGGTGCGCGTAGCCGTTACAAGAATTACCGCCTCGCCCGCAGAGATGGCCGTAACGACACCCTGGTCGTTCACGGGCGCCACTTCCGGGTTCAGGCTCTCGAAAGTATAGCTCACATCGGAACGGGTGGACTCGTGCAACTGGCCATCCTCTCCGGTAATCATTATCTTAGGTTCTATGGCGTGGGTGCCTCCTTGAGACAACACCACATCTTGCACAGAAACATTCAGTTCCTTTAACTCGCCGTCGTTCTGCTGGTCGATGATAAAGCCGCCGGCATCGTGCCAGTCTTCCATGGTAACCTCGGCGTAAATGGCATAGAGGCCATAAATGGTGAGCGTTACCCGGTAACTGTGACCCGGCAGGAACGTAGCCTCCGGGCTCTTGAGGCGCACCGTGTTCACAGCAGCATACTCAATGCCTCCTTCTTCCTCTTCCGGTTCTTCACCTTCTCCTTCTCCTTCGCCTTCACCCTCGCCTTCTCCAGGTTCATTCCCTTCCCCTCCTTCGGGCTCGCCTTCCTCCGGCTCCCCGCCCTCTTCGGGCTCGCCGCCACCCTCGGAGACGCCGTGGGTGTCCTTAAGCTTGAGGGAAACTTCCAGCTGGTACTCATTCTCCGGGGATACGAAGAAACTGGCACCCAGGAGCTGCTCATTGGCCTTTTGCTGGGCTAAGAGGGCGGCATCATTGGGATTGCCCTCGATGGTGGTAATTTCTATAGGAACCAGCGTGGTGCCGTCGGCCTCGGTGAGCGGGACAAAGGACTTGGTGGGATCCGGGAACTCTACGCCCATGAGCGAGGTATCCTTGGCCACGGCCGTCATCACGGCCTTGGTGCGGGTGTCCAGCTTGGCCTCGGAGATTCTGATGGTGTTCTCGAAGCTCTTGGTGATACCTTGTCTTATATACACGTGCAGGCGCACGAGGCGGTGACGCATGCTAAAGATGGGATCGTCGCCGTCCATGGCCGAAAGATAGCTGAAGGCATATTCCTTGGGCTCGCCGCTGGACTTGTACCTGGGGAGCTCGGCCTTGGAGGTCATCAGATCCTGGCTGCCGTCAATGTCAAAGTGCAGGATCACGCGGTCGTCCTTGCGCTCTACGCGGTCTATCTGGGCATCGTCGATGAAGGCGGCGTAAAAGTCGAACTTGGCCTGCATGTCTCTACCGCGCGGGTAGAAGACGTTGCCTTCCTTCCAGGCGGCCAGGGCATTGGTGCCGTCCAGCACGGCAGCGCGCTCGTTGATGAGGCAGGTGGTGCTGTCGGTAGCCGTGCGGATGCTGGTAAAGCTGGTATTCTGGTTGCGGTTATAGGCCCACACCAGGATGGACTTGTTGGCAAAGTCAGCCAGTTCATTCACGGGACCAGTGCCCTTGGTGTAGGGGTTACCTACGGCCACGGTCACGGCCAGCGGCGTCTCAAAGTCCTCGTAGTCCTCCTCGAAGCCACGATACGAGTCATCGGTGCAAGCCGCAAGGGCCCACACTAATGCCGCAAACAGTACGATATGCCAGTACTTTCTCATTCTCTATCTGCTACGGACCGTCGGTGTCGTCACCGTCTATGATGTCGCCGGTTTCTCCGTCGCCATGTTCAATCCAAATAATTACTGCCGGGTCGTCGGACAGTTCGGTGTCCGAGCCCTTAAGGGTCATGGTTTCCTCTATCTGGTAGGTGGCCGAATGGGCCTCGCCCTTGTAGAAGCCCTCTACGTCGGTGAAGATGAGGGAAGGCTGCTTTTCCAGGTAGGAAATGATGTTGATGGGCGTGGCAATGCGGCGGTGCTTGGGGCCGACCTCGGCGCAAACCTTGAAGATGCCGGGACCCACCTTGAGGGTGGCATCGGACGATGCTTTCACGCCCAGGGTTTTGAGGCTACCCTGCCACCAGCCGTCGGACTGCTTGGTCATGTCAAAGAGGGCCTGACCCATGCGTTCTACGCCGTAGTAACCGCTGAGCAGTTCCACCCTGTCGGGCAGGCCGGTGACGCAGCCCACTACGCGGTGAATCTCCAACTCCCCTTCTATCTGAATGCGGATACGGAAGGTAAGATTCTGCACCAGCTGAACGGGCTTGAAGCCGATGGTGGTGGTTTCGCCGGCCACCAGGTTGGCCCTGGCCGATGCCTGATACAGGTCGGGTGCCGGGGGGATGGTGTCGAAGTACGATACCAGCATGGGTTCAAAACCGCCGAAGTACTTGGCCAGCGTATCCTTGGGCATGGAACGCAGGCGGGCGGTAACTTCCCTCAGGCTCTGCTCCGTGTTTTCCTCGAAGGAGTCGATATTCTCTACCTTGTAGGCTTTCATGTCGCCGGACACGAAGAAAATGGTCTGGTACTCTCCGGGGCCCATGGACAGGGTGTCGGGATGGCCGGTAGAGACGGGCATGACGTCTTCCCAGAAGTGATGCTCGGCCTTCATGGTACGGGTGGCGGCCACGGTGAACGGAGTGCTGCTGGGGCCGGACACGCCGCTCCAGTCTACCGAGCACACGGCCTTGGCCTGCAGGGGCGTGGCACGGTATTCCTCCGTTTTCACGCGGGTACAGGCGGCGGCTGCCATGAGGGTCAGTATGAGCATTATCTTTCTCACTTCTTTTCCTTTTTCTCCTTCTGGACCTTTTCCTTCTTGGTTTCTTTTACTTTGGCTTCTTTAGCCTTGGTTTCTTTGGCTTCCTTGGCGGCGGCCTTCTCGGCTTCCTTGGCGGCCTTCTTCACTTCGGCTTCGGCCTTCTTTTCCTCGGCTTGCTTGGCCTTTTCGGCCTTCTTGGCTTCGGCTTCCTTGGCGTGCTGCTCCTTCTTCTCGGCCTGATGCTTCTTGCGAAGCTCGGCGTCAAAGTCGCGGATTACCTGCTTGCCCAGGCGGTCAATCTCGTCGGCAATTTGCTTCTGGTGCTCGGGCGTGATGTTGGCAAACGCCAGTTTGTTCTTCTCACTGGCCATATCGCCCTCGACCCATTCCACAAAGGCGGCGCGGTACAGGGAATCGCTCTCGGCGTAGCGCTTGCGGTCGGCCTTGAGTGCGGCCTCGTCGAAGGCCTTCTTGGTGGTCTTGGCCATGGACGAGCGCATATCGCCCAACGCGCCGCGGAAGCGCGGAATCTCGGGATCGGACACCTGATATTTGTCCTTGACCGAGTGCTTGCGCCAGCTCAGGACAGCCCTCAGTTCGGTAATCACAGGCAGTACCATAAATGCCTCACCTATGAGCCGATAGCTGGTATTCCCCTCTGTAAGCTCGTAATAGTTGTATGTAGCGGCGGTAACACCGGCCGATGCACCCAGTTCCAGGTCGATGGCACCTGTCTTGTACTGATACAGCGGCATTTCAATACCATAGGAAATACCTGCACCCGCCTGCCAGCCCTGACGACCCATTGTGCCTGGTTTGATGGAGAAGGTGGAGAAATCGGCGTAAGCGCCCAGGTAATGGGCAAGCCACGGGCGCGGATGGGCCCGTTTCAGGCTAAAGAAATTGGGTTTTTCTCCTTTCTGGCGCTCGGTAAAGCGGAAGTGGTAACGGTACTCGGCCCGGGTATCAAACACGTTGAACACGTAATACGAGGGCATCTTGTGATAGGTGTTCCAATTCCATTTAAGGCCCCACAGCACGGACTGGTTGTTATAAGGCCCGGGCGTAAGGTCAAAACCGAATGAAATGTTAGGAACTGTAATGAGCCAGTCTACTACGTTGGTACGAATAGACAAGCGATCAATAAACTTGCCCCCCCCTCCTGGCTCCTGAGCGCTTGTCGACTGGTCAACCTGGGCATACGACAAAGCCGGGAACACCATGGTGCACCCAAGGACAATAAGTGCCATGACAGCTACATATAGTTGTCTATTACCCAAAACGCGATATTATTTGCAAATAAATTCCTCCAAAAATGGGAATAATAGACGTAATATGCAAGAAAAACGGGGAAAAAGTGTGGTGCGGTGTAGTGTGAACAGACTTGTGTTTTAACTGTAAATAGCTGATTTTTAGCATGCTTTAACGTTTAAACTAAAGGGGGGGGTAAATTTGCGCCACTTATCTTCTTCATAATTGAAAGTTTTCTGGATTTTGCCAACTTATTAAAAAATATTATATTTGCAGTACCGTTTGGAGGTGTGGCCGAGTGGTCGATGGCGGCAGTCTTGAAAACTGTTGAACGTGTGAGCGTTCCGGGGGTTCGAATCCCTCCGCCTCCGCGCTTTCGTGATAGCGTTCGCGCTCTCACCTAAGTAGTAAAAAATCAATCACTTATGTAAACCCAGCCAGGCATTGTCCCAGCTGGGTTTTCTAATTGTCCTTTAGGGTGCTTCATTCCGGCCCTGGTAATCAGTTAAGCTGCTGATAATCAATCAATTCCGGATATTCAGTCCGGCTATTTGCCGGACTTCTTTTGTGTATTTCATTGGATATCAAACACTTAAGTGATTCGGGGTAGCAAAAGGAGATAGCAATCTGATAGGGCTGGCGATCACTTAACTATCTGTTACAGAGCTGCTTACAAACATTCAGTCCGGCTTTTTGCCGGACTGAATGTTTGTAATCAATTGACTCACAGTTACTTAAGTGAATGCCCGTATAGGGCGACACTGTGCCTAAAGAGGGCCAATACACGGGTTACTCTTTGGCGAAGAACTTCCAATGGAAGAGAATTAGGTAAATGGCGCCGCAGGTGACGCAACTGTCGGCGAAGTTGAAGACAGGCTCAAAGAAGATGTGTCCGCCGAGGCCCGGGACCCAGGAAGGCCAGGTCCATAGCGGGAAATAGAACATGTCCACTACCCTGCCCTGCATGATGGGAGCATAAGTGCCACCAAAAGCGGCTACGCTGGTGTAGGTGGATTCGCTGAAGATTTGGCCGTAGCAAAGGCAGTCTACAATGTTGCCGAAAGCCCCTGCCGTGATGAGAGTGAGGCCGATGAGGACGCCCATGGGTACCGGAGCGGGCACGGCATCGCCGGATTTGCCAGCAGCACCAGCGGCACCGGAAGCACCGGCAGTTCCCCGCTTCAAAAGCTGATTGATCCACCAGCACAGAAAGCCGAACAGCACCAAACGGAACAGCGTGAGCAGGTACTTCCCCAGCACGCCGCCGAAGGCCATACCGAAGGCCATGCCTTTGTTCTCTACAAAAAGCAGCTGGAACCAGTTGCCCAGGACGGGGATACTCTCCCCCAGCGTCATATTGGTTTTGACCAGGACCTTGATGACCTGGTCAATGATAACCAACGCAACGCCCAAAATGAGCAGAATCCTGCCCTTACGCATTACTTACGGCCGGTCTTTTCCAGAATAGCCTTGCCCTCCACGGTGGTGGTGGCGTGCGGAACCAGACGCAAGCGCTCCTTGGGGATAAGCTTGCCCGTTACACGGCAGATGCCGTAGGTCTTGTTCTCGATGCGAACCAGGGCAGCCTCCAGATTCTGGATAAATTTGTACTGACGCTGGGCCAGGGCACCGGCTTCCTCTTTGGAAAGCTGGAAGGCACCGTCGTCCTCCACGGTTTTGAACGTGGGGGCTGTATCCAGAATATCGTTGCCGCCGGCGTGGGTAACTACCTCGCGGAGCGTGGTGTACTCGGCGCGGGCTTTATCGAGCATCTCGTTGATAATGGCGCGGAACTCTTCCAGTTCCTCGTCAGAATATCGGGTCTTGTTCTCTTCCATATCTAGTTATTATATTATCTGGTTATTTATTAGAATACGGATTTATTTACGAATAAGTTTCATTTTGATGCATCCCTCGGTCCATTCCACCTCAACAGCATCTGTGGGAGCGGCCGAAGCGGGCAGCAATTCCAGCGACAGGGAAAGCGTTTGCGCCTTCACGTAATCGCCGTAGGCGGCCAGGGCATCGGCCAGGGCCGGGTCGTCGGCATATACGCTGGTGTTAATGCGGTCGGTCACCTCAAAACCGGAGCTCTTGCGCAGGTTCTGGATGCGGTTCACCAGCTCGCGGGACAGGCCTTCGCGCCTGAGGGCATCGGTCACCTCCATATCCAGCGCCACGGTAAGAGCGCCTTCAGAGGCCACCTGCCAGCCTTCTACATCCTCGGAGGAGATGGCGTAGTCGCCGGGATTCAGGACCACGGGGCCACCTGGCAACTCCAGCGTATAGGTTTCGCCGGCGGTTTCGGCCTTCTGGAGGGCCGATATCACAGGCTGTTCCAGCGTGCCAAAGGCAGCGGCGATTTCCTTCATGCGGGCGCCGTAGGCCTTGCCCAGCACCTTGAAATTGGGCTTGATGCGCAGCGTCATGATACCTGAGGTATCCTCGATGAATTCCATCTCCTTCACGTTCACCTCGGAGAGGATCACGTCCTTGACAGCCGACAGCTGACGGCGCACCTTCTCTGAAATGACCGGAATCATGAGCTTCTGGAGCGGTTGCCGAACCGGGATGTTCACCTTCTTGCGGATGCCCAGTATGAGCGAGGTGGTAAGCTGAGCCAGCGCCATGCGCTCCTCCAGGTCCTTGTCGATGAGGCTTTCATCGGCCGACGGCATGAGGGTGAAGTGAACCGAATCGGGGCCAGGAACCAAATCCAGATACAGCTGATCCATATAAAACGGCGCGATGGGAGCGGCCAGGATGGCCACGTCCACCAGCACCTGATAGAGCGTCTGATAGGCGGCCTGCTTGTCGGGCGTCATTTCGCCGGCCCAGAAACGGGCACGGTTCAGGCGCACGTACCAGTTGGATACGTCGTCGCACACAAAGGTCTCCAGGATGCGCCCGGCAGTCTTTACGTCATAGTCCTCGTACGCAGCCCGCACATCACGAATCACCGTATTGAGTTTGGAGATGATCCACTTGTCTAATTCGGTAAGAGCCGTAGCCGCAGGACCGGAGGCAGAGGCTTCCCACCCGTCAATATTGGCATAGCGGGCAAAGAAGGCATACGTGTTATACAGCGTGCCGAAGAACTTGCGGCGAACATCGGCCACGCCGCCCTCGTCGAACTTGAGGTTGTCCCAGGGCTCGGCGTTGGTGAGCATGTACCAGCGCAGGGCATCGGCGCCGTAGGTGTCCAGGGCTTGGAACGGGTCTACCGCATTGCCCAGTCGCTTGCTCATCTTGTTGCCATTCTTGTCCAGCACCAGGCCGTTGGAAATCACGCGCTTGAAGGCGGGCGTTCCGGAAATCATGGTGTGGATGGCGTGCAGGGTATAGAACCAACCGCGGGTCTGGTCCACGCCCTCGGCGATGAAATCGGCCGTGGCGCCGAAGCCCGGCTTGTCCAGGTTGCGCAGACCTTCCTGGGCATACGGCATGGCTCCGGAGTCGAACCAAACGTCAATGAGATCGGTCTCGCGGACCATCTTTTTACCGGAGGCGCTCACGAGGAAAATCTCGTCTACGTACGGCCGGTGCAGGTCTATCTTATTATAGTTCTCCAGGCTCATGTCGGCCGGGTCAAAGCCATTGTCCTTCAGGGGATTAGAGGCCATGATGCCGGCGGCAACGGCCTTCTCAATCTGGGCATAGAGTTCCTTAACGGAGCCGATGCAAATCTCTTCTTTGCCGTCCTCGGTGCGCCAGATGGGCAGCGGGGTACCCCAATAGCGGGAACGGGAGAGGTTCCAGTCCTGGATGTTCTCCAGCCACTGGCCGAACCGGCCGGTACCGGTGCTGGCAGGCTTCCAGGTGATTTGCTGGTTCAGGGCCACCATCTGGTCCTTTACGGCCGAAGCCTTGATGAACCAGCTGTCCAGCGGATAGTACAGCACGGGAAGGTCTGTGCGCCAGCTGTGGGGATAGCTGTGCACGTGCTTCTGAACTTTGAATGCGCGGCCATCGGCCTTCATCATTACGCAAAGGTCGATATCCAGGGTGCCTTCCTCCTCCACGTGCTCGAAGTACTGCTTGTAGCCGGCCTTCACATAGCGGCCAGCGTATTCCTTATAGGAAGGGTCTACCGTGGCGGCAAAGGCGGGATCCATATCCTCCAGCCGCATGAATCGGCCCTGGCGGTCTACCTGTGCCTGCGGGTTGCCGTCCTTGTCCAGGGGCATGATGGCACCCACACCCGCTGCGGCGGCCACGCGTTTATCGTCGGCGCCGAAGGTGGGGGCAATGTGCACGATGCCCGTACCGTCGCTGGTGGTCACATAGTCACCGGGGATGACGCGGAAGGCGTCTCCATTGGGCTGGAACCAGGGAATGAGCTGATGGTAGCGGATACCCACCAAATCGACACCCTTGAACACGCCGTCCAGCAGCTGGAAGGGCACTTTGGGGCCGAACCAGGTATCTACCAGGTCCTTGGCCAGCACATAGATAGCGGGGGCGCCCGTGTAAGGGTTCTGGGACAGAACGCGTACATACTCGATCTCCGGGCCGACGCAGAGCGCTGTATTGGACGGAAGGGTCCAGGGTGTGGTGGTCCAGGCCAGGAAGTACACCGGCAGGGGTTCCGTGCCAAAGAGCGGCTGGGAAAGGCCGTCCTTGATAACCTCGAACTGGACGGTGGCGGTGGTGTCGCTCACATCCTTGTAGCAGCCGGGCTGATTGAGTTCATGGGAGCTGAGGCCGGTGCCGTCGGTAGGACTGTACGGCTGGATGGTGTATCCCTTGTACAGCAGGCCCTTGTCGTAAATCTTTTTGAGGAGATACCAGAGAGTTTCGATGTAACGGTTGTCGTAGGTGATGTAGGGGTCGTTCATGTCTACCCAATAACCTACGCGCTGGGTCATGTTCACCCATTCGGCCGTGTATTTCATCACCTCCTTGCGGCAGGTGGCGTTGTATTCTTCTACGCTCACTTTGGTGCCGATATCGGCCTTGGTGATGCCCAGTTTCTTCTCTACGCCCAGCTCTACGGGCAAGCCGTGGGTGTCCCAGCCGGCACGGCGGTTCACCTGGTAGCCGGTTTGCGTTTTGTAGCGGCAGATGGCATCCTTGATGGAACGGGCCATCACGTGATGGATGCCGGGCATGCCGTTGGCACTGGGCGGTCCTTCGAAGAAGATGAATTGAGGGGCGCCTTCCCGCAATTTGAGCGACTGTTCAAATGCGTGCATCTTTTGCCAGCGGTCCAGAATCCGGTTGCCGGTGGCGGTCAAATCGAGCCCCTTATATTCTTTGAATGTCATATTTTTTGTCTAATTTTGTACTCGCTTTTATAAGATTGCAAAGATAATCATTTAAACTCGTATTCACAATATGAACGTGTTGGACATCGTCCTGCTTGTACTGCTGGTTCCGGGCGTTTTGCACGGCATCCTCAAAGGGTTTCTGGGGCAGGCTATCACGTTGGGAGGCATACTCATCAGTATCTATATCGCCTGCACCTTTACCGATGCAGTTTGCATGAAATTAAAGGAGTTTATCACCCTGCAGGACACAGTGCTGCACATCATCTCTTTTGTGCTCATCCTGTGCGTGGTGCTGCTCATTGTCCTGTATATCGGCAAGCTCATTACCGATGTGGTGGAGATGGCGGCGCTGGGCTGGTTCAACCGCCTGCTGGGCGGGGTGTTTGCCCTTATTACATCGGCCATTGTGCTGGGGCTCATCATTATGCTGTTTGAGCCGCTCAATGCCAAATTTGCACTGGTAAACAGCGATATTCTGTCCGAGTCCTTCCTGTACGGGCACATCCGGGATCTGGGGTATCTCATTTTCCCCTACCTCAAGCAGATTTACCAAATGGCTGTGTAGTTATGGGCCGCATTCTTCTTTTGGAAACCTCTACCCGCATGCTGTCCGTAGCCCTGGCCCAGGACGGTAAGGTTTTGGCCGAACGAGTATGTGACGAGCCCCGCCAGCAGGCTTCCCTCACAGCTCCGCTAGTGAAGGAAGTGATGGACGCGGCGGGCGTGTCCCTGCGGGACTGCGACGCCGTGGCGGTGTCGAGCGGCCCCGGCTCCTACACGGGCCTCCGCGTGGGCGTTTCCACCGCCAAGGGCCTGGCCTTCGGCGCCAACCTGCCGCTCATTTCCGTGTGCACCCTGGACATTCTGTGCCAGCAAGCCATGAACCTCGGAGCGCAGCAACACAAGGGGTCTGGGGTTATAGTCCCCATGATCGATGCACGCCGCATGGAGGTGTATACGGCCGTGTACTCCCCTGCCGGTGAGCGGCTTACCCCCATTGAGGCCGTGGTGGTTTCGGCCGATTCCTTTGCCGCCCAGCTGGCCGCCGGTCCCGTGCTCTTCATCGGCGACGGTGCCCTCAAATGCCGGGAGGTCATCGGCCACCCCAACGCCCGCTTCGTAGAAGCCTACCCCATGGCCTCCGACATGACTCCCCTGGCCGAGGCGGCCTTCCAGGCTGGCCGCTTTGAGGACCTGGCCTACTTTGAACCCTTCTACCTCAAAGACTTTGTGGCCACGGTCTCCCGCAAGAGCATTCTACCGTGAAATGCAACTAATTAAGTATCAATAATTTATGCAAAATACCCTACCGGAAAATCGGTAGGGTATTTTGCATAAGTCGCTGATTATCAGCCATATCCATTTTACGGCCAGGTGACAAAGCGGCCGGGCAGACGGGGCAGCCAGGAGACGGCAGCCGGGGGCAGCCGTCACCACTAGAGTTTCCGGCGCAAATAGTTGCGAATGTCCTGGGCGTTGCTCACCTTGGCTTCGGGATCAATATCTCCGTCTACTATGAACCAGGCCATGGGGAGGTTGCTCACGCCATAGGCAGCCACATAGGGCGAGGCCACACCGCGGGTATCGCATACGTTTACCCAAGGGAGATTCTGGTTACGGACAGCGGTGGCCCAAACGGTTTTGTCCATATTAAGGGACACGGCATAAATCTCGAAGCCCTTGGGATGGAACTCCTCATAAATGGGCACCAGGGCATCCAGATTGAACATTTTTTGCTCGGCGGTAGAAGCCCAGAAATAGAGCATGGTCACCTTGCCGGCGGCCTCTGAGAGTTTCACCTTTTGGCCGTCCATGCCGGGCAGTTCCATGTCAAAGAAACCAACCTCGGAAGCCTGGTTGATGCGGGCGTTCACATCCATCAGATTGATGCGGCGCTCGGCCTCTTTCTCCAAGGCCTTCACATAGCGGGACTCCGGGTACAGGGTTTTGAGGGAATCGGAGACGTTGCGCATCAGGAGGCCGTCGGTGGCCTGGTCAAACACGGGCAGCGAAGGATTCACCTGCTGGAACAGCACGGGCACCACCGTAAGGGAACGGGCATTGGTTACCACATAGGCCAAACGGTCCCGATAGTAGTCTACATAGCAGCGGGAAAGGGCTGCGTTGGGGTTTTCCTCGGTGGAGAGGATGGTGTTCATCTGCCGAAGGAAGGAGGTATAGGCGTTCTCCACCTTCTGGAGCTTGAGGCTTTCCTCCGAGCCTTCTACGCTGTAGGCGCCCAGGGTATCGGTAGCCACCTTTACCTGATCGCCGGGCTGCAGGAGAAGCGAAGCCACCTGCCTGTCCCCGTAGAACAGGTACACAAACTCCGGCTGGGCGAGCTCCAGATTAAGGGCATAGGAGAAAGCGCCCTGCTCGTTTACCTTCACCGTATCCAGCACCTGGAAACGGTTCACGTCCAGCATTTTCACTATGATTTCCTTGCCGGCGCCATCGGCCAGGGTGCCCTGGATGCGGGTATTCTTGGGGCTGCAGGAAAAGACGGCGGCCAGAAGGCCGGCAACCAGCGCCAAACGACTAAAGTTTCTCATACTCGGCAAAAATAGCGTTGGCAATTTCCTGCATTTGGGCAGGCTCCAGCTGCAGTTTGGCTTTGCGGAAGTCCAGGTCTCCCTCGGTTTGGAGGGGCACCAGGTGAATGTGGGTATGAGGCACTTCCATGCCCAGAACGGCTACGCCTACGCGCTGGCAGGGAACGGCCGCCTTGAGTGCCTGGGCCACTTTGCGGGCAAAGGCCCACAGACCTTCATAGGTAGCGGCGTCCAGGTGAAAAATGTAGTCGTCCTCTACATGCTTGGGAATGACCAGCGTGTGACCCTTGGCCAGCGGGGAAATGTCCAGGAAGGCGTAGTAATCCTCGTTCTCGGCGCACTTGTAGGACGGAATCTCGCCCTTGGCGATTTTGGTGAAAATGGTTGCCATAACTTAGAGCGAAATAGCCAGGATTTCGAACTTCATGGTGCCGTTGGGGACCTTAGCCTCTACGGTTTCGCCTTTGCCATGTCCGATGAGAGCCTTGGCGATGGGCGTGGTGGCAGCCAGGAGGCCCTTGGAGAAATCGGCCTCGCTCTCGGGGACAATCTGGAAGTTCATTACCATTTTGTTGGCGAGGTTGCGCACCTGCACCTTGGAGAGGAGTTGCACGGCGTCGGCGTTGAGTTTGCTCTCGTCGATTACGCGGGCGTTGGCCACCTTTTCTTTAAGGCGGGCGATTTTCACTTCCAGCAGGCCCTGCGCATCGCGCGCGGCGTCATACTCGGCGTTCTCTGAGAGGTCTCCCTTCTCGCGGGCTTCTGCGATTGCAGCAGAAATAACGGGGCGCTGTGCCAGTGCATCGGCCAACTCTTTTTTGAGCTTGTCCAGCCCCGCTTGGGTCATCATTTCAATTGCCATATTCTTGTTCCTTTAATTGTCAAAAAAAACAGCCGACGACCATTTGACGGCCGTCGCGCTTGGGGTAATGCAAAGATAGCAATTACTTTTTACAATTCAAAGCATCCAGTTCCAACTGATCGCGAAGAGCGTCCAGCGAAGGGAACTTTTGCTCGTCCCGGAGCCGACGCAAAAAGCGAATGCGCAGCGGCAGGCCGTAAATATCCTCGTCAAAGCCCAGGATGTGCGTCTCTATGGTGCGGGCCACCCCGCCCACCGTGGGGCGCGTGCCGATATTGGTCATCCCCTTGAACACCCGTCCAAGAACCTCTGCCTCAACGGCATACACGCCATTCCGCGGCACCAGCTTAAGCGGCTCGTACAGCTGCATGTTAGCCGTAGGAAATCCGATGGTACGCCCCATCCTGTTTCCCGCCACCACTACGCCGTACAGTCCATACGCATACCCCAGCATCTCATTGGCCGAAGCCACCTCCCCCGCCTCCAGGGCCTTCCTGATTTGTGTCGATGAAACGGGAGGCCGCAGAGGTGTGTGCTGCGCAGGCCTGTGGCCACCCTCGGCCGCATAAGAGGGAGGGGCCCACTGAGTTGTGCACTGCACAACAATATTTGGGAGGGGTCGCGAAGCGACGGCCTGCGTAGCACATATCTCGGAGGCCGTTTGCTTGTCACTGCCTATCCTATTATCATATCCCATGATAACCAGGGTGGCGCCGTAGCGGTCCCGGAGCAATTCCAGATACTGCTCGGCTGTGAGGGCGGCAAATTCCCGGGTAAAGGGCAAAACCTCCACGCGTTGCACCCCCTCGGCCAGCAGCAGGGCCTTTTTCTCTTCCAGCGAAGTTAAGAGCCGGAACTCACGGGCATCCTGCTGCAGCACGGTACGGGGATGCGGCCAAAACGTAACCACCACGGCCTCCTCTCCCCTCTCCCGGGCAGCGGAGACCAGTGCCGATAGCACATGACGGTGCCCTAGATGGACACCGTCAAAAAAACCTGTGGTTACAACGGCCATAGATTAGAGCCACTTGACGCACTCGAAGCTCTGGCGGTGCGGCAGCAAGGGGTTCTTGGCAAAGACGCGGGCACCCACCTGGTAGGCACCGGTCTTTTCCGGAATCACGTCTACGCTGTACTTGGCCACGCCATCCTTGAAGGATTCCACCTTGCACTCCTGAACGTCTACCAGGTGCAGTTTTCCGTGGGCATCGGTCTGGGCGAACACGACCTCTACGCCCACTTCTTCCGGCGAGAGGGCGCCGAGCTGGAGCTCCAGCTCGGCGTGATAAGGCTGGGACTGGGAGATGTCGTAGGTGGTGGCGGGCTGGGTACGGGATACCTGTACCACATTCTCCCACTCGCGGCGCACGTGGTTCTTCCAGGCAGCCAGTTCGCGGGCCTTCTTGAAGTCGTGGGCCACCATGGCGGCGACACCCTTGGACTGCGGCTCGTAGTACTGGTTGATGTAATCTGTGAGCATGCGGTTGGTGGTGAAGTTGCAGGCCACCTGGGCAATGGTATTCTTGATGTAGCCAATCCACTCGGAGCTGCGACCCGTAGTGCGGTCTACATTATAATACGCGGGGGCGATATCGCTCTCCAGAATCTGGTAGATGGTAGCAGCGTCCAGCTCGTTCTGGAAGTTGTCGTCGTCGTAGGCCTGCTCGATGGGAAGAGCCCAGCCGGCGCCTTCCTTGTAACCCTCGACCCACCAGCCGTCCAGCACAGAGAAGTGCATGGTGCCGTTCATGGCAGCCTTTTCTCCGGAGGTACCGGAAGCCTCCTGGGGACGGGTAGGGTTGTTCATCCACACATCCACGCCCTGGACCATGCGCTTGGCCAGGGTAATGTCGTAACCGGGCACGAACACAATCTTGCCGATGAAGCGGGGATCCTTGGAGATGTCCACAATCTGCTTGATGAGGTCCTGACCGGCTTTGTCGGCGGGGTGCGCCTTACCGGCAAAGAGGAACTGCACGGGCTGGGCAGGATTGTTCACAATCTTGTCCAGGCGATTGAGGTCACGGAACAGCAGCGTGGCGCGCTTATAGGTGGCAAAACGGCGGGCGAAGCCGATGGTGAGGACATCGTCGCGGAGGTTCTCCAGAATGGTCACAATCTGGGACGGGCTGTAGTGGTTGGACAGGGTCTTGTCCTGCAGGCGCTCTCGCAGGAAGTCGATGAGCTTTTCCTTGAGCTGCTTCTTCACGGACCACACGTCGGCGTCGGACACGCCGTAAATGCCGTCGAAGCAGGTTTTGTCGTAGTGGCTGGTCTTGAACTGGTCGCCGAAGACCTTGGCATGGACCGCCTTCCACTCCTTCGAAGCCCAGGTGGCGTAATGGACGCCGTTGGTTACGTAGCTGATGTAGAGTTCCTCAGGCAGATAGCCTGGATACATCGAAGCGAAGATATCCTGGCTGACCTTGCCGTGGAGCATCGACACGCCGTTAACGTTCTGGCTCATCGAGGCGGCGAGGGTGCTCATAGAGACCTTCTCGTCGTGGTTGTCGG
>CAJOHK010000021.1 GCA_905234285.1 uncultured Bacteroidales bacterium
CTTGCGAATGGTGGGGAAGTTGGTAAGCATACCGCCCGGCCAACGCTCGGTCACGGAAGGCATATTGACCTCGGCGGCCTTGGCGGCGACGACGTCTTTAGCCTGTTTCTTGGTGGCAACGAAGAGGACCTTGCGGCCGCTGCGGGCCATATCCTTGAGGACCTCTGCTGCCTCGTCGATTTTAACGACGGTCTTGTGCAGGTCTATGATGTGGATGCCGTTCTTCTGGTCGAAGATGTACGGAGCCATCTTAGGATTCCACTTGCGGGCCAGGTGGCCGAAGTGCGTGCCTGCATCAAGCAATTCCTGAAAATTAGTTCTTGACATGGGTTTGTTCTGTTTTTTAACTCATTCATCAATCCGAAGTAGCAGTCCTTGACTGGTCTCCGGGATTTTTTCGCAGCCGGGCAATCCTTATTGTAGCGCGGGAAGATTCTCATCCTCACCGGGATCTCAGGATTTGATGATACCCGAAGCTGTGCTGACGTAAATCCAGTATTAACGTTTGCTGAACTGGAAGCGACGACGTGCGCCAGGCTGACCGGGCTTCTTACGCTCGACTTCGCGAGCGTCGCGGGTGAGCAGACCGGCGGCCTTGAGGGTAGAGCGATAGGCCTCTTTATCTACCTCGCAAAGAGCGCGGGCGATTCCGAGACGAACGGCCTCTGCCTGACCTTTGGTACCACCACCAACGAGGGTGACCTTGATGTCAAACTGACCTGCAGTGCCGGTGACCTCGAGGGCCTGGTTGGCGATGTACTGGAGGGTACCCTCTTTGAAGTACTCGTCCATGGGGCGGTCGTTGATAACGAACTTGCCCGTACCGGCGGCTACATAAACACGAGCGACAGCTGATTTACGTCTTCCAAGGGCGTGTTTCTGTTCCATGTGCTCTGTTTAGATTTCGTTAAACTTGATTTGTTTAGGGTTCTGTGCCTGCTGCTTGTGCTCCGGACCTGCATAGATGTACAGGTTGTTGATGAGCTTGTTCCCGAGACGGGTCTTGGGCAGCATACCGCGCACAGACATGCGGATGAGTTCCTCGGGCCTTGAAGCAAGGATCTCCTTGGGGGTGGTGAAGCGCTGGCCACCGGGATAGCCGGTGTAGCGGGTGTAAACGCGATCGCTCATCTTTTTGCCGGTGAGACGGATCTTGTCGGCGTTTACGATGATGACGTTGTCACCACAATCCACGTGCGGGGTGTAGCCGGGCTTGTTCTTGCCACGCAGCACCAGGGCGACGCGGGAAGCCAGGCGACCGAGTACGAGATCGGTTGCATCAATGACGAGCCACTCCTTCTTTACAGTTGCCGCATTGAGGGAAACTGTTTTGTAGCTAAGTGTGTCCACTGTCTTGACTATTAATGGTTTAACATAAAAATTGCGATCCCCCTACAGTGAGAGGGACCGCAAAGGTAGCAATTATTTGGGATTTATCCAAATAAATCAGAAGGGCAGTGTACCGTCTACCCAGGTCAGGGTGCTGTTGGCAGTGAGGTTGTAGCCATAGCCGCTCTTGTCGGCGATGGTGTTGCCGCTGCCCTCGTTGAAGTACCAGCTGGCCAGGAGGTTGTACCCTTCGTCATCAGGGTCGGCCACACTCATGTTGTCCTTGATCTCGGAGGCGCTGCGGGCGCAGTCCCAGACGCGGAGGTAAGCCAGGGAACCGTCAAAGTCGCGGGAGGTCTGGCAGGACACGCCGATGTAGAAGTGCCAGTCGGCCAGTCCGCCGCCGGCCCAGCCGGCACCGACGCCATTGAGCTTGACCTCATGGTCTTCGGCCGTATTGCGTCCGGCCTCTTCCCCGTCGATGTACAGAATCACGTCACCTGCGCGCTTGTAGGTAGCGGCGATGTGGTGCCATTCCTTGTCGGCCAAGGTGGTGGAGCAGGTCACTTTCTTTTCTTCATACTCGCCGTTGGCTTTCCGGGTACCGCCGTAGACCACTTCGGGCTTGCCGTTCTGCAGGCGGATGAGGAAGACGCCCTCTACACCCATCATCGAAGCCAGGCCGTCGTTGCCGGAAACATTACCCTTGAAGGAATCGCCATAGACCCAACCTTCCATCGTCACTTCGTCCTGGTCCTTGTCGTCATCGTTCCAGGTGACGCTGAAGTAGTTATTGGACATGGAAACCATCTTGCCTTCCACAGGATCACCGCCGGGCTCGTCGCCGGGCTCATCGCCGGGCTCGTCGCCGCCGGCATTGGGGTCGTAGTGGTAGATGGCGTAGTTACCATCAAAAGAACTGCCGCTGGCATCTACACCCACCACAAAGGCGTAGTACTCGTCGTCCTTGCTGCCGCTCCAGTCGTAGGTCTGGTCGGGGATATTGGATTGGGCATAGTAGGAGAGCCATTCCTCATTGTCAGCGGCTGTGGACTTCATGTAAGCAACCAGGTCGCCGCTGATACTTGCGGCCTTAGCCATAAACATGTAGTGCTGGGGAGAGGTGCAGCTGGTGAGCGTAAAGCCGAAGTAGGCACTGCCCCACTGCTCAATATCACCGAAGGAGCCGGTCCACTCGGAGGACTTGTCGGTCCAGACGATGGAGCTGCCGGTGACTGTCACAGGGATGGAGGCAGTGACGTCGTTGAAGGTAGCGATGATCTCGGCCTCGCCGACAGCCACGGCAGTAACCGTGTAGTAGCCGCTGTAATAATAAGGATTAATAACGACTACCGACTCGTCGGAGGACTTGAAGCTGATGGAGCCGGTATCGGTGCAGTCGTCGGGCAGGAGCTTGGCGCCGAAGTAATTAAGGTTCTTACCTTCCTTGAGTTCAATCTTGTCGATGGGCGTGTTTTGCCAACCCGAGGTGAACTGGATGCCCGTAGCGTGCACAGGATCCGGGGTCTTGGCCTCGAATTCGTACACGGCGTATTCGCCGGTGAATTCGCACTCAGCGTCATAGCCTAGTACATAGGCCACGGCCTCGCCCAGGTCGGAGTAGTTCACAGAACCGGTTGCACCGCTCTGGAACAGGGACTTGGGATCCTTGCCGCCGTCCTTGTATTCCTCCACCTGCGTGTATACGTCGTTGGAGATTTCCTCGATGCCGGTGAATTTGTCGGCGGCCACCACCTTGAAATAGTGCAGCTCGGCGTCGCATTCGGCCAAGTCTACCTGAACGTGAGAACCGGAAATTTTGCCGTACCAGTCCTTGTCCCACTTGGGCGTATCGGTGAGCTGCCAGGCCTCGCTGCGGTCCTGCAGCTTGATCTTATCGGCCACGGTTACCTTGACGGTAGCGGTGAGCTCGCCCTGCTTGGCGGTGATGGTGGCCTCGCCCATGCCTTTGGCCTGGACAAAACCGTAGCTCACGATGGCTACGTTCTCGTCGGAGGAGCTCCATTCGAGGTTGAGCTTGTCGGTAGTTCCGGGCACACCTTCCTCGCTTCCGTCGGGAAGCAGGGTGGCACGCACCTGGGTGGCACGGCCCACCAGAAGGGTAACCTCGGTCTTGCTGAGTTTAATTTCGGTAGCGGGAACGCGCTCGGCGAACACGTTCACAATGGCGGTGATGGATTTGCCCTCGGCCTTGGCCGTAATCATGGCAATACCTGTCTCCTTCTGGGCCACTACGTGACCTTTTGCATCGACGGTGGCAATTTTCTCGTCAGAAGAAGTCCACTCTACACTGCTCACGGCAGCATCTGCCGGCTGATAGGATACAGTCAGGTCAAGCTCCTCGCCAACCACTACATAATTGGTCTTGGGGGCGATGACCAGGCCCTGCAAAGCCTGTCCCTGCACCTCGGGCATGGGAAGCGGATTGGTAGTGCTAAATCCAGCTTCCTCCTTGCCGCAGGAAAAGACCGTCATCAGTGCCACAGAAGCCATGGCAAAAATGGTAATTATCTTTTTCATAAAATTGGTTTGTCTAATAAAGGGTTCCTTTGATTTGGAGCGGCGTTACGGGCGCTCCGTCAACTGATATTTGCAATGTTCCCAAAACCTGGCTGCTGCGTCTTTTCCACCTGGCATTGTACTGGCCACGGAGGTCGGCCCGGCTGTGCGGGGCAATGGTGGCGGGGGCATACAGCTTTACGCGGAAGGGGGCCTTCACCGTGAGGGTGATCTCCCGGTCGGTGTCGTTGTACAGCGGGATGGAGAACACGTAGTCGCCAAAGCGGTCCTTTTTGAGTGCGTTCACCGTGGTGTCGGTCCTGAGACCGTGACCCAGGTCCTGAGCATAGCGAATCTCGCCCTCGGACTGGTCCCGCAGCACGTACCCCTTGGCCGATATGGAACTGAGCACAGTTTCCTGGCCGTCAGTGGTAACAACGGTGAGATAGCGGGTCTGGTCCCCGTAAAGGGAGTGCGGGTCAAAGACCGCCGTGAGGACGGATTGGGCGCCCGGAGCCAGCACACGGTTTTTCACCTCACCGGTAAAGCAGCCGCAGTTGGAGTGCACTTCCAGCACCGTAATGGTTTTTCCGGAAACATTTTCAAAAGGATAACGGAGCGTAATGGCGCCGCTGTCAAAGCGTACCGTATCCACGGTCTGCTCCGGCTGAGCGAAGCGGACCAGCCCTGCCTGGGCCCGGGCCTGCACCTGCAGGCCAAGGCTCAAGAGCAGAAGGGCTATGATACGGGTCTTTTCCATTATTCGGGGCAACGGATGTTAGCTTCGGTATAGGTAACGCTGCCGTGGGCATAGCCGTCAAAGCCATTGCCGGTGAGGTCCTTGCCACGGTTGTCGTTATCCAGCTTCCAGTAGCCCAGGAGCTTGTTTTCACGGGCTTCCTTTACAGGGTCGGCAATGGAGCACTGGCCGTTCACCAGCTCGGTGGCGCTCAGAAGGCGGCCCCATACGCGGGCTTCGCTCACCTGACCGTTGAGATAACGGCCACGCTCAGACATACCGATGGCAAACTTGGAGTTGTACACCTTACCCAGGTTGATACCCTTGCCGCCCATGGGGGTAGAGCTGTCCAGCTCGCCGTTGACGTAAAGGTCGCAGGTCTGCTTCACGCCGTCGGCCACCACGGCAATGTGGTACCACTTGCCGGTGTCGAAGTGGGCCTTGGAGGTAATGGACACGCCCTGGCCGGCCAGCTGGAGCTGGTTGGGGTCGCAGGAGACGTCGCCAAAACGAAGGAGGAAGTTCTCTTCTACGCCGATGAGAGAGGAGATGAAAGGGGTGGTGCTGGCCCAGGCGTTCACCTTGACTCGGATTTCCATGGTGCAAACCTCCAGCTGAAGGGCGGGGTCGTTCACCGTGGTAGGCATCTCGAAGTAGGAGCCGCCGGGCAGGTTGGCGGCCGATGCATATACATAACCGCGAATGACCACAAAGGCATACTCCTCACCGGGAACGGTCTTCATGTCGCCGGCGCCCGTAATCTTGAGGGGCAGGCAGTAGATGATACCGTTCTTAAAGTTGTTGATATTTACCATCATGGAAACCGGCTCGGAAACGGCGTTACCCGCCTTGATCACGGTCTTCTTGTCCAAAATGGTGTAGTTATCCTCGGGCAGGAACCAATAGTTGGTACCCTGGCTCTTGTTGAACTGGGCCAGTACGGCGGTATCGCGCACAGGCTCAAAGTTCACGGTCACGTCTTCATTCACCTTTACCGAAGAAGTAATGGCGAAGGTCACGGGACCGGACTCCTCCAGGAAGGCGGAGATTTCGGAACTGCTGTTGGTTTGGAAGGCCACGACGCCTTTCTCAAAGAGACCCTCGGAGTAGAGGATGCTCTTTTGGCAGGAAGCCATGAGGGCCAGGGCGCCAAGCACTATAATAAACTTTTTCATACGCATTGCTTATTCGTTAGAGGTAGTACCATAGTAAGCCACCTTAGACTGGGCGCGGATGCCCTTGATGTGGTGCTGATAGCGGAACTCCTTGCCTTTCTCGGCGCCTTCGGCCTCCAGACGCCAGTCGCGCTGGCCGTGGAAGGAGGCGAAGCCGCCCTTATGGCCATACTGCTGGCCGCAGGTGTTGGGCTGGAAACCGGCCATCTGCTCCAGGACACCGCAACCCTCTCCATAGGTGTCACCCACATTTTCGGTGGTGATCACCTGGCAGGGAACCCAGCCCTGCTCGGGATCCAGATTGGACGGGAAGTCGCTCTGGGAAGCGGGGGATGCACCACCGTTAGAACCGTACTTCTGATTGATCCAGAAGTTGCAGGGCTTGGCATAAGCAGCATTGCCGTAACCCGAGTTGGTATCGATAATCAGAAGGCTTTCCTTATTGGAAGACTCGCGGCCAATAAACTGGCCCAAGTATTCCACCATGAGGGAGAAATACTTGCCCAGAGGCTCACCACCTTGAGGCTCGCCAGTGTAGCCAGAAGGCTCATAGTCCAGGTCGTAACCGTCCAGGCCGTACTTCTCAATCTCGTTCAGGATGGGCTGGCAGGTGTAAACGAGCCACTCGGGATAGTTGCCGGCCTCGTCCTTGGAAGGATGGGCTGCAATGTCTTCCATGCAAGCCTTGGCACCGGCTGCGCGGGCGGCCTCTTCCAGTTCCTGCTCGGTCATCTTGCCGCTGATCACCTTACCCATGTTGTCGTACTTGTACTGCTCGTAGGCGTTCATGAAGGAAGGAACCTCGGCTTCCATTACCCAGGAGTTGTTCTCCATGAGGCGGGTAATGCGGCAGCCAACGAGCTTCATGCCCTTCACTTCCTGGCAGGCCTTCATTTCCAGATAGTCCAGGGAGCCCATCTTGGGAACACCGCCCCAGAGGTTGATGACGTCGATGGAGTCGGGGATGTCGGCAAAGCGGAAAGCCATGGAACCGTAGTCGGCGAAGAAGATGTAGGAGATGCTGCGGGTGGCAAGGCCGTTCTCGTCGAAGGCAGCCTTCTTCCAGGCACGCAGGTTCTCGTAGTAGGCGGCATCGCGAATTTCGTTCACGGTGTTGCTGCCCTGGATGTAGGTGGCGAACTCCTCGGTGGTAACAACACCGGAGGTGCGCTCAATGTCCAGGGGTTTCACTTCCTGGTTGCAGGCGGCAAACAGGAGGGATGCACCTAAAATAATATAGAATGTCTTTTTCATATCCTTTTCGTCTAAGGGTTACTTCTGATCCCACCAAACACGGGTACCACCGTTGTCGCCCTTTTGAGAAGCGGCTTCCTTGGCCTCGCCGATGAGAAGCTGGACGGCCTCCTGCACGTTGGTGCTGTTGGCGGCGAACTCAGAGGCGGGATAGATGAGACGGCGGATCTGCTTGTCGGTGTCGATGGCGCCGCCGGAATTGTTGGTAGCGGTAGGTATCACCTTGGGGAAACCGGTGCGGCGGAACTCGGCCCAGGCTTCCATACCTTCCGGGAATCCGGCGATGTACTTCTGGGTGAGGATCTGCTCCAGGTGACCGGCCTCAGTCGTCTGGGTGCTCCAGGCAACGGCCACGTCGGTGAGGTTATTACCGTAGGAGTTGCCTCCGGTCACAGGGTCGGTGTAGGAACCTACGCCGTCGGTGCCCTTGAGGTAGGAAGAAGCGCTGCCGGCCTTGGCCAGGGAGAAGCTCTTCTCTACGCCGGCCTCGTAATTGGCCTTGGCCTGGGCGTCGTCGCCCTTGCGCAGCCAATATTCGGCCTGGAGGAAGTAAGCCTCGGCACCGGACATCCACTTGAGGGGATCGTCGTTGGTGCACTTGATGCGGGACCACAGGGTGCTCTTGGGATAGTTGTCGTCAACCACAGCGCCCATGCGCACACCATAGTAGTTGCCGTCAGAGCCGGCGGTGAAATAGCTGGCGCGGCGGGCATCGTTGTAGCTGTTCATGTAGGTGATAATGGTGGCACCGGGTTTGGCATCGCCGTCGTTGAAGTTGTATTCAATGACGTAGATGGGATACTCCCAGGCACCGGCACCCTTGTGCAGCATCACGTCCTCCTCGATGAAGCCGGCAGGGCTGGAGAGGGCCTTATCGGCCTCGGCGCTGTACAGGGCGGCATCGGCCAGGGCTACGCGGGTAGCCAGGCGCAGACGGAGGGTGTTGCCGAACGCGAGCCACTTGGCCACATCGCCGTAGAATACGTTGTCGTAGTCGGCCAGGTAGGTGGTGACGCCCTGGTTCAGCAGGGTCTGCAGCGTCTCAAGTGCGCTGTCCAGGTCCTTGAACATGGCGGTGTACACATCCTGCTGCTTGTCATAGGCCACGTGGCTGGAACCGGTGCCCAGCTTGGTGTAAGGGATGGGGCCGTAGGCGTCGGTCACGCGGTGAAGGACGGCCACTTTGAGGATGTCGCCCAGGGCGGCATCGTAGGGGCTCACCTCACGCACGGCGTTGAGCTCGGTCCAGGCCGAGATGGCACGGGTGTAGGCATCCTCGAAGAGGGCCTTGGTCCAACCGTCCGAGATAAGGTTGTATTCGTTGGTCTGGTGGAAGCCGGCGTTGGAAGCGGCTTCGTAGTTAGCGAAGATGTTGCCGGTAAGGCCCTGCACCACCTGATAGGAGGCCGAGCCGTACTCGTTCTCGCCGCGCTGATAGGAAGGCAGCACGTTGGCCATCATCTGGGCGATATAGGAGCCCGTACGAAGGTTGTCGTGTTCCAGCATTTCCTCGTTGGCCTGCTCGGGGTTGGTGTTGCGCTCGGCAAAATCCTTCACGCAGGAAACCAGGCTCAGGGAAAGAACAATCGAAACGATAGGAAGGATAATCTTTTTCATATGCTTGTCCTCCATTATTTTACGATGCAAATAGCTACGCGGTTGGCCTCGGCGCCCTGTCCGGGTTTCTGGTCAACGGCGGCTTTGTAAGAGATGCGGTCCTCGGCGATGCCGGCCTTCTTGAGCATGCTCACCACGGTGCGGGCGCGCTGGGAAGACAGCTCGGCGTTCTTGTCGGCGCTGCCGGTTGCAGAGTCGGCGCTGCCGGTAATCTCGATGCGGGCGTCGGCGTTCTCCTTCAGGATCTGGGCAATCTGACCCAGCTTGAAGGCCTCGTCGGGACGGATTTCGGCCTTGCCGATGATGAAGTACAGGTCGTCGGAGTAAGTGCCCTCGAAGGTGGCGGGAACCTTGACTTCCTTCACTACCTCCACGGGAACTTCCTTGATTACCTCTTTCTCCACAATCTTCTCTACCACCTGGGGAACGTAGTTCTCTACGTGCACCGGAGCGGCAGCCTGTTTGGCCTCGCCCTTGTGACCGAACTTCACCTTCACGGAGAAGCCGATGTTGCGGGTAGAGGGGCTCATGAACAGGTCGATCCCGGCGCCGTAGTTACCGGCGTTGGAAACCTGCTCGGGGTCGAAGGGAGCCTTGCAGTACAGGAGGGCCAGGTTGCGGCCCACCAGGGACACGTTCAGGCCTTCGATCCACTTGACGGCCTTATTGATGGGAATGTCGTAGCCCAGGGATACCTCGGCCAGACGGATGTTGGTCATATCATAGACATAGTAGGCGCCCAGGGCGGTCTGACCGTCGGCACCGGCAATGGTCTGCCAGTAATCCTGTGCGCTCACCTGATAGTAGTTGCGGGCATTGCCGTACACACCGGCGGGGGCGAAGTTGAAACCGTCCTCGCGGCCGATGAGGGACTTGTTGGTCACGCCAAAGGCGTCCATGGTGGCCTCGGTGAGGGAGACGCCCACACCGCCCTTGCGCATGGTGAACATGAAGGCCAGGTTGAGGCCCTTCCAGCTAAACTGGTTGCGCCAGGAACCGGTCCAGTCGGGGTTCACGTTGCCGGCATACCACATGGTGTCGGGGGTACCGTCGTTGGGAGCCTTGTGCATCACGCCGCCCTTGTCGGAGGGAGTGACGTAAGGGGTACCGTCGGCGTTGGTAGCCAGACCCGAGACATAGAGTTCGCCGATGGGACGGCCTTCGATGAGCCACATGGAAACAGCCGAACCGGCCGAACCCACTTTCTCGCGGGTGCTCACATAGTGCTCGTTGCCGTTGGTGTAGTCCAGCATCTTGGACACTTTGTTCACGTTCTTGGTCCAGATAAGGTTGGTGGTCCATTCCACGGGGCCCAGGTTCTGGGTGAACATGCCGGAGAGTTCCACACCGTTGTTGTCTACCTGACCGGCGTTCACATAGATGGTGCTGGCGCCGCTGGTGGCGGTGCTGGTAGGCGTGAACACCTGGTTGTAGGTAGAAGAGTGGTAGTACGTACCTGCAAGCTGGAGTTTGCTCTTGAACAGGCGTACATCGGCACCTACTTCCCAGCTGCGGGTACGCTCAGGCTGGAAGTCGGGAGCGGTGGCCCAGGAGTTCAGGTTGGGGGTACCACCCACCACGGGATAGGTGGGATTGAGGATGTAACGGCTGATGGGGTTACCTACCTCGGCATAGGAAGCGCGGATCTTGGCGTAAGGGATGAAGTCGCTCTTCTTGGAGAACATCTCGGTGATGAGCCAGGAAGCACCTACCGAAGGATAGAAGAAAGGAGTGACACCCTTGGAAGTGGCCATCTGGGAAGCCCAGTCCTCACGGGCGGTAGCCTCGATGAACAGGAAGTTCTTGAAGCCCAGGTTCAGGGTGCCGAACACGCTCTGGGTCTGGTCACGGAAGGTGTCCTTGGAGAAGGCCTTACCCGTGGCCATATTGGTGAAGGTGAACAGGTTGGCAACGCCAAGGAGGTCACCGCCCAGGGAAGTGCCGCGGAAGAAATAATCCTCGATGGAAGCACCCAGGACAGCGTTCACGGAGATGAGATCCTTGCCGAAGGTCTTGTTGAAGTTCACCAGGACATCGGCATAGGTCTGGCTGGTGCGCTGGTCGTCATAGTAATAACGGCCGAAGCGGTCGGCGAACAGGCCGTTGGAGCTGGCATAGTGCTTTTGCTCGGCAATGGTGTAGTTGTTGTCGGTGCGCACGCGGGCCTGGACATCCAGCCAGTCGGTAATGTCATAGGAGATGGATGCACCCAGCAGGAAACGGTCCTTCCTGGTCTGGAACATGTTGCGGTTGATGGTCCAGAAGGGGTTCTGCATGGAAAGCTGGTTGGCGCTCCAGTACTGCACCGGGAAGTTACGGGTGGCGTCGTAGCGCTCGTAAACGGTGTAGGCGTACAGGTTGTCGCTGGGGCTCATGAGATAAAGCGGAACAAGCGGGTTGTGATAGTAACCGCCCGAGATCATGTTCTGCTCGTTCACACGGATATACATACCCAGGAAGCTCAGGTGCAGCTTGTTGTTCAGGAAATCGGCCGTCTGACGGAAGGTGGCGTTGAAACGGCTGAAGTCATTGTTGGGGATAATGCCCTGGGCCTGGGTGTAACCGGCGCTCAAATAAGTGTGGGCGTGCTCGGTACCGCCGCTCAGGCTCACGGTGTGGGCCGTATTATAACCGGTCTGGAAGAAATCCTTGATGTTCCAGCTGGGAGCGGTGTCCAGTTTGCTGCCCCAGGAAGCGTAGGAGCCGGACTTGGCGCCGTACTCGCTCTGGCGGGCGGGAAGCATCAGCGGGCTGGAGAAGGTGGTACTGTTGGAGTAAGACACATGGAAACCTTCTTCGCCGGTGCGGGAAGTAAGCATGAGGATACCGTTGGCGGCCTTGTAACCGTACAGGGCAGCGGCCGATGCGCCCACCAGGGCGCTCATGTCGGCGATATCCTCGGAGTTGAGGTTGGACATACCGTCACCGGAAAGACCGGAGCCGCTGTAAACGCTCCAGGAGTCACCGGGCTTGGTGGTGCTCAGGGTCGGGAGCGGAATACCGTCCAACACATAAAGGGCATTGTTGCTGTTGGAGATGGACTTGGCACCGCGCATGACCACTTTGGTCTCGGCGCCGGCGCCGGCAGCCGTCTCGTTGATTTGCACACCGGCCACTTTACCGGCCAGTGAGTTCACCATGTTGGCTTCGCGCGTGACGAACACTTTCTCGTCCAGCTTCTGGACATTGTAGGTGACCGCTTTCTCGGCGCGTTTGATGCCAAGGGCCGTTACCACTACGCCCTCCAGGACGGTGGCATCCTCGGCCAGGGTGACATTGATAACCGTACGGCCGGCGATTTCCACCACCTGGTCCACCATGCCGATGTAGGAAAAGCGGAGGTGGGTAGCACCGTCGGGAACGGTCAGCGTGTAGTTGCCGTCAAAGTCTGTTACCGCACCGATGGTGGGCTGACCCTCAACGACAACACCTGCCCCGATAAGCGGCTGGTTGTCCTGGTCTACTACGTTACCGGTAATAGTACTGCCACCCTGGGCAAGTGCCAAGGCAGCAGTGCAGAACAACGATGCAACCACGAGGCAAACTTTACGTAAGCTGTTGTTACACATTGGGTTAATTTTTGGTTAATACTATATTGGTTTGGTTTCGTGCTGTTTCACCGCCGCAAAGATAGTACAATATTTTTGATTGCAAAAACAATTTAACAATTAAATATTTTTAATAATTCCAGGGTGAAATGGTTAAAAAGTGCAAGTAATAGTGGAACTGAACGTTACAAGAGCCCGTTTTGACGTTTTAGCCAAAATTTAATATGCGTATCTTTTGAAGTGATACTATTTTAACAGTTTCGGCCGCGTTCACTTAAGTTATTATATCTCAGCGACTTGCTGATATTCAGTCCGGCTATTTGCCGGACTGAATATCAGCAATCGCCTCAAAATCAAAGCGTTAAGTGATCGGGGAGATTATCGTAAAAAAAACGTATCTTTGCACTCGTGAAAATTGGAAACATAGACCTGGGTTACCGTCCGGTGACGCTGGCGCCCATGGAGGACGTCACCGACGCCAGCTTCCGCATCCTTTGCAGGGAGGCGGGGGCCGCCATGGTAACCACCGAGTTTGTGAGTTCCGACGGCCTGGTGCGGGATGTCCAGAAGACCATCGCCAAAATGCACACCCTGGAGGAAGAGGCCCCCGTGGCCGTGCAAATCTATGGCAGCATCCCGGAGGCCATGGTAGACGCCGCCCGAATGGCCGATAAGGCCGCCGAACTGGCCGGCGGGCACGGGGCCGACATCGTAGATATCAACTTCGGCTGCCCGGTGAGCAAAATCGCCGGCAGAGGAGCGGGCAGCGGCATGATGCGCGAGCCCGACAAAATGGTGGCCATCACCAAGGCCATCGTTGAGGCTGTCCCCGAAAAGCCCGTCACCGTCAAAACCCGCCTGGGGTGGGACGACAGCTCCAAAATCATCGTAGAACTGGCCGAGCACCTGCAGGACGTGGGCGTGGCCGCCCTCACCATCCACGGCCGCACCCGCTGCCAAATGTACAAGGGCGAGGCCGACTGGACCCTCATCGGCGCGGTCAAAGACAACCCGCGCATGCGCATACCTATAATAGGTAATGGCGATATCAACAGCGCCGCCAAGGCCAAGGAGGCCTTCGATAAGTATGGTGTAGATGGCATCATGGTGGGTCGGGCGTCCTTCGGCCATCCCTGGATCTTTACCGAGATCCGTCATCTGCTGGACACCGGCGAGGAATTGCCGCCCATGAACGTGCGGGACCGCGTGGCCCTGGCAAAACGCCATTTCCAGTTGTCGCTGGACCTCAAGGGCCCCGTTACCGGCGTATACGAGATGCGCCGTCACCTGAGCTGCTATTTCAAAGGGCTCAGGGATTTCAAAGACACCCGTATCAAACTGGTCACCTCCAAGGACCCGGCCGAAATCTTTGCTACCCTGGATTACGTGGCCCGGCGCTGGGGCGAGGAAGCCCCCGAGGCCGCTTCGGCCTACGGAATTTAGATCACCCAAACTATGATTTACGGACTGGTTTTACGGCTGCGCCACCGGGCGTACGACAAAGGAAAGAAGAAGGTTTTTGAGGCTCCCGTTCCCACCATTTGCGTGGGCAACATCACGGTGGGCGGTACGGGCAAAACCCCGCACACAGAGATGATCCTGCGCAAGCTCCTTTCCTCGGACCAGTGGGCATACGCCAACCTGGCCGTTCTGTCCCGCGGATACAAGCGCAAGTCCAAGGGCTTCCAAATCGTTACCCCCGACAGCACCGCCTCCTTCGCCGGCGACGAGCCCCTGCAGATGGCCCGCAAATTCCCCTCCGTAACTGTTGCTGTAGACAAAGACCGGGTACACGGCTGCGAAGTGCTTGCCTCAGGGCAGGAAGGCTATTTTTCCGCGTCGCTTCGCGACCCTGTACGGGCAAATGCTCCAGAAAAGCCTTCCTGCCCTAAGGCACAACTTATTGTCCTGGATGACGCCTTTCAGTACCGCCGGCTGTCGGCCAGGCTAAATATTGTGCTCATCGATTATAACCGGCCCATCTGGGAAGACAAGCTGCTGCCCTATGGGCGGCTCCGGGATCTGCCTTCGCGGTTGGCACAGGCCCAGATGGTCATTGTAACCAAGTGTCCCGCGTCTTTGGACAACTGGGAACGCAGCGAATGGCGCCGGCTTTTGCGGCTGACACCCGCCCAGCAGCTGTTCTTTACCACCATCTCGTATGGCACCCCGGAACCTGTGTTCCCCGAGGCCGACGCCCGCTACACCTACGCACAGCGGCTGGTGCTGGTATCCGGCATCGCCAACGACGCCCCCCTGCGCAGTTTCCTTTCGGACAGCTATAAGCTGGCGGGCCGGCTGGCTTTCCCCGACCACCACAAATTCTCCCGCGCCGACATCCGCAAACTCTCCGCCGCCATCCGGGAAAACCCAACGGCCTGCCTCATGACCACAGAAAAAGACGCCCAGCGGTTGCGGGACGTCTCAAAAGTTCCTCTGGAGGTGCGACAGCGGCTGTTTTACATTCCTATCGAGGCTTCCTTCCTCTCTCCGGAAGAAGACGCAGCCTTCACCTCGGCGCTGCTCGGCAGAATCTAGCCTTCCAGCACCTCGTTCTGCACGCGCACAGACTCCTCGTGGATGGCGTTGAAAACGGCATCGATGAAGGCGTCGGACAGGCCGTACGCGCTGGCCTTGATTTTCATTTGTGAGAGCACCTGTTCCCATCGGCCGCTCTGCAGGATGGCCACGTTATGGTCCTTTTTGTACTGGCCGATCTTGGCGCTCACCTTCATGCGGGAGGCCAGGGTGAACAGGAGGTTCTCGTCAATGACGTCTATCTGGGCACGCAGGGCGTCGATTCCCTCACGGTAGGCCTGGTTGTCGGAGGTGTTGTCGCGGATGACCAGGCTTTCCAGCATGGTTTTGAGGTCCGGGGGCGTAAGCTGCTGCTTGGCATCGCTCAGGGCGCAGGCAGGGTTGCAGTGGCTCTCTACCATGAGGCCGTCCAGGCCCAGGTCCATGGCCCGCTGGGACAGTTCCAGCAGGTACTTGCGGTCCCCCGCCATGTGGGACGGGTCGGCAAAGAAAGCCAGCTGGGGATAGCGCGTGCGCAGTTCGATGGCCATGCGCCAGCCCGGATCGTTGCGGTAGGCGATGGGGGCCGACGTGGAGAAGCCGCGGTGAATCACGCCCAGCTTCTTGAGACCGGCGCGGTTCAGGCGCTCCAGGGCACCAATCCACAGGTCGATGTCCGGGTTCACGGGATTCTTTACCAGCACGGGGATGTCGGTGCCTTCAAGGGCATCGGCAATCTCCTGCATCAGGAAGGGGTTGGCCGATGTACGGGCGCCCACCCAAACCATGTCCACACCGTACTTGAGGCATTCCAGCACGTGCTTCTCACTGGCCACCTCGGTGCAGGTTTTCATGCCGTAGGTTTCCTTCACTTTGCGCATCCACTTGAGGCCGGGGGTGCCTACGCCCTCGAAGGAACCCGGATGCGTGCGCGGCTTCCAAATGCCGGCGCGGAAGACGTGAATGCCAAAGGCATTGAGTCCGGCGGCGGTTTCCATTACCTGCTCCTCGCTCTCGGCGCTGCAGGGGCCGGCGATGCACATGGGACGCGGCAGGGTAAAGAATCCCCACTCGGTTCCCGGAATAATATCAAGTTCGTGTGCCATTATCTGATTATCTTTTTGATGCGATTGGCTTCCTGGATGAGTTCACGGATGCGGGCTTCGTCGTAATTGGCCACGGCCTCACGGAACTGCTGCATTTTTTCTATGTAGGTATCCATCACGTGCAGCACGTTGTCGTGGTTCTGCGTAAGGATGGGGACCCACATGTCGGCGTTGGACTTGGCCAAGCGCACGGTGCTGGAGAAACCGCCCGAGGCCAGGTCAAAGATGTGCTTCTCGTCCTTCTCTTTGTCCAGCACCGTGAGGGCCAGGGCGAAGGAGGTGACGTGGGAAATATGGGAGACATAGGCGGTATGCACGTCATGACTGGCGGCATTCATGTAAATGGGACGCATGTTCAGGACACCGTACAACTCTTCGATGACTTTCACCGCCTTGGGGGCCGATTCCTCGGCATTGGCAAAAATGCAGGCCCGGCCGTCGAACAGCCCGGGCTGCGCCGCCCAAGGGCCGCTGTACTCGGTACCCGCCATGGGGTGCGTGCTCACAAACTGCTTGCGCAGCGGGTGGTATTTGGTAGCATTGCAAATCTGCTCCTTGGTGGAACAGACGTCAATGACAATTTGCTCTTTTGCGACAGAGGGGCATACCCCTTCTTCCGCGTCGCTTTGCGACCCTGTACGGGCAAATGCTCCAGAAGGGGCATGCCCCCCTGCAGCAAAGCGGTCCAGGATGTCGGGGACCATTTTGACGGCAGTGCCCACCGGAACAGCTACCACCACAATATCGGCACGGGCTACGCAGTCTTCGTACGAGACCACCTCGTCCACCAGGCCGATGGTTTGGGCCGCCTGGGCCGCCACCGAGTCGTTCTCCACGCCCAGCACTTTGTTGGCAAAGCCCCGGCGCTTGAGGTCCAGGGCCATAGACCCGCCTATGAGGCCCAGGCCTATTACACCCACCGTGAAATGCATATCACTCATTCTCAATTACTTATGCAATTTACCCTGCCGATTTTCGGGTAGGGTAATTCGGTTAACTACTTGTATATCAGGTGTTTACATTTAACGCTACTTTTGCCAAGGCGCGTTCAAGCACGGGCACCGGGGCGCAAAGGGAGATGCGGATGTAGTTTTCACCGTTTTTGCCAAAGATGAAACCCGGGGTGATGAACACGCCGGCCTCATACAGGATGCGGTCACTCACCACTTCCCCCGGAGTGCGGCCATCCGGGGCCGAAATGCCCTCCGGCAGTCGGCCCCACACAAAGAGGCCGGCGGCATCGCGGGAGTAGGTGGCGCCCAGGGCATCCATGATGCGCCAGGCCACCTGCTCGCGGCGGTGGTACTCGGCATTGAGCTCGGTGAACCATTCCGGCCCGGCGGCCAGGGCCTCGGCGGCGGCCAGCTGCAACGGGCGGAAGATACCGGAATCCATCTGGCTCTTCACCTTGAGGATTTCCTTGATATAGGCAGCCTCGCCGGCCACCATGCCCAAACGCCAGCCCGCCATATTGTGGGCCTTGGACAGGGAATTCATTTCCAGGCAACACTCCTTGGCACCCGGCACAGCCAGAATGGACAGGGGCTCGGAGGTACGGATAAAGCTGTAAGGGTTGTCGTTCACAATGAGGACGACGTGCCGACGGCCAAAATCTACCAGCTTCCGGTACAGCTCCGGCGTAGCTTGGGCGCCGGTTGGCATGCCGGGATAGTTGGTCCACATGAGTTTGACCCCCTTGAGGTCCATGCGCTCCAGGGCGTCAAAGTCCGGGTACCAGCCGTTCTTTTCCAGCAGGTCGTACTTGACAATGCGGGCGTCGCACATGAGCGAGGCCGATGTATAAGTGGGGTAACCGGGATCCGGCACCAGCACACCGTCACCGGGATTCAGGAACGTGAGCGAGGTGAGGAGGATCCCCTCCTTGGAACCGGTGAGCGGCTGAATCTCGGAGGCAGGGTCCAGCTCCACGCCATAGTAGCGCTTGTACCAGGCGGCCAGGGCCTCCCGCAGCTGGGGAATGCCGGTGTAGCTCTGGTAGCCGTGCACGCCGTCTTTCACGGCCTCGGCAGCCATCATGTCCAGGGCGGCCCGGGGCGGGGTCCCGTCCGGGGAGCCGATGCCCAGGTTAATCACGGGATCCAGGCCCGCGGCGGCACGCTCGGCATTGAGCCTGGCTATCTCGCGGTTCTTGATGGAAAAATAGTATTCTTTGACAGTGAGCGTCCTGTTGGCGGGTTCAATAATCATAAGGCAGCTTGGTATTCTCCCAGGATTTGCAGGTCTTCTATGAGCGGGCGCACAGCCTGCAGGGCCTGCTGATAGCGCTGATAATCGGAGAATTTGATATCGGCATAGAAGAAATATTGCCACTCGCGGCCGGGGATGGGCAGCGACTGGATACGGGTAAGGTTCATGTCGTAGAACGACAGGATGGTAAGGATTTGCGCCAGCGAACCGGGCTTGTGCGGCAGGGTAAAGCACAGCACGGCTTTGTCTATTTGCTCCTGCGGCACAGAGAGCGCCGGGTCCAGGATAAGGAAGCGCGTGAAGTTTTGCTTGTAGGTCTCTATTCCGGGAGCCAGGATCTCCAGTCCGTACAGCCGGGCCGCCAGGTCCGATGCCACAGCACCTATCCCCTTCTGGGCCGACACCGCCAGCTCGCCGGCACTCTTGGCGGTATCTTCACTCTCGGTGAGCCTGATCCAGGGGGCGTTTTGCTCGAACCACGGGCGCGTCTGGTTGATGGCCATGTAGTGGGTGCGCACCTCGCGGATGTCTTCCAGGCACTGGCCGGGCAGGGCCATGAGGTTTTGCTCAATTCTAAGGTACACCTCGCCTTTCACCGCCACGCCCCGGGCACGCAGGAGCTCGAAATTGTTGATGAGACCGCCGCTCACGGTGTTCTCGATGGCCATGATGGCGGCATCGGCCTGGCCATCCTCCAGGGCTTGGTATAGGCCTGGGAAAGTGTCGCACTCCTGGATGGCTATATCCCCGGGAGCATAAAAAAGACGGGCTGCTTGTTCATGGAAGCAGCCCTTGTATCCTTGAATCGCTACCCTTTTCATTATACGGTAAGGATATCCTTCTCCTTGGCGGCGATGACCTCGTCCACCTTCTTCACCCACTTGTCGGTGACCTTCTGGAGCTCGTCTTCGCCTTCCTTTTCTCCGTCCTCGGACAGGCCTTCGTTCTTTTGGGCCTTCTTGAGGAGATCGATGCCGTCACGGCGGGCATTGCGGATGGTTACCTTGGTGGTCTCTCCCTGAGCCTTGGCCTTTTTGATGAGCTCTTTACGGCGATCCTCGGTGAGCGGAGGTACCATGCAACGGATGATTTCACCGTTGTTGGACGGGGTAAGGCCCACATTGGCATCCAGGATAGCTTTCTCGATTTTGCCGATCATGTTGCGCTCCCAAGGCTGAATGGCGATGGTTTTGGCATCTGGCGTGGTGATGGAGGCCACCTGGTTGAGCGGGGTGGCGCTGCCATAATAGTCTACCATTACGGGATTGAGAATGGCCGGAGAGGCTTTGCCTACACGGTAATTCTTGAGGTCTTCTTCCAAGTATTCTACGCTGTCCTGCATTTTGGCAGACATGGCGTCCACGATTTCTTTCGCTTTGGGTAACATAGGTTCTCTTTTTTGCGTACTTGCAAAGATAGCAATAATTCCGAAATTTCTTATCTTTGTGCAAACACATATTTATGCTAAAAAAGATTCGCGTAACGCTGGCCTGGTTGTTCTGGATAGGGATTACCCTGCTGTTCCTGGACTTTACCGGAACCCTGCACCACTATTTGGGCTGGATGGCAAAAGTACAGTTTTTGCCGGCCCTTCTGGCCCTGAACGTTGGAGTAATTGTGGCCCTGGTGCTGCTCACGCTGGTTTTTGGCCGGGTGTATTGCTCGGTCATCTGCCCGCTGGGCGTGTTCCAGGACGGCATTTCCTGGTTGGGGACCCACAAGAAAAAGAGGCCCTACAAATACCATAAGGAAAACAAGTGGCTGCGCTATGGCGTATGGGCCGCATTTGTGATATGCCTGGTGGCCGGCGTACACGTAATTGTGAGCCTTTTGGCCCCCTACAGCGCCTATGGCCGAATGGTCCAGAGCCTGCTGCAACCGGTATACCTCTGGGGCAACAACCTGCTGGCCGCCTGGGCCGAACATGCCGGCAGCTATGCCTTTTACACCAAGGAAGTCTGGATCAAGAGCGCCGCATCCCTGGCCATTGCCGGCGGCACGCTGGCGGTCATTGTTGTTCTGGCCTGGCGTAACGGCCGGCTTTACTGCAACAGCATTTGCCCGGTGGGAACCACGCTCAGTTTCCTGTCCCGCTTTGCCATGTTCCGTCCCATGATAGACGCCAGCAAATGCGTGCGCTGCAAAACCTGTGAGGTAAACTGCAAGGCCCAGTGCATCAGTATCACCAAAGAAGCCGTGCACATTGACCATTCCCGCTGCGTAGACTGCTTCAACTGCATCGATTCCTGCCCCCAGGGCGGACTCAAATACCGCTTCGCGTGGGGCCGGAAGGCTTCGCCCTCTGCCTCCGGCCCCAGCCAAAACGGTCGCAGGGCATTCATCACCGGAACGGCCGTGGCCGTGGGCGCCGCTGCGCTCAAAGATGTGGAGGCCAGGGCGCAGGAAGCCGCAAAGAAAGTGGACGGCGGCTTTACCGAGCTGCTTCCCAAGCAGGCCCCGGAAAGGGCCATTCCCATCACGCCCCCCGGCTCCAAGAGCCTCGAACACTTCTACCAGCATTGCACCGCTTGCCAGCTCTGCGTAGCCCAATGCCCCAACAACGTCCTGAAACCCTCAGGGGACCTGAATCACCTGATGCAGCCGGAAATGGGCTTCGAGAAAGGCTGGTGCCGGCCAGAATGCACCCGCTGCTCCGAGCTGTGCCCCACCGGCGCCATCGCAAAAATCGGCAGGGAAGAAAAAACGCAGTACCACGTGGGCACCGCTCAGGTAAACCGCGAACTCTGCCTCACCGAGAACGACACCCACTGCGGCAAATGCGCCCAGGTTTGCCCCGTAGGCGCCATCCAAATGGTCCCCGCCGATGGCCATAAGTTCCACATCCCTTCCGTGAACCAGGAGCTCTGCATCGGCTGCGGCGCGTGTGAATACTATTGTCCCGTGCGCCCCCTCAGCGCCATCACCGTTAATGGAAAATACAGTCATTTAGAATAATGATGTGGGGTTACTCTCTGCAAATCGTCGCTTCGCGACCCCTCCCAAATCTCGGTGCTTCGCACCTCTGTGGGCCCCTCCCTCTTATGTTGCCGAGGGTGGCACAGATTTGCAGAGAGTACCCCACATCATAAAACCCACATAATATGAAACGCAGAGAATTCATCAAGATAAGCGGCGCGGCGGCATTGGCGGCAGCTTGCGCACCTAAGGCCGGGAACAGCAGCAGTACGGCCCAGGAGGAGGCCATGGAATACCGCACCAACCCCATCAACGGAGACAGAATCTCCCTGCTGGGCTTTGGCTGCATGCGCTGGCCCATGATCAAGGACCAGAACGGCAAAGACATCATAGACCAGGAGGCGGTAAACGAGATGGTCGATTACGCCATAGCGCACGGCGTCAATTACTTTGACACCTCCCCCGCCTACCTGCAGGGCCAGAGCGAGAAAGCGGCCGGCATCGCCCTCAGCCGCCATCCGCGGGAGAGCTACTACATTGCCACCAAGCTGTCCAACTTTAACGACCAGACGCCCGAGGCATCCATCAAGATGTACAAGGATTCCTTCGAGCAGCTCAAGACCGACTACTTTGACTACTACCTGCTGCATGCCATCGGCCGGGGCGGGGCCGATGCCTTTAACCATCGGTACGTAGAGAACGGCCTGGTAGAGTTCCTGCGCAAGGAAAAGGCCGCCGGGCGCATCCGCAACCTGGGCTTCTCCTTCCACGGCGCCCAGCACGAGTTCGACTACTTTATGCAGCTACACGACTCCGGCGAGATGCTCTGGGACTTCTGCCAGATAGAGATGAACTACGTGGACTGGAAACACGCCGACGGTGTGCGCAACGTGAACGCCGACTATCTGTACGCCCAGCTGGACCAGCGGAGCATCCCCATCATCATCATGGAACCCCTTCTGGGCGGAAGACTGGCCAACGTGCCCGAGGCTATTGGCAAGCAAATGCTGCAGCGGGAGCCGGACAAGAGCATTGCCTCCTGGGCTTTCCGCTTCTGCGGCAGCTACCCCCGCGTGCTGTGCATCCTCTCCGGCATGACCTCCATGGACCCGCTGCTGGACAACATCAACACCTTCGGCCACTTCAAACCCCTCACCGCCGAGGAAATCGAGTTCCTGGAGCACATGGCCACGCAAATGAAGGAGTACCCCCTCATCAACTGCACTAACTGCAAGTACTGCATGCCCTGCCCGTACGGCGTAGACATCCCCGGCACATTCCAGCATTACAACAAGGCCATCACCGAGGGCACCTACGCGCAAAGCCAGGAACAGAAGGACTACCGCAAGCTCAAAAAGGCCTATCTGGTGGGCTACAACCGCGCCGTGGAATCCCTCCGCCAGGCCGACCACTGCATCTCCTGCGGCATCTGCGTCAAGCATTGCCCCCAGAGCATAAAAATACCGCGCGAACTCCACAGAATTGCGCGGTACATAGAAGATTTAAAGCAGGACAGGCTTTAGTACTTCACTATCCTTACTTTCTGGGTAGTACCCCAGCCTTCAATCACAGCCGTATACCGGCCCGGCGCCACCTTGGACAGATCCAGGTGGATGGGCTCGTACATGCTGGCCGTAACGGTTTGCCTGAGCACCAGCCCGCCCAGTGAGTTGTAAAGGCTCACCGTTACCTCGGTAGGATTCACGGTGCCGATGAGAACATAGGCATCGTTCTGAGCCACCGAAGGATAAGAGACGGCATTCTCGTTGGCCGGCATGGCGGTAAGCTGGAAGGAAGCAGAAGTGCTCAGGCCCAGGATATCGGTTGCCGTTACGGTAATGGCAGTGGATCCGTAGGACTTGGGCGTCCAGCTCAGCTTGCTGCCGTCCAGTTTCAGGTCTACGAAGGAAGTATAATGGGCACTAACGGTGAATTTAAGGACATCGTCCTCGTCTTCGTCGGTAAAGAACGTGCTCACATCCAGCGGACCGCCGGTCTGATTTAGAACGAAGGCCAGCTGGTTGTCGGGCGTTTTGGCCACCTTGGGCGCATGGTTCTCCAGAATCACGTAGCCGAACTTGGCCGATGACGACAGACCCGTAGCATCGGTAGCTTTGACGCTCACCTCGTACTGGCCGGCAGTGGCCTTGGGCGCCTCGATGGTAAGCAGCCAGGACGAGCCGTTCTCCTTGAGGGTAATGGCCTCGTTGGCGCTGTCCTTAATAAGTTCCAGCGTCACTTTGTCGTTGTTGGGGTCCGTAGCCGTAACGGTAACTTCCACCGTCTTGTGGGCAGGAACAGAGACCGACTCCTGAGAGAAGTGAATCACCGGAGGAAGCGGTTCAATGGGGGCGCTGCCAGGAGTATAGCCGTTAGCAAGAGCCCATTCGAAGGATGCCAGCGCATCTACCTTTTTGCCGATGGGCTTGCTGCCGCCGATGGTGTTGCCCAGGCCGCCGAAGAGGATTTTCTTGGCATCCTCGGCCGTAAATCCCTCTCCGCCAAAGTAGGAGATGATGAGAGCAGCCACGCCACTCACATGCGGGCAGGCCATGGAGGTACCGGCCCAATACTGACCGCCGTAACCCGCAGAAGTAACTTTGGTGGGAAGGGTACTCCAAACAGAGTCGTAGCTGTAATTACCCTCCCCGCCGGGAGCGGCGATATGTACCCAGTCGCCCCAGTTGGAATAGCTGGCTTTGGCACCAGTTTCCCGGAAAGCACCCACCTCAATGACATTGGGGTCATTGCTGCCGACAACGTCGTATTCGATGTTCTCGTTACCGGCCGCAAAAATCACCAGACCACCCTTCATGGGAGAGTCGGAGCGCTGGTTGCCATTGGCATCACAGCCTGCGTTTTTCACAAAGTACTCGATGGCCGCAGCCATAGCCGAGTCTTCCGTCTGCTTCTTGTAATCGGCCAGTTCCTTGGAGGAAACCCTGCCGTCTCCGTTGGCATCGGCGTAATAGCCCCAGCTGTTCTGGGAGATGACGGCACCTTTGTCGGCCGCATCTTTGATAGCCTTGTAGGTGTTGGCGTCAGAAGCACTCTTGGTTCCGGAGAAGATACCGTGGGACATGAGGAGGACACCCTGCACACCTGCGGCTTTGTTACCGCCGGCAATGCCACAAAGGCCGATACCGTTGTTATTGACAGCCGAGATGGTGCCGGCCACATGGGTGCCATGGCCCTGATCTCCGTTCCCGTTCTCGGGGCGGATGGTCATATCATAGTTGTTACGGGCATAATTGTAGCCGGTGTGGCCCGAAGCATCTTGCCACAAGTTGTCCTTGAGGTCTTCGTGGGTGGCATCAATCGGTTCATCCACCACACACACAATGACCTTGTTGCTTCCCGTGGTATACTTGTCCCAAACCCCCTTCACGTTGATATCGGCGCCGGAATAATCGGAATTGATATAATGCCACTGGTTGCCGAATAAGGGGTCGTTGAAGGTAACGCGCTTGGCAATGGGCCGGGAGGGGCTCACGGACACTACGCCCGGCATGGCTTCCAACGTGGCCAGGGCCTTGGAAACCGGCGTGGCCTCGGAATAGGATACCGTGTAGAAATGGTGCAGACCCATGGCGCGGGTACGGGGCTCGAACTCGCCGGCATGCGGGAATACACGCTCCATCTCAATAATACCCAGCTGGTCCATGACAGAGCCCATGGATTTGGTGGTAACCCCTGCGCCCTGGGCCAGTTCGGTTTCAATGGCCGAAGTGAGGGCGTCGTCAAACTCTACAATAGCCCGTCCCGGGATATACCCCTCGTCAGAAACAACAGGCTCCGAGTTGGTCGGAGCCTGAGTTTCTAAAGGTTCTTTCACCGTACAGGCCATGGCCACAAGGGCCAGGACGCCGTACTTAGCGAAGTTTCTTATAGCCATAGCGAGCTTCTTCGGCAAGTTCAATCTCAATGCGCATGAGACGGTTGTACTTGGCAATACGGTCGGTGCGGCTGAGGGAACCCGTCTTGATTTGACCGCTGTTGGTGGCAACGGCGATGTCGGCAATGGTGGTGTCCTCGGTCTCTCCGGAACGGTGGCTGGTAACAGTGGTGTAGCCGTGACGGTGAGCCATCTCGATGGCGTCCAGGGTCTCGGTTAGGGAACCAATCTGGTTCACCTTGATGAGGATGGAGTTACCGGCACCCATCTCGATACCCTTCTGCAGGTACTTCACATTGGTGACAAAGAGGTCGTCGCCTACCAGCTGGCACTTGTCGCCGATAGCCTTGGTGAGCTTTACCCAGCCCTCCCAGTCTTCTTCACTGAGACCGTCCTCGATGGAGTCGATGGGGTACTTGGTGATGAGCTGCTTGAGGTAGTTGATCTGCTGGTCGGTAGAGAGCTTGCGGCCGCGAGGATCCTTCTTTTTGCCGTCCTTGAGCTGCTTGTAGTCATAGTAGAACTTACCGTCCTCGCCCTTGAAGCAGAACTCGGAAGCGGCGCAGTCCATAGCAATCTTCACATCCTTGCCAGGCTCCAGGCCAGCGTTCTTGATGGCCTCGATGATGCAATCCAGAGCGTCGTTGATACCCTTGAGAGCGGGAGCGAAACCACCTTCGTCACCCACGGCGGTGGAAAGGCCACGGCCCTTGAGCACCTTCTGGAGAGCGTGGAAGACCTCGGCACCCATGCGCACGGCCTCAGCTTCGCTGGTGGCGCCCACGGGACGGATCATGAATTCCTGGAAAGCGATGGGAGCATCGGAGTGAGCGCCACCGTTGATGATGTTCATCATGGGAACGGGAAGAACATACGCGTTGGTGCCGCCCAGATAGCGGTACAGCGGGAGGCCCAGCTCGGCGGCTGCAGCCTTGGCAACGGCCAGGGAAACGCCCAGGATGGCATTGGCGCCCAGCTTGCTCTTGGTGGGAGTGCCGTCCAGCTCGATCATGGCCTTATCAATGGCACGCTGCTGTGTAGCATCCATGCCGATGATCTCGGGGGCAATCACCTTATTCACATTCTCCACAGCCTTCAGAACACCCTTACCGCCATAGCGCTTTTTGTCGCCGTCGCGGAGTTCGAGGGCCTCGTTTTCACCGGTAGAAGCGCCAGAGGGAACGGCGGCAACACCTACGAAACCAGAATCAAGGGTAACTTCAACTTCGATGGTAGGATTTCCACGGGAATCCAGGATTTCTCTACCGAAAACGGATACGATTTGCATAATTTTATAAAAATTAAAAGTAGATTTCGATAAATCATGCAAATATAGTAATTTTCTTACAATTATAGAAGATTCTTCGCTTTGCTCAGAATGGCAAGTCACTCCCCCCGAGGGGAGGGGTTTCGGGAGGGGGTAACGTGGCCCCCGGTAGGTGCGGTTATACGAAGAAAGCCTGGCGTCTTTCGACGTCAGGCTTTCCGAAAAACCGCAGCTACCTACTCTCCCAACTGGTGGGTCAGTACCATCGGCGTGGGTGAGCTTAACTTCTCTGTTCGGAATGGGAAGAGGTGGTTCCTC